>NZ_LGEB01000053.1:0-581766 GCF_001279555.1 Micromonospora sp. NRRL B-16802 | reverse complement strand
CCCGGTTACATTCCGAACCCGGAAGCTAAGCCCTCCAGCGCCGATGGTACTGCACTCGTGAGGGTGTGGGAGAGTAGGACACCGCCGGACAATCTTTCCGTCAGGGCCACCCCAGTAATGGGGTGGCCCTGACGTGTTTCTCCACAACGAAGAATGCTGTGGCCCAAGCCGCGAGTCTGCCGCTATGCGGGGAACTCCTCGAACATGACCTCGTAGCCGTCCGGGTCCAGGCCGTAGAAGATACGCGCCCACCCGACGTCCTCCGGTTCGAGCGTCACCGGCAGACCTTCGCGCCTCCACAGTGCGTACGTCGCATCGAGGTCGGCGGCTGGTACGACGAGCACGAAGCCGAGTCCAGGCGGCCCTGATCTGGTCTGGCTCTCGCGTTCGGCGTTGTGATAGCCGTGCTTGTCGACGTGCGACAGGATCAGCCAGGTGTGGCCGAAGGTCAGGTAGCGCAGGTTCGCCTGCTGCGGCTGAGGAAGGTGCCGGAAGCCGAGCTGTCGGTAGAGGCCGAACGATCTGTCGAGGTCGCGGACCCGCAGGCCCACCTTGAGCTGTCTGGCCGCCATGCCGACCATGCTACGAACCTCGAATACGGAAGCGGCGCCCGCTCCACTGTGGGAGCGGGCACCGCCCGGGACAGCTGACTCAGGAGGGCTTCGGCCCGCAGACGTAGCGGGGCTCGGCGTCGTAGCGCCAGGTGAACTTCTCCCGCTTGACGACCTTGCCGTCCTTCTTGATGACCCGGAAGGCGTCCTGGGTGAAGCCGTTGATGCCGTTCGTCGCGATGCACGTCGGGCCGGGTTCCAGATGGATCAGCTTCGGTGCGGTGATGTTCCGCCGCGGCCCGTACTCCGTCTTCACGCTGTCGTAGATCTTCGTGCTCCAGATCGACACGGTGATCGAGTTCGACGTGTACGACGTGTCGATGAGCACGCCGTGCTCGGTGTTGTTGCGGAACTTGAAGTCCAGGTTCGGCCAGAAGATTGTCGACTCGATGACCGCCGGGTATCTGTCGAACCAGTACGAGTGCGGCTTGTGCTCGACGTCCTCCAACCCGGCGTAGTAGGTGGCGTTGAACAGCGTGGTGGTGAACTGCGAGGTGCCGCCGCCCACGCCCGGCACGAGCTTGCCGTCGAGGATCACCGGCGCGTCCCGGTAGCCCTGTTTGTAGCCGCGTTCCCCGGTGTGCCCGTTCAGCGAGAACGTCTTCCCGGGGAGCACCACAGTGCCGTCCACCTTCTTGGCGATGGTGACGATGTTCTGGCTGCGCGCAGAGGCCAGGCCACCGGTGAACCGGGTGGTGAACGTGGACACCCGCTCCTTGATGCCGAGGCCGGCGAGCTTCTCCGCGGTCAGCTCCGGCGGTGTCTCCTTCACCTCGCCGGTCACCTCGCGACCGTCGGTCTTCGGCAGCACGGCCAGCAGGTCGCGGCCCAGGGCGGCGCTGTCCAGTTGCTGGCCGGCGCGGCCTTCGGTGACCTTGGGCTTTCCGCCGGCAATGGTCATCGTCGCGTCCTTCGGCGGCACCTCGATGGCGTTCAGGCTGTCGCCGAGGGCGGCGCGCAGTCGCTTCACGTCCACTGACGGCGTGAGTTTGCCGGCGCCGTCAGCGGTGAACCGTAGGCTCTTCGCGATGGCGGCGGGCGGCACCTTCACCGAGCCCTTGTCGGTGCGCAGCGTGACCGGTGCGGCGACGGCCGGCTTCGCCAGCTCGGTGACCAGCCGGTCCAACTCCTCGGCGGTGGTCGCGGGCTGGCTCTCCACGAGCGGCACGGTGACCGGGGTGCCGGCCAGCCAGCCAGCGCGGACGGCGTCGGCGGAACGCTCCGGGTCGAACGCCAGCCCCGGCTTCGGCTGCACCACCTTCGGCGTGGTGCCCTGATAGGTGATGGCCGGCTTGGTCATGGGGCGAGCCTGGTCGCCGAGCACCTTACGGAGTGCGGCGTCCAACCGGTCGGTGTCGACGGTGACCACCGGGTCGACGGTGCGGGAGCCGACCAGGCGGCTGACCGGGTGCGCGTCGGCTTCGGCCGCCGCCGCCACTGTCGCCGCCACGTCGACTGTCAACCCCACGTCGGCAGGATTGATCTCGGCGGTGCGCTCGCCGACGGTGACCTTCAGCGGCGCGGCGAGGGCTGCCGCACGCCGGTCCAACTCGGCCCGCAGCTCCCGGTCCGCGGCGGTGAGGCTCCGTCCGCCCAGCTCGGTGCCGAGCACGCTTGTGCCCCGGGGTACGTCCCCGGCGTACGCCCAGGCGCCGGCGCCCGCCACTGCCGCGAGCACGCCGCCGGTGACGCCGGCCGCGAGCAGCATCCGTGCCCGCCGGGGTCGGCGCCCAGCGTCCACCGGCTGCTCAGCAGCGGGGGCGGGCGATGTGACCGACTCCGACCCGTCGTCCGGCCAGGTGACCGCGGTGACCTGCACTGTGGGCCGGTCGTCGGCGGATGGACGTTTTTCGCCGTACAGCGTCACTACAACCTCGATCGCCAGGTGCCACGGAAGGTCCTCCCTCCCGGAGAACACCTACGGTAGCCAATGATCAGTCGTCGTTGCCGGCTGCGACCAACCGCGTCGCCGCCGCGTGTCGCCCCGCGTGTCGCGGAACCCGGGCCGGTGGACAGCGGGGTGGGTGCGGGAGCCGGGGTTGGTGGGGGCGTCCCTCCGCCGCCGTGGCACGGTGACGGGGTGGACGCTGCGGAGCGGGTTCTGGCGTACGGCGGTGGCTGGTTGGACCGGGCAGGCCCGCTGCGCGCCGATCCGGCCCGACTGGAAGCGCTGCTGACCGAGCCGACCACGGTGGTGCTGCCGCTGTGGCGCGACCGCTGTCTCGTCGACGGGGACGGCCCGGTCCGGCTCACCGCGGACCGTACGTCCCTCGTCCGGGCCGCCGCCGACGAGACCGTCTTCCTGGGGCTCGACGGAGACGCCGCCGTGTTCGCAGTGGACCTCTCCGCGCTCAACGAGCGGTCGGCCGTCGAGATGGTCGGTGCGGCACGGGCCGTCGACGTCCGGGCCCTGGTGGGGCGGCTAGACCCGGCCGAGGCGGCCGTCCAGGCGTACGCCCGAGGGCTGCTGCACTGGCACCGACAGTCGCGGTACTGCGGCGCGTGCGGTGCGCTGGCTGTCGCCGGTGGCGGCGGACACGTCCGGACCTGCGGCGGCGCAGGCTGCGGTCGGCTGCTGTTTCCCCGTATCGAGCCGGCGGTCATCGTGCTGGTGGAGGCGCCCGGCCCGCCGGACCGTTGCCTGTTGGCCTGGCACGCGGGCGCGCCCGAAGGGTCGTACTCGACGTTGGCCGGTTTCGTCGAGGTCGGCGAGAGCCTGGAGGACGCGGTCCGCCGGGAGATGGCCGAGGAGGCGGGCGTGACAGTCACCGACGTGACCTACCAGGGCTCGCAGGGCTGGCCGTTCTCCGCAGGCCTGATGGTGGGCTTCCGGGCCACCGCCACGTCCGAGGAGGTGCGCGTCGACGGCGTGGAGCTGCTGGAGGCGCGCTGGTTCACACGGGCGGAACTGCGGGAGCGGGTCGCGGCAGGTCGTCAGCTCGGTCGGGTGGACTCGATCGATCACCAGATGCTCGGTCAGTGGCTGACGGCAGGCTGAGGATCATCACGAGCGCGGTCGCCGCGGCGGTGGCGAGCGCACACCACATGATTCCCTCGAGCGTGCGTGGCGCGACGGCCATGGTCAGGAAGGCCAGGACACCCGCGGCCACCCAGAGCGGCGCGGAGGGCCAGCGTGCTCCCGCCGCGATCTTCGCGTTGACGGCCGCGAACACCAGCGCGTAGAGCGCACCGGTGGCGGCGAAGAACGGGGCGTACTCACCCAGGGACGCGTAGTCCTCGCCGCCCACGAGCCGGAACGCGAAGCCGCCGGCCAGGGCCGAGGCGGCGACGAGCACGGCACCGCAGCCGGCGACGATCGCGAGCACGACAGTGCGGACCCGGTTGTCTCCCACGGCCAAGCGGGGCAGTGCCAGCACCACGATCACCTGAGGTGCCCACAGCGCACCCTTGGTGAGCACGGTTCCGACGGCGTACGCCCCGGAGTCGGCAGGCGACAGCAGTTGGCGGGCGAAGATCAGGTCGGCGTACGACACGGCGAGCATGGCAAGCGCGGCCGTGCCTGCACTCGTCACCTGCCGGATGCGCAGGGCGCCCACGGCGCTGTCCCCGTCCGAGGTGGCCTGCCGTACCGGTCGGGCGACCCACGCCAACACGGGCAGCACCAGGTACGAGGTCACCATGCCGGCCACGAGGGTGTCGACGACATCGGCGCCGAGGACGAGCGCGACGATCATGCCGCCGTACCTGCCGACCGCGACCAGCCCCATCGCCCACGCGAGGCGGAGGAAGCGCTGGTCACCCTGCAACTCGCCGAGCCATCGGGCGGCCAGGACGACCGCGACGGTGGTGGCGGCGACGAGCACCGCGACCGTCCACGACAGCCGCAGCGCGGTAATCATCAGCGGCGTGGCCACGACGACGGCACCACCGGCGACGGCCGTGGTGACGAGGGAGACCCGGCTGGTCGATGCGCCCGGGTGCCGGGCCCGGTGCACGGCGATCGCCATCTGCAGGCCCACACCTGCGACGCCGGCTATCGCGACGAGGGCCAGCACGGTGGCCAGCACACTCAACTCCTCGACCGCCAGGCGCCGGGCGCCGAGCATCGGGAGCAGGTAGGCCAGTCCGTTCGTCACCATCGCGGCGACCGCCACCGCCGCGCCCGCCGCTCCCATGCGGCCCGCGCCAGGACCAGCCGTCGTCTCTGTCATCGCGCCTCATGTCGGTTCGCCGGGGGAACGGGTTCGTCCCGAGCCTCGCGTCGTCGCGGCAGCTCGTCGAGTTGTCTGGCAAGCTACCGTCCGCGCTTCCCTCTGCCTAGAGTGCTGTCCGGAGTCCCGGGAGCGATGTCGGGCCCGAGTCCGGTCCAGGTCCATGGGGGTTCGTGTGCGTCGACCGTCACCGGAGTTACGCCCGGTGCTGCTGCGGGCTGCCGTCGTACTCCGTCGGTGGTGGCCGGAGATGGCGCTCGGGTTCGGCGTGGTCATCGCGATTCTCGGTCCGGTGCTCCGCCGCGGTTTCGTCCTCCGGTACGACCTGGTGTTCGTGCCCGACCCGCCCTTCGGCGCGATGGTCTGGGGCAGCGGGTCCGAGCTGCCCCGTGCGGTGCCCAGCGAACTGCTCGCGGTCGGCTTGTCCCAGCTGGTCCCCGCTGACGTGGCTGAGAAGCTGCTTCTCGGGGGCTGCCTCGCCCTGGCGGCGGTGGGTGCCGCCCGACTGGCTCCCGTGAGCCACCCGGTGGCGCGGATCGCCGCCGGGCTCGCATACGTCTGGAACCCCTGGGTGTACGGGCGACTGCACCTCGGCCAGTGGGCGGTCGTCGCGGGCTACGCCGCGTTGCCGTGGGCGTTCTCCTGGGTGCTCGGAGTGCTGCGCCCGCCGCCGGACGGCTTCGGTCCGCGGCGGCGCTCCGCCGTGGCCGGTGGGCTCACTGTGGTGCTGGGCGGTCCGGCGATGGTGTTGGCGGCGGTGCTCGCCTGCGCTCCGGCGCTGGCCCTGGCGCGGCAATGGCGGGCGGTGGTCGCGGGCGCGGCGACACTGGTGGGCCTGACCGCACCGTGGTGGCTGGCGCTGGTGAACCGTGGTGGCGCCGTCGGTCTCGACGAGCGGGGCGTCGCCGCCTTCGCCGTCCGCCCGGACACGCCGCTGGGGGCGCTCGGCAGCGTCGGCACGCTCGGCGGCATCTGGAGTCGGCATGCCGTACCTCCCGGTCGGGACCAGTGGCTGGTCGCGCTGCTCGCGCTGGCCCTCGCCGGCGCGGCCCTCTGGGGGTACGTGCTGACCCGTCGTCGTTGGCCGTCGGCGGCCTGGTGGGGCCTGCTCGTCGGCGCGGTGCTGGGCACCGTGATCGCCGTGGCACCGGCCTGGTCTGTCGGTTTGCACTGGATGGTCGCGCTGGTCGAGCACGTTCCCCTCGCCGGCGCGGTCCGGGACGGCACCCGGTTGCTCGCCCCGCTGGCGTTGGTGCAGGCGGTGGGGCTCGGGATGCTGGCGGAGTCGCTGGCGACGGCGGGTGCCCGGGCGTGGGCGCCGCTGGTGGTGGTCGCTCCGCTGGTGCTCCTGCCCGGTCTGGCGTGGGGTCTCGGTGGTCAGCTCGACACGGTCCGGTATCCGAAGGAGTGGTCGGCGGTGCGCGCCGACGTGAACGGCGATCCGGCTGGAGGCAGCCTCGTCTCGTTGCCCTGGTCCTCGTTCCGGGCTTACCAGTGGGCGGGCAACGTGCCCGTGCTCGATCCGGCGTCGCGCGCGTTCCAGCGGCCGGTGATCGGGGACCAGGACGTGTTGGTCGGGCGGGACCGGATTCGGGGCGAGAGCCGTGAGGCCGATCGGGTGGCGGCGGTGCTGGCAGCGCCCGGCGATCCCGGGCCGGCCCTCCGTCGGCTCGGTGTGCGGTACGTACTCATTCAAACCGATCAACCCGACGGTGCCCAGGTCGAAGCCCGCTTCGCGAACGCCGAGGTGGTGCGGCGGGACGGAGCGTTGACCCTGTTACGCCTGCCTGGTGCCGATTTCGCCGAGTCGACCGGACGTATCGGGATAGTTCCACTCTTGGGCTATTCGGTACTCGGGGCCACCTTGTTGATCACCCTTTTGCACCGGCCCCAACGGGCGTGACGCATGTTACTCTTCGGTACCTTTTCCGAAGGGATCATCGATGAAGGCATCCTTCAACCCCCTCCTGACCGCGGTTGTCGCCGCGGCGGTGGGTGCCGTGCTCGGAATCCTGGCCGTCTCGATCGGGACGTCCACCATCGTCAACACCAACAGCAAGCCTGCGAACGTGGAGCAGCCCATCATCGTGTACGGCGAGCGTTGACGGCCCTCCATGGAGGTCTCTCCTCCTGACGTGTCGTCAGATGTGGTCGTACTCGACGTCGTGATTCCCGCGTTCAATGAGGCACTCCGGCTGCCCGACACCCTGGTCCTGCTCCGGGCGGCGCTGGCCGACCTCGGTGTTCCCTGCCGGGTCACCGTGGTGGACAACGCCAGCACCGACGGCACAGGTGACGTGGTGCTGGGCGCACCGTCCGGCCCGGTCCCCGTCCGGTTGCTCTGGTGCGGTGAGCCGGGCAAGGGCTTCGCGGTGCGGACCGGTGTGCTGGCGAGTGACGCGCGCTTCGTCGGGTTCTGTGACGCCGATCTGGCCACTGCGCCGGACGCTCTCGGGCAGGTGCTGAGTCTCCTGACCGAGGGCGCCGACGCGGTGGTCGGGTCGCGGGCTCACCCCGAGTCAGTCGTCCAGGAGCGGCACAGCCTGCTCCGACGGTGGGGCGCAGTGGCGTTCCGAGGTGCCGTCCGGCAGGTGGTGCACGGCGTCAGTGAGACGCAGTGCGGGTTCAAGTTCTTCCGCAACGATGTCGCTCGGCGGGCGTTCGCACCACTTCGGTGCGGTGGGTTCGCCTTCGACGTCGAGGTGCTGGGCCGCGCCCAGCGGGCCGGTGCCCGGCTCGTGGAGGTCCCCGTGCACTGGGTGGACGTGCCCGGCTCACGCTTCTCGCCGGTCCGCCACGGATGGCAGAGCTTCGTGGACGTCGCGAAGATCCAGTGGCGGCTCCGGGGCGTCGACGTCGCCCCGCCGATGCCGATGCCGGTCGTCACCCTTCCGGTCAGCCCGGACGTCACCGGTGGCGCCGCCGCCGTTGGATTGCGGCCGTGAGTGTCGGGCCATCCCGGACTGCCGCGGCTCCCAGCACCGACAACACGGTCGCGGGCCGCCGGATCGCGGTGCTCAACTGGAAGGACCCCTGGCATCCGGACGCCGGGGGCGCCGAGGTCTACGCCTGGCAGGTCGCCCGCGACCTGGTGACAGCCGGTGCGCAGGTCACCTTCGTCACCGCACGCCCGGCCGGCCAGCTCGGCGATGAGATTCGGGACGGCATCCGGATCGTGCGGGTCGGTGGCCGGTGGACCATCTACCCCCGGGTGCTGGCCTGGTTGGCGCGACGCCGGCGTCAGTTCGACGTGGTCGTCGACTGTCAGAACGGCATCCCGTTCTTCAGCCCGGGGGTCCTGCCGGCGGACGTGCCGGTGGTGTGCGTGATCCATCATGTGCACGACCGTCAGTTCCGGCTGTACTTCGGCCCGGTCGTGGGTCGGTTCGGGGCGTGGTTGGAGGGACCTGTCGCCCGACGGGTCTATCGCCGTGCGGTGACCCTCGCGGTCTCACCGTCGACCGCCGTGGCAGTCCGGGACCGGCTTCGCTGGGCCGGCCCGGTGGTGGTGGTGCCCAACGGTGCTGACGCGTCGCCGCCGGCAGCCGGAGGTCGGGCCCGCGACACCCGTCCCCGCGTCGTCTGCGTCGGCCGGGTGACCCGGCACAAGCGGGTGGATCTGGTGCTTGACGCCGTCGACCAGCTCCGGGCGAAACGGCCCGATCTGCGCTTGGACATCGTCGGTGGTGGGCCGGACGTGGCGACGATCCGCCGGCAGGTCGACGAGCGTGGGCTGTCCGACACCGTCACGGTGCACGGGCACCTGCCCACCGCCGAGCGGGACGCGCTGTTGGCAGCCGCCTGGCTGCACGTTTCCGCCTCCTGGGGTGAGGGCTGGGGTCTCGTCGTGGTGGAGGCCGCCGCCGCCGGACTGCCCACGCTCGCCTTCGACGTGGACGGGCTCCGCGACGCCGTCCGGCCGGGCCGTACCGGCTGGCTGGTCAGCGAGGGTGACAACCCCGCACACGGGCTGGCCGCAGGTCTCGACAGCGCGTTGGACTCCCTCGCGGTGCCGGCCGAGGCGGCCCGGATGGCCACCGAGTGTCGACAGTGGAGCGACGCATTCCGCTGGTCCGACACCGGCCGGCGGGTCCGGGCGATCCTCGGGGATCTGCTTGAGCCGCGTGCGGTGCCGTGGGCGGCGGGAAACGCGGCTCTCGTGGTCCGGACCGACGAGCCGGAGGACCTCCTCGCCCGGGTCGCTCCTCTCCTCCCGCACACCCGACACGTCGCGGTCGACGAACGCGGCCTGTGGATCCTGGTGCCGGGTGCGGACCCGGCCGCCGTCCGGCAGTTGCTGCTCGGGGCGGGCGTCGAGGCCAAAGACATCAGCGAGCGGGACGCCAGCGGGGACGAACTGCTCACCGGAGTTCCGGTACGACAGTGTTGACCGCCTGGTCGACCGCTCGCCGCGCCCCCGGAATACCGACCGCCACGGTGTCCCTGGCGGTGTGGCGTCTGCGTGAGCTGCTGGTCTGCCTCGCGCTGATCGGCCTCTGCGTCACCCAGGAACCCGGGCTGATCGTGCCCGACACCAAGATTGACATGGCCCTGGACCCTGGCGGCTTCCTCGCCCGGGCGGTCAACCTGTGGACCGCGGACTGGCAGTTCGGCACCCTCCAGAACCAGGCCGTCGGCTACTTCTTCCCGATGGGGCCGTTCTTCCTGCTCGGCGAGGCGGTCGGCCTGCCGGCCTGGCTCGTCCAGCGGCTCTGGATGGCAGCCCTGCTCTGCGTGGCCCTCACCGGCGTGGTGCGCCTGGCGCGCGCTCTCGACCTCGGCGGCCCGGCGTCGCGGCTCGTGGCCGGCGCGGTGTTCGCGCTGTCGCCCCGGGCTCTCTCCCTGGTCGGCACCGTATCGCTGGAACTGCTGCCCTACTGCGTCGCCCCGTGGGTGCTGCTGCCACTGGTCAAGGGAGCTGCGGGTGGCTCGCTGCGGCGGGCGGCCGCGCTCAGCGGGCTCGCTGTGGTCTGCATGGGTGGAGCAAACGGTGCGGCCGCCGCGTGCTCCGTACTGCCGGCGTTTCTCTATATCGTGACCCGCGCACCCGGCTGGCGACGGATCCGCCTGCTGGCCTGGTGGACGGTGGCGATGGTCGCGGCCACCTTCTGGTGGTTGGTACCGCTGCTGCTCCTCCAGCAGTACGGGTTCCCGTTCCTGCCGTACACCGAGAGCGCCGCGGTCACGACGAGCGTGACGTCGCTCCCGTCAGCCGTGCGGGGCGCCACCCACTGGGTGGGTTACCTCGCCGTCGACGGGGTGCCCTGGTGGCGCTCGGGGTGGGCGCTGATCACGACGCAGTGGATGGTGGTGCTCACCGGCCTGATCGCCTGCATCGGCCTGGCCGGGCTGGCCCGTCGGGATCTGCCGGAGCGGAGGTTCCTGCTCGTCGGGGCCCTGGTCGGGCTGCTGACCCTTACCGCGGGAAACCTGTCCAACGGAGGCGCCGCCTTCGCCCCGGTCGTACGCGAGGTCCTCGATGGCCCGCTCGCCGCGCTGCGCAACCTGCACAAGTTCGACGTCGTCATTCGCCTGGCGCTGGCCCTGGCCACCGCGCACATGCTGGACACCGTCGGGCGGATCGCCGTCATCCGCCGGTTCACGCGTCCTACAAACATGGCACCCCGACGGGTCGCGTTGGGGGTCACCGCCGTCGCGCTCGTCGCGGTCACCGGCGGTGCGGGAAGCGCGGGGCTCGCGGCGGGCGGTGGTTTCTGGGCGGTGCCCGACCACTGGCGGCAGGCGACCCAATGGCTTGACCGCAACGCCGCCGAGGGCACCACGCTGCTCGTACCCGGCTCCAACTTTGCCGAGTACAACTGGGGACGCCCGTTGGACGAACCGGTCCAGCCCCTGCTGGACTCGCCGTGGGCGGTGCGGTCGCTGGTGCCGACCGGGTCGGCGGGCAACGCCCGGCTGCTCTCCGCGATCGACGAGCGGCTCGCCTCCGGCACCGCCTCGCCAGGGCTGGCCGACGTGCTCAGTCGGCTCGGCGTGCGGTACCTGCTCGTCCGCAATGATCTTCGACAGCCGGTCGGTGGCATCGCCTGGCCGGTTCTTGTGCACCGAACGCTGGAGAGTGCTCCCGGGCTGTTCAGGGTGGCCGCGTTCGGCCCTGAAACCGGTGCGCCGCCAGACTTCGGCGGGGCGTGGGACTACGGGCTGCACAAGCCGTATCCGGCTGTGGAGATCTACGAGGTGGACCGGCCGACCCCTCGGGCCACGCTCGCGGACGCGGCGCAGCCGCTCAACCTGGTCGGGGCACCCGAGACGCTGCTGGACCTCAGCGACGCCGGTGTGCTCGGCAACCGGCCGGTGATCCTTGACGGTGACGCCCCGCAGGCCACCGACGCGGGCGTGGTGCTCGCCGACAGCCTGCGCAAGCGGGAGGTCGATTTCGGCCTCGTCCGTGGCAACACCTCACGGACGCTGACACCGCAGGAGCAGCCGCAACTCGCGCGCCTGGAAAACGACATCATCGACCCCGCGTGGAAGTCGTCGGTCACCTCGTCGGGATACACAGGGGTGACAAGCGTCAGGGCGTCCTCCAGCGCGGCCGACGTCGCCGGGCCGGCCGGGTTGCGCGACCCGTCCGCCACTCCGTTTTCGGCCATCGACGGCGACAACGGCACGTCGTGGTTGTCCGACGGCGCACGCAAACCAGTGGGCCAGTGGGTGGAGATCCGGTTCCAGGACAAGGTCCAGGCCGGATCGGTCGAGTTGCAGGTCGTTGGTGACGAGGTTGTCGGCGCACCTGTCACCCGGGTCGAGGTCAGCACCGAAGGTGGTTCGTACGTCCACTCGGTGGTCGACAGCTGGCAGGCGCCATTGCGACTGTCGCTGCCGTCGGGGCGTACCACCTGGCTCCGGGTGACTATCGACGGTGTCGCGGGCGTCGATGTGCCTGGTCGGCGGGCCGGCATCCGGGAGGTGAGCGTCGCCGGGGTGAGCCCGCAGCGGTACCTGCAACTGCCCGCGTCGCCCGATGCCACCAGAGCGCCCGAGGTTGTCGCGCTGGCCCGCAAGGCCGTGGACCGGCCGGCCTGCGCCAGCACCGGTGACCACTACCTGTGCGCGCCCAGCCTCATCCGTCAGGGCGAGGAGACAGGGCTGGCGCCCCGGCGCTTCGACCAGCCGGTGGCCTCCACCAACGACCTCACCGGGCTGGCCCGCGCGACGCCCGCGACAGCGCTCGCTGTGTACGACGAGATGACCGGCGGCGCGACGTACACCACGTCGAGTTCGTGGTTCGCGGACCCGGTCGCCTCATCCAGGTCGCTTGGCGACGGGGACGACGGCACGGCGTGGTGGGCGGATCCGAGCGACCCGCAGCCGACCGTGAAGGTGCGCTGGGCCAAGGTGCGGAAGGTGAGCTGGGTACGCCTGCGGTTCCCGGAGACCCTCGTCGCGGCACCGCCCAGGACGGTCCGGATCTCCGGCGACGACGGTATTCGGGAGGTGGCGGTGGACCTGGACGGTGTGGCCCGCTTCCCGGCCCTGAGTACCCGAGGTATCGCCGTGGCCGTGACCTCGACGGTGCCGAGGGTCAGCCGGTCGACGGCCCTGTTCGAGCCGCAGCCGCTCCCGGTCGGCCTCAGCGGCGTGGATGTGCAAGGCGTGCCCGAGGCCAACCAGCCTCGCGGAGTCGACCGTAATGTGACGTTGCCGTGTGGCGCGGGCCCGACGATCGTGGTCAACGGGGCATCGGTGCCGACGACGGCCTCCGGCACGCTACGGGACCTACGGGACCTGCGGCCACTGCGATACCGCGCCTGTGTCCTCGACAACGAGCCGGCGAGCCGGGCCAAGGCCACCCCGAAGGCAGGCGCGGAGCGCGTCTCGCTGCGGGCTGGCCCGAACGAGGTCTCCGCACCACCCGACCGGTTCATCGTCGACAGCGTGATCCTGACCGGTGACCCGGCCGAGTTGCCCGCCGCGGCAGCGGGCGTTGAGCCGCCCCGTCGGGCAGTGACGGTCCTCGGCTGGGACGACCAGCACCGGTCGGTCGAGGTCGGGGCGGGCGCGGGCAGTTACCTCGTCGTCCCGGAGAACGCCAACCCCGGCTGGCGGGCGACCCTCGACGGAGCGGCGCTCGTGCCGACGCGACTGGACGGGTGGAAGCAGGCATGGTTCGTGCCGGCCGGGGCTGCCGGCCGCGTCGATCTGGTCTTCACGCCCGGGGAGCAGTACGCCCTCGTTCTGCGTATCGCCGGGGGTCTGCTGCTGTTGTTGGTCGTCGCGGCGCTGATCCCCGCGCGACGTCACCGGCCGGCGTACCCCGTCGTGCCTGCGTCGATGCCGAGCGCGCCGCTGCTCGCGGTGGGTGTGCCGGCGCTGCTGGGCGGTCTGGTCGGGCTCGGCTGCGCCGCCGTTGTCCTGGTGCTGCACCGTCGTCGGATGCCCAGCCCCGGATGGATCTGGATACCCGCCACCCTGGGCCTCGCGGTCTACGGGACTCAACGGTGGTGGCTGCCGAGGGTCGGTTCGGAACGGCTTGCCGATCTACTGGTCGTGCTCCCGACGGGGCTGCTCCTCGTTGCGATCGCCGCCCTGATACTGCGGTTCCGGCGTGTCCGTGGACGGTACGAGAAGCGCCGCGAGGGTCGGCGGTCCGGCGGGAACGGGCGACGTGGCCCGCGGCCCTGGCGCCGGCGTCTGGACCAGGGAGTCGGCTCCGACGTCGAGTCCGGGGCGGTCGGCCCGTCGCTGCCAGATTCGCCGCAGTCGCCGAGAGGGCCGCTCGATGAGGTAGTAGCTGGCCGTCGCGACCGGGATGGTGAGGGCCATCGTGAGCACGAGCAGAACCCAGAACGAGCTGCTCATCCGGGTGAATCCGAGCAGGCGGAAGCATGCCTCGAGGGCGAGGAGGTGCCAGAGGAAGATGCCGTAGGAGATTCGGCCGAGAAACAGGACCGCCCGGTGGCCGAGGAGCGCACGCGGGACCCCGCCCGAGCCCGGGCCCACGAGCGGGGCGATCACGCACCAGGTGATGGCCAGGAACAGCAGGTGCTCGGTGACGGACTCGACGGGCGTGGCGCCTTCGACCCCGCGCGGGCCGGCGATCGGCGTACTGGCGATCCACAGCAGCGCGCCGGCGATGAGCCACGACGTTCCGGGGGCGAACGTGACGACGCGCAGACCGCGCGGCGTAGCGGACCACAGGTCCTCGTTACCGCGCCCGGGCTCGCCTCCAGCGAGGTCCGTGAGGAACGGGGGCGAGGTCGTGCGGGAGGGCCACGAGGCGAGCACGGCCAGCATGATTCCGAGGCCGAACCAGTCCAGAAAGGCGGGCAGCCAGAGCACCGCGAGTCCCGGTAGTGGCGAGTCGGGACCATGCGCGTACGCGTTCCAGGTAAGGCCGGCAAGGACGAGTAAGGCACCAATTGCCAGTTGGCGTCGGGCTCGGACGAGCGGGGTTCGACCACCAATTCGGTGGCCGAGCACCGCTATCGCCGGCAGCGCCAGGTAAAAAGTCGCCTCCGTAGCCAGGCTCCAGGTCTGCTCCATGCCGACCGGCAGTCGCAATGGCTGATAAATCTGTGCCAGCAGAAGGGGTATCGCCCAATCCCAGACCGACTTCATGTAATCGATGTTGAGCCATACGAGTGCGACGGCAGCCATCGCCCAGTACCCGGGCATAATGCGCAGCGCGCGATGCCAGAGGTATCTGCGAATGGGCGGTTGCGCCTGCCCTTGAATTGTGGCCAGCGCGAACGGTCGGTAGAGGAGGAAACCGGACAACGCAAAGAAGATCGCGACCCCGACATCCAGCCTGGCCAGCGGACCTGCTAGCGGCTCGAACGAGTTTGTGAGGCGGCTGAGAAAGGAGACATGGTGGACGACAACGCCGAGTACCGCCAAGGCTCGGAGCCCTTCCAAAGAGGGCAGCCAGCCATCCGAACGGCCAGTGCTCGGCGCGGAATGGCTCGCCTGTGCGCTGATCGAGTGCGGTCTGACAGGTCGGCTCACAGTTCCCTCAACATCCATTTGATCCCCGCAGCCAGGTGGCTGCTTGGTGCCGGAGTCGGTACGCCCCGAAGGTTGCGTCGGGACCATATCCGAAATCGGCGTCGTCATGTACTGTCAGCCGACTAGTCGAGTCTTTACAAGGGGAGGAGTTACATGCGACCCACGTCGGGTGCCATCTTGGTGGCGGCAGGCGCGTTCCTGATCGTCGGGGCCGTGGCGACGCCGCTGATCGTCGCGCCCGCTCTCGTCAAGGTGCCCCTTGACCAGAGTTCGGTAACGGTTTCAGAGGCCCAGAACGCGACCGTCCTTGACTTCAGCACGCTTTCCGAGCGGAGTGGCGTCAACCTGACCGCCCACCGCGCGGTGCGGGGCGACGTCAACGACGGCAACGCCGACCGGGCGGTCTTCAACGTCGGTGTGCGGGTGATCGACGACGCCGACAAGGAGATCACGGTCAGCACGGACCGGGTTGCCCTCGACCGGCGAACCGCGGAGGCGGTCGCCTGCTGCGCCGAGGACATCAACGGTGCGCCCTTCAAGCACGAGGGCCTGACCTACACCTTCCCGTTCGGCACCGAGAAGAAGACCTACCAGTACTTCGACAACACCGCCCGCAAGGCGTACCCCGCCAAGTACCTGGGCACCGAGAAGCTGCAAGGGTTGACCGTCTACAAGTTCGAGATGACGGCCGAGCCGGTCCAGATCAGCGAGATCGACGTCCCGGGCAGCCTGGTCGGTTCGGCGGAGCCCACGGTCACCGCTGGCCGCTACTACGCCAACACCCGCACCCTGTGGGTGGAGCCGGACAGCGGCGTGATCGTGAAGGGTCAGGAGAAGCAACTCCAGACGCTGCGTGACGCGACCGGCACGGACAAGGTCAAGATCATTGACGCCACCTTGATCTTCAACGAGGAAACGCAGAAGCAGCAGGCCAAGGCCGCCAAGGATGCCCGCGGTCAGATCAACCTGCTGACCAGGACCGTGCCGATCGCGCTCGGTGTCCTCGGTCTCCTGCTGGTCCTCCTCGGCATGTTCATCATCATCCGCGCGACGCGCCGTGGGCCCTCAGGGGCGCCGGTACGGTCCGGCGATCAGCCGACGACCGAGCTGCCGTCGCAGCGGTCAGCGGAGCCCGCCGACGATCCCACGACGCCCGCTGGCGGGCGCCACGCTGTGGAGCGCAGCGAGCCGTAACAACCACACCTCAACACCATCACCCCACCGAGCTGGCCGGGCCGGCCGATCCCCAGGATCGGCCGGCCCGCTCATGTCTCAGGGTCGCCGGGCGCCGCCCGGCGGTGGGTCAGACGCGCCGCACCGCGTACCGGGTGCACACCCAGTCCTCGGTGTACGGAAGATCGGGCCGCTGCCCGACGATCTCCCCTCCGTGAGCCGCCACCAGTCGCACCATGTCGGCGTGCGGCACGGCTGTCATGCTCATCGGAGCCGGGTAGTTGAGCAGCCGACGCTGCGCCCAGCTGATCAGGCGAAATGGCACGACCTGCCAGATGACGCCCTTGGCCGTACGCGCCGGTTCGGTCGGCAGCCCGACGACGGCGATGCCGCCGGGTCGCAGGACCCGGAGAAACTCGGCCAGGTAGCTGTCGATGGCCGGCCGCGGCAGGTGTTGCAGCACCAGGGCGCTGTAGACCAGGTCGAAGTGACCGTCGGGAAACTGGCTCAGGTCCGGCGCATCGTTGAGGACGAAGCGGATGTTTCCGGCGCTGCGGTCCAGCCGCCGGGCTGCCTCCAGCATCGACGGCGCGATGTCGACGGCGACGACCTCGTCAGCGTGCGGGGCGAGCCCCTGCGACAGCCGACCCGCGCCGCAGCCGAAGTCCAGCACCCGCTCCCACCGGGTGGGCAGGCCGAGTTGGCCCAGCCAGCCGGCTGTTTCCTCGACGTCGGCGCGGCCGGTGGCCAGGAATTCCTCGACGTCCCACCGCCCGCCGCGCTTGCCGGGTTGGACGAGGACGGCCCACAGCGGATCTTCGGCGCCCAGCTTGGTCCAGTCGCGCCGCACGTCGTTCAGGTTCACGCCGAAACCCTAGGCCATCCAGGCGTCGATCGGGATCGACGCGGTCCCCGCACGCTGGGATGTTCGGACGAGAGCGGCGATCCGAAAGGTCAGCAGAGGACGGCGTACTTTACATTCGTTACCTGATTGTAATCCATCGATGGGCCGCTACCCTGCGCTGCGCGGACAAGGTCATCTGCCGGGTCTGATCCTCGTATACGGCTTATGTCCCTGACGCATCGTGTAGATCGCTTGCCTGTTGGCCAACCTCGTGTTACCGCCGGGTAATCGGGGGGTTGTGAGCTGCGTCGCAACAGGTGCACCATCAAGCCCGATCGTTACCCGCCGGTAATAGCGGGCCCTTCCGGATCGAGACCGGCCCCGCGCACACCCACCCCGAGGAGGAACCGGTGCAGGACAATCAGGGTCGTACCCGGTGGCGTCGGTTCGCCGCCATGATGGTGCCCGCCACGGCCGCCGCCGGCACCATCCTGTTCGGCATGTCGAGCGGCGCGATCGCGTCCGACATCACCGTCTCCGGGCAGACGTTCAAGATCGCGGCGGATCGCCTGGAGGGCGACGGCTTCAAGCAGTACGGCGGGATCGTCCGCGAGAAGGGCAAGGACGGCAAGGTCCATCCCATCGCACTCTCCGAGATCAGCAGCGCCGAGCTGTACAACCTCTGCCAGTCCGTCCGCGCCGACCTGCCCGGCCTGCCCGTGGTGCTCACCATCAACGCCGGTGACGGCAAGGAGCCCGCGCGCGCCAAGGATCTGCTCATCGCGATGGACTCGCTGAACGGCAACGCGACCTTCACCAACATCCAGATCGGCCGGGACGCCACCGACCTCAACCCGACGGCGCAGAAGGGTTCGTTCGGCCAGAACTCCGAGCGCGTCAGCATCCGCAACCTGCAGCAGGTGTCCCGCTACACCACGGCGGCCACCTTCAACCTGGTCGGCCTCCGGCTCAAGGTCAACGTGGGTGAGGACGCCAAGGGCAAGGAGTGCTTCTGAGCTGAGTACGGCCCGCGGTGGCAGACCACCGCGGGCCACGCCGCTGCCCACCCCCGTCCCCGCTCCGCCAGGAGGAGTACGTGACAACCGCCAACCCGTCCCACGCCCGCCCGAGTACGGCGGCCCAGGCGTGGCGGAGCTTCCGCCGCTGGCAGCGGAGCCGGCCATTCTGGGGTGGCCTCTTCACCATCCTGGCGGGTGTGGAGATGTTCGCCTCCACGCGCATGACCATCAACGGCCTGAGTTTCCACAGCGGAGCCGGTGGCCTGCTGTCACTGCTGATCCCGGTCATCCTGGTGACCTGTGGCCTGCTGATCTGGCTCAGCCCCGCGCAGCGGCTGTTCTACTCGGTCGTCGCTGCGGTCACGGCCGTCTACTCACTGATCGGGCTCAACCTCGGCGGCTTCTTCGTCGGCCTGCTGCTCGGCATCATCGGCAGCGCGCTCGCCTTCGCCTGGGCACCCGCCCGCCCGGCAGCACCCCCGCCCGCCGAGGCCGACGCCGAGCCAGCTGTCGAGCCGCCGACGGCCGACCAGCCGACGGCCGACCAGCCGACGGCCGACCAGCCGGCCGTCGAGCAATCGACCGCTGAGCAGCCGACCGCTGAGCAGCCGACCGCTGAGCAGCCGACCGCTGAACAGTCGGCCGTCGTGCGGCCGGTCGCGGCGGCGGTTGACGCGAGCCCTCCGCCCGCCGGGCCCAACCGGTCCGCGAATCCGCGTACCTTCGGCATCGTCCTGGTGGTGTTCGGCCTCGCCGCCGCCGGGGTGGCAACACAGCCGCGAGCGGTACAGGCGGCGCCGGCCCGGCCCACCGCGAGCGCCTGCCCCACCCCGTCCCGGCCGGTCGCGCCGTCGCCCAGCGCCGCGACGCCGAGCCCGAGCGCCAGCCCGCGACGGGACGGCAACATCATCACCGACATCCTGGACGGGATCGGCGACCTGCTCACCGGTGGACGCCGCAAGGCCACCCCGACGCCGTCGGCGAGCCCGACCCCCACACCGACCAGCACGCCGACGGCCCGGCCGAAGCCCACCGCCTGCCCGTCTCCGGGCACGACGACCCCCGGTAAGCCGGGTACGACGACTCCGGAGAAGCCGGCCAAGGTGGAGCCGGGCAAGCCGCTGCCGCGTATCGCCGCCGACCCGGGTCTGCCGAGGGTGGCGCAGACCCCGTCGAAGCTAACCGGATCCACTGTGACAATGACCGGGCTGCGGTTCGAGGGGATCACCGATCTGGAAACCCAGAAGGGCACCCTGAAGGTGCTGAAGTTCAGCATGAAGGAGGCCGTCACCGACGACTTCCTGCTCACCGCCGACGGTCCGCAGGGCCGCACCCAGAGGTACGCGACCGACCGTCTGACCGTGCGCGGTGACGTGGCCTTCTACTCCACCCGGTTCGTCGGCAAGCTGGCCGGCATCAAGATCACGCTCACGCCGGACCTGCCGTTCCCCGACGGCCTCCCCGTCACGGTGCCCATCCCGGTCTCGTTCACCGACCCGGTCATCGACCTGGCGTACGTCACCAGCAACACGCTCACCGCCCGACCGGCGTTGGCGCTGACCCTCGGCTGAACGGCACCTTCGGCCCGGTCGGCGGGGTCGACGCGCGTCGCGGTACTCGCGGACGTCCAGGTGGACGTCCGCGAGTACCAGGCACGCCAGCGGGCGTACCGGGCACGAACGGCGCCGGCGGACGTACCGCCGACGCCCGGAACCGTCACCGGCTCAGAGCCGGGCCAACGCCTTGCGCAGCGGGTCGAGGCCCAATGCGCCAAGGTCCAACGCCTGCCGGTGGAACTCCCGCAGGTCGAAGTCGGCGCCCTTGCGGGCCTTCGCGTCCTCGCGGGCCTGCAACCAGATGCGCTCACCCACCTTGTACGACGGCGCCTGCCCCGGCCAGCCCAGGTAGCGGTTCAGCTCGAAGCGCAGGTTCTCGTCCGGCACCCGGCAGTGCGCCCGCATGAACTCCCAGCCCAACTCGGGCGTCCACCGCTCACCCGGGTGGAAGCCGAACGGGTTGTCCTTCGGGATCTCCAACTCCAGGTGCATGCCGATGTCGACGATGACGCGGGCGGCGCGCATCGCCTGGCCGTCGAGCATGCCCAGCCTGTCGCCCGGGTCCTGGAGGTAGCCCAACTCGTCCATCAGCCGCTCCGAGTACAGCGCCCAACCCTCGCCGTGCCCGGAAACCCAGCAGAGCAGCCGTTGCCAGCGGTTGAGCAGGTCAGCGCGGACGGCGGTCTGCGCCACCTGAAGGTGGTGACCCGGTACGCCCTCGTGGTAGACCGTCGTCACCTCCCGCCAGGTGGAGAAGTCGGTGATCCCCTGCGGAACGGCCCACCACATCCGACCCGGCCGGGAGAAGTCCTCGCTCGGACCGGTGTAGTAGATGGCGCCGTCACTGGTCGGGGCGAGGCAGCACTCGATCCGGCGGACCTCTTCGGGGATGTCGAAGTGCGTACCGTTCAGCTCGGTGATCGCCTTGTCGGCGAGCGCCTGCATCCAGTCGCGGAACGCCTCCTTGCCCTGGATGGTCCGCGCCGGGTCGGCGTCCAGCTTGGCCACTGCCTCGTCGACTGTGGCGCCCGAGCCGGCGATCTGCCCGGCCACGACCCGCATCTCCGCCTCCAGACGGGCGAGCTCCGCGAACCCCCAGGTGTACGTCTCGTCGAGGTCGACCTTCGCGCCGAGGAAATACTGCGAGGCCAGCTCGTAGCGCTCGCGCCCGGCGGCCTGCTTGTCCCGCCCGTGCGGTGCCAACTCGGCGCGCAGGAACTGACCGAACTCGGCTGTCGCCGCGGTGGCCGACGCCGCGCCCCGACGCAGCTCCGCGCCGAGCGTGCCGTCCGCGTCCAGCCGCTCGACGAGCCCGTGGAAGAAGTTGTCCCCAGTCGGGTCGGTCCAGATGTCGCACTGCTTGGCCACCTCGACCAGCTGCACCTTGGAGCTGACCTGGCCGGCGGCGAGCGCCTCGCGCAGGGTGGTCTTGTAGCCCTCCAGAGCCCCGGCGAGGCCGTTGAGCCGAGCGGCGATGTTGGCCTGCTCGTCGGCCGTCGCCGTCGGCATCAGGTCGAACACCATGCGGACCTCGTGCAGCCCGCTCGTGATGACGCTGATCTCGCTGGTCGCCTCGCCGGCGTCGTACCGGGCCAGGTCCAGGCCGAGTCGCTCCTGCATGGCCTCCTTGGCGGTGCGCTCCGCCTCGGTGTCCGGCTCGGTGACGTCAAGCTCGGCGAGCGTCCGGCGGGTCAGGTCGGCGCGTGCCCGGTAGCCCTCAGGTGAGAGGTCGTCGAGCCGGTCGTCATGGCCGGCGATGCCGACATAGGTCGCGCCGGTGGGGCTCAACGGTGCCCACTCGGCTACGTAGCGGTTGGCGAGTTCATCAATTTGTCCCACGCTGCGACACTACGTGACCAGCCCGCCCCGATGTCGACGGCATTTGGCGTGTTCGAGTGTCCGATTCGGCTGTCGAAAGTCCCGCGACTTTGTCGCACCTGTCCGGCACAGTGTCAGGGGTGACGACCGACATCACTCCTGACAAGGCGCCGCTGCGCAGCTGGCTGCCGGGGTTCCTAGCCCTCGCCGCCATCTGGGGTTCCAGCTTCCTGTTCATCAAGGTCGGGGTAGCCGAGCTGCACCCGGTCCAGCTCACCCTCTACCGGGTCCTCGCCGGTGCGGTGACGCTGCTTGTCGTCCTCGCGGTGCTGCGCGACCGGCTGCCCCGCGAGCCTCGGATCTGGGCGCATCTCTTCGTCGTCGCCGCATTCGGCGTGGCCGTGCCGTTCACCCTCTTCGGCTACGGTGAGCAACGGGTCGAGTCGATGTTGGCCGGCATCTGGAACGCCACCACGCCCCTCATCGTGCTGCCGCTGGCGGTGCTCGTCTTCCGCACCGAGCGGCTGACCGTCCGCCGTGGGGTCGGGCTCGGGTTGGGCTTCCTCGGCGTACTCGTGGTGCTCGGGGTCTGGGAGGGCATCGGCGGCGCGCACTTCGTCGGGCAGTTGATGTGCTTCGGAGCGGCCGCCTGCTACGGCGTCGCCATCCCGTACCAGAAGCGGTTCGTCGCCGGCAGCACGCACTCCGGGCTGTCGCTCTCCACGGTGCAGGTGCTGCTGGCCGCCGGGCAACTCGCCGTCGTCACCCCGTTCGTGGCGGGCGCCCCGCCGCTGCCCACCGACCTGTCGCCGAAGGTGGTGGGCAGCGTGCTGGCTCTCGGTGCCCTCGGCACCGGGCTCGCCTTTGTGATCAACATCCGGAACATCCGGGTGGC
This sequence comes from Micromonospora sp. NRRL B-16802, assembly GCF_001279555.1. Lineage (NCBI taxonomy): Bacteria > Bacillati > Actinomycetota > Actinomycetes > Micromonosporales > Micromonosporaceae > Micromonospora > Micromonospora sp. NRRL B-16802. The sequence continues at coordinate 559,709 of NZ_LGEB01000053.1, read as the reverse complement.
CGGCGCGAGTACCGCGTCCACAGTCACCTACCTGATCCCGATCTTCGCGGTGCTGATCGGCGCTGTCGTGCTCGGCGAACGGCTCAACTGGCACCAACCGGTCGGCGCGCTCATCGTGCTGCTGGGTGTCGCGGTCGCGCAGGGAGCCTTCGGCCGCCGGAAGCCCCGCCCGGTGATCGGTGTCGGCGCACCCGCCGCACCCGGCACCGAGCCCGCCGCCCCCGGGGCCGTGCCTGCGGCCGAGCCCGCCCGCGGCTGACCGAGTCGATCAAGCAGCGTCGATCAAGCGCCTTTGCCGAGGGGCAGTCAGCCTCGGCTGTGGGTCCACTCCACCAGTTGGTCCGCTGGCCAGGTGTTGACCACCCGGTCGGCCGGAACGCCGCAGAGGGCCGCCCGCTCGCAGCCGAACCGCTGCCAGTCGAGCTGACCGGGTGCGTGCGCGTCCGTGTCGATGGCGAACCGGCAGCCGGCCTCCAGGGCGCGGCGGATCAGCCGCTTCGGCGGGTCCTGCCGCTCCGGTCGGGAGTTGATCTCGACGGCGGTGTCGTGCTCGGCGCAGGCGGCGAACACCGCGTCCGCGTCGAAGTCGCTCTCGCCCCGGGTGCGGGCCCGATGCCCCCGGTCACCTGGGCCGGTCACGCCGGCCGGTCGGGACGACACCATCCGCCCGGTGCAGTGGCCGAGGATGTCCAGGTGCGGGTTGGCGACCGCGGTCAGCATTCGCCGGGTCATCTTGGCCCGCTCGTCCTTCAGGCCGCTGTGCACCGATCCCACCACCACGTCCAACCGGGCCAGCAGCTCCTCGTCCTGATCCAGCGAGCCGTCGGCGAGGATGTCCACCTCGATCCCGGTCAGGATCCGGAAGCCCTCCGGCAGCGCCGCGTTCACCTGCGCCACGTGGTCCAACTGGCGACGCAAGCGGTCGGCGGTCAACCCGCGCGCCACCGTCAGCCGGGGCGAGTGGTCGGTCAACACCATGTATTCGTGGCCCAACTCCACCGCGGCGAGCGTCATCTCCTCGATGGGGGAGCCGCCGTCGGACCAGTCGGAGTGCGTGTGGCAGTCACCGCGCAGGGCGGCGCGCAGCGCCGCCGCCTCGGCATCCAGGTCGCTGCCCTCGGTTGCCACGAGCCTGCGCAGATAGACGGGCTCTTCACCGGCCAGGGACTCCGCGACACACCGGGCCGTCACATCACCCACCCCGGCCAATGTGGTGAGCGTGCCGTTGCCGGCCCGCTCGGCGACCTCGGCCGCCGGCAGTCCGGCGAGCGCCTTCGCCGCCGACCGGAACGCCCGCACCCGGTACGTGGCCTCGTTCGCCCGCTCCAACAGGAACGCGATCCGGCGTAGGTCGGCGATGGGGTCCCGGGCGTTCATCCCACCGAACCTAGCGGGTACGGGGCTCGTCAGGGAGCCTTCGGGCAGCCGTGTTTCCGCTGCCACGCGGTCACCTCGGCGGCCGGCTCACGATTGTCGCCGCGTCGCCACGAGTCCAGGTAACGCGCCGGCCAGAGCACGCCGCGCCGGATCCACCAACCGTCCTTGCCCGTACACGGCGGGGAGATGCCGAAGTGCACGTGACAGACGTTGTTGGCGTTTCCGGTGCGGCCCACCTTGCCGAGCTGCTGCCCGGCGCGGACCCGCACCCCGGCGTCGACACCCGCGGTCACCGCGCTCAGGTGCGAGCCGTAGTAGCGCACCCCGTCGTCGCCGAGCAGGGCCACCGACAGGCCGCCGTTGTCCGGCCCCTGCGGCCCGCGCTTGCGGTACCTGTCGACCCGGCTCACCTCCAGCACCGTCCCGTCGGTCACCGCCACGAACGGCTCCCCGCAGTCGGCGAAGATGTCCGTCGCCGGGTACGCGCCGTGCGTCGGGTGATAGGCGACGTCGTCGGCGCGTACCGGAAAGACGTGCCGCAGCCCGGCGCGGGGCGCTGTCGACGACGGCGCGGCCGACGACGGCGCCGGGCTTGCTGGCCCGCTCGCCGAGGGCGCCGGCGGCTGGTCGGCGGTCTCCCAGACCGCAGGCGCGGTCGGCGTGGCGCTGCCCGCCGGAACCCCAGGCCGCGTGGTCGCGCAGCCGCCAGCCAGGACCGGGGCGAGCACCAGCAGAATCAGGTACGCCGGACGCACGCGGCGGATCGTCGGCGAGGGCATCCGGTCATCCTGGCAGACCGGTACCGTGGGCACGAGCGACGCGCGTGAGGGAGGGCAGCGACGGTGACCATCGCCCGACCCGGCCCCGACCGGGATACCGGCTTCGCCGCGCACCCGTTGCCGCGTACCCCCTCGGGGTTGTTTCCGGCGGGGCCACCGACAAGGCCCACCTACCGCGAACCGCACCCGGTGACCGGCGGCGGCGTCGCGGCAGGCGGCGGCATGGCGGCGGCATGGCTGCTGCTGTTCGGCCTGCTCGGCACCGACCTGGCCACCTACGTGTGGTGGACGGTGTTCGCCGGCCTGCTGGCCTGGGCGACCGCCCTGGTGCTGGTCCGCTACGGCGATCGGGGAGTCGGCACCGGCGTGGCAATTGTCACCGCAGGTGGTTGGAGCATCGCCGCCGCCGTGGTGGCGGTGCGCTGGGCGGGCACCGGTGACTGGCCGTTGTGGTGAGTGGGCCTCCTGTGAGCGGGTCGCGCGGGCGCGGATGACTGCGCCGAGTGCCCGGTTGGCTGCGTAGCGAACGCCGTCTTGACGTGGCCGCCGAGACTCGGCACCCTCGGCGGTATGGCCTGGACCACCTCGCGGCAGGACCCGGATCGAAGCCGCCGTCGCCTCCAGTTGCTCGCCGAGTTGGCGGGCGCTCGGTCGGTACGACAGCGCACCCGGCCGCAGCGCCTGCGCACGGAGCGTCTACGTCAGCTCATCGCCACCCGTCGCCGCGTCGCCAGCTGATCCAATTTTGTCAGGTTTGGCCGGCCTGTCGGGGCGTTGACCGGTCGCCTGCCGACCCGACCGGCTAACGTGCACGCGTAAGAAGTCGGCGCTGTGCCGAGGGCTATTGGGGGGACCGTGTCGTACTTCGCTGCGGCCGTGGTGCGCGACGACAGCGGTTGGACCGCCGCTGAGGTCAACCTGCGGGGCGCCACCGACATCGACGAGATCGCCGATCGGCTGCGCGACGTCGACCTGGAGGCCGACGTGTCGCTGCTTTTCGTCGAGGCCGACGACGCGTACCTGGTGATCCTGCGCCTCGACGAGGGCGAGGACCTGCGGGTGTTCGGGTCGGACTCGGCGTTCGCCGAGGAGTCCCGGCTTGGTCAGTTGCTTGTGGGTGACCTGAAGACCTCGGTCACCGGGCTCGACGGCGACGACGAGCCCCGGCCGGCGGCCAGCGGCGACGAGGAGAGCGAGCAGCCCGCCGTCGACCCGGAGGCCGACCCGGTGGGCGAGGCGGACCTGCTGGCCAACCTGGGCATCCCGGCGCAGAAGCTGCTGAACCTCTGCACCCACGAGGGGATGTTGCCGGCGGACGTCACCGCCGAGATCTGCGAGGTGCTCGGCTGCTCCGACGAGGTCGAGGAGCTGCGTGAGGTCTGATCCAGTCGGGTCGGTGCCGACCGGCGGTGCGGAGCCGGCCGACGCCACTGATCCTCTGCTGGAGACGACTGGCGTACTCGGTCGGGCCGGGCCGGGTGCTCACGAAGGGCTGGCCGAGCCGGGGCAGATGGGCCGGCGGCAGCGACACGAGCTGTGGATGCGCCGGGCCCTGGAGGTCGCCGTCACCGGCCCGACCACCGACGACCCGGGCGCAGCCGACGTCGACGACGTGCCGGTGGGTGCCGTGCTCTACGGGCCGGACGGCACCGAACTCGCGATCGGGCGCAACGAACGGGAGCTGACCGGCGACCCGACGGCCCACGCCGAGGTGCTGGCCCTGCGCCGGGGTGCCGAACTCGCCGGCAGGTGGCGGCTGGACGGCTGCACCCTGGTTGTCACCCTGGAGCCGTGCACCATGTGCGCGGGGGCGTTGGTGCTGGCCCGGGTCTCCACAGTCGTCTTCGGCGCCTGGGAACCCAAGACCGGCGCGGCCGGCTCCCTCTGGGACGTGCTGCGTGACCGCCGGCTCAACCACCGACCCGAGGTGTACGGCGGCGTACTCGAAGCCGAAACCGCAGCCGTCCTGCGGGCGTTCTTCCGCTGATCCTTCTCCTTTGGGACGGACGCTGCTCAGGCCACGGCGGCGGGGCGGAGCAGGGTGGCGGCCACCGCCCGCGCGGCCTCGGTCCACGGTGCCGGCCGTAGCGTCGCCGGGTCGAGGCGGACGATCGCCCGACGCCCCTCGGCGTGCACGTTGCTGCCGTCGACCGAGCGGAACTGGAAGGCGTACTCGGCGCTGCTGGCACCGAAGTGTTCGAGCCAGAAGTGCACCGCCACCGGCCCTGTTGTGACGATCGGCGCCCGGTAGCTGATGGTGAACTCGCGGACCGCGTGGAACAGGTCCGGCGGGGTGGCGCTGCCCCGGTAGGCAAGCCCGCGCTCGGTCCAGTACGGCGTCAGGGCACGTTCCAGCAGCACCGCGTACCGGGCGTTGTGCAGGATTCCCATCGCGTCGAGGTCGTCGAAGTGCACAGTGACGTGCTCGACGTGCCCGAATTCGACGGCGGGCTGGCCGGTGACCGCGGGCTGGTCGGCGATGGCGGGCTGGTCGGCGACTGCGTTGCTCATGTGGGGCCTTCCGTTAGCAGGGCGGGGTCGGGGCAGAGCGCCCGTAGGCGGTTCAGCAGGCCGGCGCGGGCATGCCGGTAGGCGGCGTCCGGGTTGAGCATCCGGGAGCTCATGGCTGCTGCCATCCCGAGCGCGTCGATCTCGTACGCCAACTGCGGGACGTCCAGGTCGGCGGGGAGTTCGCCGACGTCGACCGCCTGCTGCACGAGGTTTTCGAGGAACGCCGTCCACCGTGTGTACGCCTCGGCGAGCCGGTCGCGGACCGGGCCGGGGCGGGCGTTGAATTCGAACTGGGTGTTGGCGAAGAAGCAGCCGCCGGGGAGTACGCCTGTGGCGTAGAAGTCGAGGCGGGCGTCGTGCAGCGCGCGGAGCCGTCGTACGCCCTGCGGGGCGAGCAACGCCGGTGCGATCACCCGCTCCCGCCAGAGCGCCACCGCCCTGTCGATCGCGGCGAGCTGCAGGGCTTCCTTCGACCGCCAGTGCGCGAACAGGCCCGATTTGCTCACGCCGAGTGTGTCGGCAAGCTGGGCGAGGCTGAGCCCGTCCAGGCCGGACTCGGTGGCGAGCACAACTGCCGCGTCAAGCGCGGCATTGCGGCTGCGCTCACCTCGGGCGAGGCGTCCGTCCACGGTCATGCGGACACCGTACTCAATAAGCACGATCGGTCGTATTGTTTTAGTCGGTGACCGTCGTCACCCTCTCGCCCCGCGGAAACACGCCGCCCCGCCGTCCATCCGGACGGCGGGGCGGCAGAGATGCGACGAAGGGTCAGGCGACGATCGTGTCGAGGGCGATCTCGACCATCTGGCCGAAGGTCTGCTCCCGCTCCGCCGACGTGGTCTTCTCGCCGGTCTTGATGTGATCGCTGACGGTCAACACGGTGAGCGCGCGAGCCTTGAACCGGGCGGCGATCGTGTAGAGCGCCGCCGACTCCATCTCCACCGCCAGCACGCCGTAGTCGGCAAGCGTGTCGTAGAGGTCCGGCCGATCCGTGTAGAAGGCGTCCGCCGCCAGGATCGGCCCGACGCGCATCGCGATGCCGCGCCGCTCAGCCACCTCGACCGAGGTACGCAGCAGCCCGAAATCGGCCACCGGCGCGTAGTCGATCAACCCGTCGAACCGCATCCGGTTCATGTTCGAGTCGGTGGACGAGCCGATCGCCGCGACCACGTCCCGCAGCTGCAGGTCGGCGCTGAGAGCGCCGCAGGAGCCGACCCGGATCAGGGTCTTCACGCCGTACTCGTTGATCAACTCGTGGGCGTAGATGGAGGCGGACGGCATGCCCATGCCGGAGCCCTGGACGGAGACCTCGACGCCGTTCCAGCGGCCGGTGAAACCCAGCATGCCCCGAACCGTCGAGTAGCAGGTGGCGCCCTCGAGGTAGGTCTCCGCGATCCACTTGGCCCGCAGGGGGTCGCCCGGCATCAGGACCCGCTCAGCGATCTCGCCCGGCTTCGCGCCGATGTGCGTACTCATGGCAAAGATCCTGCCAGGCCGACTCGGGTGATACCGGTTCGGCGTGGGAACCGGCGGTCCTGTACCCTCGTCGGCGGTGGCGTGTCCGAGTGGCCTAAGGAGCACGCCTCGAAAGCGTGTGAGGGTTTACGCCCTCCGCGGGTTCAAATCCCGCCGCCACCGCTCGTGAACAGCGAGAACGCCCGGCAGATCCGCGAGGATCGACCGGGCGTTCCGCGTTCTGCCCCACGATTCAGCAGGGGCCCGCTCCCTCGTCGAAGAGGCGGCGGGCCCAGTCGGCGTACCCCGCGATGGTCTTCTGGACCGTGCGCCCGTCGTGCAGGAACAGGTACGCGCGGTCGCCGGTGCGGGCGAGCAGCCCGTCGAGGCGGTGTGTCCCCTGTGGAGCGGGCAGCCTGGTGACAGTTGGATAGCGCGACCAGACCTGGTCGACGGGTGAGCCGGCCGTTATGCCCTCGGGTGTCCGCATGGGGTCGCCGGCCCACAGCAGCACCAGTTTGGTCTCCACGAAGACAGGGCTCACCGTGTCGTGGCCGGTGAGCGTCGGCCCGCAGCCGTCCAGGTCGGTACGCAGGATGCCCCGGCGGGTCAGCTCGTCCTCGGTGTCGCCGAACTCGATGTTGCGCAGGCCGTTCAGGTCGACGACCTCGTTGGTGGCGGGCCAGTTGGCCGGGGTCGACCCGGGTGGTGGCGCGCCGCTGCCGGCGATCGAGGCAGCAGTCATCAGCGTGGCAATAAACGCGAATTGTCGCAATTTCATGGAATCCCCCCGGTCCCCAACGGGAGCGGGCCGCTCAGGTTGCTGCCAGTCGCCGGATTACTGGTTTTCCCACTGCTCGACCAGCTCGTCCCAGTAGTCGGCACTGAGCCTCCGCCGCCCATGCGCCAGCCAACCGTCGGTGCTGCGCTCCAGGTGCAAGCCCACCTCGGCGAACGGATCGATCCACGCGCCCCGCTCGACGCCGAGCCGGAGGAGTGCCGCGTTTATCGGCCACTGCTCGCGCGGCCCGTCCAGCACGTCGTCGAAGCACGGACCCCACGACACCGCGCCGCCGAGCCACACCATCGCCGACTGGTAGCCGGCGCCGCCGCCGAACTCCGCCTCGACGTACGCCACCGGCCCCAGACCTGACCATCCGCTCAGCAATTCGGTCAGCACCGGCGACAGGACCAGGCCGAACGGATGCTCGGCCGTGCGGTCGTCCACCGCGAAGTCCGGCAGTGACCCGGTCAGCTCCACCACCAACTGCGGGGTCACCGGCAGCAGCGCGAAGTCCTGCCGCAGCTCGCCGAGGACCGCGTGGTCCAGCTCGGCGGTGTGCTCGCGGAGCAGCTCGGCGTCCGCGACGACCGCGCTGAGCTGGTAACCCATCGAACCCTCCGCCGTCCACAGCCTGTGGATAGAACATGTGTACGACGGCGTCGCCCGGCGTCGATATCCCGGACCGTACCCGGTCTGGCGTCCTGCCCGGCGGCGGGCTGTACGGTCGGCCAATGGCTGATCGACTGACCGTCCCCGGCATGCCGTCCCTGCTCACGCCCTCGTCCGCGGGGCTGTGGCGGATCGACGAGTCAGCGGGTGCGGTGACGGTGTCGGCGGAGCCGCGCACGGACATCTTCATCGACCCGAGCGGCGATGGCGTCGAGGCGGGCGGGGGCCCCGCGCCTGTCCTCAACGCGGCGACGCTGCTCGGTGACCTGCCTCCGGTGGGTGATTTCCAGTTCAGCGCCCGGGTCACAGTGGAGTTCGCCTCGACCTTCGACGCCGGAGTGCTCCTGCTCTGGCGCGACGAGCGGTGCTGGGGCAAGTTGTGCTTCGAGTCCTCGCCCGAGGCCGAGCCCATGATCGTGTCGGTCATCTGTCGAGGGGTCGCCGACGACGCGAACGCCTTCGTCGTACCCGACCGGACGGTGTGGCTGCGGGTCTCGCGGATCGGCCGGGTCTACGCGTACCACGCCTCGGTCGACGGCACGACCTGGCAGTTGATCCGTGTTTTCGGGTTCGACGGCGACCCGTCCGGCGACCGGATCGGCTTCGTAGGCCAGTCACCGACCGGCGAGGGGTGCAGCGCGACCTTCGATAAGATCAGCTTCCGGCCGGAACGGCTCGCCGACCTCCGCGACGGCTCCTGACCGCCGTCCACAGCCTGTGGATAGAACATGTGTACGACGGATTCGCCCCGGGTCGGCGTCGTCCCCGGCGCGCTCAACCTGCTGGCCGGCCGGGACGGTGAATCTAAGCGAATCTTGGACAGTTTCCGTTAGCGGCTAACGGAAACGGTCCAAGATCTCGTGTCCCTAGACCGCGCCTGAGGCCAGGCGGCTGGTCAGGCCTGCGACGCGCCTGAGGCCAGGCGGCTGGTCAGGCCCTGGGTCGCGCCGAGGTCCTCGTGGGGCACGACGAAGGAGGCGCAAGGCGGTCAGGTGCGCCAGATCGACGCGGCCACCTCGCGCCGCCGCTCGGCGAACGGGCCGTCGCGTGCCGTCGCCGCCAGGAGGCAACGGAGGTCCGACTCGAACGCGGGGAGCCGTCCACCGAACAGGTGCGGCGCCGAACTGGACAGCGAGAACACCGCCGACATGACCTCCTCGACGCGGCGTTCCACGACCATTCCCTGGTCGATCGTGAGATGGGTGGGGTCGGTGAAGCCCGCCTGCCGCATGATCTCGTCCTCGCCGCCCGGGGTGCCCGCCGGCAGCCACCCCTGCCCCGCCCGGCGGACCGGCCCCAGATAGCTGGCGACCAGGTCGTCGATCTGCCGCCACGGTGGCCGGGGGTACGGCAGCGGGTCGTCCCCCGCCACGCCCTGGTGCGTGTTGGCGTGGACGTGGACCCACGCCCCGCCGGGCACGAGCATGCTCCGGACCCGACCGGCCACCAGCGGCCGGTCCATCCAGTGGAACGACTGGGCGAACGTGACCACCCGGAACGTACCCAGATCGGCCGGCAGTTCCTCGGCGCGTAAATGTCGCCACTCGACGCTTGTCAGTCCCACCTCGCGCGCCCTGCGGCCTGCCTCTACGAGCATGTCCCGGTCGGCGTCGACGCCCACCGCCGCCTCGAACAGGGGCGCGAGCAGCAGCGTCAACGACCCCGGCCCGCAGCCGACGTCCAGGAGCCGGCCGGTGCCATCGAGTCCGAGTGCCGTCGCGACGGCGTCCGCGAGGCTGGGCGGGTACGGCATGCGTCCGACGCTGTAGTGACTGGCGCTGCCCGCGTACAACGTCTCGTCCCACTGCCAAGCCGCGTCGGTCACGACATCGATGAGACCACAAGACGAACGCCCGGCCGACCGATAAAGGTCTGCCGGGCGTTGGTGCTGCTCAAGCGAGCGGAGGATACGAGATTCGAACTCGTGAGGGTGTAAACCCAACACGCTTTCCAAGCGTGCGCCCTAGGCCTCTAGGCGAATCCTCCGCGAGCCAGGATACAGGCCCTCGTCGGCTGGGCCACCCCACCACCCCCTGAAGATCGACGGGCCGTCGGGTAGGCTGGGCGTCACCTCCCGTGCGGCGGTATCTCGTGAACCTCCCCAGGGCCGGAAGGCAGCAAGGATAAGCGAGCTCTGCCGGGTGCACGGGAGGCCTTTTTGTCTGCGGGCCGGTTGATCCACTCGACATCCTTGATGTCGGGGTGTCCCGGGCCTGCGGACACCCCGATTTCCAGGAAGCCGGGTCGATCAAGCGCGGCAACCTCCGGCAACCCCAGCGCGCCGGGGTGGTGGGTGGTCACCCGCGCCCGACCGGCGCAGAATGGCTCGGTCGAGAGGAGGCGGGACGAGTGACGCTGGCGCTCTACCGCAAGTACCGGCCGCGTACCTTCGCCGAGGTCATCGGTCAGGAGCACGTGACCGAGCCGCTGTCGCAGGCGCTGCGCAGCGGCCGGCTCAACCACGCCTATCTCTTCTCCGGCCCACGTGGCTGCGGTAAGACGTCAAGCGCCCGGATCCTGGCCCGCTCGCTCAACTGTGAGCAGGGCCCCACCCCCGAGCCGTGCGGCAAGTGCGAGTCCTGCCGCTCGCTGGCCACCGACGGCGCCGGCTCCATCGACGTGATCGAGATCGACGCCGCAAGCCACGGCGGTGTCGACGACGCCCGTGAGCTGCGCGAGCGCGCGTTCTTCGCGCCGGCCAGCAGCCGCTTCAAGATCTACGTGATCGACGAGGCGCACATGGTCTCGACACAGGGCTTCAACGCCCTGCTCAAGCTCGTCGAGGAGCCCCCGGAGTACGTCAAGTTCATCTTCGCCACCACCGAACCGGAGAAGGTCCTCGGCACTATCCGGTCGCGGACCCACCACTACCCGTTCCGGCTGATCCCGCCGAAGGTGCTCCGCCCGTACCTCGAGCAACTCACCCAGGCCGAGGGCGTCGCCGTCGAACCGGCGGTCTTCCCGCTCGTGGTCCGTGCCGGTGGCGGCAGCGCCCGGGACAGCCTCTCCGTGCTCGACCAGCTCATCGCTGGCGCCGGCCCCGAAGGCGTCAGCTACGCGCGGGCCGCGGCCCTGCTCGGGGTCACCGACGCCGCGCTCATCGACGAGATGTGCGACGCGCTGGCCGCCGGGGACGGCGCCGCCGCGTACGCCACGGTCGACCGGGTGGCCGAGGCCGGCCACGACCCACGCCGGTTCGCAGCCGATCTGCTGGAGCGGCTGCGCGACCTGATCGTGCTCCAGCAGGTGCCCGACGCCGCGGCGAAGGGCCTCATCGACGGCCCCGCCGACCAGATCGAGCGGATGGCCGCCCAAGCCTCCCAGCTCGGCCCGGGCACGCTGTCCCGCTGCGCCGACATCGTCCACGACGGCCTGGTGGAGATGCGCGGCACCACCGCGCCCCGCCTGCTGCTGGAGCTGATCTGCGCCCGGATGCTCCTGCCCGGCGCCGACGACTCCACCCGCGGCCTGCTCCAACGCCTGGAACGCATGGAACGCCGTCTCACCCTGACCGGCACCGACGCGCCGCCGGCCGCCGCAACCAACCCAGGGGTACGCCCACAGCAAGCCCCTCCGGTTCCGGCTGCCGCACCGACCTCTGCACCGCCGTGGTCCGTCGACCCGGTGGCGCCCTCGGCGCAGACCACCGCTGCCTCGGGTGCTACCGATTCCGGCTCTGCCGCGTCGCATGCTGCGGGTGTCGACTCGCCGATCGCGGTGTCGCCCGGCGCGTCAGCCGGCGGGCAGGCAGTCGCCGATCGGGCCGTACCCGTCTCGCCCGCCGGGCCGGGCACCGGCTCGCCGGCCCCACGCCGTGTGGTGCCGCCGTCGGCGGTGCTACCCGACCCGGCCACGCCCGAGCCGCCTCGACCGGGTGCGCCGGCCGCTGCGCTGGACGCGGTAGCGGTCCGACGGGTCTGGCCCGACGTGGTCGGCAAGGTCAACCGGACCAACAAGCGGATCGCAGCCCTCATGCGCGACGCCGTGGTACGCGAACTCGACGGCGACATGCTGGTGTTGACGGTGAAGTCGACAGTGCTGGCCAAGATGATGGCCGACCACGCGGCGGTGCTCACCGATGCGCTCTACGAGGAGTTGGGCGGGCGCTGGCAGATCCGCTGCGAGGTGGCCGGCGAACGGGGCGCTGCGTCGCTGTCCGGCCCGCCGCGCTCGCAGCCAGCCGCACCGGCCCGTCCCGCCGCACCGCCGGCCGCACCTGCCGAGCCGTCGGCACCGAATCCGTCTGCCGCATTAGTACCGCCGAGCGCGCAGCCCGTGACGAGCCTCGACACTGCTGCTGCGCCGCCGAGCGCTCAGCCCACCGGTCGGACATCAACCGCTGCTTCCGGCCCGACCAGCGCGCCGTCTGCCCCAGCGAATCCGTCAGGCGTCGCTGGCCCGGGTGCCGGCGGCGGCGTAGCTGCTGCAACGGGCACGCCCGGCGGCCAGGGTGCTGGTGGACACGGCTCTGGTGGTCAGGGCTCCGGCGGGCACGGCTCCGGTGGCCACGGTGCGGGCCGGCAGGGTGGAGCGCCGCCCGCGGCCGCGGCGGATGACGATGACGACTGGCCGGAGGCGGCCCGCCCCGGCGGCGATGCCGCCGCTGCCGAGGCGGCGGATGACGAGGACTGGCCGGAGGCCGCCCGTCCGGGTGGCGTGTCGGCCGGAAGCGACGCGGGCTCCGGCGCACTTGACGGCTCCGGCTCGGCGCCTACAGCGACCGGCACGCACGGCACGGGCACTATCGGCACCGGCAGCAACGCCACGGGCACTATCGGCACGGGCAGCAACGGTGCCGGCGGTCACGGCACCGGCGCGCACAGCGCTGGAGCAGGTAATTCCGGTCCAGCCGCCAGCGGCGGTAACCCGGGGGCGCGCGGGAACTCGGCACCGGCGGCCCGGCAGCCGGCTTCAGCCGGTGGCGCCCCGGTGAGCAGTGCCATCGCCGCAGCTCGCGCGGCGGCCGCGGGGCGCGGTGCGCGTACCGCATCGGCAGGCCGGCCTCCCGCGGACGCCGAATGGGCCGGCGAACCGCCCTACGACCCGGACTTCGACGGACCGTTGCGGGGCGGGCGGCCCGGCGCGGCGGCACCGGCGGCGACGCCCACCTACGAGGGGTTCGACCCGGGCGACGAGCCGTTGGACGAGGTCATCGACGAGAAGACCGCGCGGGAGTCCAGCGAGGAGCAGGCGGTACGGCTGCTCCGCGAGACGTTCGGCGCCGAGAAGATCGACGAGGTCGACGCCCGCTAGTCAAACCGTGCGCGCCCAACCCTCGCGCGTCGATCATGGAGTTGTGGTGGGGGACAAACCACCCCTCACTGATCAAAGCGGGCACCACAACTCCATGATCGACGGGGCGAGGGTGGGACGGGCAGGGCGGGGCTAGGCGGGGCAGGGGCGCCGGGGGCTGGGGTTGGAGTTTCGGCTAGTAGGACTCCTGCGCAGCAGGCCCACAGGGGGAACGGGAGTACGGCTATGCGTTCCATGCCTCCCACCCCGATCCCTACGCCTTGTTGGGCGGCGAACAGCACTGTTCCTACCAGCGCGGTGAGCCCGGCGGCGAGGGTGAGCCGCCGCCACCGGCCGAGCAGCGTGCTGCCTGGGGCGAAGCCGGCGAGGAGCAGACCGATGTTGCCCACTCCCATGATCAGGAATGCGCCGAGGACGTGCAGGTTCTCGTCGACGTCGGCCGGGTAGCGGGCGGCGAGGGCGTACCCGATGGTGGCCAGCAGTAGCAGCGCCTGGGCCGAGCGGACCACACCGCCGCGACCGAGGATGCGCCAGGTCAGCAGGAGGCCGACGGCGAGGAGTGCGGCGGTGGCCAGCATCGCGGTGTTCATCAGCGGGTGCCAGGGCGAGCAGACGTAGCGGGGGCGGGTGGTGTCCCAGATCCCGCAGTGGACGTTGCCGAGGTCGCTGATGTTGTTTGTGGCCCAGCTGTAGGTGGGGTCCTGCCAGCGCAGGCCGGTCACCAGGTTGGCGACCAGGAAGACCGGTGCCGCGGCCACCAAGCACAACGCGCCGACGCGGCCGGTGCGGTTGAGATTCATGACGTCGAGCAGACCAGTGCGGCGGTGCCCGGCGCACTACCGCCAGATGGCCGATTGCGGGTGGTGGTAGCCGTACCCGGGGTCGTTCCGGCTGCTCGGCGTGGGCGCGCGCACCGGGCGGGGCGGGGGCGGCCACAGCGGTTAGGCTGGGCGGCGGCCGAGCAGACGAGTGCGAGAAGGAGCCATCCGTGCGCCCAGGTGGACAGCCGAACATGCAGCAGATGCTGAAGCAGGCGCAGAAGATGCAGCAGCAGATCGCCGCCGCGCAGGCCGAGTTGGCCGAGGCCGAGCTGACCGGTACGGCGGGCGGTGGACTTGTCACCGCGACCGTGTCCGGCTCCGGTGAGCTGAAGGCGATCAAGATCGACCCGAAGGCCGTCGACGCGGACGACGTTGAGACGCTTGAGGACCTTGTGGTTGCGGCCGTGCACAACGCCGCCGAGGCCGCACGGGAGCTGACCGAGCGCAAGATGGGCCCGGTCGCCGGTGGCATGGGCGGCCTCGGCCTGCCCGGTTTCTGAGCCGGCAGATGTACGAAGGTGCCATCCAGGACCTGATCGACGAGCTCGGTCGGCTGCCGGGCGTCGGCCCGAAGAGCGCTCAGCGGATCGCGTTCCACGTCCTGTCGGCGGATCCGGCCGACGTCAACCGGCTGGCCGGCGCGCTGCGCAAGGTCAAGGAGCTGGTGCGGTTCTGCACGACCTGCTACAACGTGGCCGAGTCCGAGCAGTGCCGGATCTGCCGCGACCCGCGCCGCACCAACGAGGTGCTGTGCGTGGTCGAGGAGCCCAAGGACGTGGTGGCCATCGAGCGGACCGGCGAGTTCCGGGGTCGCTACCACGTGCTCGGCGGCGCGATCAATCCGCTGGAGGGGATCGGGCCGGACAACCTGCGTATCCGGGAGTTGCTGATCCGGCTCGGTGACGGGACAGTGCGGGAGTTGATCCTTGCCACCGACCCGAACACCGAGGGCGAGGCGACCGCCACCTACCTGGCGCTGATGGTGAAGCCCATGGGCATCGCGGTGACCCGGTTGGCCAGTGGGCTGCCGGTCGGGGGCGACCTGGAGTACGCCGACGAGATCACCCTTGGTCGGGCCTTCGAGGGGCGCCGGGCAGTCTGAAATCCGTTTCGCGCAGCCGATGGTCGGTACCCGGTCCGGGTGCCGACCATCGCCACGTCGTGCCCTTGTCGCTGCCCTGAAATGATCTGACACCTGCGTGCTCATCGGGCCGATTAGACGTAACAGTTTGGCATCGTGGATTCAGATTGTTCGGTGCAGAGCGACGTTGGCCTTCGATTCGAATGTCAAACGGCTGTTGGGGCACGATCCGATACCAACCGTCCACCCGCCTGTTTCCGGCTGGACGCCACGGGAGCTATGGTCACCGCCATCGGTGACCCCTGTCACCACGTTGTCCGTACCCCCAAGGACGAGGTGAAGCACGATGCGTGCACCCAGGCCGAAGGTCGCGATCGCGGCCGTCGCGGTCGCGGCCCTCGCGGTAGCAGGCTGCGCCGAGAGCAACCGCGACGACAGTTCCAGCGATAGTAAGAAGGACACCCTCGTCTTCGGCGTCGCCGGAGACCCGAAGGTGCTCGACCCGAGCTTCGCCAGCGACGGCGAGTCGCTGCGTGTGGCGCGTCAGGTCTTCGAGACCCTGGTCCGCCCGGAGGAGGGTGGCACCAAGGTCACCCCCGGTCTGGCCGAGTCCTGGACCCCGGACGCCGCCGGCACCACCTGGACCTTCAAGCTCCGCTCCGGTGTGAAGTTCCACGACGGCACCGACTTCAACGCCGAGGCCGTCTGCGTCAACTTCAACCGTTGGTACAACGCCAAGGGCCTCATGCAGAGCCCGGACGTGACCGCGTACTGGCAGGACGTCATGGGTGGCTTCGCCGCCAACGAGAACGCGGACCTGCCGCCGAGCCTCTTCAAGTCCTGCGCCGCCAAGGACGCGACCACCGTGGACCTGTCGTTCACGCGGGTCTCCAGCAAGATCCCGGCCGCGCTGATGCTGCCCTCGTTCTCCATCCACAGCCCGAAGGCGCTGCAGGAGTTCGACGCCAGCAACGTGGGCGGCACCGCGGACGACATCAAGTACCCGTCGTACGCCACTGAGCACCCGACCGGCACCGGCCCGTTCAAGTTCAAGTCCTGGGACGTCGCGAACAAGACGCTGACCCTGGAGCGCAACGAGGACTACGCCGGCACCAAGGCCAAGCTGAAGACCCTGATCTTCAAGACGATCTCGGACGAGAACGCTCGCAAGCAGGCGCTGCGCTCCGGTGACATCCAGGGCTACGACCTGGTTGGCCCGGCCGACGTTGAGCCGCTGAAGAGCGAGGGCTTCAACATGCTCACCCGCCCGGCGTTCAACGTGCTCTACCTGGCGATCAACCAGAAGGGCAACCCGAAGCTCGCCGACCTGAAGGTCCGGCAGGCCATCGCGTACGCGCTGAACCGTCAGCAGCTTGTCGACTCGAAGCTGCCCCCGGGCGCCAAGGTCGCCGACAACTTCATGCCCGACACCGTCGAGGGCTGGAACGGCGACGTCACCAAGTACACCTACGACCCGGCCAAGGCGAAGGCGCTGCTGGCCGAGGCCGGCGCGTCGAACCTCACGCTGAAGTTCCACTACCCGACCGAGGTCACCCGGCCGTACATGCCGAACCCGAAGGACATCTTCGAGCTGCTCTCGGCGGACCTGAAGGCGGTCGGCATCACGGTCGAGGCGATCCCGCTCAAGTGGAGCCCGGACTACCTCAACGCCACTACCTCGGGCAACAAGCACGATCTGCACTTCCTCGGCTGGACCGGTGACTACGGCGACGCCTACAACTTCATCGGTACGTTCTTCGACCGGCCGAAGGACGAGTGGGGCTTCAACAACAAGGCCCTGTTCGACCAGTTCAAGGACGCGGACGGCACCGCCGACATCGCGGCCCGGACCGAGAAGTACAAGGCCCTGAACAAGTCCGTGATGGACTTCCTGCCTGGTGTGCCGATCTCGCACTCGCCGCCGGCGATCGTGTTCGGCAAGGACGTGACCGGCGTCAAGGCGAGCCCGCTCACCGACGAGCGCTTCGCCACCGCCGAGTTCAAGTAAGTCCTGATCTGACGCAAGGAACGCGGGCGGGCGCTGTCGCACAGCGCCCGCCCGCAACCCTCCGCACCCCTTCGAGGCCGCCGTGTTCCGGTTCATCGTCAGGCGCCTGCTTCAGCTGATACCCACGCTGTTCGGGCTCTCCCTTCTGCTCTTCATCTGGCTCCGCCGGCTGCCCGGCGGCCCGGAGACCGCGATCCTCGGCGAGCGCGGTACGCCCGAGATGCGTGCCGCCATCCGCCGCAACATGGGCCTCGACGAGCCCATCCTGGTGCAGTACGGGCGGTTCGTACGCCGGATGATCAAGCTCGATCTGGGCACCTCGACCTCCACGAAGCGGGCGGTCACCACCGAGTTCATCGAGCGCTTCCCCGGAACCGTGGAGCTGACGATCACCGCGATGGTGATCGCGATCGGCGTCGGCATCCCGCTGGGCTATCTGGCCGCCCGCCGTCGGGGCCGGTTCCTGGACCACGCCTCGGTGGGCGGGTCGCTGATCGGCATCTGTATCCCGGTCTTCTTCCTCGGCTACGTGCTCAAGGCGATCTTCTCGGAGAACCTGCACTGGTTCCCGTCCAGCGGTCGGCAGGACCCGACGCTCGGCGCGACCCGGATCACCAACTTCTTCGTCCTCGACGGGCTCATGACCCGCGAGTGGGACGCGGCAGCCGACGCCCTCTGGCATCTCGTGCTGCCCGCCATCGCGCTGGCCAGCATCCCGCTGGCGATCATCGTCCGGATCACCCGGGCGAGCGTGCTGGAGGTGCTCAACGAGGACTTCGTCCGGACCGCCGAGGCCAAGGGTCTGACCGAGCGGACGGTCCGTACCCGGCACGTGCTGCGTAACGCGATGCTGCCGGTGGCCACGTCGATCGGCCTGCTCGCCGGCGGTCTGCTCTCCGGCGCCGTACTGACCGAGACCGTCTTCGCCTTCAGCGGCATCGGGGCCTTCGTCGCCGAGGCCATCGGCCAACGCGACTATCCGGTGCTGATGGGCTTCATTCTGATCATCGCGGTGGTGTACGTGCTGGTGAACCTTCTGGTCGACCTCTCCTACAGCTTCATCGACCCGAGGGTGAGGGTGCGATGACCCTCAGCCCGGGCAAGAAGCGCGAAAAGATCGACCGGCTCTCGGAGTTGGCCGCCCGCGACGACGAGCGTGGCGTCAGCCTGTGGCAGGAGGCTTTCCGCCGGCTGCGCCGTAACCCGGCGGCAGTCGTCGGTGCGGTCATCCTGGCGATCTTCGTGTTGGTCGCGGTGATCGGGCCGTTCCTCGTGCCGTACGCGCCGACCGACACGATCGGCATCCGTGAGGGTCTGATCAAGCCGGGTGTCATCCCCGGCCCCAACGGCGACCACTGGTTCGGCTACGACCACCAGGGTCGTGACGAGTTCAGCCGGATGATTGTGGGTGCCCGGCAGACTCTGCTGGTCGGCGTGGTCTCCACACTGATCGGCCTGGCGGTCGGCGCGCTCATCGGCGGCGTCTCCGGTGCCGCGGCCGGCCTCGGTGGCCGGTGGGGGCGGTGGATCGACACCACCCTGATGCGGTTCGTCGACATGCTGCTGGCGATGCCGAGCCTGCTGCTGGCGGTAAGCATCGCCGCGCTGCTCGGTGCCAGCCTGACCACTGTGATGATCGCGGTCGGCGTGGTCTCGGTGCCGGTCTTCGCCCGGCTGCTGCGCGGCTCGATGATCTCCCAGGCCAACAGCGACTACGTGCTGGCGGCCACCTCGCTCGGCGTGAAGAAGTCGAAGATCGCACTGACCCACGTGGTGCCGAACTCCCTCGCCCCGGTGATCGTGCAGGCCACCCTGACCCTGGCCACCGCGATCATCGAGGCCGCGGCGCTCTCGTTCCTGGGTCTGGGCAACCCCGACACCGCCGTACCGGAATGGGGGGTCATGCTCGCCGACGCGCAGCAGTACCTCGGCATCCGACCGTCACTGGCGATCTACCCGGCGGTCGCGATCATCATCACCGCGCTCGGCTTCACCCTGCTGGGTGAGGCGATGCGCGAGGCCCTCGACCCGAAGCTGCGGAAGTAGGCCCCCTGATGGCACTGCTCGAAGTGGACGATCTGTCCGTCACGTTCGCCCGGCGGGGCCAGCGGGCCGTGCACGCGGTCGACGGCGTGTCCTTCTCCGTCGACGCCGGTGAGGTCGTCGGCCTGGTCGGCGAGTCCGGCTGCGGCAAGAGCGTCACGTCACTGGCGATCATGGGCCTGTTGCCGAAGCAGCCTGGCCTGCGCGTCGGTGGCAAGGCCGTCTTCGACGGCACCGACCTGCTCCAGCTCGACGACCGGTCCCGGCGTGACATCCGGGGCCGGGACATCGCGATGATCTTCCAGGACCCGCTCTCCTCGCTGAACCCGGTGATCCCGATCGGGTTGCAGGTGACCGAGGTGCTCGCCCGGCACCGGGGGATGAAGGGCGAGACCGCGGCCAAGGAGGCTGCGTCGCTGCTGGACCGGGTCGGCATCCCGGACCCGAAGCGCCGGCTGAAGGAGTACCCGCACCAGCTCTCCGGCGGGATGCGGCAGCGGGCGTTGATCGCGATGGCGGTGGCCTGCCAGCCTCGGCTGCTGATCGCCGACGAGCCGACCACCGCGCTGGACGTCACCATCCAGGCCCAGATCCTGGAGCTGCTCAAGGAACTGGTCCGGGACTCCGGCACCGCGCTGCTGATGATCACGCACGATCTCGGTGTGGTGGCCGGCATGGTCGACACCGTCAACGTGCTCTACGCCGGCCGGGTCGTGGAGACGGCCCGCCGTCGTCCGCTGTTCCGCGAGCCGCGTCACCCGTACACAGTGGGTCTGCTCGGTTCGGTGCCGCGCCTGGACGCCGGGCGGGGCGAGAAGCTCACCCCGATTCCCGGTTCGGTCCGGGATCTGCTGCCCTGGCCGGATGGCTGCGCCTTCGCCCCGCGTTGCGCCCGCCGGATCGACGAGTGTGTGGGGCAGCCGCCGGAGCTGGTACACACCTACGACGGGCGGAGCTACCGGTGCGTCAACCCGGAGCCCGTGCCCGGCACGGTGCCCGCCCCACGCGAGGAGGAGCCAGCGTGAGCGACAACGACATCCTCGTCGAGGTACGCGACCTGAAGGTGCACTTCCCGATCAGACGGGGAGTGCTCTTCGACCGGGTGGTCGGGCATGTGAAGGCCGTCGACGGGGTCGACCTGAGCATCCCGCGCGGCAAGACGTACGGGCTGGTCGGTGAGTCCGGCTGCGGAAAGTCGACGCTCGGTCGTGCACTGCTCCAGCTCACACCGCCGACCGCGGGCGAGGTGAACTTCGACGGCGTCGAGCTGACGAAGCTGCCGGCGGGCAAGCTGCGCACCATGCGGCGCCGGATGCAGATGATCTTCCAGGACCCGATGTCCAGCCTCGACCCCCGGCAGAACGTCGAGTCGATCCTGACCGAGGGCCTCCAGACCCATGGGATCGGCGCCGACCGCAACGACCGTCGGCGGATCATCGGCGAGACCCTTGACGCTGTGGGGCTGCCCCGTTGGGCGCTGTCCCGCTACCCGCACGAGTTCTCCGGCGGGCAGCGCCAGCGCATCGGCATCGCCCGTGCGGTGGTGCTCGGGCCGGAGCTGATCGTCGCCGACGAGCCGGTCTCGGCGCTGGACGTCTCGATCCAGGCCCAGGTCGTGAACCTGCTCGACGAGCTACAGGACAGCCTCGGGCTGACCTACCTGGTGATCGCGCACGACCTGGCGGTCGTGCGGCACATCTCCGACACTGTCGGCGTGATGTACCTGGGCGCGCTTGTCGAGGAAGCGCCGAGCGACCGTCTCTACACCGAGCCGCTGCATCCGTACACCCGGGCGTTGATGTCCGCGGTGCCCGTGCCGGACCCGGATGTGGAGGACCGGCGGGAGCGGATCCTGCTCGCGGGCGACCTGCCCTCGCCGGCCAACCCGCCGTCCGGCTGCCGTTTCCACACGCGCTGCCCGTGGGCGCAGCCCACCCGCTGCGCCGACGAGCGGCCGGTGCTGCGGGAGATCGGCACCAGCCGGGTGGCCTGCCACTTCGCCGAGCAGATCGCCAGCGGGGAACTGCGCCCGCACAAGGTCAGCGTGCAGATCGTCCGCCCCGAGGGCGAGGGCGAGTCACCGGGCGTGGTCTCCGCACCCAGCGAGCCCGGCTCGTACGTCTGACGGGGCGCGGGGCCGTTGCCTCGTGAGCGTGATACCTCTGAGTCATCAAGATGACTCAGAGGTATCACTTTGTCGGGCGCGGTCAGCCCTCCGGGCGGTGCAGCAGTGCCACAGCGACACCGTGCACCGCGTCCAGCCCTGCCGGGTCGCCCAGCGGGACCGACCCGCCGGTCACCGCGTACCACTCGTCGGCGTCCTTGTACTGCACCTGCAGCGTGACCTTGCCGTCCGCGTAATCGGTGCGCAGGGTCAACTCGCCGGTGACGACGCCGACCTCGTCGGTCATCACCCCGCCCGGCCCCGGCACGATGTCGGCGGTACGGCTCTGCGCGCCGCCGGCACCGTCGGAATCCGCGACCATGCCGGCCCCCGGCACGGCGGCCGGGGTCTCGGCGGCACCGTCCGCGGTCATGCCTGCTGTGGCCGGGGTCTTGTCACCAGCCCCCTCGGCCTCTGTCACGAATTGCTCCCCACCCTGCAGCCCTCCAACATGTCGGTCAGAGCGGACTTCTCCGCACTGGTCACCGTCAGTCGCCAGTAGTGCTTGACGGCTACCCAGTCTTCCGCGTACTGACACCAGTACGACCGGTTTGCTGGCTTCCACTGGGACGGGTCCTGGTCACCCTTCGACCGATTCGACGACGCCGAAACCGCGAAGAGCTGCGGTCGTGTGGTGTCGTTCGCGAAATCGCCGCGCTTCGCGTCGTCCCACTCGTCGGCACCCGAGCGCCACGCGTTGGCCAACGGCACCATGTGGTCGATGTCCACGTCGGAGGGGTCGGCGGCGCTGCGACCGTCGTACACGCTCTCCCACCGACCACCGACCACGTTGCAGCCCGACAGCTTCACGTCCTCGCCGTCGCGCTGCAGGATGGTGTCCCGCACATCGCAGTTCTTGCCGGTGTTCCGCCAGTGCGGAAAACGGCTCCGGCTGTAGCCCTTCATCGAGCCTGCTTCGGCGACGGTCAGCTCACCCAACTGCTGGGCCGTGTTGCCGCCGCCACCCGACGACGGGGCAGCCTCCGGTTCATCCGGTGGGACACAACCGGCAACGCCAAGCGCCAGCGCCGCGACGAGCGCGGTCACCGCCGCGCGCGATCCTGATCTGGTACGCACAGACGACACCTCTCCAGCTTGCGGGCTCCCGGCGATTGCGCACAGTACCCGGGGAACGGTTTCGGCGTTTCGTGGCGTCTCCCACATCCTGCAGGGCAGATTGGTGAGATGACCGCCTCCGCACCCGCGCCCGCTCTGCGGATGGGCACCGCCGCCGGTCGGGGGACGCTGCTCGCCGCAGTCCTCGCCTCCGGAATGGTCTTCCTCGACAGCACCGTCGTCAACGTGGCGCTGCCGAAACTCGGCCAGGATCTCGATGCCAATGTGGCCGATCTTCAGTGGACCGTCAACGGCTACCTGCTGATGCTGGCGGCGTTCGTGCTGCTCGGCGGGGCACTCGGGGACCGTTTCGGCAGGCGTCGGGTCTTCCTGATCGGGGTGGTGTGGTTCACCGTCGCCTCGGTGCTGTGCGGGCTGGCCCAGGGCACCGGCGCGCTCATCGCGGCCCGGTTCCTCCAGGGTATCGGCGGCGCGCTGCTCACCCCCGGGTCCCTGTCGGTGCTCCAGGCGAGCTTCCACCCCGACGACCGAGGGCGGGCGATCGGTGCCTGGGCCGGACTGTCCGGTGTCTCCACGGCATTGGGTCCGTTCATCGGCGGCTGGCTGATCGACGCCCTGTCCTGGCGGTGGATCTTCTTCCTGAACCTGCCGCTCGCCGTACTCGTGGTGCTGGCCGCCGTGCGGTGGGTGCCGGAGAGCCGTGACGAGAACGTCTCGCGGACGCAGGGACCGGGGCGCACCCGACGCCGGTTCGACGTGGCCGGGGCGCTGCTCGGCGCGCTCGCACTCGCCGGCATCACGTACGCCCTCATCGACGCGCCCGCGCGCGGCCACACCTCCGCCCCGGTGCTTGTCGCGGCGCTCGTCGGAGTGCTGGCCGCAGTGGCGTTCGTCCTCTTGGAACGGCGACGCGGCGACACGGCGATGCTGCCCACCGGGCTCTTCAGCAGTCGACTCTTCTCGGTGCTGAACATCTTCACAGTGGTGGTCTACGCGGCGCTCGGCGGTTTCACCTTCTTCTTCGCCGTCTATCTCCAGAACGTCGTCGAGTGGTCGGCCTTCCGCACCGGGATCGCGCTGCTGCCGATGACGGTCCTACTGCTCGTCGGATCGGCACGGGCCGGTGCGCTGTCCGCGCGGATCGGCCCGCGGCTGCCGCTTGCCGTCGGGCCGGTGGTGGCCGCCGCCGGTCTGCTGCTGCTCCGCAGCGTCGGGCCGGGCGCGTCGTACTGGCGGGACGTACTGCCGGGAGTGCTGCTCTTCGGTCTCGGGCTGACCCTTGTGGTGGCGCCCCTGACCGCGTCGGTGCTGGCGGCGGTGCAGGATCGGTTCTCCGGGGTGGCCAGCGGCTTCAACAACGCCGCGTCCCGGGCCGGCGGTCTGCTAGCGGTCGCCGCGTTGCCGCTGCTTGTCGGCCTCTCCGGTGGCGGGTACGAGCAGAAGGCCGCGCTCACCGACGCGTACCGTGCTTCGTTGCTGTGGTGTGCGGGCCTGCTGCTGGCCGGCGCCGCGCTGGCGCTCGTGCTGGTCCACCGACCGCCCCGCGCGGCCCCGCCGTCGCAGCCCTGCCACTCGATGCCCGCCGCGACACCTCCGCGATAGGAAACGCCCCGATGTAAGGAAGGGCCCCTTGTTAACGCCTGGGCGCTAACAAGGGGCCCTTCCTTACAGCTCAGCGGCGGGCGCGGTTGACGGCGCTGGTGACCGCCTTGATCGAGGCGGTGACGATGTTGGCGTCGGTGCCGACACCCCACACCGTGTGACCGTCCACCTCGCACTCCACGTACGCGGCGGCCTGCGCGTCCCCACCGGAGGACAGCGCGTGCTCGTGGTAGTCGAGCACCCGGACGCCGACGCCGATCGACTGGAGCGCGTTGACGTACGCATCGATCGGGCCGTTGCCGATCGCCGTGAGCGACCGCTCCTCGGCGCCGACGCCGACCTGGGCCTCGATCTCGACCTTGCCGTCGGTGGTGCCGATCGTGTAGCCGGCCAGCCGGACCGCCGGGTCAGGCTGGTGGTCGAGCAGGTAGTGCGTCGCGAAGATCTCCCACATGGCGGCCGGCTCGACCTCGCCGCCGTCGTGGTCGGTGACCTGCTGCACCACACCGGAGAACTCGATCTGGAGCCGCCGGGGCAGGTCCAGCTGGTGCTCGCTCTTCATGATGTACGCGACGCCGCCCTTGCCGGACTGCGAGTTGACCCGGATGACCGCCTCGTAGGTGCGGCCCAGGTCCTTCGGGTCGATCGGCAGGTACGGCACCGCCCAGGTCTGCTCGTCCACCGGTACGCCGGCCGCCTTCGCGTCGGCGTTGAGGGCGTCGAAGCCCTTCTTGATGGCGTCCTGGTGGGAGCCGGAGAAAGCGGTGTAGACCAGGTCGCCCGCGTACGGGTGGCGCTCGTGCACGGGCAGCTGGTTGCAGTATTCGACGGCCCGCCGGATCTCGTCGATGTTGGAGAAGGAGATCATCGGGTCGATGCCCTGGGAGAACAGGTTGAGCCCCAGCGTCACCAGGTCGACGTTGCCGGTGCGCTCGCCGTTGCCGAACAGGCAGCCCTCGATGCGGTCCGCGCCGGCGAGCAGGCCCAGCTCGGCGGCGGCCACACCGGTGCCCCGGTCGTTGTGCGGGTGCAGGCTCAGCACCACGCTGTCGCGGCGCGGCAGGTGCCGGTGCATCCACTCGATCGAGTCGGCGTACACGTTCGGCGTCGCCATCTCGACGGTGGCCGGCAGGTTGATGATCAGCGGGCGGTCGGGCGTCGGGTCGATCACGTCGATCACCCGGGAGCAGACCTCCAGCGCGTACTCCAGCTCGGTGCCCGTGTAGGACTCCGGCGAGTACTCGTAGAAGATCTCGGTGTCCGGGGTGTGGATCTCTGCGTACTTCTGGCAGAGCCGGGCGCCGCTGGTGGCGATGTCGGCGATGCCGTCGCGGTCCAGGCCGAAGACGACCCGGCGCTGGAGCGTGGACGTCGAGTTGTAGAAGTGCACGATGGCCCGCTTCGCGCCGCGCAGCGACTCGAACGTCCGGTCGATCAGGTGCTCCCGACACTGGGTGAGGACCTGGATCGTGACGTCGTCCGGGATCATGTCCTGTTCGATGAGCTGCCGGACGAAGTCGAAGTCGGTCTGGCTCGCCGACGGGAAGCCGACCTCGATCTCCTTGTAGCCCATCTGCACCAGCAACTGGAACATCCGGCGCTTGCGCTCGGGCGACATCGGGTCGATCAGCGCCTGGTTGCCGTCGCGCAGGTCCACCGCGCACCACCGCGGCGCGGCCTCGACGTGGCGGGTGGGCCAGGTGCGATCCGGCAGGTCGATGCGGAACTGCTCCTGGTACGGCTGGTAGCGGTGGTACGGCATTCCGCTCGGGCGCTGCCGGGCGAAGGGATCGGTCTCAGCGTCGGTGACAGGTTGAGCCATCTCAGAGTGCTCCCTGGAACATGTGGCGTCAGCAGATCGGAAGGTGTCGGCGAGGCGTCGGGCTGCGGTGCCCACGCGACTGCCGATGAGAAGCTCGGATGTGCTGGACGGCGCGATGCGACTCCGCGACGAGGTGCCGGCCGGTTAGGCCTCGTCGCGGCGGCTAAGGAGAAGAAGCGCCTGCCACATGACCAGGTCACCCTACGTGATGGAACTGGGGGTGGAAAGGAACGTCCGGACTATGGGACCGACGTCATGTTCTCCTCCGGGTCCATGGCACCCAGCCTCGGCGTCCGCTCAGCCCAGGCCACCACGGGCACGATCGCGAGCCCGACCAGAACGAAGATCGCCGCCGTCGGATACCAGCCCCAGCCGCCGGTGGTCACCCCGAGCGCCGTCAGCCCAGCCGGGGCGATCAGGAACTGCACCTGCGTGCCCAGGCGTAACGCCCCCACGTAGGCGCCGCGCTGGTCGGTCGGTGGCAGGGTGGCCGTGAGGCCCCAGGTGCCCGCCGACTCGATCAACTCGGCGAGGATCAGCAGCGTCGCGGCGGCCACGAGCACCACGATGGTGAGCCCACCCCGGGTAACGCCGGAGATCGGCAGGACCAGGCAGAACACGGCGATAAGCAGGCCGCCCCGGCGCGACGCCCGCGCCGCGCCCGCAGCGGTGTCGGCGCCCCGGCTGACGCGTACCTGGAGCAGCACGATCAGGACCGTGTTGAGCAGCACCAGAGCGGCGATCACCGTCTTCGGGGCATCCGTGTGGGTGAGGATCCAGAGCGGCATCACCGTCAGGTACAGCACCCCGTGCGCGGTGAGCAGCCCGGACAGCAGGGACACCGCCAGGAACGGCCGGTCCCGCAGCACGGCGAGCCGGCTCATCGGCTCCGTGGGCCGGACCACGTGGGGCAGCCGTGGCAGTCGCCGCACGAACAGGGCCGTCACCAGGATCACCGACGAGATGAACCAGACCATCCCCCGGTACGCCGCCATCGTGTCCACCGCCAGCACCACGCCGCTGATCACCGCGCCCAGCCCGAACCCGACGTTCAGCGACGAACGCTGGTACGCCATCCCCGTGACCCGTTCCGCCGGAGGGAGCGCGTTGATCGAGTAGACCTGACGGGCCACGCCGGTGGCGGCGTCCACGGTCGCCAGCGCCACCACCACGGCGAGGAAGCCCGCGAAGCCGCCGACGAACGGGTACGTCGCGAAGAGCATCGCGTCCAGCACCAGCCCGAACACCCAGACCCGCTGCGGTCCGTACCTGTCGGTGAGCCCGCCCAGCGGGACCGTGCCCAGCAGCGACACCCCCGCCGCGATGGACAGCCCCAGCCCGACCTGGGCGGCGCTGAGCCCGAGCGCCCGTGTGAAGAAGACGGCGCTGCCGGCGTGGAACAGGCCGCTACCGACGGCGTAGACCATTGCCTGCACGGCCAGGGCGCGGGTCAGCCCGGGCGGCGGTACGACGTTTTGGACGGCGGTGCGGATGATGTCTCTGGCCCCCATGGCTGCTGAGTGAATCGTGCCCCCACGGCATCGGTCGAACCTTTTAGGCTGGGCCGAATCGTGCGGGGGTGCGTGTGTCGGAGTTGCGGTTCAGCCTGGCCGACGTCGCGGGAGTGCGGCTCGCCGTGTCGCCGGTCAACGAGACGGTCATGAGCATGTGGGCGCTTGGCAGCCCGGTCCGCTATGCGGTGCACCTGCCCTGGATCGACAGGGCCCGGGTGACGGTGCGTCGTCCCGAGGTGGCCGCCCGGGTTCGCCCGCTCACGGAGTTGGCCCGGGCGGGTTGCTGGTTGCCCGACTTCCTCACCCCGGCGGCCCGACCGAACGTGGAGATGGCCGAGCAACTGGACCAGATCGCCGCGACGCCGCCGGCCGTGGTGGTCCAGGACCTGCTGGCGACGACCACCCCGCGCCGGCCGCTGAGCCCGTTCGGGTTGGCGCTGCTCGCCGATCCCCGCAGGCTGCTGCCGCAGCTCGTCGACGCCGTACGGGTCTGGTACGACGAGGCGATCGCCCCGGACTGGCCGCGGATGCGGGCGCTTCTCGACGCCGATGTGGCGTACCGCGCCGCTCAGCTCGCCGAGGGCGGTGCCGGCCGGTTCTTCGAGCAGCTCCACCCGAGCCTGCGCTGGCTCGGTGACCGGGTGGTCAGCGACGACCCGTTCGAGCGGGACTTCGACCTGCGCGGTCGTGGGTTGGCGCTCAACCCGACGGTGTTCACCGAGCGGCGGGTGCTGTGGAACCTGCTGGAGGACTCGCTGCCGGCCGGCGCGTACCCGGTCCGGGCTGTCGGAACGCTCTGGGAGGCGACCCCGTCGCCACCTGGTGACTCGCTGGCACGGGTGGTCGGCCCGGGCCGGGCGGCGCTGCTGCACCTGCTCGACACCGCGACCAGCACCACCGATCTGGCCCGACTCACCGGGATGTCCGCCGGGAACGTCTCCCAGCACCTGGCCGCGCTGCACGCCGCCGGCCTGGTCCACCGGGTTCGGCAGGGCCGGCACGTCCTCTACGGCAATACCGAGGCCGCGAAGGTCCTGCTCCGGGCAAGCCGTGGCGGGTGATCCGAGGGGCGCTCAGCAGAGCAGCAGGTCGGTGACCGGGCGGCGGTGACGGAGGCCGGTTTCGCGGGCGCGCAGGTCGGCCGGGAGGGCGAACGGGTCCCCGAGACGGCCGACGGCGGCGACAACCAGCGGGCGTACGCCGACGGGCAGGTTGAGCTCGGTGGCGAGGCTGACCTGGTCGAAGCGGGTGAGTTGACGCACGTGCAGGCCGAGCGCGGTGGCCTGAAGGGTCAGGTGGGCCATCGCCTGACCGAGGTCGTACGCGGCACGCTCGGCGTCCCCGCCGGTGTGCGCGCCGACCACCAGTGTTGCGGCGTGCCGGGCCCAGCACTGGTCGTCGTCCGGGAGGCTGACCATGATCCGCTTCCAGTTCTCGTCGTCCCGGTGACCGAGGGCGAACCGCCAGGGCTGCCCGTTCTCCTCCGACGGCGCCCAGCGCGCGGCCTCCAGCAGTGAGGCCGCCTCGTCCGGGGTCAGCTCGGCGCGGGGGTCGAAGGCCCAGGGGCTCCAGCGGAAGGCGAGCAGCGGGGTGAGGTCAGCCATGCCGAGAATCGTCCTGTATGGGTGATTCGCCGCTCAGGATGGGCTCCCCAAATGTGGTCAATGACACCCGTAACGGGACGAAGGTCAAGACGTTCCCGCGCCTGGGCTGTCCGACGGGTCAGGAGTCGGCGGCGCCGCCGTGCCGAGGGGCTCCACGTCCACCACCACCGGCCCGGCCAACTGCACGCTCGCCGGCGCGGGACCGGGCGGGGCGGCCAGCCGCAGCGTCCCGGCCGCCGTCCGGACACCTGTCGGCGTGCCGTCCCGGTCGTAGCAGTAGATGCCGACGTCCAACGGGGCGTTCAGCGAAGCCGAGGTGGACTCCACCGAGTAGCAGGCGCCGGTGACGCCCTCCTGCGGGCTGGCCGGAGCCACCGCCAACGGCGCACGCCTGTCGGTAAGCACAGCCAGCCAGTCGGTGAGCGGATGGTGGACGCGAGGGTCCAACCGGCGCGGGAGCGCGTCGTCGCGATCCCCGAGGCGTACGCAGTGCGCCGGCTCCGGTCGAGCGCTCGACGGCAGGGCGCACTGGAACAGCCCGTCGGTGGTGGCCGCCAGCGAGACGTCGACGGTGCCGCCAAGCGCACCACCTGGCACGTCGACCCGCCAACTGCCGTCGTTCGCGCTTGCGAACACGATGCTGCGGTCCGGTCGGCCGGGCTGGCTGAAGACGTACTGCGCCACGAGGTGGCGATCCTGCGCGGCCGCGGCCAGGGCGGCCAGCTCGTCCCGGGCGGCGTCCACCCTCACCGGCCCGGGATCGACAGGCGGTGGGGGAGCGGGTTGCTCGCTGGTGCAGGAGACCAGGACAGCAGGCAGGGCGAACACGAGCGGCCCGAGCACGCGGCCGGCCGAGCGGATGAGGACGGGCACCGGCTCATTCTGATGGGTGCCGCAGGATCGCGGGGGAGCGGCGCGCGGCGTGCCCTCGGCGTGTCGGGCGCGGCGTGCCGACGTACCGTGCGGGCTTGCGGACCTGGTCACCCGCGCTGGCCGTTGGCCCGCGCGGGCCGGATGGTGGGATCACACAACCCGGCGTCCTGACCCGCCGGATACCCTCATGGGGTCTGACACGCGCCGCCGGCCCCGGTTCCGGCGGCGTCGGCACGCTCAGGGACGCTGGGAGGGAGTGCACCGTCGTGGCACTCGTGGTGCAGAAGTACGGCGGGTCCTCCGTCGCCAATGCCGAGCGCATCAAGCGGGTGGCCGAGCGCATCGTCGCCGCCCGTAAAGCTGGCGACGACGTCGTGGTGGTGGTCTCCGCGATGGGAGACACCACCGACGAGTTGCTCGACCTGGCCAATCAGGTCAGCCCGTTGCCGCCGGGCCGCGAGCTGGACATGCTGCTCACCGCCGGGGAGCGGATCTCGATGGCCCTGCTGGCCATGGCGATCCACAACCTGGGGTACGAAGCCCGCTCGTTCACCGGCTCGCAGGCCGGCGTGATCACCACCTCGGTGCACGGTCGCGCACGGATCATCGACGTCACCCCCGGGCGGCTCAAGGGCGCGCTCGACGAGGGCGCTGTGGTGATCGTGGCCGGTTTCCAGGGCGTCTCGCAGGACACCAAGGACGTCACCACGCTGGGTCGGGGCGGTTCGGACACCACTGCCGTGGCGCTCGCCGCCGCGCTGCACGCCGACGTGTGCGAGATCTACACCGACGTCGACGGCATCTTCACCGCCGACCCGCGGATCGTGCCCAACGCGCGGCACATCCAGCAGATCACCTACGAGGAGATGCTGGAGTTGGCCGCGTGCGGCGCCAAGGTGCTGCACCTTCGTAGCGTGGAGTACGCCCGCCGGGCGGGGTTGCCGATCCACGTCCGTTCGTCATACTCGACCAACACCGGCACGATGGTCACCGGATCGATGGAGGACCTTTCCATGGAGCAGGCACTGATCACCGGGGTCGCACACGACCGCAGCGAGGCCAAGATCACGATCGTCGGTGTGCCCGACGAGCCGGGCGCCGCCGCGCGGATCTTCGACACCGTCGCCGGTGCCGAGATCAACCTCGACATGATCGTGCAGAACGTCTCCACCGAGGGCACCGGCCGGACGGACATCTCGTTCACGCTGCCCAAGGCCGACGGCCCGACCGCGATGGCCGCCCTCAGCAAGATCCAGGAGCCGGTCAAGTTCAAGGGCCTGCTCTACGACGACCACGTCGGCAAGGTCTCGCTGATCGGCGCCGGCATGCGCTCGCACCCCGGTGTGGCCGCCGGCTTCTTCGCCGCGCTCGGCGCGGCAGGTGTCAACATCGAGATGATCTCCACCTCCGAGATCCGGGTCTCCGTCGTCTGCCGGGACACCGACCTCGACGCCGCGGTGCGCGCCATCCACGACGCGTTCGAGTTGGGCGGCGACAGCGAAGCCGTTGTCTACGCGGGGACGGGTAGGTAGCGCCCCATGACGGCGCTGCCCACCCTCGCCGTGGTCGGAGCGACAGGTGCCGTCGGCACCGTGATGTGTGAGCTGCTCACCGGGCGTCGCAACGTCTGGGGTGAGATCCGGCTCCTCGCCTCCGAGCGGTCGGTCGGCAAGCGGGTGCAGTGCCGGGGCGAGGAACTCGTCGTCCAGGCGTTGACACCGGAGGCCTTCGACGGCGTCGACGTGGCGATGTTCGACGTGCCTGACGAGGTCTCCGCCGAGTGGGCGCCGATCGCCGTCGCCCGCGGCGCGATCGCCGTCGACAACTCCGGCGCCTTCCGGATGGACCGGGACGTCCCGCTCGTCGTTCCCGAGATCAATCCCGAGGAGGTACGCAACAGGCCCCGGGGCATCATCGCGAACGCCAACTGCACCACCCTCGCGATGATCGTCGCGGTCGCCCCGCTGCACCGCGAGTACGGCCTGCGGGAATTGGTGCTCGCCTCCTACCAGGCGGTCTCCGGAGCAGGCAAAGCCGGGGTGGACATCCTGCACGACCAACTCGCCAAGGTCGCCGGTGATCGCGCGCTCGGCTCGCGCACCGGCGACGTCCGCCAGGCCGTCGGCGACGACCTCGGCCCGTTCCCGGCCCCGCTGGCGCTCAACGTGGTGCCCTGGGCCGGCTCACCCGCCGACGACGGCTGGTCGTCCGAGGAAATGAAGATCCGCAACGAGTCGCGGAAGATCCTCGGCCTGCCCGACCTCAAGGTCAGCGCCACCTGCGTCCGGGTGCCTGTGGTCACCGCACACTCGGTGGCAGTGCACGCCGTCTTCGCCACCGAGGTGGACGCCGAAGGCGCCCGCGAGGCGCTGCGCAACGCGCCCGGCGTGATCCTCGTCGACGACCCCGCCTCTGGGGAGTTCCCGATGCCGATCGACGCGGTCGGCACCGACCCCTCCTGGGTGGGCCGGATCCGCCGCGCCCTCGACGACCCGCGCGCCCTGGACTTCTTCGTCACCGGCGACAACCTCCGCAAGGGCGCAGCCCTCAACACGGCCCAGATAGCCGAACTAATAGCCAAAGAGCTAAAAAACCAGTAACCGGCGCCCCTGCCCCTGCCCCTGCCCTGCCCCCCGCCCCCGTCGATCATGGAGTTGTGGTGGGCAGATGGTGTCGTGATGCCCGGTTTATGAGGCACCACAACTCCATGATCGACGCCGCAAAGGGAGGGCGCGCGGGCGCGGGGGAGCAGCGCGAGGGCCAGATTTGGCTAGGCCGCTGCTAGGTGGACTCCGTCTCGGCCTTGGCGTTTTACCGCGTAGAGGGCCTGGTCGGCTCTTCGCAGGGTGCCGTCGGGGGACTCGCCGGGGCGGGGCAGCGCAACACCCACGCTGATCGTGCGCCCGATGCGGCGGGCGGCCTCGGCCAGCCGTTCGGCGATCCGGACCGCCTCCTCCGGACGGTTCACCTCGATCACCGCGACGAACTCGTCACCACCGATCCGGTACAGCTCGTCCCCGTGCCGCAACGCCCCCTCCAGCGCCCGGGCCAGCCCGACAAGCACCCGGTCGCCGGCCTGGTGGCCGTACGTGTCGTTGACAGTCTTGAAGCCGTCCACGTCGATCGCCAGCAGCGCCGTACGCCCGGGGGTGGCCGCCGCGATCCGCTGCCCGAACGGGCCTGTGTGCCGCAGCCCGGTCAGCGGGTCCGAGCTGGCCTGCTCCCGGAGGCGGGCCAGTGTGTGCAGCCGTTCCAGGCTGGTCCACGCCTGCCCGGCGAGCAGTTCCATGAGGCTGACCGTCGTCGGATCGGGGCGCAGCACCCGCGCGTCGGCCACGAGCAGCGCCCCGCCAGTGTCGGACGGGCCGACCGGAACGGCGATGAGCGTGCGTACCCCGGCCCGGGTCAGTGCCTGGTAGTCCTCCGTGGGCGGATGTCCCACCTCGCCCAGCGTGTAGCCGGCCCCGTACCGGTGTGCCCGCTCCACGATCCGGCCCAGCGTCTCCGGACCCGCCCCGGCCAGCTCCGCCCGGATGCGGGTCTCCAACTCGCCGGGGGCCGTCCGGGACGGCCCGAGCCGCGCGCCGTCCGGCCCTCCGATCAGCAGCACCGCCGTGGAGAGGGTGGAGACCTCACGCGCGGCGCAGGTCGCCGCGCTCATCACCGCCTCCTCGGTCTCGGCCGAGGAGAGGGCGGCGGCGTGCCGGAGCAGCTTCTCGCTGCGGCTCTCCGCCGGAGGGCCGCCGAGTGCGGCGATCCGCGCACCGAGCAGGGCTGCCAGGCGCTGCGCGGTCTCCCGCCACGGCTCCAGGTCGACAGGCCCGCTCCACTGGAGGTCGAGGACGCCGACAGTCCGGCCCGACGGGTCCAGCACCGGTACGCACAGTTCCGTGGTCACGTCCGGGCGTACCGGAAGGTAGTCGGGGTCGACGGTGACGTCCGGGACCGCTGCGGTGGCCCCGGTGGCGTACACCCGGCCGACGATGCCGGTGCGTGCCGGCACCGTGGCGAAGACCTGCCAGGCGCCGGTCGCAGCCACGCAGCGCAGCCGGTCATGGACGTCGAGTAGCACGGAAATGGTCGCCGAGGTGTGTTGGGAGAGGGCGCTGACCGTCCACCGACAGGCCTCCGGCACGCTCGACGCCATCGTCAGGCGGACGGTGACGTCACGGATGACTCGCTGATGATCCACTCGCACGTCGTTCCAGGTAGGGGAGGGTTCGGCCAGCGCCGAGCCACACGATCAAGCGTACTCACGGCGGCGGTTGACGACCTTCGTACACACGTTCTATCCACAGCCTGTGGACGCAGCCTGTGGGTTCAGCCGCCGGCCGCCGTTAGCGTGGGACCCCCGGCACCGAGGAGGCGACAATGCCCGCGCACCCGAGCGCCGTCCCGCCCGCGGCGCCCGTCGTGGTCACCGCCGAGGAAAAGCTCGTCTGGTACGTCGCGTACGGCTCGAACATGCACGCCGCCCGGCTGGCGTGGTACATCGGTGGCGGGTGCCCGCCCGGCGGCCGACGGACGTACCCGGGCTGTCGTAACCCCCGTCCGCCCCGGCGGTCGGTGCCGGTCTCCCTGCCCGGCGGGATCTACTTCGCCGGCGAGTCCGGCGCGTGGACCGGCGGGATGGCGTTCTACGACCCGCAGCTGCCCGGGGTGGCCGCAGCCCGGGCCTACCTGGTCACGATCGAGCAGTTCACCGACATCGCGGCCCAGGAGATGTACCGCCCAGCGGGCGACCACACCGGCCTACTTCCGGCGACCGTCGAGGCTGTCGACACCGCCGTCGCCGACGGCCGGGCCACGCTCGGCCCCGGACGCTACGAGACGCTGATCTGCCCGGGGCACCTCGCCGGAGCCCCGCTGCTCACCTTCACCGCTCCCGAGCCGTCGTCGGCCGTACAGTGCCGGCCACCCGCGCCGCTCTACCTCGGCATGATCGCCCGGGGACTGCATGAGTCGTACGGATGGCCGGCAGCGCGGATCGCCGACTACCTGGCCCAGCGACCCGGGGTCGCCGAAGGCTGCACGCCCGACGCCGTCGCGGCCCTGGTCACCGACGCGCTCACCGCCGACTGACAAGGGCGGCGCGAAGACCGCGACGGGCCGTGCGGGTCACGCCGAGCGCCCGGCTCGACCGGTCGGCGTTCGGATGAGAGGCTGTCGGAGAGCGGCGACCCCCGATGCGCCGCCATCCACGATCGACACTTCCGACGGCGTCGGTCGGCGACCCGGTCGACCCACAGGCCGGGCACCGCACACGCGCCGATTCTCACGAGGAGTCCCATGTCCATTCCCGGGATGCGTCGGGCCGGCGTCGCCCTGACCGCGCTCGCGGTGGCAGCGCTCGGCGCGGTCGCCACCACCCCCGAGCAGGCGGACGCACGACCGAAGCCGGTCGACGTCACACTGCTGGCACTCAACGACTTCCACGGCAACCTCGAACCGCCGAGCGGGTCCAGCGGCACCATCGCCGGGCAGACCGCGGGCGGCGTCGAATACCTCGCGACCCACCTGGCCGAGCTGCGCGCCGCCGCCAAGAAGAAGAACACCATCACCGTCGCCGCCGGTGACCTGATCGGCGCGTCTCCGCTGCTCTCGGCCGCGTTCCACGACGAGCCCACCATCGAGGCGTTGAGCATGGCCGGGCTGGACTACGCCAGCGTCGGCAACCACGAGTTCGACGAGGGCGCCGCCGAGCTGCTGCGGATCCAGAACGGCGGCTGCCATCCGGTGGACGGCTGCGCCGACGGCACCCCGTACCGGGGCGCCGGCTTCAAGTACCTGTCCGCCAACGCCTTCAAGACCGCCACGGGCAAGCCGCTGCTGGCGCCGTACGCGATCCACAAGGTGCAGGGCGTCAAGGTCGGCTTCATCGGGATGACCCTGGAGGGCACCCCGGAGATCGTCAGCCAGCAGGGCGTCGCGGGCCTCACCTTCGCCGACGAGGCCGACACCGCCAACCGGTACGCCCGTGAGCTGCGGCGCAAGGGCGTGGAGGCGATCGTCGTGCTGCTGCACGAGGGCGGCACCCAGGCCGCCACCGGTGGCATCAACGACTGCGTCGGCATGACCGGGCCCATCGTGGACATCGCCAACCGGATGGACCCGTCGATCGACGTGGTGGTCAGCGGCCACACCCACCAGGCGTACAACTGCGACATCAACGGCAAGCTCGTCACCAGCGCCAGCTCGTTCGGCCGCCTGGTCACCGACATCGACCTGAAGATCGACCGCCGGACCGGTGACGTCATCTCCGCCAAGGCGGAGAACATGGTGGTCACCCGCGACGTCGCCAAGGACCCGAAGCAGACGGCCCTCATCGACCGCTACAAGACGGTGCTCGGCCCGGTCGCCGGCCGCCAGGTCGGCGAGACCACCACGGCGATCACCCGGAGTCAGGAAACCCTCTTCGGTACGACGATGGGTGAGTCACCACTGGGCAATCTGATCGCCGACGCGCAACTCGCCGCCACCGACGACGAACAGAACGCCGTCGCCGCCTTCATGAACCCGGGCGGGGTCCGGGCCGACCTCGACGCCGGCCCGGTCACCTACGAGGAGGCGTTCACGGTCCAGCCGTTCGCCAACAACCTGGTGACACTCGACCTGACCGGTGCGCAGCTCTACTGCGTACTGGAGCAGCAGTTCGTCACCGGCCGGACGCTGTACCCGTCGTCGACAGTCGGCTACGTCGTCGACCCGGCCGGCACCACCGGCACCGTCGCCGACCCGTGCGCCGGCACCCGCGTGGTCCGGGGCAGCCTCACCATCGGCGGCGCCGCCGTCGACACCGCCGCCACCTACCGGGTGACGGTGAACAACTTCCTGGCCGGCGGCGGTGACGGTTTCAGCGCCCTCACCGGCGGGACGAACCTGGTCACCGGCCAGATCGACCTGGACGCGTTCGTGGCGTACCTGACCGCGCAGTCGCCGGTCTCCGCCCCGACGCTCGACCGCATCCGCACCACCGCCGAGGTCCCCGCCGCCTGACGGCTGGCCTCTCGACAGTCGGGCCCCGGAGCACCCGCTCCGGGGCCCGACCCGTCCCTGCCCGTCCTTGCCCCTGCCTGTCCCTGGCGGCCCGGGAGATCGCTCGAACATGGCCGCACCTCGGCCGGCGGGGCCAGGTGGCTCCTTGCCGGCGGGGCACGGTGGCTGTCGGTGTGCTCTGCCATGCTGGCCCGGTGAGCGTGACCTGGCGGCACCTGCCCGCATCGGCCCGTGAGATCGCCAACGCGGCCGGCGAGGCCGTCACCGCCGCCCAGCAGCGCGACCCCACGACGTACGCGGTGGCGGTCGAACGGCTCACCGGTGCAGACCGGTCCGGCCTGGTGCTCGGCGTCGTCGTCCGGTTGCTGCTGGAGGAGACACATCCGGACGGGCTCGACGGTGACGACGTCCGCCAGGTGCTGGAACGCTGCGTTCGCTCGGCCGCCGAATGGTGCGCGGACGTCGATCCGCACGTGATGCTGGTGCTCCTCGCCGGGGCGCTCGGCGTGTACGACCCCGGCGACGACGACAATCCGCCCAGTCCGGCGGCGGTTGCCCGTCACGCTCCGCTACTCGTCGCCGACCTGGTGTCAGCCGCCGGTCGGCCGCTCGACGGCTATCTGGCTGCCGCCTTCGTCGAGATCGAGCGGACCGAACGGCACGACTGACCGGCCCCGCCCATGCTCTTCGTACACCCTCAGGTGGCCCGGGCCGCCGCTGCTCTCAGGCTGGCGAGGGCGTCCGCTCGGCCACCACCTCCAGATACTCCGCCGGGATCCGCACCGTGCCGTCGGTGGCGCGGTTGTTCGTACGGGCCAGCTGCACCAGGTCGGCGTGCAACTCCGGTCGTCGTTCCTCGGGCAGCGCCTCGAACGCCTTCAACGTCGGCCCGTAGTTGGCCCGGAAGAAGTGGGCGAACTCCTCCGGTGTGCCGAAGCGGAAGACGAACTCCCGGCGTACCGCCCGCAGTTCACCCACCGCGTCGCCGAGCAACTCGCGGAGCCGGCCCTCGTCGCCCCACTGGACCGGCGGGCGTAGCCCTGCCGGTGGCGGTACGTGCCGCCCCACCGTGCGGAACAGGTCGCCGATGAAGCCCTGCGGCGTCCACGACGCCAACGCCAGCGTGCCGCCGGGTCGGCAGACCCGGACCAGCTCCGCCGCCGCCTGCTCCTGGTCCGGCGCGAACATCACGCCGACGACGGACAGCACCGCGTCGAAGGAGCCATCGGCGTACGCCAGCCGCTCCGCGTCCCCGGTGACGAACGTGACCGGGAGGCGTTCCGCCGCGGCGCGTGCGTGGCCCCGTTCCAACAGTTCGGGTACGTAGTCGACGCCGGTGACGACGCAGCCGCAGCGGGCGGCGGCGATGGCGGCGTTGCCGGTGCCGGTCGCGACGTCCAGCACCCGGGTGCCGGCCGACAGGTCGGCTGCCGCAACCAGCCACTCGGAGATCGGGTGGATGAGCGCGGCGACCGCGCCGTAGTCGCCGCTGGCCCAGGTCACCTGCTGGCGTGTCTTCACGGCGTTGAGATCGAGTGCGGTGGTCATCGGTGTCTCCCTCGGACGGCTCGTTGTGCCATCGACGCTAGGCAGGGCGACACCCCCGGTAATCGGCAGAAACACCTATGTTGGCGGCACCAGCCCTCGACGGCGGGCCGTCGCGGCCGCCTGGCCCCGGCTGGGCACCGCGAGCTTGTCCAGCACCGCCGACACGTGGTGGTCGACGGTGCGGGTGGAGAGCGACAGCCGCGCGG
This sequence comes from Micromonospora sp. NRRL B-16802, assembly GCF_001279555.1. Lineage (NCBI taxonomy): Bacteria > Bacillati > Actinomycetota > Actinomycetes > Micromonosporales > Micromonosporaceae > Micromonospora > Micromonospora sp. NRRL B-16802. The sequence continues at coordinate 521,522 of NZ_LGEB01000053.1, read as the reverse complement.
CGATCTCGGCGTTGCTGAGCCCGTCGACGAGCAGGGCGAGCACCTCCCGTTGCCGCGCCGTCAGACCGCTCGGGTGCGCGGCCGTCGCCGGCCGCGGCCCCCTCGGCACCCGGGCCATTCCGCGTCCGCGCAGGTCGGCGCGGACCCGTCGGGCCACGGCCACCGCACCAAGACCGTCCAGGATCCGCAGTGCTTCACCGGCCGCCGGGCCGTCGCCGCAGGCCAGCGCCTCCACCCGGGAGTACGCGCAGCCGAGCTGCTGCCATTCGTCGGCCGCACCGGCCCAGTCGCCCTCGATCAGCCGGCGGTACGGCGACGCCAGCGCGTCGGCGTCCCCGACCGGTTCGCCGACACGCCACAGCCAGTACGCCAGTTCCCCGGCGAACCAGGGTTGGCCCGCCTGCACCGCGAGCTGGTACGCGCGCCGCAGCTCGGCGACCGCCGGCGCCGCGTCGCCGGCCAGCCAGTGCCGTTCCGCCAACGCCGCCGCGACCGGCACCACGAACTGGAGTTCCCGGCTCTGCGCCGCCCAGTCTGCCGCCGTGTCCAGGTGCGGGGTCGGCTCGTCGCGGCGGGCACCGAGCCGGCCCAGCGCGACCAGGGCCGGGACGAGGCTCCCGCCGGGCTGCGCAGCGCCGGCCAACGCCCGCTCGGCGTCAGTACGCGCACCGACCCAGTCACCGATGGTCACCCGCAACCGGGACCGGTAGCCCAGCAGGTGCCGGGCGTACCCGTCGAGGTCCCGGCTGGTGGTGAACCGCAACGCCCGGTCCAGGGCCTCGACTGCCGGCGTGACCCGGTGCCACTCCACCGCCATCGTGGCCATGTTGACAAGCGCGCGTGCCGCGTGGTCGTCAAGGTGGTGTGCGACGGCCAGGGCGTAGCCACGTTCCAGCTCCACGAGGCCCGCGACATCACCGCCCTGTAGACGCGCCGATCCGACGTTGACCAGGGCGTGCGCCTCGGTGTCGGCGTCGCCGAGACGGCGGGCCAACGCCTGTGCCCGGTCGCCCCAGTCGATGGCCTGACGGTTGTCGTCGGCGAGCATGAGCAACTGCGACATGTTGCTGTAGGCCATCGCCAACTGCCGACCGGCAGGCGCGGACTCCAGCACCTCGACCGCACGGGTGCCCGCCGTCCGGGCCGCCGGGCTGTCCCCGGTCCACCAGCAGAGCCGGGAAATCCAGCGCAGGTTGTCGCCGATCCGCAGCGGATCGCCGTCGGCTTCCCGCAGGACCAGCGCGGTCCGGCGGGCCTCCAGCGCCCGCGCGGCGAACCCGGCCAGGTACGCCGCCGTGGCGTACGCCTCCAGCAGTTCCGCCCGGCGCGGCGCGGGCAGGTCTGCGGCGTGCGGAAGCGCCACGGCGTAGTGGTCGGCCGCCTGCCGGTGCGCACCCGCCCGGCTGGCCCGCTCGGCCGCCACGGGCACCCAGCGCAGCACGGCCGCCGGGTCGTCGGCGTGGTGCGCGTGGTGCACCAGTCGGGCCGCGTCCACGTCGGCGCGTGGTGTGAGCCGGGCCAGTACGGCGGAGTGCAGCGCCACCCGCCGGACTGGGGACAACGACTCGCGTACCGCACGGCCCAGCAACTCGTGCCGGAACGCCACCGCGTTGCCCACGGACACCAGCACGCCCCGGTCCAGGCATTCCTGCACGGCATCCGGCAGGTGACCGTCCAGCAGGTACGGCTCGGCCCGGGACGGCACCACCGAAACCAGAGCGGCGACCTCCCGGGCAGCCACCGGCAGCGCGGCCAGCCGGGCCAGCATCAGATCACGTACGGTCGGCGGCACACCGGGGCCGGCTGCCGCCAGCACCTCGGTGACCAGCAGCGGATTGCCGCCGGTGGCCTGGTACAACCCGTCCGGAGCGCGGCCGGCGGCGCGGGCCAACGCCGCGACGGCGTCGGTCGACAACGCCGGCAACGGCACCCGGCGGACCAGTTGGCGGGGCAGGCCCGCCAGGACGGCGTGCAGTGGATGCTCCACCCCGACCTCGTCGTCGCGCAGGGTCAGCACCAGCAGAGCCGGATGGCGGATCAGCCGCCTCCCCAGGTACGCGATCAGGTCCAGGCTGGCCCCGTCCGCCCAGTGCGCGTCCTCCACCACCATCACGGTGCGGCGGCCGGGGCGGGAATCCGTCAGCTCGTCGAGGAGCGCGTCGAACACGGCACCCCGACGGTCGGCCTCCGGCCCTGCGTGCAGCGTGGCCAGTCGGTCCGCGAGCACCCCACCGACCTGGCGAGCGACGTCGTGCAACGGGCCGAGCGCCCGAGGTGTCAGCAGGGGATCACAACTGCCCCAGAGCACCCTCGCCCTCGCTGTCGCCGCGAACGCGCCGACCAGGGCGGACTTACCCGCGCCCGCCTCACCTGCGACGAGCGCGATCGCGCCGCCGGCAGAGGCCAGCAGCCCGTCCAGGGTGGCGAGCGCATCCGCGCGCTCCAGCAACTCCATCGAGGTCGATGCTAGTCAGCGGGACACCGCACAGGCATCGGCCGCGACGGTGACATCCGCGCCGTTCAGTAGGCGGCGCTGACCTGCGGTAACAGCCGATCTCGGCGATCAGTGATCGCCAGGGCGCGGGACTGTACGGCCCGAGGCGCGTCCCGGCAGAAGGACGCTTCCCGCGATCCGGCCGCCTGCCAGCGCGAGTAGCTGGCCAGCGAAGATCCAGAACGGCCCGACGAAGACAGCCGCAACGCATAGGGACAATCCGATGGCGAAAAGGGCACCCCGGCAGCGAGGGCCATGCGGCGCTTCGTCGCCGCTGAGGCGTAGTCACTCAGGTGGTCGCCCAGGATGCACTAGAGGGCACATCCATGGATCGGATGTGCCCTCTGACCTGGTCGGGGTGGCCGGATTCGAACCGACGACCTCTTCGTCCCGAACGAAGCGCGCTACCAAGCTGCGCCACACCCCGAGGCGTGCCGACAAATAGTAGCCCACCCGCCCCGATGGTCAAACTCGGTACCCCTGCCGGCCGGACCCCACCCAGAGCGGCCAAGATCTGCGCAACTTCAGGGATGTAGTGGCCTCACGGCGTGTGGAGACCGCACTTTCCCTGAAGTTGCGCAGATCTTGACGGGGTGCCGACGGGCGCACGCCGACGGGCGCGCCGTGGGTGCGCGCCGAGGGGCCGGGTGGTTCAGCGGGGGATCAGCGTGAGGATGCTCGCTTCCGGGGGGCAGGCGAAGCGGATCGGGGCGGTCGGGTGGGTGCCGAGGCCGGCGGAGACGTGCAGCCAGGAGTCCGAACCGGGCCACCGGTGCAGCCCGCGCGCCATCGAGCGGGGCAGGCCGCAGTTGGTAACCAGCGCCCCGTACCCCGGCACGCAGACCTGCCCACCGTGGGTGTGCCCGGCCAGCAGGAGCCCGAAGCGGTCCGCGGCCATCTGGTCGAGCACCCGTGGCTCGGGCGAGTGCGACAGCGCGATGGACAGGTCGGCCGAGGACGAGACCTCGCCGGCCACCGACGGGTAGTCGTCCCGCTCGATGTGGGGGTCGTCCACGCCGACGAGGTCGATCTGGCGACCGCCGGCCTTGAGTGTGGTCCGCGCGTTGTTGAGGTCGGCCCAACCGGCGCCTGTGAACACCTGCCGCAGCTCCTCGTAGGGAAGTTCGGCGCCTTCGGTGTACTCCCGGTCGGGCAGGAAGTAGGTGAACGGATTCTTCAGCACCGGGCCGGTGTAGTCGTTGGAGCCGAACACGAACGCTCCCGGATAGTCCAGCAGCGGCTGCATGGCCCGCAGCACACCGGGCACCGAGTCGGGGTGCGCCATGTTGTCGCCGGTCACCACCACCAGGTCGGGATCGAGGGCGGCCAGGGAGGCCACCCAGCGCTGCTTGCGTGCCTGGTCGGGCATCATGTGCAGGTCCGACAGGTGCAGCACGCGCAGCGGCTCCGAGTCGGCAGGCAGCACCGGCACGTCGTACCGCCGCAGGGTGAACATGTTGCGCTCGACGAGCGACGCGTACGCGAGGGTTGCCGCGCCGATCGTGGCGGTTCCGGCGGCGAGCCGGAATAGTGTGCGCTTTCGCATGGCGTTCAGGGTAGTTTCACCGTCCATGAGCACGCTGAAGGACCGCCTCACTGCCGACATGCGTTCCGCGCTGAAAGCGCGCGACGAGCTGACCACCTCCACGCTGCGGATGGCTCTGGCCGCCGTTGGCACCGCCGAGGTCGCTGGCAAGGCCAAGCGTGAGCTCACCGACGACGAGGTGCTCGCGGTGCTCACCAAGGAGGCCAAGAAGCGCCGAGAGGCGGCCACCGCCTTCGCCGACGCGGGCCGTACCGAGCAGGCCGCGAAGGAGACCGCCGAGGGTGAGGTGCTGGACCGCTACCTGCCCAAGCAGCTCTCGGATGCCGAGCTGACCGAGCTGGTCTCGGGGGCGCTGGCCGCGGGCGGCTTCAGCGGCAAGGCCCAGATGGGCCCGGCGATGAAGGCGGCCCAGGCCGCGGTGGCCGGCCGGGCCGAGGGTGGCCGGGTGGCCGCCGAGGTACGTCGTCAGCTCGGCCTCTGACCCGTCCGCGCACACCGGCCAGCGGGGCCGGGACGTGCCGGCTTCCAGCGATAGTCCGGACAGGCGAACGGGCGGCCACCCCGAGGGGTGACCGCCCGTTCGTGCGCTCTACGTGTCGGCTCAGCCGCCCGGGCGGCCGCCGCCACCGGGTCGACCAGGCGGGTTGCCCGGCCCGTTACCGGGCTGCCCCGGGGTGTTGGTGCCGGCCGGGGTGCCGCCGCCGCTGCTGACGTCGATGGACACCACGCCGCCCTTGATCTGACGGTTGTTCGGGTTGGTGCCAGCGGCGGTGCCCGCCGGGCAGCTCGAAGCCACCTTTCCGTCGGAGACGACAGGTATGAAGCCCGCGCCCTTGATCCGGGACTTCGCGGTCTCGATCGGCTGGCACTTCACGTCAGGGATGCTGCGCTGGTCGCCCTCGGAGATCTTCTGGCCGGGCGGCTCGAAGTTGATCCGCGGCTTGCCCTTCATGGCGTCCCGCAGCGTCTCGTACACCGGCGGGTTGATGCCGTCCTTCTCCTTGTGCTTCATCTTGACGTTTGTCTGCGGCCAGTCCGGGTCGGCCATGATGCCGGCCACCGAGTACTGCTTGGTCATCGCGACCAGGGCAGCGGTCTTCTCCGAGTCGGTGGTGCCGGACTTGCCGGCCACCGGCGCGTCGACGATGCCCCGTACGTTGCCGGCGGTGCGACTGCCGCCGCACTTGCTGGTCTTGGAGTTGTCACCGACCGGGCAGCGGGCGGCGTCCACGGCAGCGCGGGCCACGTCAGTGCTGAACCGCTTCTCGCAGCGCGGGTTGGCGATGTCCAGCTTGTTGCCCTCCGGGTCGCGGATCTCCTGCACCGGGATCGGCTCGCAGTACTTGCCGTCAGCGGCGAGGGTCGCGTACGCGTTGGCCAGGTCCAGCGGCGTGGTGGAGGAGACGCCCAGTGTGAAGGCGCCCCACTGGTGCGCCGCTTCCTTGGTGGCGGCGAACTTGGCGTCGTTGCTGGCCCGGAACTGGATGCCGGCCCGCTTAGCGGCGTCGACCACGTTCTCCGCGCCGACCTGCTGTTGGAGCGGCACGAAGTAGGTGTTCACCGACTGCGCGAAGGCGCTCCACATGTTCTGCATGCCGCCGGCCTTCAGGCCGGAGTTGGTCGGGCAGTAGAAGTGCGTCCCCTTGCAGGCGGCCGGGCTGCTGCTGTCGATGATGTATTCCGACTTGAACTGCTGCGGCGCGTTGAACGGGTAGCTGAGCGGGATGCCCTTCTCCAGCGCGGCCACAATGCTGAAGATCTTGAAGGTCGAGCCGGCCTGGTAGCCGGTGATGCCGTCGCCGCCGGTGAGCAGCGGGTTGACCGTCGCCGGGTAGTTGCCCCGGATCTTCTTCTTGGCCTTCGCGGGGTCGCTGGAGATCTTGTTCTTCGGGTTCTTCGGGTCGTCGAGCTTGAACTGCCGGTTGACGGCGAGCGCGCGGACCCGGCCGGTGCCGGGCTCCACCACCGCGACCATTGCGGCTTCCTTGCTGTTCTCGCTCTTGGCCTTGCGGACCGCCTTGTCCGCGCCCTTCTGCGCCTGGACGTCGATGGACGTGACGATGGTGTAGCCGCCGCTCTTGAGCCGGCGCTCACGGTCGTACGACGTCGAGCCGAACGTCTCCTGCTGCATCCACCAGCGGTAGAAGTAGTCGCAGAAGAAGCCCCAGCTGTTGACGTTGGCGGCGACGCAGCCGTTCGGGGTGCGCCGGTCCTTCACGACCAGCTTGGTCGCCTTGGCGGCGTCTGCCTCCTGCTGGGTGATGGCCTTGGTGGTGACCATGTTCTGGATGACGTAGTTACGTCGGTCCAGTGCGAGGGGGTAGCCGCTCTTGGTGGTCGGGTCGTTCGTCGTCGGCGCCTTGACCATGCCGGCCAGCAGAGCCGCTTCCTCGATCTTGAGCTTGCTCGGCGGCTTACCGAAGTAGACCTGGCTGGCGGCGTAGATGCCGTACGCGCCGTTGCCGAACGAGGCGAGGTTGAGGTAGCGGGTCAGGATCTCGTCCTTCGAGAACTCCTTGTCGACCTGCAGGGCCAGCCGCATCTCGCGGAGCTTGCGGGCGCTGGTGTCCTCCGTCGCGGCGACCACGTCGGCCGGGTGGGTGGCCGAGTAGGCGATGGCCAGCCGGACGTACTGCATTGTCAGCGTCGAGGCGCCCTGACGGCCGGCGCTCTCGTTCTGGTTGTTGACGAACGCGCGGGCGACACCGTTGATGTCGACACCGTTGTGCTTGTAGAAGTCGTGGTCCTCGGCCGCGATGATGGCCTTCTGCATGTACGGGGAGATGTCGGCGAGCTTCACGTCGCGCCGGTTCTCGTCGTACATCGTCGCGAGCGGTGTCTTGCCGTCCGACGCCAGCAGGTAGCTGATCTGTGGCGCGCGGGCCACCGTGAGCTCCGTGGGCAGGGCACCGAAGGTCTCGGCGCCGGCCTTTGCGGCCAAGCCGGACATCGCCACCGCGGGGAAGGCCGCCGCAGCGACCACCACGCCAGCCAACAGGCCACATACGAGCAGCGATGCGGCGTTGGTCAGCACATTGTGGTCACGTTTCCGCATCCAGGTCACCTCGACAGGGTACGCGAGTAGGGAACGAGGGGCGCTGGGGCGTTCTTTCCCCATTTCCTGCGTGCGCTGCCCTCGTTGTGCTAAACGCATGACCCCCCGTACGAGGTTGCGTGTGACCTGGCGTGAGTCTCCTCCGATCGGAGGGAACGGCGCAGCGTTTTCACGGACCTCGGCGGGGTAACCGGCGGTCGAAAGCCCGGGAAGCCGGGAGTGTCCGGAATGATGGATTTCGCCGACAACGTTGCGTAATCGGTCGACTACAGAGCATGATGATGGCGGCGACAGCGCCACATGTCGTTCGTGCCGCCTTGGGGAAGGCCAGGCCGGACGACCGGGGGGAATTGCCGGCTGCCGTGCAACGAGGTCGGTAGGTATGCAAGGGGGGACGTGTACACATGGGCATGATCACTGACTGGCCGTCGCTGGCGGCGTGTCAGAACGGGGACCCGGACGCGTTGTTCGTACAGGGCGCCGAACAGAACGTGGCGAAGCGGATCTGCCGGAGCTGCCCAGTTCGGTACGAGTGCCTGGCCGACGCGCTGGACAACCGGATCGAGTTCGGTGTGTGGGGTGGCATGACCGAACGTGAACGCCGCGCGCTGCTGCGTCGTCACCCGCAGGTAACGAGCTGGCGCAAGATGTTCGAGGCGGCGATGAAGAAGAACAGCAAGGACAAGGCCGCCAAGGACAAAATCCTGGTCAGCGCGGCCAACTGACGCCGGTCACGGCCGGCTGATCGCCGCGCCGATCGTCCGTAGCCCGTCGACGTCGTGCACGTCGGCGGGCTGCGCCGTCACCGACACCGCGGGCACCCCCGGGAACGCCTCGGTGAACCGTGCGGCGACCTGCTGCTCGCGTACCGCCTGGCGGGCCAACGCGGCGTGCGCCCGCAGCACGTCGGCGGTAGCCTCGTGCCCTCCCAGCTCGGTCAGCCGCTCCGCGGCGGCCCGGCTCTGCTCCGCGTCCAACTCCGGAACCGCCGGACGGTGCACCCTGTTGAGCACCAGACCGGCAAGCGGCATCTTCTCCTCCCGCAGCCGGCCCGCGAAGTAGGCGGCCTCCCGGACCGCGTCCGGCTCCGGGGCCGCGACCAGCACGAAGGCCGTCTCCCGTGCCTGGAGGATGCGGTACGTCTGCTCGGCGCGCTGCCGGAAGCCCCCGAACATCGAATCCAGGGCGGCCACGAAGCCGGACAGGTCGGTGAGCAGCTGGGCGCCGAGCACCTTCTGCACCACCTTCGAGAACATCCCGAACGAGGCCGTGACCAGGCTGAACATGCTTCGCCCACCGGTGCGTGCCGGTGCGAGCAGCAGCCGCAGCATCCGGCCGTCGAGGAAACGGGAGAGCCGTGCCGGCGCGTCCAGGAAATCCAACGCCGAGCGGGACGGCGGGGTGTCGACCACGATCAGGTCCCACTCGCCGCGGGCGTGCAGCTGGCCCAGCTTCTCCATCGCCATGTATTCCTGCGTGCCGGCGAACGTCGAGCTCATGGCCTGGTAGAAGGGGTTCGCGAAGATCTCGGCGGCCTTCGCCGGATCGGTGTGCTGAAGCACCACGTCGTCGAAGGTGCGCTTCATGTCCAGCATCATGGCGTGCAGCTCGCCGCCGCTGGCCTCGACGTCGATCCCCTTGACCTGGCGGGGCGTGTTGTCCAGCTCGGTCAGGCCCAGTGACTGGGCGAGCCGGCGGGCCGGGTCGATGGTGAGCACCACCGTTCGCCGTCCGTGCTGCTCGGCGGCCCGCAGCGCCAGCGCCGCGGCAGTGGTCGTCTTACCCACTCCGCCGGCACCGCAGCACACGATGATCCGCACGCCGGGGTCGGCGAGGATCTGGTCGACGTCCAGCTGCGGCGCCGCGTCTTCGGAAGGCACCAATCGAGCGTATCGGGCCGGATGGGTCCGTGCGCCTGTGCCGACGTGAGGTGCGCGTCAATCCGCATGCACGAGGGCCTGCGCCAGGGTGGTGAGCCCGGCCTGGTCGACCCCCTCGGGCAACAGTGGCAACTCCACGATCGGGAGCCCCAGCTCCACCAGCTCGGCCCGCAGCGAATCCTCAAGCTCCCGCCGGATGACCTGGTCACGTGCCTCGTCGTGCAGGCCAGCGACGATCTCCCGATCGGTCGGCAACCCGGCGGCGGCGAGCCCGCGCTTCAACTCCGCCAGGCTGACCGCCCGGCCGGCAGGCAGCGGCGGGCGGGTGCCGTTGACGATCACCTTGCCGACCCCGAAGCCGAGCGATGTCAGATCGGCGATGGCGTCCACCGTCTCCTGCACCGGCATCTCCTCCAGCAGCGTGACCACGTGCACCGCCGTGATCGGGGAGCGCAGCAGCGCGGCGACCCCCTCGCTCTGGGTCTTGATCGGGCCGACCTTCGCCAGTCGGGCCGTCTCGGCGGTGACGTTGAGGAAACGGCCGATCCGCCCGGTCGGCGGAGCGTCGAGCACCACCGCGTCGTACACACGCCGCTGCCCCGAGGTGCGGGTGGTGGCTTCCTTCACCTTGCCGGTGAGCAGCACGTCCCGTAGACCCGGGGCGATGGTGGTGGCGAAGTCGATCGCGCCGAGCTTGCGCAGCGCCCGTCCCGCCGCACCCAGCTTGTAGAACATGTCGAGGTATTCGAGCAGGGCTTCCTCGGCGTCCACCGCGAGCGCCCGCACCTCACCGCCGCCGGGCACGTCGGTGAGGTGCCGCTCCTCGTACGGCAGCGGGTCGATGCCGAAGAGTTGGGCGATGCCCTGCCGGCCCTCGACCTCGACCAGCAGGGTGCGCCGACCACCGGCGGCGAGCGCCATCGCCAGCGCCGCCGCCACGCTTGTCTTGCCGGTGCCGCCCTTGCCGGTTACGACGTGGAGGCGGGCCGACCATCCGGTACCGGCCGGGTCGGACGGCCGCTCAGCTGCACGCACCCGTCGAGCCTATCCAGGCTCGGGGGTCAGGCGACCTCGCAGACCCACCAACCCGTCTTCTGCACCACAGTGAAGCGCAGGTCCTGGTCGGCCACCTTCTCGTCGGCGGTGGTCATTGTGACGCGGGTGGAGACGGTCGCCCGGTCACCGGTCTGGTTGTCGACCTTCGGGGCGGTCCACTTGAAGCGCGGGTTCTGGTATTCGGCCGTGTACTTCTGCACCTCGGCCACCTTCGCGGCGATCTTCTTGTCGTCCCGGGATGCGGCGCAGACGCGGTTGGCCGCCTTGGTGGCGTCGCGATCCTTGTAGACAGCGGTGAGGAACTCGTCGACGGCGACCGCCGGCTCCTTGGCGCCCTCGCCGGATTCGGCGTTGCGCAGGGTCAGGAACGTCACCACGCCGCCACCCACGCAGAGCACCATGATCACGACGAGAGCGATGGCCGCGATCAGCAGGCCACGCTTCTTCTTCGGCTCGGCCGCCCCCGGGTACGGCGGGTAGCCGGGCGGGGGCGGCGGGATCGCCCCCGGAGTCCCGGTCCCGACGGCGCCTGGTGCCTGCGTCGCCGGGTCGCCCGTCGGGCTGCCGAACGAGGGGGCATTGCCGAACGAGGGGGCATTGCCGAACGGCGGGGCGCTTCCGAACGGCGGGGCGCTCGCGGGCTGGCTGGCGCTGTCGGGCTGGCCGGGGAGACCCGCCGACGCGGGCAGCGCCGCCGGGGAGGGCTGGGCGGGAAGAGCGAGCGGACCGGGCTGCGAGGTGCTGCCCGGCTGCGCGCTGCCGGCCTGCTGGTCGGGCGCTGTCGGTGCGCCGGGCTGTGGGGGGACGGCTGGATCGCCGGGTTGACCGGCGGGATCCGGGTGGCCCGCCGGGAGGGCGCGCGGGCCGGTCTGGTCACCGCTGGGCGGTTGGGTCATCTCGTTCCCCCGAGTGTGCGGCGCCCGGCCGCCACCCCGGGCGCCGAGCGTGATCGAGCGGGCGGCCGGGCGCTGCTCGCGACCGTCCGACGGGAAGGGTAGCGGTCGATCCCCGAGTTGGTGTCGCCCGTATCGCGCCGCGCGGAGCGCGGAGTCGGCCAGTGGGGCGACAGGGCGGCCACCGTTGGGCTACTGCATACGATCTGTCGTATATGTGACTTTCGGGGCTGATGTGCGCGTCCTGTTGGCGGGACCGCCGCCACACACCTACGTTCGTCCAGGTGCGGGGGCCGGAGATGGCCGGGCCGGCCGGAGGCGTGACCCGAGAGGTACCACCGGAGGAAGTACATGCGCGACGCGGACAACATCCCTCGCACCCAGTTCCCGGCCAACGACCGGCTGCGCCGATCCGGGTCGATGGGCGAGGCTGCCGGTGGACCGTTCGGCAGCCTGCCGGTCAACGAGCGGTCGTACCGTCGGGTTCCGGAGCCGCCCGAGGTGGTGCGCACGCCGAGCCGGCCCGTCGAGCGGCGGGACGACGACGAGCCGGGCTTCGTCATCCACCTGCCGATCCGGGTGGCCGACCTGTCGGCGGCGACAGCACTTGCCGGTCGCGTGGCCGTCTCCCTGGGCTTCCTGCCGGAGTTGGACGCCGGCGAGACCACCGTGTCGAACGCCGACGACCAGAACAACAGGCACCGCGTCTTCTGCGACCTCCTGCAACCCGACCGGTCGCGGTGCCCCCAGGGGTACGGGCACGAAGGCCCCTGCGGGGAGCTGCCGGCACCCCCCGAACAGCGCCCCGCACCTCGCCCGGCAAGCGGACCGTAGGCTGTACCTCGACGCCGTCCGCACCGAGAGGGAGCCCTCCAGCGATGCAGAAGTGGGAATACTCCACGGTCCCGCTGCTTGTCCACGCGACCAAGCAGATCCTCGACAACTGGGGTGAGGACGGGTGGGAACTCGTCGCCGTGGTCCCCGGCCCGAACCCGGACCAGCTGGTGGCCTACCTGAAGCGGCCCAAGGCGTGAGCGCGAGGAGTGCAGCGCAGCGGAGCCCCGCAGTCGCGAACAGAGGGGTGACGGCATGAGCAACGGCCCGCACGCGAAGCTCGCCGAGTTGGGGCTCGAACTTCCCGAGGTGGTGCCGCCGGTGGCCAGCTACGTGCCGGCCGTTCAGTCCGGGCAGCACGTGTACGTCTCCGGCCAGCTGCCGATCTCCGAGGGCAAGTTGCTGGCGACCGGCAAGGTCGGCGCCGGGATCTCGGCCGAGCAGGCCAAGGACCTGGCCCAGCGGTGCGCGCTCAACGCGCTGGCCGCCGTCGACTCGCTCGTCGGCCTGGAGAACGTGGTCAAGGTGGTCAAGGTGACCGGTTTCGTGGCCTCCGCGCCCGGCTTCACCGGCCAGCCCGCCGTGATCAACGGTGCTTCCGACCTGCTCGGCACCGTCTTCGGTGAGGCCGGTCGCCACGCCCGCAGCGCGGTAGGCGTGGCTGAACTCCCCCTGGACGCCCCGGTAGAGGTAGAGCTGATCGTCGAGGTCGCCTGACCCGCCCCGCGATCTTGCACTTGCTGCCCGGATCAAAGTCCTGAAAAGGGACGAATCAGGGTCCGAAAGTGCAAGATCGCGGAGGGTGGCGGGCGGGGTCGTACGATCGCAGCCATGAGCGGGCACGTGACGGCACCGGCGGCGGCACTCGCCGCTGAGCTGCCGGACTGGGTGACGCTGCTGCGTGCGCCCAATCCGGGGCCGATGACCCTCGACGGCACCAACACGTGGGTGCTGCGAGCGGCCCCCACCGAGCCGGCAGTGGTGATCGATCCCGGGCCGGCCGACGAGGGACACCTGGCCGCGATCGCCGCCACCGGCCCCATCGGGCTCGTGCTGATCACCCACGGGCACCCGGACCACACCGAGGGCTCGGCCCCGCTTAGCGAACTCCTCGGCGGGTCGGCACACGTCCTGGCCGTCGACCCGGCGCACACCATCGGCGGTGAACCCCTCACCGAGCCGGCCGAGCACCTGGGCGGTTTCGGCCTCGACATTCGCCTGCTGAGCACCCCCGGGCACACTGCCGACTCGGTCTGCTTCCTCGTGGAGCACGCCGACGAGCAGGTGGTGCTCACCGGCGACACCATCCTCGGCCGGGGCACCACGGTGGTGGCGCACCCGGACGGGCACCTCGGCAACTATCTGGGCAGCCTGGAGTTGCTGTCGACGTACCGGGGAATCACGGCACTGCCCGGGCACGGCCCGGCGCTCGCCGACTGCGGCGCGGCGGCCGATTTCTACCTTGCCCACCGGCGGGCCCGGCTCGACCAGGTCCGGGAGGCGGTCGCCGCTGGCGCCCGCACGCCCGACGACGTGGTCGCCGCGGTCTACGCGGACGTGGACCGCTCGCTCTGGTGGGCTGCCGGCTGGTCGGTCCGTGCCCAGCTGGAGTATCTGGGTGTCGACACCGGGGAATCCGAGCCGGGGGTCAGTGGGTTGGAGCACATGTGACCTGCCCCGTGTGTGGAACTGTCGCCGTTCCCGGCGCGCGGTTCTGCCACAACTGCGGAGCCGCGCTGCCGGCCGCCGCGACGTTGCCGGCGGCCGAGCGTCGGGTGGTCACGGTGCTCTTCGGCGACCTGTCCGAATTCACCTCCTGGTCGGAGGACCTCGACCCGGAGCGGGTCGGCGCGGTCACCGACCGGGTGCTCGCCTCCCTCGCGGGGGCGGTGAAGACGTTCGGCGGGCACGTCGACAAGCTGACCGGCGACGGGATCATGGCGGTCTTCGGTGCTCCGGTGGCACACGAGGACGACGCCGAGCGAGCCGTCCGGGCCGCCCTCTCCATGCAGCGGGCCGTCCGCCGCGTGCTCGACGACGAGCGGGGCGGTGGTGCGCCGCTCGGGCTGCGGGTCGGGCTGAACACCGGTGACGTCATCGCAGGCATCCAGGCCGCGATCGAGTACACGGTCATCGGCGACACGGTGAACACCGCCGCCCGGCTGGCCGACGCCGCCGCTGTCGGTGCCGTCTACGCCGGTGGGCGTACCGCCGCCACCACCCGCCACGTCGCCTCCTGGCGGGCGCTGCGCCCGCTGCGGCTCAAGGGCAAGCGTGAGCCCGTCGAGGCGTACGAGCTGCTGGGTCTGCTCGACGCGCCGGGCACCCGCTCGGGTCTCGGTGACGAGGCGCCCTACGTGGGCCGGGAGACCGAGATCGGCCGGGTCGCCGGCCGGCTCGCCGAGGTGATCGACCAGGGCGACCCCCGGGTGCTGCTGATGACTGCCGAGGCGGGCATCGGCAAGTCCCGGTTCGCCGCCGAGGTCGAACGCCTCGCCGCCGGATACGACGTGGGTGCCGGCAGGTACGCGGCGCACACCGGCGCGCGGGTGCTCTCGGTGCGCTGCGCCGCCTTCGGTGAGCGCCGCCGGCTCGCGCCGCTCGCCGACCTGGTCCGCGCCGCCGTCGGCCTGCCCAGTGACGCGTCCACAGCGCTTACCCGTCCGGCGGTCGAGGAGCGGCTGCGTCGGCTCGGCCAGCGGCTCGCCCGAGCCGGCGCCCAACAACCGCCGATCGTCACCGACCAACTGCTCGCACTGCTCGGCTATGCCGAACTCCCCACGCACACCGGCACCGACAACGGCGAGTGGGGCAGTGCCGCTGCCGCGGCCGCCGACGCCGAGGCGGTGCCGAACGCCGTCGCCGACCTGCTCAGCGGCCTCGCCTCGGAGGCGCCGCTGGTGATCGTGGTGGACGACCTGCACGACGCCACCGCCGAGACGATCCGCGCTCTCGGGCTGGCCCTGTCCCGCCTCACCGGCCCGGTCCTCGTGCTGCTGCTGGGCCGCCCCGAGCTGGTCCGTACCGCAGGCGCTCTGACCCGCGTCGCGGACGCCGAGGTGCACTCCCTGCCGCCGCTGCGCGGAGCCGACGCGGCCCGGTTGCTCACCAGCTATCTCGGCGGCGGGAAACTGCCGCAGGCCGACGCCGACCGGCTGCTGGCCACCGCCCAGGGCAACCCGTTCTACCTTGCCGAGCTGGTCACCCTGCTGATCGAGCGCGGTGCCCTCACGACTGTCGAACCGGGTCGCGGTGTCCGGCCCGCCCCGGGCGAGCGGGATCAGGGCTCGACGGCGAGCTGGCGGCTGGTGCCCGGTTCGCTGGGCAGCCGGCTGCTGTCCCGTGACCTCGCGGCGGTGCTCGCCGCCCGTATCGACGCGCTGCCACCGGGTGCCCGTTCGGTGCTGCGGGATGCCGCTGTGGTCGGTGACACGGTGCCCGAGGGCGCGCTGGAGGCGCTGCTCGACCAGCGCGCCGGCCGCGACGGGCGGCCCTCGGCCGTGGTCGCTGTCGAGCTCGACCGGGCGGTGGAGGAGCTGCTGCAACGCCGGATGCTGCACCGCACCCGCACCGGCTACGCGTTTGCCACCCCGCTCATGCGGGAGGCCGCGTACGCAGGTGTGAGCAAGGCGGAGCTGGCTGAGCGGCACGCCGCGCTTGCCCAGTGGGCGGCACCCGGAAGCGACGCCGCGGTACCCACCCTGGGCGGGTTCACCGACGAGGCCCGGGACGACTTCGTGGCGATGCACGTCGAGCGGGCCGCCAGGCTCGCCGACGCGGTGAAGCTGCGCCCGGACGCCCCGGCCCGCGCCGTGGCCCCGCTCGGGGTCGCCGCGCTCGGTCGGGCCGCCCGCCGGTCGCTGTCCGCCGGGGAGCCCGCGCTCGCCGTGGAGTACGCCGAACGCGCCACCGAACTGGCCCGCGACGGCGTGCCGGCGACCGATCGGGTGGTGCACGCCCGGGCGCTGCTCCAGATCGGTCGGGCCGTCGACGCGCTCGCCTACGCCGAGAAGATCGCCGCGAACGCCGGGGACGAGGCCACCCGGGTCAGCGCCCTGCTGCTCGCCGGGCAGGCCCAGCAGACCCTCGGTGACCAGGGACGGGCGGTGACTGCCTGGCAGGAGGCGCTGCAGGTGGCCACTGCCGCTGCGCTGCCCACGCTGCGCGCGTCCGCGATGCGCCGGCTCGGCATGGCCGACTTCGTGGGCGGGCGGTTGAGTCAGGCGAGCAGCCGGCTGGCCGCCGCGTACCAGGTCAGTCTCGGCGCCCAGGACCGGCGCGGGCAGGCATGGTCCTTGCAGAACCTGGCGTGGGTGACCACCACCCGGGGCGACTTCGCCGGCACCGACGCCGTGCTCGGCCGGGCCGCCCGGTTGTTCGCCGAGCTGAAGGACCCGTACGGCCGGGCCTGGCTGCGGGGCACCACGGCGTTCGCCCGGCTGCTTGCCGGAAGGCTGCGCGAGGCGTGTCGCATGGCACAGGTGTTCCTGCCCTTCGGCGAGCGGGTCGGCGAGGCGTGGGCGGTGGGCACCCTGCGGGCGGTCGCGGCGTACGCCACTGCCGAGCTGGGTGAGCTGGCCGAGGCGGACCAGGGGGCACGCCGGGCGTACCGCGAGTTCGCCGCCGCCTCCGACGACTGGGGTCGCGGGTTCGCGCTTGTGGTCCGGGCCGTGGTGGCGCGGGGCCTGGGCGAGCCGGAACACGCGGCCGATCTGCTCACCGACGCCCTGGCGGACGCCGAACGGACCTCGCACCCGCTGCTCACCGGGATGGCCGGCACGTTGCGGGGGTTCGTGGCACTGGACATGGGGGACTGGGAGACCGCCGAGCAGGCGGCGCGTGGGGTGCTGACGGCCGTCGAACCGCACAACCCGCAGGCGCCGGCGCAGGTCGCGCCCCGGGTGCTGCTTGCCACCGCCCGGCTGGCCGCTGGCGACCCGGCGACCGCTGTCGGGCTTCTCGCTCCCGTGGCGACCACCGCCGCGAACGCGCCGTCGCTGCTGTTCTCCCGCCGTCAGACGATGGCCCGGTACGCGTCGGCGCTGCTCGCCCACGGTCAGCGGGAGCAGGCGTTGGACTGGGCGCAGCGTGCGGTGACGGTGCCTGCCGAGGACGTCCGCAGCCAGGTGATCGCGGCCAGCGTGCTGGCCGAGGCGCTGGCGGCCTGCGGTCGGCAGGTGGAGGCGCTCTCCTGCGCGGACGAGGCGGTCCGCCTGGCGTACGCCACCGAGCAGCGCAGTGAACGCGCCGCCGCCGATGCCCTGCGTGCCGAAATCGCCGCCCAGGTCTAGCCATCGCTGCTTCCCGTCCGGTTTTGGCGGTTCCGGGGATGTGGTTGTCGGAGCGACCGGCTAGCGTGTCACCACCGTGCGCCGGTCCACAGTGGGTGACCGTCGCCGTGCCGGGGAGGGCCATCATGAAGTTGCCGCGTTCCATCGCGGGCTGGACCATCGCTGTCTTCGGTGTGCTGGCGCTGCTGATGGGTGCGGTCGGGCTGATCTGGCCGGAGGCGCTGCTGGGCCTGCTCGGGCTGGAGGTGCCGTCGACTCGTGCGGCCGGCGACCACACGGGCACGTTCCTGCTGGCGTCCTCGATGGCGTCGTTCAACATGGGCGTCTACTACCTGCTCGCCACTGTCACCGAGTGGCGGGTGTTCTACCGCTTCACTGTGGTGTTCCGGCTGGTCACCTTCACGGTGTTCACCATCGCCGTGCTCTCCGACATCGCCCCGGACCGGTTCTTCGGGGTTGCCGCATGGGAGGGCCTGGGTGCACTGGCCACCGCGATCGGCCTGCGCGTCGACGCCCGCCGAAGTGCATCCGGTGCCGCTTCGGCTGACGCGGCGCGCTGAGCCTCCGGCCGGGTTGGGTATTTTCGAGCAGTGACCGACACCCCGACCGGCCGTTCGCGGGTGCCGATCGTGCCCGGCTTGACTGATTTGCGGGTTTTTGCCCGGGGCGGATACGCGACCGTCTACCAGGCCACCCAGATCTCGGTGGGGCGTGAGGTCGCCGTCAAGGTGGAGAACCGCACGCTCGACAGCGAGCGCGACCAGGCCCGGTTCCTGCGCGAGGCGCGGGCCGCCGGGCGGATGTCGTCCCATCCGCACGTGGTGGACCTCTTCGATGTCGGGGTCACCGTCGACCAGCACCCCTACCTGATCATGGAACTGTGCGACGGGTCGTACGCCGAGCGGATGCGTACCTCGCCGCTCGGCCCGGTGGAGGCTCGCGATCTCGGCATCAAGATCGCCGACGCGCTGGCCCACTCGCACGCGGCCGGGGTGCTGCACCGCGACGTCAAGCCGGCGAACATCCTCTACTCGCACTTCAACTCGGCGGTGCTCGCCGACTTCGGGCTGGCCGTTCTCGCGGAACACCGGGACCCCACAGTCACCCTGGAGGTGCTCACCCCGGCGTACGCGCCACCGGAGATGTTCAGCCACAGCCCGCCGTCGCCGGCCGTCGACGTGTACGCGCTCTGCGCCACCCTCTACGCGGTGATGCACGGTCGGCCGCCCCGCTGGCAGTCCGAGCGCAACCCGAGCCTGGTCACCGTGCTGGAGATGTTCAACCAGCAGGTCCCCAGCCTGCCCGGCGTACCTGACGAGCTGATCGAGGTGCTGCGCGCCGGCATGGCCAACGACCCGGCCGAGCGGCCCTCCGCGCTCGAACTGCACGACCTGCTCACCCACCTGCCGTTCGGCTCCCCGCCGAAGCCGGTCAGTGGCGCCCCGATCAGCGGGAGCCCGATCAGTGGTGGCCCGATCAGCGGCGGCGCGGCCCGGCCCGGCCCGTACGTCGCCGGCCAGCCGGTACCTCGGCCGCCGGTCGAGGAAACCCAACCGACGACCCCCGACAGCCGGCGCTGGCGGCGACGCTGGTTCCTCGGCGGCGCGGGAGTGCTCGCGCTCGCCGCCTCGGCGACCACCGGGGCGTGGGTGGCCAGCAGCGCCCCGCCGCCCAGCCCGTCTCCCCAGGTCAGCCAGGCCGGTGCCCCGGCGACCGGCGCGCTGCCCGGCTGCACGACGGGTGCAGGTGCGCCGGCGGCCCTGCCCAGCGGTGCCCGGTGCCTGCCCCAACTGGAGTGCTTCGGCCCCATGCGGATCCGCGGCGACCGCGCCGAGGCCGTCCGGGTCCCCTGCGATTCCCGGCATACCTGGGAGACGTACGCCGAGGGGATCCTGCCGGTGTCGCTCGTGGGCGCGCCCTACCAGGAGGTGATCGCCGCCGAGCCGGTCCGGCAGGTCTGCGGCACGACGACCTTCCGTGTGACCACCGGGATCAACGAGGCGACCGGATGGCGCCTGGAGGTGCTACCGCCGGTGGACGGCAGTGTCGACCGGACCTACCGGTGCCTGGCCGGGCGGGGCGTCGACGCGCTCGCCGGCCCCACACTCACCGGTCGCTGAAGCCGCTGGGTGTCCCGCGTCGGTCCCGCACCGCGCGCAACGCGGCCCGGCTGTCCAGGGCGTCGAGAGTGTCGGCGTCGATCCCGTACGGCATCAACTCCGGGGGCCCGGCCGACCGGTCCGGCGGCTCCGGCTCGTCGTGCTGCCGGGCGGCGGACACGGCCACACCGGCGATGATTGTCAGCAGCACGACGAGCAGCGCGAGGACCACGCCGAGGAGATCCTGGCGGCGCCACACGACCAGCAGGACCAGCAGAACGAGGGCGCCCAGCGCGGCGATCGCCGCTACTATCCGCGGGTCGGGCCTGGCCAGTCGATTCACCCCCCAAGCATGCCGTGACCTGGCCGGCTGTCAACCGGAGAGGGCGTTCCGCCGCGCCGATTTTGGCCGCTTGGCCCGAGATGGGCGGGCCGAGTCGACACGTAGCGGGCCCGGGTCGCTACTCCCGGTGCCCCACTCGCCGTGCCGAAGCCGGCCCGCGCCTCGCCGCGTCCGTTGATCTAGTAGGACTTGTCCTGGCCCAGGACGTGCTGGGCCACGAAGTTGAGGATCATCTCCCGGCTGACCGGAGCGATACGACCCGCCCGGACGGCGCCGAGCAGGGTCGCCACCCCGTACTCGGTGGTCATGCCGGCCCCGCCGAGTGCCTGGACGGCGGTGTCCACGGCGAGCGCTGCGGCCTCTCCGGCGGCGTACTTGGCCATGTTGCCGGACACGCCCGCCTCCAGGTCACGGCCGGCGTCGTACAGGGTGGCCGCCTTCTGGATCATCAGGCGGGCCAGTTCCACCTGCACCGCCGCGTGCGCCAGCGGGTGCGACACGCCCTGGTGCGAGCCGATGGTCCGGCCGCCCCACACCTTGCGGGTCGCGGTGTAGTCGGTGGCCCGTTCGATGGCGTACCGGCCGGTGCCGGCACCCATCGCGGCCACCGTGATCCGCTCCGGGTTGAGCCCGGCGAAGAGCGCCGGCAGCCCGGCGTCCAGCGATCCGCCGACCAGCGCGTCGGCGGGCAGCCGCACGTCGTCCAGGTAGAGCAGGAACTGGTTCTCCGGAGACAGGATCTCCATGTCCAGTTTGGAGCGGGTCAGCCCGGGCGCGTCGGTGGGCACGAGGAACAGCGTGGGCTTGAGCTTGCCTGTGGACGAATCCTCGGTGCGGGCCACCACCAGGACGTGGCCGGCCTCGTCCACCCCGGAGATGTAGCACTTGCGGCCGGAGAGCAGCCAGTCGTCGCCGTCGCGGCGGGCCACAGTGGCGAGCCTGTGGAAGTTCGAGCCGGCCTCCGGCTCGGTGATCGCGAAGACGATCTTCTCGGAGCCGTCGGCGAGGCCGGGCAGGTGCCGCTTGCGCTGCTCCTCGGTGCCGTGCCGGTTGATCACCGTGGCCGCGATGGCGGGGGACACCACGAGCAGCAGCAGCGGGCAACCGGCCGCCGCCAACTCCTCACAGACGATTGCCAGCTCGGTGATGCCGCCGCCCCCACCGCCGTACTCGGTGGGGATGTTGACCCCCAGGTAGCCGAGCTGGCCGGCCTCGGCCCACAGCTCGGTGGTGTGCTCGCCGGCCTTTGCCTTCTCGACGAAGTAGCCGTGGCCGTAGCGGCGGCCCAACGCCCGCACGGCGTCGCGCAGCTGGTCCTGCTCGGGGGTGAGGTCGAAGCTCATCGGGGGTCCTCCTCGGGGTTCGACGGCGCGGGGTCGACGCCGTCGATGACAGCCAGCACGGCACCGGTGCGCACCTGACCGCCGGCGGGCACCGGCAGTTCGGCGACGACACCGTCGGTCGGGGCGAGCACGGGATGTTCGAGCTTCATCGCTTCCAGCGTGAGCAGCAGGTCGCCGGCCGCGACCCGCTGGCCGACCTCGACGTGCACCTGGGTCACCGCGCCGGGCAGCGGCGCGAGCAGCGACCCGGCCGCCAGCTGCGCCGTGGGCAGCGGGAAACGCGGCAGCTCGGTCAGGCTCGCCGACCCGTCGGGGCCGTCCACGAAGACCTCCGACAGCACCCGGTGTACGCGGTACGCGCGCCGCACCCCGTCGACGTCGAGCACCACCCGGTCCGGGGTGGCCTCCACCAGCGCCACAGCGGGAGGGTCGGTGTCGGCGGGATCGGTTGACCATTCGGCGAGCCCGCCCCGGCGGTCCAGCCGGTAGCGGACCTCGATCTCGCCGTCCGGCCCGGTGAACCGGGCGACCTGCGGGACGGCCGCCACGTTGCGCCAGCCCGACGGCAGCCCGGCCAGCACCGTCGCGCCCGCGCGGCGCCCAGCTGCCGATGCGAGCGCCGCAGC
Source organism: Micromonospora sp. NRRL B-16802 (assembly GCF_001279555.1). NCBI lineage: Bacteria > Bacillati > Actinomycetota > Actinomycetes > Micromonosporales > Micromonosporaceae > Micromonospora > Micromonospora sp. NRRL B-16802. The sequence goes on along the minus strand of NZ_LGEB01000053.1, from coordinate 500,062 downwards.
CAGCGCGGCAAGCGGCAGACGGTCGGCGGGAAGCAGCGCCGTGAACACCTCCGGGTGCCGGTCCAGGAACCCGGTGTCGATGTCCGCCGCGCCGAACTCGGGGCTGCGCAGCACGCGGACCAGCAGATCCCGGTTCGTGGCCACCCCGTGCAACTCGGCCCGCGCGAGCGCGCCCGCGAGAGCCCGGGCCGCCTCGGCGCGGGTGGGTGCCCAGGCGACAAGCTTCGCCAGCATGGAGTCGTAGTGGACGCCGACCACGGAACCGTTTACCACACCCGAGTCGAGCCGCAGACCCGCCCGCTGAAGACCGCCGAACTCGCAGTCGACACCGGGTACGGCGAAGCGGTGCAGGACACCCGTCGCCGGGCGGAAACCCTGAGCGGGTTCCTCGGCGCAGAGGCGTACCTCGATGGCGCAGCCCCGCGCGGACGGAGACCTGGCCTCCTCCGGCAACGCTGCGCCCTCGGCGACAAGCAGTTGCAGCCGGACCAGGTCCAGCCCACCGGCGGCGGTCAGCTCGGTGACCGGGTGCTCGACCTGGAGCCGGGTGTTCATCTCCAGGAAGTAGATCGCCCCGTCCGGCGCCAGCAGGAACTCGACGGTGCCGGCGCCCACGTAGTCGACAGCCCGGCCCGCCGCCACCGCCGCCTCGTGCAGGCGCTCCCGCACGTCCTCGGGGATGACTCCCGGTGCCTCCTCGACGATCTTCTGGTGTCGGCGCTGGATCGAGCACTCCCGCACACCGAGCGCTGCCACCGTCCCGTGCGTGTCACCGAAGATCTGCACCTCGACGTGCCGGCCGCGCTCGACGTACCGCTCGATGAAGACAGTGCCGTCGCCGAACGCCGCAGCCGCCTCGCGGCGCGCGGACGCCACGGCCTCGGCCAGCCCGGCGGTGTCCCGGACGATCCGCATGCCCCGGCCGCCGCCACCGGCGGACGCCTTCACCAGCACCGGAAAGTCGGTGACGTCGGCGGCGTCGGTCCAGCTCGGCAGCATCGGCACGCCCGCCTCGGCGAGCAGCGACTTCGCCGCCAACTTGTCGCCCATGGCCGCGATCACCTTGGCCGGCGGGCCGACCCAGGTCAGCCCCGCGTCCGTCACCGCCGCCGCGAACTCGGCGTTCTCGGCCAGAAATCCATAACCTGGGTGGACTGCGTCCGCGCCGCTGCGCCGGGCCGCGTCCAGGATCAGATCGACCCGCAGGTACGTCTCGGACGGCGTGTCACCGGGCAGCCGGACCGCCTGGTCGGCCTCGGCGACGAACGGCGCGTCGGCGTCCGCGTCCGAGTGCACGGCGACCGTCTCCACGCCGAGCGCCCGGCAGGTCGCGAAGACCCGGCGGGTGATCTCCCCCCGGTTGGCGACGAGCAATCGGTTGATCATGTTGGCTGAGCCTGCCTCTCGTTCGCCGGTGCGGGATTGCGGTTCGCTGCGTTCCTCGTGCTCACGGGGGCTACATCCGGAAGACGCCGAAGCCGTCGGCGCCCTTCACCGGTGCACTGTGGATCGCCGAGAGGCAGAGCCCGAGGACGGTACGGGTGTCGCGCGGGTCGATCACCCCGTCGTCGTAGAGCCGGCCGGAGAGGAACAGCGCGCCGGACTGCGACTCGATCTGCTGCTCGACCATCATCCGCATCGCCGCGTCGGATTCCTCGTCGTAGTCACGCCCCCGCGCGGCAGCGGCCTGCCGGGCCACGATCGAGAGCACACCCGCGAGCTGCGCCGGACCCATCACCGCCGACTTGGCGTTCGGCCAGGTGAACAGGAACCTCGGGTCGTACGCGCGACCGCACATGCCGTAGTTGCCGGCCCCGTACGACGCGCCGAGGTTCACCGTCAGGTGCGGCACCGTCGAGTTGGACACCGCGTTGATCATCAGCGCGCCGTGCTTGATGATGCCGCGCTGCTCGTACTCAGTGCCCACCATGTAGCCGGTGGTGTTCTGCAGGAAGATCAGCGGGGTGTTCGAGGTGTTCGCGAGCTGGATGAACTGCGCCGCCTTCTGCGCCTCCTCGCTGAACAGCACACCCCGGGCGTTGGCGAGCACACCCACCGGGTAGCCGTGCAGCTCACCCCAGCCGGTGACAAGCGCGTCCCCGTACGTCGGCTTGAACTCGTCGAAGTCGCTGCCGTCGAGGATCCGGGCCAGCACCTCGCGGGGATCGAACGGCACCTTCAGGTCGGCGCTGGCGATGCCGAGCAGCTCCTCCGGGTCGTACTTCGGTGGCTGCGGCACAGCCGTACGCGGCGACGGACCCGACTTGTGCCAGTTGAGCCGGCGTACGCACTGTCGGGCCAACCGGATGCCGTCCCGCTCGTCGGAGGCCAGATGATCGGCAAGCCCGGACGTGCCGGCGTGCATGGCCGCGCCGCCAAGCGACTCGTCGTCGGTGACCTCACCCGTGGCCATCTTCACCAGCGGCGGCCCGGCCAGGTAGACCTGCGACCGGTCCCGAATCATGATCACGTGATCGGACATCCCAGGCACGTACGCGCCACCCGCAGTGGCGTTGCCGAAGACCACGCTGACAGTGGGGATCTTCGCCGCGGAGAGCCGGGTCAGGTCGCGGAACACCCGCCCGCCCGGAATGAAGATCTCCGCCTGGGTCGGTAGGTCCGCACCGGCCGACTCGACAAGGTTGACCATCGGCAGCCGGTTGGCCAGTGCGATCTCGCCGGCCCGCCGGGTCTTGGCGAGCGACCACGGGTTGACCGCGCCACCGCGTACCGTCGGGTCGTTGGCAACGATCAGGCACTCCACGCCCTCGACCACGCCGATGCCGGTCACCACGCTGGCGCCCACCGGAAAGTCAGTGCCGTACGCCGCCACCGGCGACAGCTCCAGAAACGGGCTGTCCGCGTCGAGCAGCAGCTCGATGCGCTCCCGGGCCAGCAGCTTGCCCCGCTTGTGGTGCCGGGTCACGTACTTCTCGCCACCGCCCCCGCGGGCCTGGTCCAGCGCCGCGTCCAACTCGGCGAGCCGCTCCAGCAGCGCTGCCCGGTTCGCCACGAAGCCGGGCGCTGACGGGTCGACCGAGGTGTCCAGTGTGGTCACAGGCCCATCCCCTTCACGATGATCTCATTCATGATCTCGGTGGCACCGCCGCCGATACCGAGGAGCCGGGCGTCGCGGTAGTGCCGCTCCACCTCGGCGTCACGCATGTAGCCGAACCCTCCGTGCAGCTGCAACGCCTGGTCGACGACCTGGTCGCAGGCGGCCACCGCCACGTTCTTGGCCATCGCCACCTCGGTCACCACCGGCTCGCCGGCCGCCACCCGGACCGCGACCTCGTGCACGTACGCCCGCGCCGCCTCGGCACGGGTGTGCATCTCGGCCAGCCGGTGCCGGACCACCTGCCGGCTGGCCAGCGGACGCCCGAAGGTCTCCCGGTCGCGGCACCAGCGCACGGCCAGCTCGACGCAGCGCTGCGCTGTGGCGTACGCCTGGGTGGCGAGCGAAAGCCGCTCCGCGGCGAAGTTCTGCATGATCGCCAGGAAGCCGGTGCCCTCCTCGCCGATCCGGTTCGCCACCGGCACCCGTACGTCGACGAACGACAGCTCAGCCGTGTCCGAGCAGTGCCAGCCCAGCTTCTCCAGCCGACGTCCGACAGTGAACCCGGGGCTGTCCTTGTCGATGACCAGCAGGGAGATCGAGCCGCTGCCGGGGAAACCGGTGCAGACAGCAGTCGTCACGAAGTCGGCCCGATGCCCGCTGGTGATGTACGTCTTCGACCCGTTCACCACGTAGTGGTCGCCGTCGCGGCGGGCCGTGGTGCGGATGCCCGCCACGTCCGAACCGCCGTCCGGCTCGGTGATCGCCAACGCCCCGATCATCGTGCCGGCCAGCGTGGGCCGGACGTACCGCTGGACGAGGTCGTCGTCGCCGGGCGTCGAGGTGCCGCCGAGCATGCCGCCAAGCGAGCCGCCGATGCCCACGCCCGCCGCCGCCACCATGTGCGGCAGCGCGATGCCGTGTGTGAACAGGGCCGCGATCAGGCCGGACGACCCGCCGGAGCGGATCACCTCCTCGGTCACGATGATCGAGTCGAGCAGGTCACCGCCGCTGCCGCCGACCGACTCGGGAAAGCCGATGCCGAGCAGTCCGAGCTTCGCGGCGCTGGCGTGCAGCGCCCTCGGCACCTCGCCGGCCTTCTCCCAGTCGTCCAGGTGCGGCAGCACCTCCCGGGTCACGAAGGACCGGGTCAGCTCGCGCAGTTGCCGCCGCTCCGGGGTGTCCACGATGCTCATGCCGCCGTCTCCCTGTCCGCTGCCGGGGGACCGGTCGGCACGCCCGCCGGCAGGTCGACGAGCCGGGAGCGCAGCAGCTCACCGAGCGCCTTGGCCTGCGGGTCGAACCGGGTGGACGCGGCCACACCCGCTCCGAGCAGGCCCTCGATCACGAAGTTGACGGCACGGAGGTTCGGCAGCTCGTACCGCCGCACCACAAGCGACGCCGTCTCCGGAAGCAGTTCCGCAAGCCGCTCGACGGTCAGCCAGCCGCGCAGCCACGCGTACCCGTCGTCGGAGCGTGCCCAGACACCCAGATTGGCGTCGCCGCCCTTGTCTCCGGAGCGGGCGCCGACCAGCTCTCCGAGCGCGCCGCGGCGGGTCGGGCCGTGGCCCGTCACCGCGTCGGCCGCCGCCGCGTCGCCCGGCGAAGCCTCCCCATCCGGGGGCGGCGCGGGGACGGTGTGGCTCGGGGGAGCGATCGGCACCCGCTCGCCTCCTGGCAGCACCGCCACGTGCGACACCTCGTCCTGCGGGACGGTGTCGGCGGTGAAGACGCCGTACGGCGTCGCGTCGCCCGGCAGGGTGGTCAACGTGCAGCCCGGGTACGACGCCAGTGCCAACTCCACGGCGGCGGCCGAGAAAGCCCGCCCGGCCCGCGTCCGGTCGGTGTCGCGCAGGTGTACGTGGAGCAGGGCGCTTGCCGCCTCCGTGTCGACGGCGTCCGGGTGGTCGGTCCGGGCCAGTGTGAACTCCAGCCCTTCCTTGCCCACCGCCTCCACCATCTGACCTCGGACCAGTGCCGCCTTGGCCTCGATGTCCAGCCCACAGAGGACGAAGGTCATCGAGTTGCGGAAGCCACCGAGGTTGTTGACGCCCACCTTCAGCGTCGCCGGCGGCGGAGTGCCCCGGACGCCGGAGATGCGGACCCGGTCCGGCCCGTCGGGGCTCAGCGTCACCGAGTCCAGTCGGGTGACGACGTCCGGCCCCAGGTACGCCGGCCCGCCCACCTCGTAGAGCAGCTGTGCGGTGACCGTCTCCACAGTGACCGCACCGCCGGTGCCCAGGTGCTTCGTGAGCACCGCCGAGCCGTCCGGGTGCACCTCGGCGATCGGGAAACCGGGCCGGCGAGCGCCGTCGGGCAGTTCGGTGAAGAAGCTGAAGTTGCCGCCGGTGACCTGCGCGCCACACTCCAGGAGGTGCCCCGCGACGGTCGCCCCGGCCAGCTCGTCGAAGGCGTCGCGACCCCACCCGTACCGGGCGATGGCCGGACCGACCACAAGCGACGCGTCGGTCACCCGACCGGTGACCACGACGTCCGCCCCGGCGTCGAGGCAGGCGGCGATCCCGAACGCGCCGAGGTAGGCGTTCGCGGTCAGCGCGTCGGGCCGCTGGAGCGCGTCGCCCTCGACGTACCCGACGCGCACCGGCACGCCCAGCCGACCGGCGAGGGCTTCGACTGCGGCGGCCAGGCCGGCCGGGTTCAGCCCGCCGGCGTTCGTCACGATCCGCACTCCCCGGTCGAGGGCCGTGCCGAGGCAGGTCTCCAACTGGCGAAGGAAGGTCTTCGCGTACCCCAGGTCGGGGTCGCGCATCCGGTCACGGCCGAGGATGAGCATTGTCAGCTCGGCCAGGTAGTCGCCGGTCAGCACGTCCAGGTCGCCGCCGTCGATCATCTCCTGCCAGGCGGCGAACCGGTCGCCGTAGAAGCCCGAGGCGTTGCCGATGCGGATCACGCGGCGGCTCCGTTCCGGCCGGCCGGCTCGCGACCGGCGCCGGGCGGGCCTGCGAATGCCTGCGCCACGTCGAGCCACTCGTCGGCGACCGGGCCGGTCGCCAGCAGGGCGAGATCCGCGCGGTGCCGACGCTGGGTGACAAGCAGGCAGAAGTCCCGAGCGGGACCGGTCAGCCGATCGGAGGCGTCCGCCGGACCCCAGACCCACGTGTCGCCGCCGGGGCCGGCCAACTCGACCCGGACCGGCGCCGTCGGCACCTGTCGGCCCTGGGCGGCAAAACCGTGCCCGAGGGTACGCACACCGAGGTGTGCCACGTGCCGGAGCCGGTCGGAGGCGGGGCGGACCACACCGAGCGCGTCGGCCACGTCCTCGCCGTGCGCCCAGGTCTCCATGATCCGGGCGGTCGCCATGGAGGTGGCCGACATCCGGGTGCCGTACCACGGCAGTTTCTCGCCGGCCGGGACCGCCGCGAGCGCGTCGGCGAGCGCAGCTCGGCCGGCCCTCCAGCGGGCGAGCAGGTCGGCGGGCGGCGCGAGGAACTCCTCCGCGCCGTCGTCGACCAGGCGGGACGGGTCCGGAGCGTTCATCACCGTCGCGTAGAACGCCTCGGCGTCGGTGGCTGCCAACACCGCCACGTGGTCGGTCCAGGCGAGGTGGGCGATCTGGTGGCCGATGCTCCAGCCGGGCGCCGGGGTCGGGCGTGCCCAGTCGACAGCCGGCAGCGGGGCCACCAGGGCGTCCAGGTGGGCGGACTCGTCGGCGAGATCCGCGAGCAGGTCGGTGAGGTCGACCATTGTGCCTCCGGTCGGTGCGGGCCGGTGCGGCCGGTGGTCAGGGCGTGAGCAGGGTGGCGAGCTGGCGCTTCCAGGTGACGAGGAGCGCGGTGCGGCGGGCCGAGTCGTCGCTGAGCAGGTTTGCCACGCCGAGCCCGCGGAGCAGGTCGAGGGTGGCCTGCACCGCCTCCCGGACGCCGGGTCGGCGCTCGTCGACGCCGAGCAGCGAAACGGTGAGCCTGTGCATCTCCCGGCCGACCATCGCCTCCAGCGGCATCAGGGCGTCGCGAAGCTCCCGGTCGGTACGGGCGGCGACCCAGAGTTCGAGCGCGGCCACGAAGAGCGGCCCGGTGAACGCGGCGGCGAGCAGATCGATCACCCGGTCCAGCCGCTGCGGGCCGGCGGGCAGGGCCTCCGCCTCGGTGCGCAACTCGTCGGCCCGGCGTTCGGCGAGGTGGGCGACAGCGGCCGTGACCAGGGCTGCCTTCGTGGGGTAGTGGTGCAGCTGCGCGCCTCGTGAGACACCGGCCCGGGCGGCGACGACGGTGGTCGTGGTGCCGGACCAGCCGTGCTCGATCAGGCAGTCGACTGTCGCCTCCAGCAGACGGGCCTGGGTGGCGCGACTGCGCTCCTGCTGCGGGACGCGCGTCGATGCGGCTGACATGCGGCACAGCCTGCCGGCTCAGAAACAAACAGTCAAGACTGACTTTTTTGTGGCGCTCGGCGTGGGCGGAGCGGGGCGGAGCGGGGCGGAGCGGGGCGGGACGGGGCGGGACGGGAGGGGATGGGACCTGTGTGCGGCAGCTCCTGTAGAGCTGCCCCACGGATGGGGCAGGTGCCGACGTCACCGGCGGGGGTCCTGGGTGGTTGGTTGCCCGGCGAGCGGGCCAGTCGAGTGGCCCTCTGCCTTCAGACGAAGGAGTCCTGGTCGTGCTCGCCTATCCAGTCGGACTCAGGGGCCCCTGAGTCGCGTCCCGTCTCGACTGAGTCGCGTCGCCCTCGCCCCACATTCGGGGCAGCTCTACAGGCAGCACGGACCTTTCCCGGTGCCCGACCCGCCCTTGAGCACGGACCTTTCCCGGTGCCCGACCCGCCCTTGAGCACGGACCATGGACCGAGGGCCGTCACCTGGTCGAGGTACACGTCGGCCAAGGCATCGTCGGGCAGACGAAACGTCCCCGCCGTCCGTCGGTGACGGAAGGCGGGGACGGGACGTAGCGCTCAGACGCGGGCGCGGCGGGCCAGGCGCTCCGGGTCGAGGATGATGATGCTCTTGCCGTCCAGCCGCAGCCAGCCACGCGAGGCGAAGTCGGCGAGCGCCTTGTTCACCGTCTCGCGGGAGGCGCCGACGAGCTGGGCGATCTCCTCCTGGGTGAGGTCGTGCGTCACCCGCAGGACGCCACCGTCGCGGGTGCCGAACCGGCCGGCCATCTGGAGCAGGTTCTTGGCGACCCGGCCCGGCACGTCCGTGAAGATCAGGTCGGCGAGCGAGTCATTGGTCCGGCGCAGCCGCCGTGCCAGAACCCGGAGCAGCTGCTCGGCGATCTCCGGGCGGTTGTTCAGCCACGGCCGCAGCGCCTGCTTGCGCAGCCGTACCAGCCGGGTGTCGGTCACCGCGGTGGCGGTCGCCGTACGCGGACCCGGGTCGAAGAGCGACAGCTCACCGACCATGTCCGACGGCCCCATCACCGCGATCAGGTTCTGCCGCCCGTCAGCCGCGCGGCGGCCAACCTTGATCTTCCCGGACAGCAGGATATAGAGACTGTCACCGGGCTCGCCCTCATTGAAGACGATCTCGCCCTTGCGGACCTCGATCGTCTCCATCTCCTTGGCGAGCGCCTCGGCAGCTTCCGGGTCGACACCCTGGAAGATCCCGCTGCGGGCCAGTACCTCATCCATCGCGCACCTCCGGTTGCGCGTGCCGTCCGTCGGCCGGGTCCGCCGTCCGCTGATCCCCTCGCGCGCCGCCAAGTCTAGGCGCACATGAGCATGAATCAGAGGTCGCCCCTGGAATCTTGATCGGTGGGCGTAACCTGCCCGACGTGCTGACCGAGCCGACTCTGACCAGCCGCCCCGAGGACGGGCGGCATATTCCGCTGCTCGTCTGGCGTGCCGACGGCCCGCTGCGAGCGGTCAGCAGTGGCCCGCTCGGCGGTGGAATCGGCGTGCGGCACTGGGTGCTGAACGCGACGGTGCCCATGTCGTACGACCGGGAAGACCCTGCCGCTCACCTGAGCGCGCTCGCCGCGGACCTGGCCCTCGACGGGCCCGGGGTCGGTCTGCTGACCGGCGTGGACGTGACCGAGGTGGTGGCCCGGACCGACACCGGGGTGCGGGCCTGGGCGACCGTCGGGCTCGGCACGCCGGTGCCCGCCGCCGCGCCGGCGGTCACCGCGCTCACGCAGCACGTCGGCACCGTCAACATCGTGGTGTACGTGCCGGCGCGGCTCGCCGACTCCGCTCTGGTGAACGCCGTTGCCACCGCCACCGAGGCGAAGACCCAGGCGATAAGCGAGCTGGGGCTGGCCGGAACCGGCACTCCCACCGACGCGGTCACAGTGCTCTGCCCGGTGGACGGGCCGGAGGCCGCGTACGGCGGGCCGCGCTCCACCTGGGGCGGCCCGCTGGCCCGAGCGGTCCACGCCGCGGTGCGTGCCGGCGGCGAACGGACCGTCGTGCCCTGGTCGGACAGGCTGACGGGCTGAAACTTCGACCGATCGGCCCTCGTCGGCGAGTTTACGGGCCGGTAGCCTCGCGAACGATGTACGCTTCCGCCCCCCTCGCGCCCCGCCCACACCGCCGCGTCGCCCTCGGCCTCGCCGCGCTGCTGGCTGCCCTTCTCGTAGCCGGCTGCGCCGAGACCGCAGAGGCCCCGGTCTGGCAGCCGGGCATCGGCGGCGGTGGCACCGGGGCGCCGGTGACCACGGACGGCCCGAAGGCCGGCGGTGACGCCCCGGCGCCCGATGGGGACGCGATCTCGCTCTCCGCGACCGGCGACATCATCATGGGCAACGCTCCGAACCGGCTGCCCGCCGGTGGCGGTAAGGGCTTCTTCGACTCGGTGACCCGGGCACTCAAGGCGGACCTCGTCATGGGCAACCTGGAGGAGCCGCTGACCGTGGACACCGGCACCGGCAAGTGCGGCGCCAACTCGACCCGGTGCTTCCAGTTCCGGGCTCCGCCGGAGTACGCCGCACACCTGCGTGACGCCGGCTTCAACCTGCTCAACCAGGCGAACAACCACGGCTACGACTACGGCCCGAAGGGCTACGAGAACACCCAGAAGGCGCTGGAGAAGTACGACCTGGAGCACACCGGCGCGCCGAACCAGATCACCGTGGTGGAGGTCAAGGGCGTCAAGGTGGCGGTGGCCGGCTTCTCGTCGTACGTCTGGTCCAACAGCCTCGTCGACATCGCCAAGGCCAAGGCTGTCGTCGCCAAGGCTGCCACCATGGCCGACCTGGTGGTGGTGCAGGTGCACATGGGCGGCGAAGGTGCCGACAAGACCCGGGTGAAGCCGGGTACCGAGATGTTCCTCGGCGAGAACCGGGGCGACCCCGTGAAGTTCTCGCGAGCCATGATCGACGCCGGTGCGGATCTGATCGTCGGGCACGGGCCGCACGTGCTGCGCGGTATGGAGTTCTACAAGGGGCGCCTGATCGCCTACAGCCTGGGCAACTTCGCCGGTGGCGGTAACTCGCTGAGCAACGCCGGGCGGCTCGGCTGGGGCGGCGTGTTGAAGGTGTCCCTCAAGCCCGACGGCAGTTGGGCCGGCGGCTCGTTCACCTCGACGTACATGAACTCCGCGGGCAAGCCGACGATGGACCCGGACGACAGGGGTCTGGGCCTGATCACCGAGCTGAGTCGCACCGACTTTCCCAAGACCGGCGCCCGGTTCGACACCGACGGCAAGATCTCCGCGCCTACCGCCGGTTGACCCGAGCAGGAACGTCCGGGGGGCGACGTAGGCTGGCCGTCGTGACCAGTAGTCCTCCCGGTGCCAGCGAGACCGACCTCGGGCGCAAACGCCGTGCCCGCAAGATCGGCCGGGTGCTGGCCGAGACGCACCCCGACGCGCACTGTGAGCTGGACCACTCCAACGCCCTGGAGTTGGCCGTCGCCACGATCCTCTCCGCGCAGTGCACCGACAAGAAGGTCAACGAGGTCACCCCGAAGCTCTTCGCCCGCTACCCGAGCGCGGCCGCGTACGCCGCTGCGGATCGGGGCGAGATGGAGGAGCTGATCCGGCCCACCGGCTTCTACCGGAACAAGACCGACTCGCTGCTCAAGCTCGGGCAGGCCCTTGTCGACAGGTACGACGGCCAGGTCCCCGGCCGCCTCGCCGACCTGGTGACGCTCCCCGGGATCGGTCGCAAGACCGCGAACGTCATCCTCGGCAACGCCTTCGACGTCCCCGGGATCACCGTCGACACGCACTTCCAGCGACTGGTCCACCGGTGGGGGCTGACCGCCGAGACAGACCCCGTCAAGATCGAGCACGCGATCGGCGCGCTGTACGAGAAGCGTGACTGGACAATGCTGTCGCACCGGATCATCTTCCACGGGCGACGGGTCTGTCACGCCCGCAAGCCCGCGTGTGGCGCGTGCACGCTCGCGAAGCTCTGCCCGTCGTACGGCACCGGCCCGACCGAGCCGGCCGCCGCCGCCAAGCTGCTCAAGGGCCCTCGGGCACGCGACCTGGCGGTGGCCGCCGGTGTCGACCCGGAACTGGTGCCCGCCCAGGCGGTCGCCGCGGAGGTGCCGTGAACCGGCGTCTCGCCCTGCTCGCCCTGCCGCTGCTGCTTGCCGTCGCAGGCTGCACCGGTGGCACTACCGACGACGACCCCGCGCCGAGGCCTGTCGCCGCCGAGCGCCCGTCGCCGTTCGAGGACTGCGCGGCGCTGAGCACGCCGCCCGGGGCCGGGTCGCCCGGAGCCGGCACGACGAGCCCCGGTGCAACGGCCTCCGCGTCGCCGGCCTCGGGCACGACAGCCTCGGCGTCGCCCGACTCGGGCACGACGCCGTCCGCGTCGCCGGCCTCAGGCACGGGAACGTCACCTCGCGGTGAGGTGCTGCCGGAGCTGACACTGGCCTGCTTCACCGGGGGCGCTCCGGTCGAGCTGCGGTCCGTCGCCGGCCCCGCCGTGATCAACATCTGGGCGTCCTGGTGTGGGCCGTGCCGCAAGGAGCTGCCCGCCTTCCAGCGACTCAGCGAACGTGCCGACGGTCAGCTCCAGGTCGTCGGGGTCAACACCCGGGACAGCCGGCGCGGTGCCCAGTCCATCGGTGAGGACTACGGCGTACGGTTCCCGATCCTGGTGGACCAGGGCGACGCCCTGCAACGCGAGTTGAACCGCAACGCCTTCCCGCTGACCCTCTTCGTCGACGCCGACCGGCGGATCCGGCACATCGACGCCACGGGCGCGCTCGACGACGCCCAACTCGCCACGTTGGTCCGCACGCACCTCGGCCTGAAGGTGTCGGCGTGACCCGTCGACCGCCCGAGTGGATCGAGCCGCTGCTGACCCGGCTGGGCACCGCCCGCGCCGAGGACTTCACCCGGCTGACCACCCCCGCCGAGGGTGGTCGGGAGAGCGCCGTGCTGGTGCTGCTCGGTGAGCAGCCCGGTGTGGGGCCCGACGTGCTGGTGCTGCAACGGGCCGCCAACCTGCGCAATCACGCAGGCCAGCCGGCCTTTCCCGGCGGCGCAGCCGACCCGGAGGACGCCGACGTACGCGCTACCGCGCTGCGCGAGGCGAACGAAGAGGTCGGCCTGGACCCGACAAGCGTGACAGTGCTGGCCGAGCTGCCGAAGCTGTGGATACCGGTGAGCGACTTCGTGGTCACGCCGGTGCTGGCCTGGTGGCACGATCCGCACCCGGTGCACCCCCGGGAACCCGCCGAGGTGGCGCACGTGGCCCGGTTGCCGGTCAGCGAACTTGTCGACCCGGCCAACCGGATGCGGGTGCGTCACTCCAGCGGTTGGATCGGCCCGGCGTTCTCGGCGCGCGGCATGCTCGTCTGGGGGTTCACCGCCGGGGTGATTGCCACACTGCTGGAGATGGGCGGCTGGGCCCGCCCGTGGCCGCGAAACCGGGTGGTGGATCTGCCGCCGACAGGGGTGACACCGGCGCCGTCGGCCGGCACCGACGAGGTCGACGAAACCGCCCTGCGCTGACCACGCGGTCACCTTCCGCAAGCGATGGTCATCTGGCGGGCGCACTGCCCGTACGCTTGACCCGTGTCCGTCGTGGATCTCGTCCTACTGCTGCTCATGCTCGTGTTCGCGATCAGCGGATACCGCCAGGGTTTCGTCATCGGCGTCACGTCGTTGTCCGGATTCTTCCTGGGTCTGCTCCTCGGCCTCCAGGTCGGGCCGCTGTTCGCCCGGCAGTTCGTGGATGCCGGCACCCGGGTGCTGGTCTCCCTGGTGGCGATCTTCGGACTGGCGGTGATCGGCCAGGCGCTCGCCGGCTGGCTCGGCTCGCACCTGCGTAAGACGATCACCAGCCAGGTCGGCAGGCGGATCGACGACGTCGGCGGGGCGTTCGTCTCACTGTTCGCGGTGCTGCTGCTCGCCTGGCTGGTCGCCGTACCACTCGGTTCGTCATCGGTCCCCTGGCTCGCGGCAGCGGTGCGCAACAGCACCGTGATCACGGTGGTGAACGGGATCCTGCCGGAGCAGGCACACCGGCTCTCCACAGCGCTTGAGGACACCGTCGACACCGACGGTTTCCCGGACGTCTTCGGTGACCTCGCGCCCACCCGGGCCCGGCAGGTCGACCCGCCCGACCCGGCGTTGGCCGGCTCCCAGGTGGTGGTCAACGGCCAGCGGTCGGTGGTCAAGGTGCTCGGTTCCGCGCCCAGTTGCTCGCGCCGCATCGAGGGCTCCGGGTTCGTCTACGCCGACGACCGGGTCATGACCAACGCGCACGTGGTCGCCGGCACCCGTTCGGTGGCGGTGGAACTGGGTGGGGAGCGGTACGACGGTCAGGTGGTGGTCTACGACCCCAACAGGGACCTGGCCGTGCTGCTGGTGCCGGGGCTGCCCGGTCCGTCGATGCGGTTCGCCGCTGGCAACGCGGGCAGCGGCTCGGACGCCATCGTGCTGGGCTTCCCGCTCGACGGCCCGTACAACGCGCAGTCGGCGCGGATCCGTGACGTCGACAAGATCAAGGGACCGGACATCTACTCCTCCGGCGACGTCACGCGGGAGGTCTACACGATCCGGGCGCTTGTGCGCAGCGGCAACTCCGGTGGCCCGCTGCTCTCCGCCAACGGCCTGGTGCTCGGTGTGATCTTCGCGGCGGCGGCCGACGATCCCAACACGGGCTTCGCGGTGACCGCCGCCGAGGCTCGTCCGGTGGCGCTGGCCGGCGCCGAGCGCAATCGGGCCGTCTCCACCGGCGAGTGCACCTGAGGGTGGCCCCCTGCGGGCGTCTCAGCCGCCGGTAGACCGCTTGTCGGCCTCGGCGGCCCCGACATCGCCGCCGCCATCGCGGTGGACCGGCCGGGGACCGGTGTGTGCCCGCCAGATCGTGAACGCGGCGGCGGTCGCCGCGATCACCGCCAGGCCGAGCAGCCAGCCGCCGACGACGTCACTCGTGAAGTGCACACCGAGCGCCACCCTGCTCAGCCCGGTCACCACCGCGATCAGGGCGGCGGCGACCCAGAGCGCGACCCGCGACGCCGCGCGTCCGACGTACGGCAGGAACACCACAAGGAGCACCCCGGCGGCCAGGGCGGCGTTAAGCGCGTGCCCGGAGGGGAACGAGTAGCCGGCGGCCCGTGCCACCGGGTCGAGCAGCTCCGGCCGGTCCCGACCGACGAGCAGCTTGAGCAGCGGACCGAGCGATCCACCGACCACCATGGTGGTCGTCACCCAGAGGGCGAGCCGGCGGGCACCCCGGCGCAGCAGCCAGATCACCACGAGCAGGGCGACGGCCCGCAGCGGCATGGGCGCGAACACGTCGGTCCAGACCCGCATCAGGGTGACCCAGACCGGGTGGTCGAGCGCGTAGGCGTGCAGAGCCTCGGTGACCGCCTCGTCCACCCGGCGCAGCGGCGTCCAGGCCCGCAGCACCAGCAGGGCGAGCAGGGAGAACGGCACCAGCACGAGGAACGCCGCCGTCGCCGCAAGGGTCAGCCGCAGACCCCGCGCGTGGTCCGGGTCGAGACGGCGACGCCGCCAGGACGGTGGCCTGGCGGCTTCGAGGGTACGAGTGCCGGACGTGCTCATAGGGGGAGATCTACCCCGCTCGGCCGGTGCTCAGCCCTGCCGATCAGCGGGTGCGCTGACGGAAGCGGCGCACCATCAGGGCCGCGCCCGTGACCAGGGCGGCCAGCAGCACAGCACCCGTCCACAGTTGCTCCGGCGGGGAGTCTTCGGCCAGACCCGCCGGTCGGGCCGTCCACCCCGTCTGCTGCCGTGGGGCGGTGAATCCGAGGGGGTCGCTGCCGGCGCCCTCCACCGGGTCGTCGTCGGCAGTGCCCGGCGCCGGGCCGAAGCCGACCACACCCGGCGACGTCTGATCGTCGAGCGGGTTGGCTGTCACCGGCGGCACCTCAGCGGTCAGCGCGGCCACCGGGTCGACCACCCCGTACCCGAAACGATCGTCGCGACCGGTCGGGCCGAGGTCCCGGGCGGTGGCCAGCAGCCGGTTGACCACCTCACCGGCGGGCATCTGCGGATAGCGCGACCGGACCAGCGCGGCGGTGGCCGCCACCAGGGGTGCGGCGAAGCTCGTGCCCTGCACCCGCCAGTAGCCGGTGGGAGGTCGGGCGCCGACCAGGCCGGTCGCGGGGGCGGTGAGCACCGTCGCCCGACCGGTGATCGACCCGGACCACAGGTTGTCGCTGCCACCGTCGAGGCCGGCGACCGCGATCACACCTGGCTCGCGGGCCGGGTACCAGACCTTCGAGTTGGTCGAGGTGGCCAGGTTGCCGGTGCAGGCGACCACCACCACGTCCCGGGCGAAGGCGTAGTCGAGAGCCGCTGCCAGGGCCGGGCTGTCGCCACTGCCACCAAGCGACAAGTTGATCACGCGGGCGCCGTTGTCGACAGCCCACCGGACCCCCTTGGCGACGATCAGCGCGTCGTCGTAGCGGTTATCCTCGTCGAGAACCCGCACCGGCAGGATCCGGGCGTCCGGCGCAAGGCCGACCACGCCCCGCTTGTCGTCCTTGCGCCCGGCGATCAGGCCCGCGACTGTCGTGCCGTGGCCCACCGGGTCCGGACCGGCGCCGCCTGCGGGACCAACCAGGTCCACACCGCGCAGCACCTGGCCGACAAGGTCGGGATGAGAGCCGTCCACTCCGGAGTCGACCACAGCGACTGTCACGCCCCGGCCGGTCGAGGTGCGCCAGGCCGTCTCGGCGCGCAACTCGTCGAGCTGCCACTGCTCGTCGCGGACCTGGTCGGTACGGGTGACGACATCGCCGGGGGCGAACGCCATCGGCGCGCCGGCGAGCTGCCCGCCGGCGGTGGGAGCCTCGACGGACGCGGCGAAGGGCACGGCGGTCGGCGCCGCGACGGCGAGGGCCGCCGCCACACCGAGCAGCGCCCGGCCGGCGACCCGCCGGGCCGCAGCCGGACAGCTGTGCCGAACCCCAGTCACATCCCCAGCCATTCACCCCGACGGAACCATGACGATCGGAGATTACCGGTTTCCCCACCCGTCCCGGGAGGAACCGCGAAGACGGGTCATGGTGGCGGCAGGTGGGCGAGCTGAACGAGGCGTACACCTTCCCGTCGGGTGACCAGCCGACCACGACCCGGCGGCAGCGGGCCGGGCCGCACCGGCCCGACGAGCGCGCCCTCGTCCGGGCTTCCCGCCATCACCAGACCGGCTGTCGAGAGTTCCCGCAGCCGCTGCACGATCGGCTCGTACTGGGCCCGGCCCGCCCCGCCCGTGCGGCGGGCCAGCACCAGGTGCAGCCCGACGTCCCGGGCGTGTGGCAGGTGCTCCTCCAGCGCCCGCAACGGGTTCGCCGGACCGGCAGCCACCAGGTCGTAGTCGTCGACGAGCACGAACAGCTCCGGCCCCGACCACCAGGACCTGTCGCGCAACTGCTGCGGAGTGACCTCCGGGCCGGCGGCCCGCCGCTCCAGATAACCGGCGGCCGACTCGACCAGGTCGGCGGTGTGCGCCGCCGCGGTGCCGTACCCGATCAGGTGTGGCGTCTCGATGGCGTCCAGCAGGCTGCGTCGATAGTCGACAAGGATCACCCGGGCCTGCTCGGGCGTGAACCGGGTGATGATCGAGGTGGCCAACGCCCGCAGGAACGACGACTTGCCGCACTCCGCGTCGCCGAAGACCACGAAGTGCGGCTCGGTCGCGAAGTCGAGCAGCACCGGACGCAGGTCCGCCTCGGCGATCCCGATCGGCAGCCGCAGCCCGGTCGCCGCGGCGAGATCCAGTTCGGTGTACGGCAACACGGGCGGAAGGACCCGCACCCGGGGCGCGGCAGGGCCGGTCCAACTGTCGGCGACCCGCTTGACCAGATCGGTGGTGTCCCCGCCGTCGGCGGTGAGCTGCGGCAGCGCGGTCAGGAAGTGCAGGCTCTCGGCCGTCACACCCCGCCCGGGCTGCTCCGGCACGTTCGCCGCTGCCCTCCGCGCCACAAGCGAATCCGCCGGGTCGCCGAGGCGCAGCTCCAGCCGGGAGCCGAACAGGTCCCGGATCGCCGGACGGAAATCCAGCCAGCGCAGCGCCGTGGCGACGACGTGCACCCCGTACGACAGGCCGCGGGTGGCCAGGTCGGTGACCAGGGGCTCCAGATCGTCGTACTCGCCACGGACGGTGCTCCAGCCGTCGATCACCAGGAACACGTCGCCGAACGGGTCCGCTCCCGGCTGGCTGGCCGCGCCCACGGCGGCCCGACGCTGCCGGTACGCCGACATCGATTCCACGCCCAGCTCGTCGAAGCGGCGCTCCCGCTCGGCCAACAGCGTGGTCATCTCGCCGACGGTTCGCCGAACGGCGGTCGGATCGGCCCGACCCGTCACCCCGCCCACATGTGGCAGCTCCCGCAGTGCCGCCAGGCCACCGCCGCCGAAGTCGAGGCAGTAGACCTGCACCTCGGCCGGGGTGTGGGTGAGCGCCAGCGCGCAGATCAACGTCCGCAGCGCCGTGGACTTGCCGCTCTGCGGCGCGCCGATCACCGCGACGTGCCCGGCCGCGCCGTCCAGCGCCAGCCAGAGCAGATCGCGGCGCTGCTCCAACGGCCGGTCCACCACTGCCACCGGCACGCCGAGCGCGCCGTGCAGCTCGGGGTTGCCCACCGTGAGCCCGCGCGCCGGATCCACCTCGACCGTGCCGAGCAGTTCGTCCAGGGCGGGCGGCTCACCGAGCGGCGGAAGCCAGACCTGGTGCGCGGGCGGACCCTGCCCGACGAGCCTGTCGACAAGCAGGTCGAGCAGGGTCTCCCGGCTGCTCTCGTCCTCGGCCACCATCGGCAGCGCCAGAGTGGCCGGCTCCGGCAGCGGCACCGTGTGGGTGGTGAAGGTGAGCAGACGCGCATCCGCCCCGGCTGCGGCACTCGCCGACGTGGCCCGGCGGCGGACCGCGCCGGAGACGTACGCGGCCTTGAACCGGGCCAGTGGGTCGGTGCCGGCGCGCAGGTAGCCGTGGCCCGGTGAGCGGGGCAGCTCGTGCGCGTCCGGCACGCCGAGGACCGTACGGGACTCCAGCGCGGAGAACGTGCGTAGCCCGATCCGGTACGACAGGTGGGTGTCGAGGCCGCGCAGCCGGCCCTCCTCCAGGCGCTGGCTGGCGAGCAGCAGGTGCACGCCGAGCGACCGACCCAACCGGCCGATCTGGACGAACAGGTCGATGAAGTCGGGCTTGGCGGAGAGCAGCTCGGAGAACTCGTCGCAGATCAGCAGCAGCGACGGCAACGGGGCCAGCGGGGTGCCGGCGGCACGGGCACGCTCGTAGTCGCGCACGCTTGCGAAGTTGCCGGCCCGGCGCAGCAGCTCCTGCCGGCGTACCAGCTCGCCGTTGATCGCGTCGACCATCCGGTCGACAAGCGGCAGCGCGTCGGCCAGGTTGGTGATCACCGCGGCGGTGTGCGGCAGCCTGCCGAACGGGGCGAAGGTGGCACCGCCCTTGAAGTCGACAAGGACGAAGTTGAGCTGCTCGGAGCTGTGCGTGGCGGCCAAGCCCAGCACCAGCGTGCGGAGCAGCTCGGACTTGCCGGAGCCGGTCGCGCCGATGAGCAGGCCGTGCGGACCCATCCCGTCCTGCGCGGACTCCTTGAGGTCCAACTCGATGGCACCTCCGTCGGCGCCCACCCCGATCGGCACCCGCAGGCGGTCCCGGGCCGAGCGGGGTGCCCAGCCCTGCTCGGCGGTGAAGCCCTCCGGGTCGCCGAGACCGAGCAGCTCCGGCAGGCCCAGCTCGGCGTGCAGCGGCGCGTCCGGACCGCGTGCCGTGCCGGCGAGCCGCAGCGGTGCCAACCGTCGGGCGACCGCCTCGGCGTCGGTCAGGTCGAGCTGATCGGCGATGCCCACCTCCGCATGGCCCTCGATCGAGAAGGAGTGCAGCCGCCGGCCGCGCAGCTCCAGCAGCAACGCGTACCTGTCGAGCAGGCGAGGTGGCGGAGTTTCCAGGTCCAGAACGGTGACCGCGTCGATGCCGCCGTCACCTGTCAGGTCGCTGGCGCCGGTCAGGTCGCCGCCGTCGAGGACCACCACCACGTGCGGACCGTCGGTGGCCGTACCGGCCGGGCTGAACCGGGAGCGGCTTGCCAGTACATCGCCGAGCAGCCGTTCCAGGTCGGCGACCGAGGTGGTGACCAGCCGCACCGCGCCGAGCGCGTCGGTGCGCACGGGGTGGTGGGCGTGCGGAAGCCACTTCACCCACTCCCACTCGGCTCGGCGTTCCGGCCCCGCGCAGATCGCGATCAGCAACTCGTCGGCGGCGTGGAAGACCGCCAGCTGGGTCAGTACGGCCCGGACCAGGGACTGCGCCGCCGGGTCGCCGGTGTGCGGCCCGCCGGTGGCCGGCGTGCTGCCCGTGCCGCTGCGCACGTGCACCCGGGCGAAGCTGCGCAGCGACAGGGCCACCGGCAGTTCCGGCACCACCGAGTACGCGTCCAGGAAGCGGCGCAGCGCACCTGCGGTCATCGGCTCCAGCTCCTCAAGCGGCCGGGTCACCGGTGGGACAAGGGGGGTGGCGAGCGTCTGCGGCCCGACGGCGACCCGTACGACAGCGAAGTCCGGGTCAGCGGGACGCCGCTCCCAGACCCGGTGGCTGTCCACAGTCGACCAGAGGCGGCCCGGATCCGGGTGCCGGTAGTAGAGCCCTGCCCGCTGTTGCCCGGCCGTCTGCCGGACCCGGCGACGCAGGGTGGCCAGGTGGCGCAGGTACTCCCGGCGGGCCGCCATCATCTCCGACTTCTTCGGCATGCCCGAGGCGCTGCCCCAGGACGTCACGAGCATCGCCAGTGAGGAGAGCCCGAACATCCCTCCCACCACGTACGAGTAGGCGCCGCCGCCCCGGCCGAACATCATCGCCATCGCCACTGTGCCGCCAAGCATGGGCAGCAGCATGAGCATCTGCTGCCACCGTCCACCGGTCACCGCGGGGATCTCCGGCGGCGCCTCGACCGGCAGGTCACCGGCGGGGATCTCCGGTGCCGGCCGGCGCGGCGGACGCTTGATGATGACTGTGGACACTCGGCCTCCTGACAGCGCTGGGTAACCCGAGGCTGGCTCATCGTAGGTAAAGTCCTGTCGTCCGCGCAGCCTCCGATCCCCCTCGATATGGAGACCAGTCGATGACAGCAGGGCTGGCCCGCGTCACCATCAGTGCGCCGCAGCGGCGGGTGGACGTCGCACTGCCGGAGCAGACGCCGCTGGCGGAGCTGCTGCCCGACGTGCTCCGACACGCCGGTGAGGGCCTGGCCGACGACGGCGAACGGCACGGCGGCTGGGTGCTGCGGCGCACCGACGGCGCGCTGCTGGCGACCGCTCAGGCGCTGCTGCCGCAGGGCGTACGCGACGGCGAGGTGCTGCACCTGGTGCCGGCCCACACCCACTGGCCCGAGCTTGAGTACGACGACGTGGTGGAGGCGATCGCCGACGGCGCCCGGCGTCGTGGCGGTGCCTGGTCACCCACAGCCACCCGGGTCGCCGGCCTGGCCGGCGCGGCGGTGCCGCTCGCCGTCGGGCTGCTCGCCCTGCTCGTCAGCGGCCCGACGCTCCGCAGCGGCTGGCTCGCTGCGACGATCGTGGCACTGCTGCTCACTGTTGCCGGCGCGGTCGCCTCCCGGGCCAACGGCGACGGCGTGGCCGGGGCGACACTCGGCGGGTACGCCCTGCCGTACGCGTTCGTCGCCGGCGCCCTCGCGGTCGGCTCGGGCGATCCGGTCGGGCCACTGGGGCTGGCACGCTGGGTCGGCGCTCCCGAACTGCTTGCCGGTTCGGTGGCGCTGCTGCTGGTGGCCCTGCTCGGGCTGCTCGGGGTGGCAAGTCGACTGCGGGTCTTCGTAGCCGGCGTCACCGTCGGCCTTGTCGGTGCCGGTGCGGCTCTCGGCGCGCTGCTGCTGACCCCGGCCGGCACGGCAGCGGTGCTGCTCAGCGCCCTGGTCTTCGCCGTTGGCGCGATCCCGCTGCTGGCGATCCGGTTGGGCAAGCTGCCGCTGCCGCCGATCACCCTGCCGGCCACCGCGTCCAACGGCGAGCCGGAGCGGGCCCGGGACCTGCCGGATCGGGGTCGGGTGCACGCGGCCGTGGCCCGTACCGAGGAGATGCTCACCGGGATGCTGCTCGGGCACGCCCTGCTCGTGGTTGCCGCGGCGGCGGTGCTCGGGCCCGCCGGTGGCACGGCCGGGCGGGTGCTGGTGGCGGTGGTCTCGGCAGTGCTGCTGCTGCGCTCGCGACTGTTCGTGGCGCTGCGGCACCGGGTGCCGACGGTGCTCGCCGGGCTGGCCGGCTACGCGGTGCTCGGCGCCGTACTCGTCGATCGGGCCGACGACACCGGGCGGCTGGCGCTGGCCCTGGGCGGTGCGGCGCTGGGCCTGGTGGCCGTGGCCGCCGGCACCGGATACGCCCGCCGGCCGGTCTCGCCGTACCTCGGAAGGGTCGCCGACCTCACCGACACGGCGCTCGTGGTCGCCGTGGTGCCGGTCGCCTGCGCGGTGCTCGACCTGTACGACAGGGCCCGGGGGCTGCTCGGCTGAGCGGCTCCCGGGCCCGGTGCGTCAGGATGCGTCAGTGCAGGGTCTCGCCGCGCGCCTCGGCGTCGCGGGCACGCTGGTACGAGGCGTGGATCTCGGCCTCGGCCTCGGTGCGGCCGACCCAGGTCGCGCCCTCCACCGACTTGCCGGGCTCCAGGTCCTTGTAGACCTCGAAGAAGTGCTGGATCTCCAGCCGGTCGAACTCGCCCACGTGGTGGATGTCGCGCAGGTGCTCCTGGCGGGGGTCCTCGTAGGGTACGCAGAGGACCTTGTCGTCCCCGCCCTTCTCGTCGGTCATCCGGAACATGCCGATGGCGCGGCACCTGATCAGGCAGCCCGGGAAGGTCGGCTCGGGGACCAGCACGAGGGCGTCGAGCGGGTCGCCGTCCTCGCCCAGGGTGCCCTCGATGAACCCGTAGTCGGCCGGGTACTGGGTGGACGTGAAGAGGGTGCGGTCCAGCCGGATCCGGCCGGTCGCGTGGTCCACCTCGTACTTGTTCCGGTGACCCTTGGGGATCTCAACCGTCACGTCGAAATCCATCTGCACGCTCCCTCGTCTGCCCACGCT
The DNA here is from genome assembly GCF_001279555.1 of Micromonospora sp. NRRL B-16802. Lineage (NCBI taxonomy): Bacteria > Bacillati > Actinomycetota > Actinomycetes > Micromonosporales > Micromonosporaceae > Micromonospora > Micromonospora sp. NRRL B-16802. Next base: position 477,572 of record NZ_LGEB01000053.1, on the reverse strand, counting down.
GGCTAACGGAAACCACTGGCGGCTCCCCGGACAGGTGAATGCCCACCCGCCGACGCCGGCCGCCGCATAGTCTTCGGACCGAAGTAGTGTCACCCAAGCCGGTTTTCGCTGGGGGAGGAGGGGGTCGTGGGGAGGGAAGATTCACACTACCGCCCGGACGGGGGCGCTGCACGCGGTACCGGACGATCCGGCTCCGGCGGCGCCACCGGGCGAGTGCCGGTGCCCGAGGCCCACCTCCCGCAGCCTCCCGAACCGACATCTCCGGCACCGGGGTCGACCTCCGAGCGGCCCGCGCCCCTGCCGTGGAGCCCGCCCGGCTCGGTGGCTGCCGGCCCGAACACCGGCCGCTTCCCGGTTCTCGGTGGCGACCGGCCCGCCAGCGCCCCGGCGGCTGGCCGTGCCGTGGTGCCGACCAGTCCCGCCTCGGGCGGTCCCGTTCCAGCCTCCGGCGCTCCCGCTCCGGGTGGTCCTGCTCCGGGTGGTCCTGCCCAGGCCGGCCCTCCGCCGGCCGGTGACCGACCGACCGCCCCCGCAGGCGTACCGCCGCTGGGTCCACCGATCTCCGCGCTGCCGGCTCCGGCCGGCGTCGAGCCGCCCACCGCGCCCACCGGCCCGCGCCGCCGGGGACGGCTTCTGGCCGTGCTCGCCACGGTGCTGCTGATGGTGCTCGCCGGCGTCGGCGTGGTCGTGGCCCGACCTGGGCCGGTGGCTGGCTGGCTGGGCGAGGACGACGCATCGACGCCGGTCGCGGCCGGTGCCACCCCGGAACCCGACCCGTCGGAGGTGCTGGCCGGGCCGGACGCGAATGCTCCGCTGCCCACCCCGGACGGGGTGAAGGCCGCGCTGGGCCCGCTAGTCGGTGCCGCAGCCCTGGGTGACCGGGTGAACGTCTCGGTGGCCGACGTGACCTCCGGCCAGACACTCTTCGCCAAGGGCGCCGACGACGGGACTGTGCCCGCCTCGGTGACCAAGTTGGCGACAGCGGTGACAGTGCTGGCCGCCCGTGGTCCCGGCCACCGGATCCCCACCCGGGTGGTGGCCGGCAACAAGCCCGGCGAGGTGGTGCTCGTCGGCGGCGGTGACCCGACCCTCGCTGTGGACAAGAAGGGCTACTACCCGGGCGCGGCACGCCTTGACGACCTGGCCGCACAGGTGCGTACCGCGCTCGGCGGCACGGCCCCGACGAGCGTCACCGTAGACGGGACGATCTACTCCGGCCCGGTGTACGGCCCCGGCTGGGACGCCGACATCCCCACCGGCGGCTACGGCGGTGCGGTCACCGCGCTGATGACCGACGGCGCGCGGCGTGACCCGGGAGCCGACCCCGGAGGCGCGGAACGGGTCACCGAGCCCGACCTCGTCGCGGGCCGGTCGTTCGCCCGGCTGCTCGGCGTGCCGGCCGGCACCGTCAAGCGGGGTACGGCTCCGGCCCTGGCCGCCGCCGCGGGTGGCACCCCGCCTCCCGGCACCGAGCTGGGTACGGTGCAGTCCCCACCGTTGATCCGTCTGGTGGACATCATGATCAGCGAGAGCGACAACCTGCTGGCCGAGGCGCTCGCCCGCCAGGTGGCGCTGGCCCGCAGTCAACCGGCCTCGTTCGACGGCGCCGCCGCGGCCATGGACGCGGAGGTGGCGGCGCTGGGCCTGCCCGCCGACGAGATGACCCTCTCCGACGGCAGCGGGCTGTCCCGCCGCAACCGGATCAGCCCGTCTCTGCTCACCGATCTGATCCGGCTGGCCGCCAGCCCGGACCACCCGGAGCTGGCAGGTGTCTTCGGCGGCCTGCCGGTGGGCGGCTGGTCCGGCACCCTGGACGACCGCTACCGGGGTGCTCCCGGCACCGCCGCCGGAGCTGGCGCCGTCCGGGCCAAGACCGGCACGCTGACCGGCGTGCACGCCATCGCGGGCCTGGTCACCACGGTCGACGGCCGGCTGCTCACCTTCGCGGTGCTCACCGACAAGGTGCCCGGAGGCACGGACACCGCCCAACCGGCGCTGGACCGGATCGCCGCCGCGCTGGCGGGCTGCGGCTGCCGCTGACCGGCCCGTCGGGAGCCTCCACCGTCGCTCCTGACGCCCGCGAACGTCGAGCGCGGAAGCCCGCGACCGGTGTCTATCGCCGACGCGACCCCGGGCCGAGGTGTCGGGGCGCGGGTACGGTGGGTCCATGGCGCAGTTCGTGGACTGGGATCTGGCCGCCGCCACCGCGGGGGCGTTGAGCAAGTCGGGCCCTCGGGTGTCGTACGCCGAGGCGACCGACGTGGTCGGCGACCTGCGTCGGCTTACCGACGAGGCGGCCGGACACGTGGCCGACTACACGGGGCTACGGGCGCAGGTGGCCCATCCGCCGGTCCGGGTGGTGGACCGCCGGGACTGGGCGGCCACGAACATCGCCGGGCTACGTGAGGTGATCACTCCGCTGGTCAGCCGCCTCTCCGGCGACAAGCAGCCCGGCGTGCTGACCGAGGCGATCGGGTCCCGTCTGACCGGTGTGCAGGCCGGCACGGTGCTTGCCTACCTGTCCGGCCGGGTCCTCGGCCAGTACGAGGTCTTCTCCGCCGACCCGGGCCAACTGCTGCTTGTCGCGCCGAACATCGTCGAGGTGGAGCGCAAGCTCGGCGCCGATCCGCGCGACTTCCGGCTCTGGGTGTGCCTGCACGAGGTCACCCACCGCACCCAGTTCACCGCCGTGCCGTGGATGCGTGCCTACTTCCTGGGCGAGGTGCAGGCGTTCGTGGACGCCTCGTCCAACGGCGGCGAGCACCTGGTCGAGCGGCTGCGGCGTGGCGTGGCGACGCTGTCCGAGGCGGTCCGCGATCCGGAGAGCCGTACCAGCGTGCTGGACATTGTCCAGACCCCGGCGCAGCGGGCCGTGCTGGACCGGCTCACCGCGCTGATGACCCTGCTGGAGGGGCACGCCGAGTTCGTGATGGACGGCGTCGGCCCGCAGGTGATCCCGAGCGTGGAGCGGATCCGGGCGTCGTTCAACAGACGTCGCGAGGCGGGCAACCCGCTGGAGAAGGCGATCCGCCGGCTGCTCGGGGTGGACGTCAAGATGCGCCAGTACGCCGAGGGCCGCAAGTTCGTGCACGGCGTGGTCGAGCGGGTCGGCATGGAGGGCTTCAACTCGATCTTCAACTCTCCGCTCACCCTGCCCCGGTTGTCCGAGCTTGGCGATCCGGACGCCTGGGTGGCGCGGGTGCACGGCCCGGCCGGCCACATCCCGGCCGCTGGCTGACCGTCCGCAGGTGGCCGCGCTCGCCCCGCCGGTGGCCGCGATCCGGGTGGTCGTCCGCCGCGCGCTGAACGGCCTGCCGCCCGGTGGTCCTGTGCTGGTGGCCTGTTCCGGTGGTGCCGACTCGCTCGCCCTGGCTGCGGCGACCGCCTTCGTGGTACCCCGGCTGGGCCGGTCTGCGGGGCTGGTGACCGTCGACCACGGCCTGCAGGCCGGCTCGGCGCAGCGGGCGGAGGCAGTGGCTGTCTGGGCACGTGAGGTCGGCTTCGCTCCGGTGGAGGTGGCCCGGGTGGAGGTGGCAGGGCGTCCGGGCGGCCCCGAGGCGGCGGCCCGGGAGGCCCGCTACCAGGCATTGACGGAGGCGGCTCGCCAGCACGGGGCTGCCGCGCTGCTCACCGGTCACACCCGGGACGACCAGGCGGAGACCGTGCTGCTTGCGCTGGCGCGGGGAGCCGGCCCGCGCGGGCTGGCCGGAATGCCGGCTCGACGGGACCTGGCCGGGGTGCCGCTGCTGCGCCCGCTGCTGGAGATCAGCCGGGAGCAGACCCGCGCCGCCTGTGCCGCGCTCGGCCTCGACATGTGGCAGGACCCGCACAACACCGACCCGTCGTACGCCCGCTCAAGGGTCCGCGCCGACCTGCTGCCGGCGCTGGTACGCGCGCTCGGGCCGGGCGTGGTGGACAACCTCGCGCGTACCGCCCGGTTGGTGGCGGCGGACAACGCCGCTCTCGACGGGTTGGCGGTGGCGGCGCTGGCGGCGGCCCGGTGTGCCGATGGAGGGCTCTCCGTGGCGGCGTTGGCGGGCCTGGTGCCCGCCGTGCGTGGCCGGGTGCTGCACACCTGGGCGCGGGAGTTGGGCGCCCTGCCGGCTGCTTTGTCCTACGGGCATGTCAACGCGTTGGACGCCCTGGTCACCGAGTGGCACGGTCAGGGGCCTGTCGACCTGCCCGGAGGGATCCGGGTGCTGCGCCGCGCCGGCCGGCTGGCGCCGGTCGACCCCACCTGACTCGTTCGTGCGTCACGAGCCGGCCTGCGTCAGACGGTGTGCACGCGGTCCCGGAAGGTCGTCCGGTAGCTGTGCGGGGTGGCGCCGACGCGGCGGTTGAAGTGGTGGCGCAGCGCCGCCGCGTCGCCGAAGCCTGCCCGGTCGGCCACCGCCTCCACGCTCAGCGGGGTCTCCTCCAGCAGCCGTCGGGCGAGCAGCACCCGCTGATTGGTGAGCCAGTCGTGCGGGGTGGTGCCGGTTTCGGCGCGGAACCGGCGGGCGAACGTACGCGGCGCCATGCCGGCGCGCGCGGCCAACTCCTCGACGGTGATGGGGCGATCCAGATGCCCCATGAGCCACTCCAGCACCGGCTCCAGGGTCGGCGCCTCGGGCACCCTCGGGATCGGCGCCTCGACGTACTGCGACTGCCCGCCGTCGCGGTGCGGCGGCACCACCATCCGGCGGGCCAGGCGGGTCGCGGTGGCCGAGCCGTGCTCCTGGCGGACCAGGTGCAGGCAGGCGTCGATACCGGCCGCGGTGCCGGCGCTTGTCAACAGGCGGCCGTCCTGGACGTAGAGCGAGTTGCAGCGGACCCGGGCACGCGGGTGGCGGTCCTGAAGCTCGTCGACGTACCGCCAGTGGGTGGTGCACTCGCGGTCGTCGAGCAGCCCGGCCTCGCCGAGCAGGAAGGCTCCGGAGCAGACGCTGAACAGGTGCGCTCCGCGTGCGTCGGCTCGCCGGAGCGCGTCCAGGACCGGGCCCGGAACGGTCGTGCCCTGGGCGTGCGCCGGTACGGCCACCAGGTCGGCGTCCTCAAGCGGACCGAGGTCGGCGTTCGGGGTGAGGTGGAACCCGGCCGAGGTGCGTACGGGGGCGCCGTTCGGGCCGCACACGTCGAAGCGGTACGCGGGGAAGCCGTCGGCGGTGCGGTCGGTGCCGAACACCTCTGCGAGCACTCCGAGCTCGAAGGGGGCGACCTGGTCCAGGACGAGGACGGCAACGGATCTGAGCATGTGACGAGGGTAACCCGACGGGTGGCAGTAAATCGATGATCAGTGTCATGACTGCCACTGTTCGGTAGGCGCGAGCCGTCGCAGACTGGTCTCAGCCCGGTGCGCACCGGCGGCGAAACCGACAGCAAACACGCGAAAGTGAGCGCCGCCATGGAGTTCCTGTTCTTCCTCCTGTTCCTCGCCCTGCTCGTCGCCGCCTCGGCGGCCGGCCTCACCGCGGACAGCCGCGACTCGGCCGACTGGAAGCCCACTGAGGACGGCCGCCGGTGGCAGTCCCGTACCAGCTGATGCCTTTGAGGGCTTTTGACCTGAAAATCCCGGGCGGGACCGCGCCGAAAGGTGCGGCCCCGCCGACGGAGGCCATGCGACGTACGGCAGGCTAGGAGGCATGGCTGACGGCTCCTGGTACGACGCCGACATCGACCACGTGATCATCTCCGAGGCGCAGATCCGCGAGAAGACGGCGGAGCTGGCCAAGCAGGTCTCCGCCGACTACGCCCACGTGGGTGACGGACTGCTGCTGGTCTGCGTGCTCAAGGGTGCGGTGATGTTCATGGCGGACTTCGCCCGGGCGTTGGGCCGCAACGGCCCCCCGGCCGAACTCGACTTCATGGCCATCTCCTCCTATGGCCAGGGCACCACCTCTTCCGGTGTGGTCCGCATCCTCAAGGACCTCGACCGGGACATCGCCGGCCGGCACGTCGTTGTCGTCGAGGACATCGTCGACTCCGGGCTGACGCTCTCCTGGCTGCTGCGCTACCTGGAGTCGCGCTCGGCGGCGAGCGTCGAGGTGGTCGCGCTGTTCCGCAAGCCGGATGCGGTCAAGGTGCCGGTCCCGGTGAAGTACGTCGGTTTCGACATCCCCACCGAGTTCGTGGTCGGGTACGGCCTGGACTTCGGTGAGCGCTACCGCGAGCTGCCGTACGTCGGGGTGCTCAAGCCCGAGGTCTACGCCCGGTCCTGAGGTCGGCCGGCCCGGTCCACCTGGGTCGTGAGCGCAACTCGCATCGGTGTTCGTCAAGCCGACGTTCAGCGCGCTCTCAGTTCTTCCGGTTACCGTGGAGCCCGGTGGCGTGAAAAGTACCCTCGCGCCCGCCCCCTCGACCGCGTGACCGGGCGTTCGGGTGGTCGGGCCGGAATTTCCGCCACGCCGGTTTCTGCCCGGGACCCGCCGTACGACCTCGGTGTGGGGCTGGCGAGGCCGCCCATGGTGCCCGCCGTCGATGGCGACGGTGCACCGAGTGCGGGGCTCGCGAGCTCACTCGTCGCGTACACGGTGTACCGTCGAATGACCGCGGCGCGGCAGTTTTCGCGCTTCGGGGTCGAGGCCGGCCCGCACGGCGGCTCCGGCGGCCGCTCACGCGGCGACACCAATCAGACGGTCAGGACGTCGATCAGGAGGATGCGGGCGCCTTGGCGCTCGACAACAGTATGGAACGTACGCGTTTCTTCCGCCGACCGGTGGTCTGGATCATCCTGGTCATCCTCGGCGCCGTTGTGCTCAGTCAGCTGTTCACCAGTGGTCCCAGCTACCACCGCGTGGACACTTCCGTTGCGCTCGACCAGCTCCATACCGCGAAGATCAATAAAGTCGTCTTCCAGGACAAGGAGCAGACGCTCCAGCTCGACCTGGCCGAGAAGACGAAGTTCGGTAAGACCGAGACCGACAAGATCGAGGCCCAGTTCCCGTATCAGGCTGGCGACCAGATCTGGAACGAGGTGTTGGACGCCAAGGCGGCCAACCGGGTCACCGGCCCTGCCGACGTCGAGGTCTCGTCGGACAGCATCTGGGTGAGCCTGCTGGTCAACCTGCTGCCCATCGCGCTACTCGTGCTCCTGCTGCTGTTCTTCATGTCGCAGATGCAGGGCGGCGGCTCCCGGGTGCTCAACTTCGGCAAGTCCAAGGCGAAGATGATCACCAAGGACACTCCGAAGACGACCTTCGCGGACGTCGCGGGTGCCGAGGAAGCCGTCGAGGAACTGCACGAGATCAAGGACTTCCTGCAGAACCCGGCGAAGTACCAGGCCCTGGGCGCCAAGATCCCGAAGGGCGTGCTGCTGTTCGGCCCGCCCGGAACCGGTAAGACGCTGCTGGCCCGCGCGGTCGCCGGCGAGGCCGGGGTGCCGTTCTACTCCATCTCGGGCTCCGATTTCGTCGAGATGTTCGTCGGTGTCGGTGCCAGCCGGGTCCGTGACCTCTTCGAGCAGGCCAAGGCGAACGCCCCGGCGATCGTCTTCGTCGACGAGATCGACGCCGTCGGCCGGCACCGTGGCGCCGGCATGGGCGGCGGTCACGACGAGCGCGAGCAGACGCTCAACCAGCTGCTCGTCGAGATGGACGGCTTCGACACCAAGGGCGGGGTCATCCTGATCGCGGCCACCAACCGGCCGGACATCCTCGACCCGGCGCTGCTGCGCCCCGGTCGGTTCGACCGGCAGATCCCGGTGGACGCCCCCGACATGGAGGGACGCAAGGCCATCCTGCGGGTGCACGCCAAGGGCAAGCCGTTCGCCCCCGACGTCGACCTCGACGCGGTGGCACGGCGTACCCCGGGCTTCAGCGGTGCCGACCTGGCCAACGTGATCAACGAGTCGGCTCTGCTCACCGCCCGTAAGGACCAGCGGGCGATCACCAACGACTCGCTGGAAGAGTCGATCGACCGCGTGATCGCCGGTCCGCAGCGACGGACCCGGGTGATGAGCGACCAGGAGAAGAAGATCACCGCGTACCACGAGGGTGGGCACGCGCTTGTCGCCTGGGCGCTGCCGCACGCCGCGCCGGTGCACAAGGTGACGATCCTGTCCCGTGGCCGCTCGCTGGGCCACACCCTGGTGCTGCCGACCGAAGACAAGTACACCCAGACCCGGGCCGAAATGATCGACACCCTGGCGTACGCGCTGGGCGGCCGGGCCGCTGAGGAACTCGTCTTCCACGAGCCCACCACCGGCGCTGGCAACGACATCGAGAAGGCCACCCAACTGGCCCGCGCGATGATCACCCAGTACGGCATGAGCTCGAAGCTCGGTGCGATCAAGTACGGCACCAGCGGGGACGAGCCGTTCCTCGGCCGCAACATGGGCCACGAGCGGGACTACTCGGACTCCGTGGCCGCCGAGATCGACGGCGAGATGCGGGCGTTGGTCGAGCTGGCGCACGACGAGGCGTGGGAGATCCTGGTGGAATACCGGGACGTCCTGGACAACATCGTGCTCGAGCTGATGGAGAAGGAAACCCTCTCCACGGCCGACATGGCGCGGATCTGCTCCCGGGTGGTCAAGCGCCCGCCGCTGGCGCCGTACAACGGCTTCGGCAAGCGCCAGCCCTCCACCGAGCCGCCCGTGCTCACCCCCGCGGAAAAGGACGCGCTCAAGGCGCAGGCCCAGGCCGACGGCGCGCAGGCGTCCGTCGGTGGCGGCACACCGTCCAACAACTCGGACGGTACGCACTGAGCAACGACCCGACGGCCAGCTCCCCGAACAGGGAGCTGGCCGTCTCCGCGACCGAACCCGACGGTGACGACGCCCTGGACTACGTGGCCGCCCGACTGATCAGCGGCAGGCTCAGCGGCCGCCCGGTCGAGGAGGCCATCGACCTCGGCCGGATCGAGAAGGCAGTCCGGGAAATCCTGATCGCGGTCGGCGAGGACCCGGATCGTGACGGGCTCCAACAGACCCCGGCCCGGGTCGCCCGCGCGTACGCCGAGCTGTTCGCCGGTCTTCGGGTCGACCCGGCGCAGGTCCTCAGCACCACATTCGAGGCCAACCACGAAGAACTCGTGATCGTCCGGGACATCGACGTGATGAGCCTCTGCGAGCACCACCTGCTGCCGTTCCGCGGCAGCGCGCACATCGGCTACATCCCCGGCCCGGACGGGCGGATCACCGGCCTGTCCAAGCTGGCCCGGCTGGTCGAGGTCTTCGCCCGCCGTCCGCAGGTGCAGGAACGCCTCACCTCCCAGGTCGCCGACCTGCTGATGAGCAAGCTCGCACCCCGGGGCGTCGTCGTGGTGCTGGAGTGCGAGCACATGTGCATGGCGATGCGTGGCATCCAGAAGTCCGGTGCCCAGACCATCACCTCGGCGGTACGCGGCATCCTGCAGTCGGACTCCAAGTCGCGGGCCGAGGCGATGGCGCTGATCATCCCCCGCTGACCGCACGCTGCTGGTCGGCCGACCAACTCCGCTGTTCGCGGTGGGTCAGCCGGCCAGCAGGGCCAGCAGCAGAACCGCCGTTACCAGCACCGCCGGCACCAGGCAGACAAGCGCGCCGAAGCGCACAGTGCGGTCCAGCCGCTCACCCGGGCCGGCGCGGAACAACCGCCCGACGCCCACCCAACCGGCGACGAACGCGACCGCCGGCATCGGCAGCCCGCAGATCAGCGCCGCCACACTTGCCGCACCCGCACCGGTCGACGCGTACACGATCACCTGGATCAGTGGCACGAGCAGCGCGAGTGGCCCGTACACCAGAAGGTTGCGCGCCCGCGCGGGCCAGGAACCCGGCCGGAACCCACGGCGGGCGGCCAGCGCCGCGTCCGCCGCCTCGGCCCGGCCCCGCGCCGCCCGCAGCGCCGCCAACACGGCCGCCGGGCCGCCGGCCATCGACCGGGCCGCCTCGGTCAGCTCCGGCGGCGACGGCACCAGCGAGATCGCCGGTACGCCCAGCTCCCGCAGCCGCTCCTGCTGACTCGCCAGCCCAGCGCGGACCACCGTCAGCTCTTCCCGGGCGGCCTCCGCCGAGCGGGCCTGCTCGCCGGCTGCCGCTGCCGCGCCGCGCCGCACCCCGTCCAGCTGACGTGCCGCCGCCAGGTACTCCGACCACGCGTTGGCGGGCTCCGCGCCCGACCGCGCATCGTCCGGCCCGGCCGTCCGCTGCCGGACCGGCCCGGTCACCGTCGCCTCCGCGCTCATCCCCGCACCTCCCGCGCGCACCGCCGGATCACCACGCCTCGTCGGCGAACGGCACCAGTACCGTGCCCCGATCGCCCGGACCATCCCAGAGCGTCACCCGGTCGGGGCGCGTCCGCCACTCCACCGGCCGGCCGAAGACGGCCGCGAGCTGCGCGGCCGGCACATCCAGCACCGCTACGGCGGCGAGCTTGTCCACCTCGCCGTCCGGCTCCAGCAGCGCGGCGAACGGCGGCACCGCCCGCCACCAGCCCAACAGGTGCCGTCCCGCAGGCGGGCCGTCCCGCAGCAGGGCGCGCAGCCGGTCCGCCGACAACTCCCGGGGACCAGGGCGGTCCAACCCGAAGACCACGAGGTACGTCGGCAGCTCGTCGTCCGGATCCGCGAGCAGCGTCGGCAGGTCGACAATGCTGGCCGGATGGCGAGCGGCAAGCTCGGCCGTCAGCGCCTCCACCAGCGGCCGGGCACCCGGGTCGGGTGCCGCCAGCAGGAACCGCGCCGTGCCCGGCGGGTGATGGGCCGCGGTACTCCGGGCCGCCGTCGCCAGCAGCCCACCCGCCGCCGGACCCGACCCCAGCACCGCGAGGTTACGGCCGGCCGCAGGCCCCAGCGGTACGGCAACAGTCGTGCGGGCCACGTCCACAGCCCGGCCGAGCAGGGCAGCCGGCCCGTGCGCCTGCCCCGCCAGTGCGGCCCGGTGCCGGGGATCGTTGCCCAGCAGTGGCCGCGCGTAGCCGGCGAACACCACAGGCGGGGCCGACCCCGCCGGCCGGGCGGCGAAGAGTTCGTGCCGCAGCCGCTCCACCACCTCCGGGTGGTCCTGCGGATCGGGGTGCCGGATCAGCCGCTCGTGGCCACGGATCGCGCCCCGAGGACCGCCCAGCCCACCGGCGGTGTTCACCACCGCACTGCCGACCGGCAGCCCTGCCGCCGAGTCGTTCGTCGGCTCCAGCACCGGGCTGCCGCCCGGCAGCGCCACCCGTACCGGAAACTGCCCGAGCACCGAATCCCGGTGCCCGCCGTCCGAGCGGGCGCTCAACCCCAGCTCACCCGCCCCGGCCAGAATCAGGTGTACGCCGTACGCCCGACCGGATCGGGCCAGCCCGTCCAACAGGGAGGCCACCTCGGCAGCCAGCCGGTCACGCTCGGCGAAGACCGACGGCAGATTGTCCACCACACACACGATCCGGGGCAGCGGCTGGTGCTGGCGCAACTCGGCGAAGCGCTGGCCACCCGCCCGCTCGGCCGCCTCCGTCCGGCGCCGCACCTCGGCCGTCAACTGTTCGAGCAGATCCCGCACGTACTCCCGGTCGGCAGCCATCGCCGCCGCCCGCACCTGCGGAATCCAGGACCGGTCCCGCTCGGTCTGGAGGAACTCCACGAAGGACTCGCCGTCCCCGAGATCGGCCAGGTAGAGGGCGAGGTCGTCCGGACCGTACCGGGCGACAAGCCCGAGCAACGCCGTGGTCAGGAACGCCGCACGCCCCGCCTCGGACCGGCCACTCACCAGCCAGTGGGGGGTCAGCTCCGTGAACCCCAGCGGCACCGGCCGACCCCCGGCATCACCGACCATCGTGGTCAACCCGTCGGCCGAGTCGGACTCCCAGAGCCGCTCACCCGTCGCCGGCAGCAGATCCGCCAACGCCAACCGGGAACCCGCCTCCACCTGCTCGGCCAGCCGCCTGCACACCGCGTCAACCAGGTCGGCCGGCGGGTCCGCCTCGACGAAGACAGGCGAGTTCAACCCACCCGGCGGTTCGGCACCGGGGCTCGCGAACGACGTCCCCGGCGGATCACCAAGCAGCGCGTACGCGTTGCGCAACACCAGCGGAGTGGCCCGCGGCAGTGGCGCCCGAGCCGCATACGGGCCGGCCGGAGGCCAACCCGTCACCACCAGGTGCAATCCAGCGGCCGGACCCTGCTCCGCCAACGCCTCGATCCGCGCCAGATCCGTCGGGCCGGTCAGCTCCGGCAGCACCGCGACCACCAGCAGCAGCGTCCGGTCGTGGCGGCGCCGCCCGCTCGCCCCCGGGGCCACCCACTGCTCCGCCTCGGTCAGCACCGCGCGCAAACCCGCCACGTCCACGGCCGGCGGTGGCAACAGACCCGCGTCGCCCAGCGCGCCGAACGGGCTGAGCACAGCACCCGTGGCGTCCACCGCACGCACCAGCAGCGAACCCGCAGGCGCCGCACCCAGCAGCCGCAACAGCACAGCCCGCAGGAGCCCCGCCACCCGAGGCTCCCGGGCGTCGGCGTCCACACTCAGATGTCCGGCTCCGACCAGCGGCACCAGCGCGGGGAAACGGGCGTCGTCCAACGGCGCCGCCGTACCCACCCTCACGAACGGAGGCGGGCCGTCACCAGCCGGAGAATCTGCGGTCAGCGAATCCAGGGCGGCGCCCGACCAACCCGGAGCCAGCCGCTCGGCAACAACCCGCAGACGGTCGGCCAACTCGTACTGGCGACGCTGGTCAGCGGGGGCCGGGCGGGTCTCGTCGAGGATGCCTGCAGCGGCGGTCACGACAGCTGCGGCCCGGCGGTGCAGCGCTGCGGCGCGGTTCGTGCGTGCCTTCGGACCGGCCACCGCGTCCACCCCCTCTGCCCGAGGTTGGCAACCCCTCCCGAGCAGAGACGGTATCCCAGCCAGGGCCGCTCCACCGGGAGGTGCCACGGCGGTGCGCCGGTGTTGTCGCGGATCTCACCAGTGGGCAGCGGTCCGTCACGATCCGCTCGATCTGAGGCATTGGCTCCGGAGCGTCCAGCCGTTAACGTCAGGAGGTGGAATCAGTGCAGCCCCCCGCCGGTTCCCAGGTCTCCCGCGTACCGGCCCAGCGGGCACCGTCCGAGCAGCTGCCGCCGGCCCAGGCCGCGCCAGCGCCGGAGCCGCCACGCCGCCGGTTGCGGACTGTGCTCATCGTTGTCGGAGGGGTGCTCGCCCTGCTCGGCATGGGTGCTGTCATCACCGGCTTCGTCTGGTACAACAGGGCTGCCACTCCGGACCGGAGCTCACCCGACGTCGTCGTCGTTAACTATCTACAGGCTGCGCTTGTATCTCGCGATTTCAACAGGGCCAAGCTGTTCACCTGCGATGGCGCAGTTCCCGCCCTGGATGAGTTTGGTGCTCAGATAATCCAGCGGGAAAGGGAGCTGAACGTTTCCTTCTCGATCAACATCGAGGGCGTTGCGGCGTCTACGACCGGTCAGGACGCCTCTTCGGTCGTCGCTGTCATTCGGCGAAGTGCATCGATTGACGGCGTTCAACAGAGCCTGACCGACACCTGGCGCTTCGACGTGCAAGACAGAGACGGCTGGCGTGTATGCGATGGGGCCAAGGTGAGCTGACCGTCACTCGATCCACAGCAGGTGAACCGGAACCTCCAAGGTGGTGGGTGACTGGCCGCGCCAGGCCCAGCGGTACCACTCCACCTCGGGCGTGATCCGTACACAGATGTCGCCCTCGGCGCCCGAGTACGTCTCGGTGACCGCCCGCATGTCCCGATGTTCCACGCCGTCCTCGACGTGCACGACCCGGCGCCCGGTCACCGCGTCCGCCTCGAAGACGGGGGTGGGCGACGGGTGGGTCGGGCCGTCCAGTGAGACCAGCCGGATGCCGGTTTCTCGGGTGCTGTCCGCCGCGGGCCGCTCGACGATCGTCTCCACCCACACCCGCTCCACGGGCATCAGCGGCGCGAACACCTCGACCTGGTCTGCCTCGGCCCGGTACCACTCGTGCTCGGGAATCACCGGCACGTAGGTGCGGGCACCCTGCACCACCCGGTCGTCGGCGCGCAGATCGCCTCGCCAACCCAGACCCGGCAGGCCCACCAGTACCCGCCGTCCGCGTAGCTCCACGGGCTCGGTCGCGGAGACGATGGTCAGCGGACGAGGCGGCCGAGGTGCCCAGTCGGGCTGGTCGGCGAAGGGGTCCGGCATTGGTCCGGTCATGCCCGTTGTGACCTCACTCCGCAGCGCGCAGCGGGGCGCCCCGCTGCCGCATGAACGGAACCGGATCGATCGCACCGCGGCTGGACCGGTCGTTGCGCCGGTGCACCTCGAAGTGCAGGTGCGGGCCGGACGAGTTGCCGCTGCTGCCGACCTGCCCGATGACCTCGCCCGCCGGCACGATCTGATCAGGTGCGACCCGGGGACGGGTCACCATGTGGCAGTACCTGGTGATGTACCCGCCGGCATGCAGCATGTCGACGAACCACCCGCAGCCGCCCTTGCCGGGATGCCCGTCCACGTCGCAGCTCTGCCGCCCCCGGTCGTCGGGGTCGCAGCGGGCGACAAGCACCCGACCAGCCGCTGCGGCGCGGATATCGGTGCCCTTGGCCGCACCGATGTCCACCCCGTTGTGGCTGGGCCGTTCGGTGGTCCGGAAGCCGGAGCCGACGTCGCCGGGGATCGGCGCGGTCCAGCCGGAGGCGGCGATCTCACCACGCTCGGCGGCGTTGCAGACCGCCTTGCCGTTGATCTCGACGGTGCGGGCCGCACCACCGGCCAGGGCATCCACGATCGTGCTGGCCAACTCCTCGTGCTTGGCGTACGCGTCCGGGTATGCGCTGATCTGGACCTGCTGCGCTACCACGGTCAGCGGTCGGCGCTGCCAACTCCGCACCTTGACGAGCTTCTCGTAGAACTTCCGAGCCGTGTAGGCGGGATTCATCCGCTCGGCGACAGTGCCCCACCCCGGCCGTTGCTGGAAAAGGCCGAGCGAATCGTGGTCGGCGCCCACACCCTCGTGCGGCAGGGCGAGAGACTCGGGTACGCCGGAGTTCGCGAGATTGCGCAGTGCGGACTCCTGCATGGCGGTGGCCAGGGCGATCACCCAGCCGCGCGAGGGAACCCCCATGTCCTGGCCGACCTTGATGATGATCGCGGCGTTGCGGATCTGTGTGTCGCCGTACTCGGCGAACCGGGGCAACTCTCCGGTGATGTCGACCGGCCGGACGGGGCCGCAGCCCCAGCCGGCCAGGCTGTCGCCGTCCTCTGCTGTGCCGCCGAGCCCGCTGAGGAAGAACGCAGCCGTGCCGCCGGTGCAGCAGAGCAGGAGCAGTACACCGGTGAGAATGCTGGCGATCAGTCCGATCCGTATGGGCCGGCGGACGGCTGCGGAGGCGCTGGCGGTCACTGCCGCTCCCAGTCCAGGACGTCGACCAGCCAGTCGCCATCGGCCATGACCAGCTCGAGCCGGAGCCGGCCGTTGTCGAGTGGCAGAAGCACCTCGACGAACGTCTCGGTGCCTGCCCGCACCGTCGGCGGGCCGGTCACCTTCTCGGCCGGAACCCCGGCAGGTTCGGCACCGGCCAGCTTCTCGGTCAGCGCCGGCGTCGACAACGGCCGCAGGCCGGCGTGCCATTCCTCGGCGGTCATTCCGGGCCGGCCGAGCCAGGCCGCTGTGAACCGGTCGGCGGTCTGCTCAGGAGTACGGGCACCCACCGGGGTGACCGGTGACGGCGGTGCCTCGGTGGCGAGGACGCCATCGTCACCAGCCTTCGGGTCCACAGTGGTGATCGGTCGGCTCGGTCGGCTGCTCAGACCGTCCGCCGGGTCGAGTGGACCGGAGGCCAGACGGGCAACCCCGATCACGCCGAAGACGAGCACCGCGATCACCAGCGCCACACCCAGCCGGGACCGTAGCGCCCGGGTGAAGAGGAACTCCAGGGCACGTCGCATCGCTGTCACCGAGCCTCTGAACGCACCCGCGGTCCGGTGCGGTCCGGCGCACGTTCGGTGGAGCCTGGCCGGTAGACCACGAACGACGGATTCTCGGCCGGCACGTCCGGCTCGGTCCAGGTCGCCGGCTGCCGCCGTCGAGGCTGAGGCGGAACCGGTCGACGCTTGCCGCCCGTCTCCGTTGTCGGCGTCTCGTCAGTGCGTTCCTGACCATCGGGCCGTGCGCCGCCAGCGCGTTGACCCTCGAGCGGGGCAGCCGAGGTCGGCACCGGATCTTCCCTGCGCGCCTCCGGGCGCAGCCGGGTCTGCTCCGCGACCGGCGACCGGCGTCCACCCACCGGCTCCGCAGTACCCCCGGGCTCCGCGATGTCGAGCCGCGCCGCGACACGCATGTCCCGGAAGAACCGGCGGTGCCAGGAGCCGGCCGAGCTGACCGCCTCGCTGCTGTCCTTGCCGCCCAGTTGGGTGATCCGTCGGTACGGCCGTAGCAGCAACCAACCGACCACTCCGCAGAGCCAGACCAGTACCACCTGGAGCCAACCGGGCAAGGTGGGCGTACTCATGATCAGGTCGACCGCGAACAGGTAGATGGCCGCCCCGGTGCCGAAGATGGCGATGTTGAAGACAGCGGCGACCACGGCGTTCGCCAGCCGTCGAAGGCCGGCGCTGGCTGGTCGGAGCAGCCCGACGGTGCCAAGGATGGGTGCTGCGATCACCGCCCACCGGAAGACAAGGAAGCCCAGTAGCACCAGCAAGGACGCGGTGAGATCGAACATGGCGAAGAGGATCGAGGCCAACACTGCGATGAAACCCGCGCCGACCCGGTCCATGTCCCGGATCCCCTGGAGATACTCGTACGCCTCAGGATCCTCGGTCTGGATCTGCTCGGCCACCCGCGCCCACTGCTGCTGCTTCGCCTTGATCGTCGGCGCCCGGGTAGCAGGGTTGGCGCGCATGGACTGGGCCTCGCCCCATGTCAGAGATCGTGCGTCGTAGAGCGCTGGACCGTACTTCCGAGCAGTCTCACTGTCGGCCGAGCCGAGCACCCCTCGGACCCAGTTCCGGTAGAGCATGGTCTCGGTAGCGGTGTCGCTGGCCCGGACGGCAGGGCTTCTGAGATCCTTGCATCGGTCCTCATCGATGCAACGCCCCGGTGCCGGTTCCTTCGCCTGCGGGCCTACCGCGTCGTGCACCACCCCGAGGCCGGCGACGAGCGCACCGTCCGCGATGTTTGCCGACTTGATCGGCCACGCGGCAAGCGCGGTGACCGCGACCATGACGAGCAGAGCCCAGCCGGCGGTGGTCATCGCGTTGCTCATGTCCGACTGACGGGACCGCCAGAGTAGGTAGAGGCCTACCACGCACAGCGTGACGATCCCGAAGACACTGAACACCTTCTCGTAGACGGCCTTGGTCGCCTTGTCCACCAGTGGGTCGGCCCAACCCCACATCGAGCCGGGATCCCAGGCCCGCTCTCTCAGCGCATTCGACGCGCCGATGATCGCCGTGGCGGCCATGAACTCGCCGTTCGCGATCGTGGTGGTGAACTTGTAGTCCGGGTGCAGGACTGCTGATGCGCAGCCCCCGCCGATGTCGTAGGTGTTGTAGCTGTAACCCGCGTACCCATAGAGGCTGTAGCGCCCGGCCACCCCATTCGCCGCCTCTGCCGGCGGGGCGGCGGCGAACCAGCCGGCGAGGCCGGAGTCCGGAGTGCCGGGCGTCGGGGCGTTGCGGCAGGTGATCTCGTCCTCGCTGACCGCCTGGAGCTTTGCGACACAGGCCCGGAAGTCGGCCTGCCACTCCGGGGTCGTACACAGGTCGGCGCGAGCCTGGGCGACGGGCTGGGTGGCAGCGGGCGGTGCGGCGGCGGCAGCCTCCGCGCCGATCAGCGGCCAGGAGAGGCTGGCCCCGGCCAGTACGCCGAGGGCGAGCAGGAACGACGCGATCCGTGCCCAGGCCCTCGCCATGTCACGCCTCCAGATCCGGCAGGGGGATGCTCGGGAGCACTCCGGCCGCCGCAGCGATCGCGGCGGGCGTCGTGTCGAGGTGTTCCAGCAGGCCGTCGACGTACGAGACGTCGACCCGGACCTTCTGCACGCGTCCGTCGACGTCGCGCATCACGAACTCACGGAAGCCGAGCCGGCTGGCCGAGTTCGTGTCGGCGGCGGAGAGCGAGGCGAGTGTGGCTTCGTACCCGTCGTTGACCGGCACCCGCAGCAGCCTCAGCGCCTCGGAGGCGATCTCGGCGTCCTCGGCGATCCGGCCGACGAAGACGGTGGAGACGAGGTTCTGCACGTCGAGGCCGAGGATGTCGCGGGGGTTCTGCGAGGCCACGAGCGCCGCGAGGTTCCACTTGCGGGAGTCGCGGGCGAGCCGGACGAGGAATGACCGGCCGGAGCGCCAGCCCTCCATGAAGTGCGCCTCGTCGAGACCGACGAGTTTGCGCGACGACATCGACCCGCCGTAGCAGCGGCGGACGGCGAGCCGGTGCGCGGTGTGCAGCATCGGCAGGGCGAGTGCCTCTTCCGCCGACCAGTACTCGCGTTCGATCTTGAGATCGGGCAGTCGCAGCCCGGCCATGGTGATGACAGTGAGCGCCGCGTCGGCACCGAGCAGGCCCTCCGGTGGCCGACCGAAGAAGAGCATGGCCAGCGGCATCTCGGCGGTGTCCAGCAGGAGGTTGGCCAGCTCCTTGCCGGCGTCGTCGTCGAGCCGGCCGAGGCAGCTCACCACGTCGTCCAGGGTGGACGTCTCCTCGGCGGGGACCTGTCGGACCGCGTGCCGGAACAGGGTGGCGGTCGACGCCTCCCGGGCCACCTGCGGCGGCACCAACATCATGCAGATGTCCTGGACCAGCATCCGCCGCTCGGCGCGGGCGTTGGAGACCGCGATCTCGAACTCCCGGTCACCGGCGGCTCCGGCCGCGAATTCACTGCGCAGGGGCGTGGGGATGAGCGAGTAGGGAGCCAGGGTGCCATGCTCCGAGCCGGTCAGGTTCAACACCCGGGAGTACGGCCGCAGTTCGGGCATGGCGCAGAGCCGGGCCAGCGGCCCGGACGGGTCGAGCAGGGTTACCTGAACACCCCGGCGGGCGGCCAGGTAACCCAGGGCACCGAGCAGGGTCGACTTGCCACCACCAGGTTCGGCCACGAAGACCGCGAGCCCGGAGCGTTCGCGGACCTCCATGGGGAAGTGCAGGTCGAGGAAGACCGGGCGGCGGCAGGTGCCGGCGGTCCGGCCGATCAGGTCGCCGCGCCTGTCGCCCACGTTGGACGCGGCCTGCGGGAGTGCGGCGGCGAGCAGCGGGACCGGCATCCGGCGGACGTATCCGGTGTTGGCGATCGGCTCGCCGGGGATGAACTCGCGGGCCAGCCAATCCTGGTTCTTCGGGTGCTGGAGCGAGATGCGCAGCTCGCGGGAGTAGAGCTGGATGAGCCGACGGGCCCGCTCCAGGCATTCCTCCCTGGTCCGGCCGCCGACGGCGATCCGGTGCCAGCCGTGGGCCCGCGCCGAGTCGACGGGCAGCCCGGTTGTCATCTCGTCGCCGATCACCAGCGCGCGCTTGGCGAGACGTTCCAGCTCGGGGGGCGCGTCGATGCCGTGCTCGGCGTAGTCGAGCTGCTGGGAGCGGATCATCCGCAGCCGGTGTTCGAGGTTACGGAACGAGTCGCCGGAGCCGAGGATGTCGACCCGCGTGGAGATCTCCATGGGCCAGGGCAGCCGCTCGTGGAAGTGCAGCCAGGGCTCGTGCCGCTCGGGGATCTCCAGCGGTTCCATCCGACCGACGGCGAGCACCGCGACGTGCCGTTCCTCGCCGGTCATCCGATTGACCAGTTTCACCGTCGAGCCGTACGGGGTGCGGTAGCGCTCGACCTGCTCGGTGAGGGCTAGCAGGTCGCCGCGTTCCCATTGCCCGTCGGTCACCGGGGAGAGCCGGCCCGGGGGTGACATGCACAGCGCGACCGAGCGGTAGAGCAGCCATTCCAGCTCCTGGGCCGTGACCCGCCGGCCGCGCATGCCGAACGCGCCGAGCACCTCGTCGAACTGTTCGACGGTGCGGCCCAGCTTGCGGCGTTCGCCGTCGGCGGTGCCCCGGCCGAACGTGCGCAACAGCCGCTCGGTGAGCGAGTCACCGAGCGAGCGCCGGGCGAAGGTGACGCCCAGGTAGGTCTGCCCCTCGGCGTGATTGACCGCCATGAGGTGCCGCTGGGCGGCTACCAGGTGGTCGGCCCAGCCGGTGGTGCCGGGTACGTCGGCGAGCGGTGCGGGGGTGTGCGCGTCGATGGTGCGCGCCCACTCGTCGGCGGGGAAGGGCCTGGTGGTGCGGCGCAGGTGCAGCCGGAAGCCGGCCAGGCCGGCGTACTGCTCGGAGATCGCGGACAGCAGCGCCTCGCGTTCCGCGTCCGGCCGGAACGCCCAGCGGACCTCGGGCAACCAATACCAGGCGGTGACCGTGTTGGGGGTGAAGGTCAGGTGGCCGGCGATCTCGGTGATGGCCAGCTCGACCGACGGATCCCGGTCGCCGAACTTGATCTTTGGTGCCCGGACGCGCGTCGGTCGGATCGGTTGGTCCGGGCGGCCCGCGGCACGGCGTCGGGGCTTGGCGACCTCCCGCCCGGCCGGGTCTGTGCCGACGGATCCGGGTCGCTCCGCGTCGGGTTCGGGGGTCCGCCGCCTGGGTCGCTCCAGAGCCGGCCGTTCGGCGGTGCCGGCCGGACCTGCCGCTGGCGCCCGCTTCGATGGGCCGGCTTGCCGGTCGGACGGCGCCGTCGACCCGTTGGTCGGAATGGCGGTACCGGTCGCGCTGGTCGGGGCCGGCGTGTGCGCCGTGGCCGGCGCGGGTTCGCTCGGTGGGCGAAGCATGGGCAGTCGGTCGCCGGCCTGGTGCGGCACCCGGGACTCGGCGGTCGGGCCGGCCGCGCCGCGCGCTTCGAGGGCTGGGCCGGCAGCCCTGCGCCGCGACTCCACGGCACCTTCACGCCGTGGCTCGACCGGACGGCCGTCGGGCTCGTCGTCGGGGGTCCACGGTGCTTCCAGATCGGGTGCGCGGTCCGGCACCCTCTGAGCTGGTCGGGTGGGTGCCGGCCCAAGGGCGGGCTGCTCCCGAACGGCGGGGCCGGCCGTGACGGCCCGCGCCGCGCCGGGCCGGGCCGCGCCGAACAGGTCCAGGAACGGTGAGTCGATGTCGGCGTTCTCGCCGGCCGACACCTCGGCGGGCTCGGCGGGTGGCGTACGGCGGGTGACCGGCCGGGGAGCCTGGAAGACGCCGACCGCCCCGTGGCCGGGCGAGGTCACCAGCGCGGGATCGAGCGCCACCTCATCCTCGGCGTCGGTGTAGTCGAATGACTGCGTACGGTGACCAGCCGGCACGGCCGGGCGGCCGGCCGGGGAACCCGGCGTGGAAGAGCGACTCATGCGGCAGCCTCACCCACAACGTGTGACAAACCCATCGGCGTACGCCCGGTCATGCCAGCTCCTCCCGGATCCTGATCCGGCTGCCGACCAGGCGTGGGTCACGCTGCTCGACCGCCGGCTCCCGGGTACGTCGCCAGTCGGTGAGCGCGGTGCGGATGACCACTCGCGCCGGCCGATCGGGGTCGACGTGCCGGAAGATGAACGACGTGGTCACGATGGCGAGCGCGATCTCCCAGGCCGGGAAGAGCTCGACCGTCAAGGTGAACAGCCAGTGGATGAACATGTAGAGGGGGACGAGCAGCATGAACAGCCCGTACTGGGCGTAGGGCAGGTGGACCGGAAGGGTGTAGCCGGGCGGCCCGAGGTAGACCAGGCGGGCCCGGTAGATGTCGTCGTCGGTGCGCAGCCGCATTGGTGAACGCGCCTATTCGAAGATCAGATCGATCAGGTAATCGCCGACGAAGAACAGCGTGGCCGCGCCTGCGATGAAGGCCAGCCCGACGATGGCGATGGCGGAGCTCGTCAGCACCTTGGATATCTCGCCCCGGCTGGCGCGGCCGATGAAGATGACGCCCAGCACGGCGAGCAGGATCGGCGCGATCTTGCTGGCGAAGAAGGTGACCACACCGTTGGTGTCGATCCCCTTCGGTGCCGGCTCGGCGAGCGGAGCCGACGCCAGGGTGGAGAGCGCGTGGGCGACGCCGGACGACGCCGTCTCCATGAGCTCAAAGGCGATCACTGGAACCTCCCCATATCGCGGCCGGCCGTGCCGCGGCGGTGCAGTAGCCAAGCCTGCGGGAAATGTGCTCACAGGGCGCAGCGAACTCGACCCTGTGTTCGTTACTCACCACGGAGAGTGGCGAGCTTTGGGCGGTTTTTCCCCGCTTCGGCCCTCCCTCCAGGCTTCGCCATCTCGATGCTGGCCAATTCCAAAGCGTACGGGCCGCCCCGGATTGCGACAAGCGCGAAGGGGCTGCCTGATTCTGCCCGGAAGACCGATCGTACACCTGTTCCAATGAGCACGTCAGGGGTGGTGGTTCGGGGGATCACCCGGGCCGGAGGGCTCCGCCGCCGCGACCGGTACCGTCTAGTCGTGACCGATCTGGTACGGGCTCCGGGCCCGGTGGTGATGGGCGTCCTCAACGTCACGCCGGACTCCTTCTCCGACGGCGGACGGTACGCCGACCTCGACGCGGCCGTCGGACATGGCGTCCGTCTGCGCGACGCCGGAGCGCACCTGGTCGACATCGGCGGCGAGTCGACGCGCCCGGGTGCCGAGCGGATCGACGCGGCGACCGAGGCCGACCGGGTTCTGCCGGTCATTCGTGAGCTGGTCGCGGCCGGCGTACCGGTCAGCATCGACACCAGCCGCGCCCGGGTGGCCGAGGCCGCGTTGGCAGCCGGCGCGGCGGTGGTCAACGACGTCTCCGGAGGGTTGGCCGACCCCGACATGGCCCGGGTGGTCCGGGACGCCGGCTGCCCCTGGGTGTTGATGCACTGGCGTGGCCACTCACGACAGATGCGCGAGCTGGCCAGCTACACCGACGTGGTGGCCGACGTCCGTGCCGAGTTGGGCAAGCGGATCGACGCGGCGCTCGCCGCGGGGGTGGCGGCGGACCGCATCGTCGTCGACCCCGGCCTGGGCTTCGCCAAGACGGCCACCCACAACTGGGAGCTCAGCGCCCGCCTGCCGGAGTTGCTGGAGCTCGGGTACCCGCTGCTTTTCGGTGCCAGCCGTAAGTCCTACCTCGGACGGCTGCTCGCCGCCGGGGACGGCACGCCGCGACCCATCGAGCAGCGGGAGGCGGCCACCGTCGCCACCAGCGTGCTGGCGGTCGCGGCCGGAGCCTGGGGGGTACGAGTGCACGACGTGCGGGCCACCGCCGACGCGCTGGCCGTCTGGG
Organism: Micromonospora sp. NRRL B-16802; assembly: GCF_001279555.1. Taxonomy (NCBI): domain Bacteria; kingdom Bacillati; phylum Actinomycetota; class Actinomycetes; order Micromonosporales; family Micromonosporaceae; genus Micromonospora; species Micromonospora sp. NRRL B-16802. The sequence goes on along the minus strand of NZ_LGEB01000053.1, from coordinate 454,437 downwards.
CCGCCACCGGCCGCCCGCGACTCGTCGCGACGCAGGCAACCAACGGGCGGCCCGCATGACCGGCCCGTGCCGCCGACGCCTACGCGCCGTCGTGGCACCGACCGGTCGGATGGCCGGCCGGCGAGAGGGGAAGCGATGACCGACCGCATCCAGCTGACCGGCCTGCGGGCACGTGGCCGGCACGGGGTGTACGACTTCGAGCGGGCGCAGGGCCAGGACTTCGTGGTCGACGCCGTACTGGAGTTGGATCTCGCCCCGGCCGCCGCCAGCGACGACGTCACCGCGACGGTCCACTACGGCGAGTTGGCCGAACAACTGGTCGCGGTGGTGACCGGTGAGCCGGTCAACCTGATCGAGACACTCGCGGACCGACTGCTCGCGGTATGCCTGGCCGACGAGCGGGTCACCACCGCCACGGTCACAGTGCACAAGCCGGAGGCGCCGGTGCCGCACACGTTCACCGACGTGGCCGTCACCATGACCCGGGGACGTACCCCGTGACCCGGGCGGTGCTCTCCCTCGGCAGCAACCTTGGTGACCGGCTCGACCACCTGCGCACGGCCCTCGCGACGCTCGGCGACGCCGTGCTGGTGGTCTCCGGCGTGTACGAGACTCCCCCGTGGGGAGACGCCGACCAGCCCGCGTACCTCAACGCGGTGCTGCTTGCCGAGGACGACGCCGCCACCGCCCGCGACTGGCTGGAGCGGGCGCGGGCCGCGGAGCACGCGGCAGGTCGGGTCCGTGACCCGCAGCGGCGGTTCGGACCGCGCACCCTCGACGTGGACGTGATCGCGGTCTGGGACGACGACGGGGAACCGGTGCTCAGCGACGAGGAGGAACTGACCCTGCCGCACCCCCGGGCGCACCTGCGCGCGTTCGTGCTGCGGCCGTGGATCGACATCCAGCCGTACGGGCGGCTGCCCGGTCACGGCTGGCTGACCGACCTGCTCACCGCCGGTCCCGTCGCCGACGACGCGCTGGAACTGCGTCCCCGGCCGGAACTGGCGATAGAGTCGACGGCATGACCGAGTGGAGCCGGCCGGCATGACGCAGGCGAAGTCCCCACCACCGGGCGGGCCCGGCCAGGACCGGTCACGGATGGGCCCCACCCGCATTTCGACCCTTGTCGTGGCCGCGCTCGGCGCCGCAGCGGTGGCCTGGCTGCTGATCAGCTCCTTCTACTACAGCAGCATCCCCGAACTGCCCTGGCTGCCGGTGGTGACGCTTGCCGCGCTCGCGGTGCTGGAGGCGTACGCCGCCGTCAACACCCGGAGCCGCATCGACCGCAAGCCTGGCCGGGACCCGGTCAACCCGTTGCTGGTCGCCCGGTTCGTGGTGCTGGCCAAGGCGTCGGCGCTGGCCGGGGCCATCTTCGCCGGTTTCTACGCGGGCTTCACCGGTTGGCTCTTCGTCGAGAACACCCGGGCCGCCACGGAGGATCGCCCGGCTGCGGCGGGCGGAATGCTGGCGTCGTTGGCGCTGGTCGGCGCCGCGCTCTGGCTGGAGCGTTCCTGCCGGGTACCGAAGCGGCCGGACGACGACCACGAGCCCGACCAGCGCGAGAGTCACCCAAACCAGCGCTGAGCCGAGGGGTTACGCCCGGCTCCGGGCGCGGGTACGGTGCCTGCGATCGGAGAGCAATGGCCGCCGCCGATCCGTCCGTGCGCGGGACCGAGGACGGCCGGCCACTGGGGAGGCGGTGCCATGGCGTACGAAGAATCGGGCCGGGACCGGCCGGTCGAACCCTCATCCGGGGTTCCCGCGGCCGTCCTGGAGAACGTTTTCGACGACCCCGCGCACGGTGAGCCCGGCCGGGACCGCCTCGGCGTGCACGTGGGCTGGGAGTTCCTGTTGCTGGCCGGCCTGGCCGCCCTGGGCTGGCTGCTCTGGCGGGCCGACCCGGACGTGTTGCGGGGCGCGGCCCTGCGCACCCTGCTTGTCAACGCGGTCGGGCTCGGCCTGCTCGCTCTATCCGCCGGCCTGAGCCTGCGTACCGCTGCCCCGAACCTGGCCGTGGGGCCGGTGGCGGTGGCCGCCGCGTTGCACTACGCGGAGCAGGGCGACAGGGGGCTGGCGGCGTCAGTGGGGTCGGCCGCCGTGGCCGCCGCGCTGGGTGGGCTCGTCCTGGCGCTGGCCGTTGTGGTGTTGCAGGTGCCCGGTTGGGCGGCGAGCCTGGCGGGGGCCGCCGCCGTGGTGGTGTACATCGAACGCCGTTCGGCGCCGGTGCTGGTGCAGGGGGACTACGAGCCCGCACGGTCGGCCGTCTACCTGTTCGCGGGCTTCGCCGCTGTCGCGGTCCTCGGCGGGGTGTTCGGCGCGATCCGGTCGATCCGCAAGCTGGTCGGCCGGTACCGGCCGGTCGCCGATCCGGCCCGCCGCCGGGGCGCGCTGGCCGCCGTGATCACCGCGTTCGCGCTGATCTGCTCCACCGTGCTGGCCGCGCTCGCCGGCACCCTGCTCGCCGCCAACAACCCGGGGCCGGTGACACCCGATTCCGGATTGGACTGGAGTCTGCTGGCGGTCGGAGTGTCCCTGCTGGGCGGCACCAGCGCGTACGGCCGCCGGGGCGGGGTGTTCGGCACCGTGCTGGCCGTCAGCCTGGTCACCGTCTTCCTGACGTACGCGCCGGAGCGCGGCTGGACGGTGAGCCTCTGGGCGGTCGGCGGCGTGGCGTTCGGCGTCGGACTCGTGGTCACCAGGCTTGTCGAGACGTTCGGGCGGCCCCGGCCGGGCAACCTCGACAAGCTCGAACCGGTCGGCGACGGCACGATCAGCACGGGCTGGACGATGGCCCGGTCACAGCCGGCCGACAACTGGCCTCCGACGTTGCCGACGCCACCCGCCCCGCAACCTGTCGATCCGTGGCGGGATCCGCGCTGGGAGGACGGCCCGCGCCGCTGGGACGCCGACGACCGGTGAGCCGCGCCGTCCGTCGAGCCGAAGCTGATCTCGACCGTTAGGCTCGGCGACATGACCGACACACCTGCCGCCACCGCAGGCGGATCCTCGTTCGAAGAACTCGACGCGTTGTCCACCGAGGAACTGCGGGAACGGGCGTTCGCCCTGGCCCGGGAGCGTCGTGACGTGGGTTTCTTCTGGTCGGTGCTGCGGCACCTGCCGAACGCGGACGAGGCCACGGTGCTCGACGGCGCACCGAACTCGATCGGCCCGACCATCGACGAGGCGAACGCGCTGTGGCGGGAACTGACCGGGCACGGCTACGAGGAGTCGGCGCCGTTGCTGCGGGCCGCCTTCATCGACTACCTGATGAAGCACTGAGCCGCTCGGTGCAGCCCAGGTCCACCCGACCGGCCGGTTCCGGGCCCGGGCGGATAAGAGGGCTCGTCAGCCGCTCCGGCCCGGTCAGCAGCTACGGGACGGCCGCTGGCACCGGGGCGCTCGCCGTCCTGCTGCTTGTCGGCATCTGCGGCAGCCCGGCGTACACCCGTTGGGCCGCCGACACGCTCACCAGCCCGGACTCGGCCGGCGGCTACTACCTCCGCCTCCTCGCGTGGCCGGCCTGGTTGGTGGACGCCGACGGGCAGGCAGGCGGGTTGTTCGCCGCGAACCTGCGGGCCGTCCTGCTGGTGGTCCTCGCCGTGGCGTTGCTCTACCTGCTGCCCGCCGCGCAGGTAGCCCGCGTGCCGGGCTCGATCAGCCAGTTCTTCTCCGGCTGGGCCGCGTACGTGCTCGCCGGTGGACTCGCCGCTGTACTGGCGGCGCTGCTCGGCCCGGACCCGTCGATGCTGGGCGCGCTCCAGGACGCCAGCGCGGGTGCCGGCTACGGCTTCCTCACCGGCTGGATCATCGGCACCGCAAGCCTCGGCGGTCGTGCCTGATCCGACCGGCGGTCCCAGTGGCAGCCAGGTGACGGCGTGACCGAGGACCTGCCGGGGCGGGTCAGCTCGTCGGGCGGCCGAGGTCGAGCAGGCGCTGCCGGCTGAGCGCGCCGACGGGCCGGCCGGCGTCGGTCACCACGAGCCGGTCCCGTCCCGAGGTGAGCAGCACCGCAAGCGCGTCGTACGCGGTGCCGTCCAGCGGAACGGTGGGCAGATCGCTGTCGGCGTCGCCGGGCACCGGCTCCAGCGCACCCCTGTCGAGCGGTGTGACGGCCAGCCGGCGGATGCCCCGGTCGGCGCCGACGAACTCGCTGACGAACGGGGTGGCGGGTGCGCCGAGCAGGGCGGCTGGCGTGTCGTACTGCTCCAGCTGCCCGCCCTGGGAGAGCACCGCGATCCGGTCGCCGAGCCGTACGGCCTCGTCGAGGTCGTGGGTGACCAGCACGATCGTCTTGCGGACCTCGGCCTGGAGGCGGAGGAACTCCTCCTGCAACCGCGCCCGGACGATCGGGTCGACGGCCGAGAACGGCTCGTCCATGAGCAGCACCACCGGGTCGGCGGCGAGCGCGCGGGCCACGCCGACCCGCTGACGCTGACCGCCTGACAGCTCGTGCGGATAGCGACCGCCGAACTGGGCCGGGTCCAACCCGACCAGGTCCAGCAGCTCGTCGACCCGGGTCCGGGTCCGCTCCCGGGACCAGCGGAGCAGGCCCGGCACGGTGGCCACGTTCGCGCGTACCGTCTGGTGTGGAAAGAGGCCGACGTTCTGGATCACGTAGCCGATACGGCGGCGCAGCCGCACCGGGTCGACGTCCGTGACGTCCTCGTCGCCGAGCATGATCCGCCCCGCGGTCGGCTCGATCAGGCGGTTGATCATGCGGAGGACTGTCGACTTGCCGCAGCCGGACGGCCCGATGAGCACCACCAGTTCGCCGGCTTTGACGTCCAGACTGAGTTCACGGACGGCTTCGGTGCCGTTCGGGTAGCGCTTCTGGATGCCCTGCAGGGAGATCGATGCTGCGCGAGGGGATCCGGCCACGCCGGGGGCCTCCGGGGTAACGTCCACGTATGTCCTTCCGCCTGAGCTACCGGGCCGACCCGGGTAACCCCTGGTTCTCCTGGCAGTACGTGCGGGACAACTCTGACACGATCGTCGCCGCCTTGCGTGAACACGCCTCCCTCACCGGGCGTGCGGTGCTGATCGCGGTGCTGATCGCGCTGCCGTTGTCGGTGCTGGCGTACTGGGTGCGCCCGCTGGCCGGCCCGATCCTCGGCGTCACCGGCGTGATCTACACCATCCCGTCTCTGGCGCTGTTCGCGTTCATCGCGCCGTACCTGGGCACCGGCACCACCACAGTGCTCGTCGGCCTGGTCCTGTACGCGCTGCTGCTGATCGTCCGCAACGTGGTGGCCGGGCTCAACCAGGTGCCACCTGATGTCCGCGAGGCCGCCGAGGGCATGGGCTACGGCCGGTGGCGACGGCTCTTCCGGATCGATCTGCCGCTGGCGATCCCGGGCATCCTGACCGGGCTGCGGCTGGCCACCGTCTCGACTGTCGCGCTGGTCACCGTCGGGGTGCTGGTGGGGCACGGCGGCCTCGGCCAACTGATCTTCGCGGGCTTCCAGAACAACCTCTACAAGGCCGAGATCATGACCGGCACGCTGCTCTGCGTGGCGCTCGCGGTGCTGCTGGACCTGCTGCTGGTGCTCATCGGCCGGCTGGTCACCCCTTGGTCCGCCCGGGGTGCCCGGTGAGCGCCGCGGCCAACCCGGTGCGCCAGGCGGTGCTCTGGCTCAACGACCCGCTGAACTGGACCAACCCCGGCGGCATCCTGGACCGGCTCGGCGAGCACCTGACGATCTCCGCCCTGGCGGTGGCGCTCGGCTGCCTGGTGGCCTGGCCAGTCGGCCTGTGGCTCGGGCACGCCGGTCGGGGCGGTGGCCTCGTGGTGCTGGTGTCCAACGCCACGTTGGCCATCCCCACCCTGGCGCTGCTGACCATCCTGCCGCTGACGTTCCTCGGCTTCGGCCGTACACCCGTGGTGGTGGCGCTCGCCGTCTTCGCGGTCCCGCCGCTGCTGGCAAACGCCTACACCGGCGTACGTCAGGCGGACGCCGAGGCGCGCGACGCGGCCCGCGGGATGGGTCTGTCCGGCGGGCAGGTGCTGCGTCGGGTGGAGTTGCCACTGGCGGTGCCGTACCTGGCCGCAGGCTTCCGCACCGCCGCCGTGCAGGTGATCGCCACTGCGGCGCTGGCGTCGTTCGTCAACGGTGGCGGGCTCGGCGAGATCATCCGCACCGGGTTCGGGCTGAGCATCGCGGCCGGCGGTGGTCAGATCCTTGCCGGTGGTGTGCTGGTGGCCGGGCTCGCGTTGCTTGCCGAGTTGCTCCTCGGCATCGTCGAACGGCTGGTCACCCCCCGCCCGTTGCGGCGTGGGCGACAGCGCGCAGGGCTTCCCCGGCCCGCCGACGCCACAGGCCGCGCCTGACGCCCACGGGGATCGGTGGTCTGCCCGTCAGGATGAGCGGACGGCGAAACGGCGACCGACGCTTGGACGTTCGGTGACGATGCAGTGACGATGCCCATTTCAAGTTGTCGGTCGGTTGCGGACCATGTTGGGTGGATAGTCGCGGGCGGCCGACAGTCAGGATCGCCCGTCGGACACGCGGCCGGCCCGGGACGGGCCGCGCCGGGACACGGAAGGCGGGCACATGCGCGCACGTACACGTCTGGCGATGGGCGCGATTGGCGCCGTCGCCGGAGCAGCGCTCCTCACCGGCTGCGGTGATGCCGGTTCGTCCGGCACCGACGCGCCGCAGACGAGCGCGTCCGGCGCCGGGTGTGCCCCGGTCGCCGGCCAGCAGCTCGTGGCGCTGGAGGACGACAAGAAGCTCCAGAACTCCGACAACGTCATTCCGGCGGTCAACAGCAAGGTGGCCACCCCGCAGCTGATCGCCGCACTGGACAAGGTCTCCGCGGCGCTCGACACGCCGAAGCTGGTCCAGCTCAACAAGGCCGTCAACGACGACCGCAAGACGCCCAAGGTGGCCGCTGAGGAGTTCGCGACCGCCAACAACGTCACGTCGGGCATCGCCAAGGGCCCGGGCGGCGAGATCGTGGTGGGCGCCGGCAACTTCGCCGAGAGCCAGACGCTTGCCGAGCTGTACCGGATCGCGCTCACCGCGGCCGGCTATCAGGTCAAGGTGCAGCAGATCGGCAACCGGGAGCTCTACGAGCCGGCGCTGGAGAAGGGCGAGGTCCAGGTCGTTCCGGAGTACGCGGCGACGATGGCCGAGTTCCTCAACACCAAGGCCAACGGCCCGAACGCCCAGCCGGTCTCCTCGCCCGACATCGACAAGACGGTGACCGCCCTCAAGGCCGAAGGTGACAAGGCGGGCCTCACGTTCGGTGCCCCCGCCGCCGCGCAGGATCAGAACGCCTTTGCTGTCACCCAGGCGTTCGCCGACAAGTACGGCGTGCGGACCCTCTCCGAGTTCGCCACGAAGTGCTCCGGCAGCGCCACCGTGCTGGGTGGCCCGCCGGAGTGCCAGCAGCGCCCGTTCTGCAAGCCGGGCCTGGAGAAGACGTACGGGCTCTCGGTGGGCTCGTTCTCCTCACTGGACCAGGGCGGCCCGCTGACCAAGAACGCGCTGCGTGAGGGCAAGATCAGCGTTGGCCTGATCTTCTCGTCGGACGGTGCCTTCGCCACCAGCTGACGCACGTTCGGCGTGCCGGCGACGCCCCCGTCCCACTCGGGCCGGGGGCGTCCTCCGTCCGGTAGGGCCCGTTCCATCTGGTGGAAATCGTCGGTAGGCTGCACATCCATGCCAGCCCCGGCCACCCCCGACGCCAGGCGTCAACCGCTGCTGCTGACCGTCCTCTTCTGGGCCGGTGTCGGCCTCGCCCCGCTGGCTGCGCTGATCCTGCTGGTCGCCGACGGTAACGGTCCTCTGCGCTTCGCGGCGGTACTCGCCATCCTGGCGGTGGTGTTGATCGGTCTCTCCATCGCGTTGCGGCCGGACAACGCCGGTGCCTCGGCGCGGGCCGACGAGTTGCTGGACGAGATCGAGGAGGTCCGGCGGGAGCTGCGCGCCGAGATCGTCGCCGCCGCCCAGCGCGGCAACCAGGCTCTCGACCAGGCGCAGCGGGCACAGGAGGGCGTCGCCGCGGTCCGCCGCCGCCTGGACGCCACTGGTGCGGCCCTCGCCGGTGCCACCCCGGCGGCCGAGCCCGCGGGTGCGGGCCGTGCGCGGGTGCCTGCCGTCGACCCCGTCGACCAGGCTCCGCCCGTCCGCAGCCGCGCCTCGGTTCCCGCCGACGCGCCGGCCGCGCGGGCCCGGGTGTCGGTCGCGGACGACGCCCCCGCCCGTTGGGGCGGCCAGGACCGCCCCGACGACGAGCCGGCGTACCGCAGCCGCGCCGTCGCGGACGCCGGCCCCGAGCCGTCCGCCGCCGGCCGGCACGGGGCAGAGCCGCGCACCGGGTACGGCTCGGTCCCCGGCCCCCGCGAGCAGGACCGCCCCCGCGAACACGACCGTCCTGAGCCGGCGCCCCGGCCGGTCGGCGTGGTCCGGCACACCGAGACGGTCCACGTCACCACCCGGCACACAGTTGTCGACGGCGGGCAGGCCGAGCCGGACGGGCGCTACGGCAGCGGGTACGCCGGCCAGTGGACCCCTCCGGCGCAGGAATGGACCCGGGGCGGTGGCGGCGCGCAGGGGCGTGCACGGTCGGCCGAGCACTCGTGGGGCGACCAGGAGAGCGCCCGGCCCGCGTACGACGACGACCGCCCCCGTGCCGCCCCGGACCGCGCCTGGAACGCCGACGACCGCGCCCGTCCCGCCGACGACCGCTCCTGGGGCGGGCAGCCGGTGACCCGTGATGAGCCGGCCCGGCCGGGCGTACGGGACGGCTGGGGACCGGAACGGGAGGCGCCTGCCCGCCGCGACGAGCCGCAGTGGACCGATCCGCGCGAGGCCTACGCCCAGCCGGAGGAGCCCGGCCGGGGTGCCCGGTCGCAGCGCGACGATCGCGGCTGGACGCCGTCGCCCGAGCCGGGCCGGGCCGGTGCCGCAGCACCGCGGTCCGGTCCTCCGCTGCGGGCGGACGACACCGGCGAATACTGGTCGCAGTTGCGGGCCGGCGATCGGTGGGCGGCCGTCCGCGACGACGAGCACGGCCGTGAGCTGCACGTCGGCGAGCGCCGGGCCGAGGTACACGCCGACGGCACGGGCACCGAGTACCGGATGGCCGACCGCTGGGCCTCCGTCCGCCACGAGGACCCGAGCCGCCACGAGGACCCGAGCCGCCACGAGGACCTACACCGGCCCGACGACCCACGCCGCCACGAAGCCCCCCGCCGGTCTGACGACGCACGCTGGCCCGACGACTCACGCTGGCAGGAGGGCCCGCGCCGGGACGAGCCGGCGGGACGGGCGGCCCTGCCGGCGGGTGGGGTGCCCGTGCCGGACGAGTGGCGCCCGCCCCGCCAGCGGGGCCACGAGGCGGAACCCGCACCCGAGCGGGCCGGTCGGCGGCGGGTCGACGAGCGGTACGGCTACCCGCCGCAGGACGACGTGCCACGCGCCGGCGGCGCCCCGGTCACCGACCGCTGGCGCTGACTCCGCAACCGGCAAGCAGCCACAACGGCCGCAGGGTCACTTGTCGATGTCGCCGACCACGAAGAACATCGAGCCGAGGATCGCGATCAGATCCGGCACGAGGCACCCGGGGAGCAGCGTGGCGAGCGCCTGCACGTTTGCGTACGACGCGGTGCGCAACTTCAACCGCCACGGCGTCTTCTCACCCCGGGACACCAGGTAGTAGCCGTTGATGCCGAGCGGGTTCTCGGTCCACGCGTACGTGTGGCCCTCCGGAGCCTTCAGCACCTTTGGCAGCCGGGTGTTGATCGGCCCGGTGAGCTGGTCCACCTGGGCCAGGCACTGCTCGGCGAGGTCCAGCGACGCGTACACCTGGTCGAGCAGCACCTCGAAGCGGGCGTGGCAGTCCCCGGCGGTCTTCGTCACCACCGGCACGTCCAGCTCGTCGTAGGCCAGGTAGGGGTCGTCGCGGCGGAGGTCCAGGTCGAGCCCGGAGGCCCTGGCCACCGGGCCGGACGCGCCGAACGCGGCGGCGTCGGCTGCGGACAGCACTCCCACGCCCACTGTGCGGGCCAGGAAGATCTCGTTGCGTCGGATCAGGTTGTCCAGGTCGGGCAGTCGTCGACGTACCTCGCCGATGGCCGCCCGTGCCCGCCCGGTCCAGCCGTAGGGCACCTCTTCCTTGAGGCCGCCCACCCTGTTGAACATGTAGTGGATCCGGCCGCCAGAGACCTCCTCCATCACCGCCTGGATGGTCTCCCGTTCCCGGAAGGCGTAGAACATCGGCGTGATCGCGCCGATCTCCAGCGGGTAGGAGCCGAGGAACATCAGGTGGTTGAGCACCCGGTTCAGCTCGGCGAGGGCCATCCGCAGCCAGGTGGCGCGCTCCGGCACCTCCATGCCCATGAGGCGTTCCACAGCGAGCACAACGCCCAGCTCGTTGGAGAACGCCGAAAGCCAGTCGTGCCTGTTGGCAAGCACGATGATCTGCCGGTAGTCGCGGACCTCGAAGAGCTTCTCGGCCCCCCGGTGCATGTAGCCGACGATCGGTTCGCAGGCGATCACCCGTTCGCCGTCCAGCACCAGCTTGAGCCGCAGCACGCCGTGCGTCGACGGGTGTTGCGGGCCGATGTTCAGCACCATGTCGGTACCGAGTTGTTCACCGCCGGTCCCGGCGACCAGGCCGGCCCCGGTGCCGACGGTCAGTTCACGGAGGTCCCCGGCGTCGGTGGTCATGCCCGTCATCGTGCCACGGCCGGCGCGAGCTCGATGCCGACCGGTTGGCGCAGCCACAAGTGCCCGCCGAGTCCGGCCGGGTCGGTCAGCTCGGCCACCGCCGACGCGGCGGCCAGCGCCCGCACGTACCCTGCCGGGTCGGTGCCGGCCAGGCTCAGCGGCGGTCGGCCGCCGTCGGCCCCGAGCGCCCGCAGCGCCTCGGACTGCGAGACCAGGGAGTACGCGCACAGAGCCACAGCCGCGCCAGCGGATGCGACAGAGTCCATCGCCACGTGCGCTGTCACATCACTCGACCCGTTCGGCACCGGAGGCACCTGCCGCCCACCTCGGTAACCGGTAAGCGTCCCGTGCACCGGCCGACTGTCCCGCAGATGCCCGTAGTCGACGGCGACCGCGAGCCCTCGTTCGATCCTGCTCACCGCATCGGCCCACGCTTCGTCCCTGGGCCGCCCGATCTCTGCGCGCATCCCGTGCGCTTGCCGGAACCCCGCCTCGCCTCCGCTTGTCGCGTCCGTCCAGGTCGAAGCCACATCCGGGTCGCTGTCCGCACCTGGGGCGGCCGAGGGCATGGGCCACCACTTTGTCAGCCAATCAAGATCAGCAGTGCTGACCAGATCACCAACTGTCTCCTCGCCACCGTCGGGGTCGACCAGCACGTACCGCCAGCCATCTGCGGTGTGCACCGCCACGTCGAGCGGAACGTTGTCCAACCACTCCGTCGCGATCAACAGCCCGGTTATCCTCGCCGGAATCTCGGATACCCACTCGATCTCTTCAGGCAGGTGCTCGGGTCGAGGCGCCAATTCGACAGCCGTGAACCGCACCCGCTCCGCAAGCGACGGACGTACCGCGCCCGACGACGACTCGGATCGCGACGCACGGGCGGAAACCCCTACCGCGAGCCCAGCGGTGTCGGCGGGTCCGACGAGCCCGGCGCTGTCGGCAACGACGAGCCTCTGCAGGGTGAGCAGCAGTTCTCCCCGCCCGGCGCCGACGTCGACCACGGAGAGCCGCGCAGGGTGGCCGAGAGCTGCGTCGACCTGCGAGAGAAGGCGCAGCAGCGCGGTGGCGAACGCTGGTGAGGCGTGCACGCTGGTGCGGAAGTGGTCGGCCGGGCCGGTGCCGGCGACGAAGAAGCCGCCCGGCCCGTAGAGGGACTGGTCCATGGCGTCCCGCCAGCGGATCGACATCAGTTCACTCCGGGGTCAGGGTGCGTCACCGTGCCGACCCTACGGTCACCTTTGTGTGCCGGCTCGTGATCCCCGCTGGCTGTCGTACCGCTCATGCCTCCCGGAAGTAGTGCCCTTCGTCAAGGTCGGCGATGAGGCCGGGGCGGGTTGGGGTCCAGCCGAGCAGTTCGCGCGTGATCGCGGACGACGTCGGGTTGTCCATCTGCGCGAACGATCCGAGGAAGCCGAAGTAGTCGTCCGCCTCCTCGGGGCTGATGCTCCGGGCCGGGATGTCGAGGTTCCGGCCGATTGCCGTCGCGATCTGCCGGAAGGGGACTCCCTCGTCGGAGGCCCCGTGCAGGCGTGAGCCGGCCGGTGCCTTTTCGAGGGCGAGTCGGTAGAGCTCGGCCGCGTCGAGCGTGTGTACGGCCGGCCACCTGTTGGTGCCCTCGCCGACGTACGCGGCGTACCCGTGCCGGCGGGCGGAGGCGATGAGGACGGTGAGGAAACCGTTGTGGTCGAGCGAGCTGTGCACGGTGGGCGCGAGCCGGACGATGGAGGACCGCACGCCGCGCGCGGCGAGGCCGGCTACGAAATTCTCCGCGTCGATCCGGTAGCCGCCGCTCGGGAAGATGTCGTGTTCGGTGCCGCTGCGGCCGACGATGCCGCCCATCACGAGCATGGCCGTGCCGCCCGTGCCGACAAGGGGCTTGCCGGAGTCGGCCAGGGCGTCGGCGAGTGCGGTGAGGGCGTCCAGGTCGGCCGAGGCGGCGCCGGCCAGGTCGCCGTTGATCATGAGGTCGTGGCGGAACGCCAGGTGGATCACGCCGTCGGAGGCGGCGGCTTCCGCACGGAGCACGTCGATGTCGGACAGGTCCCCGCGGCGTGCTGTGGCGCCGAGTTTCTCGATGGCGGCGGACCTGTCGGAGCGGGCCAGGCCGACGACGTCGTGTCCGGCGGAGAGGAGTTCTGGCACGACTGCCGAGCCGACGTGGCCGGAGGCGCCTGTGACGAATACGCGCTTCAGGAACGTGAGCTGCGCAAGACGGGCTCACTGATGGCCGCGGTCACCGCCGCCCTGCGCGCCAAGGGCCTCGACGAGACCACTGCCACCCTTGCCACCGAGTCCGGCGGGACGGTTTTCCGGGTCGCGTACGCCCGCTGGGTCGCGTCCGACGCCGATGCCTCGCTCGCCGACCTGATCGCCGAGGTGGCCACCGAGCTGCGCGCGATCACGTCGTCTGAGGGAAGGCGTTGACAAGCCTCTCCCTGAGGCGGTGAAGGTTTTCACACAACCTGTTTGGGTTCTGCGGCGCGGGAGCATACTTGCGATCGACCGGTACCCCTTCTCGAGGACTGGATCGTCGCCATGAGCGCACCGCTGCGCCCGCGTCCGGCCGCCCAGCTTGGGCCAGCCGCACCGTGGGATCGCGCCGTCACCGGCACCTCCACCACATCCCGCCTGCTGACCGTCGGTGTCGTCGGCGCGGGCCGGGTCGGTGCCGTGCTGGGCGCCGCCCTCGCCGCCGCCGGGCACCGGGTGGCAGCCGTCACGGGTGACTCGGGGACCAGTCGCGCCCGGCTCGCCCTGCTGCTGCCCGAGGTGCCCCGCGGCCCGGTCGACACCGTCGCCCATGCCGCCACCGACCTGCTGGTGATCGCCGTGCCGGACGACGCGCTGGCCGGGGTGGTCGCCGACCTCGCCGAGCGGGGCGCGCTGCACCCGGGCCAGGTGGTCGCGCACACCTCCGGCGCGCACGGGCTGGCCGTGCTGGCCCCGGCCGCCGCTGTCGGCGCCCGCCCGCTCGCCCTGCACCCGGCGATGACCTTCACCGGTACGCCGGACGACCTGGCCCGGCTGGCAGGCATCTCCTACGGGGTGACCGCCCCGACCGAGCTGCGCCCGCTTGCCGCCCGACTGGTCGCCGACCTTGGTGGGGTGCCCGAGTGGGTGGCCGAGACGGACCGCCCGCTGTATCACGCCGCGCTCGCGCATGGCGCCAACCACCTGGTGACCCTGGTGAACGAGGCGGCCGACCGGCTGCGTGACGCCGGGGTGGCCCGGCCGGAGAAGGTGCTCGCCCCACTGCTGCGGGCCGCCCTGGAGAACGCGCTGCGGCTCGGTGACGACGCCCTGACCGGCCCGGTCTCCCGAGGCGACGCCGGCACTGTCGAGCGGCATCTGGCCCGGTTGGCGGCCACCGCACCGGAATCCGTAGCCGCCTACCTGGCGTTGGCCAGGCGTACCGCCGATCGGGCGATCGCCGCCGGCCGGCTGCGGCCGGTGGACGCGCAGTCGCTGCTGGGCGTACTGGCCGACAGTGATCGGGAGGTGGCGGCATGACGCAGCTTGTGCACACGCGGGCCGAGCTGGCCGAGGCGCGGGCCGCGCTGAAGGGCACTGTCGGCGTGGTGATGACCATGGGTGCCCTGCACGCGGGGCACGAGGAGTTGCTGCGTGCGGCCCGGGAACGGGCCGACCACGTGCTGGTGACCATCTTCGTGAACCCGCTGCAGTTCGGGCCGAACGAGGACTTCGACCGCTATCCCCGCACTCTCGACACCGACCTGGAGGTGTGCCGGCGGGCAGGGGCCGACCTGGTGCTCGCCCCGTCGGTGGTCGACATGTATCCGGACGGTCAGCCCCAGGTGCGTCTCGATCCGGGGCCGCTCGGCGCGGAGCTGGAGGGCGCCAGCCGTCCCGGCTTCTTCCACGGCGTGCTCACTGTGGTGCTCAAGCTGCTCCAGCTCACCCGGCCCGACCTGACGTTCTTCGGTGAGAAGGACTATCAGCAGCTCACCCTGGTCCGGCGGATGACGCGGGATCTGGACGTACCGGTCGAGGTGGTCGGCGTACCGACCGTGCGGGAGCCGGACGGCCTGGCGCTGTCCAGCCGCAACCGCTACCTGAGCGAGCCCGAGCGGGCAGCGGCGCTGAGCCTGTCCGCCGCGCTGCGGGCCGGTGCCCGGGCCGCCGACGACGGCCAGGACGCGGGGGCGGTGCTGACGGCCGCGCACGCCGCGTTCGGCGCCGGTACGCCTGGTGCTCAGCTCGACTACCTGGTGCTTACCGACCCCGAGCTGGAGCCAGGGCCGGTGTCCGGGCCGGCGCGGCTGGTGATCGCCGCCTGGGTGGGCAGCACCCGGTTGATCGACAACGCGGCCGTCCACCTCGCCCCTCGCCCCTGACCCCGGCCGCACCTCTCCACCACCTTTCGAAAGGCCAGCCCCGATGCTGCGGACCATGCTCAAGTCGAAGATCCACCGGGCCACTGTGACCCAGGCGGACCTGCACTACGTCGGCTCGGTGACGGTGGACGAGGACCTGCTCGACGCCGCCGACCTGCTCCCCGGCGAGCAGGTCGCGATCGTGGACATCACAAACGGCGCCCGGCTGGAGACGTACGTGATCCCGGGTGAGCGGGGCAGCGGCGTGATCGGCATCAACGGTGCCGCAGCCCACCTGGTGCACCCCGGTGACCTGGTCATCCTGATTTCGTACGGGCAGATGGACGACGCCGAGGCACGGTCGTACCGGCCGCGGGTCGTGCACGTGGACGCCCACAACCGGGTGATCGAGTTGGGTGCCGACCCGGCGGCGGCGGCCCCGGGAACGGGGGGCGACCCGGTGCCCAGCCCGCTTGCCGTGTCCGGAGTCTGATCGCGCGCGACGATTCCGGTCTGTCACCAGAAGGTCATTTCCGGTTACCCTTGGCACGCCGTCGGAAGCTGGTCGGTGGCTGGGGGAGGCCGCGATGCGCCGTGCCATGACGACCGTGCTCGCCACTGCCGTCACGGCAGTGCTGCTGGTCGGCTGCGGCGCGTCCGGTGACCTGGACGGCGACCTGACCGACGACTGGGCGGCGTTGCCGCCGGCCACGGCGTTCACGCCGGCCGCTGGTGTGTGCCAGGCCGCCGATTTCACCGAGGTGGTCGCGCTGGCCAGCTACCAGCCCATCGACTGCGCCGGCCCGCACCGGGTGGAGACCGCGCACGTGGGGGCGTTTCCGGCAGAGCGGGCCACGGTCCCGGCCAACGGGTCGACGGAGCTGCGCGGCGCGTTCGCCGAGTGCGACACCCGGGCCTCCGCGTACGTGGGCGACGACTGGCGGGCTGGACGGCTGCGGTTGTCGGTGGCGCTGCCGTCCGGGCCGGGTTGGGCGGCCGGCTCCCGCTGGTTCCGGTGTGACCTGACCGAGTTGACCACGGTGGAGGCGGCGGCCACTGTCGTGGTCCGGTCGGGCAGTCTGCGGGACGCGCTGAAGGCGCCCTCCGGGCTGCGGTTGGGCTGCCAGCAGACCCGTGGCGGGGCGGGCAGAGGTGTGCAGACGCTCGTCCCTGTGGAGTGCGGCAAACAGCACGATGCCGAGTTCGTCGGGGTGTGGCGTGCGCCGGACCGGCCGTACCCGACCCGGGACGCCGACTGGGTGCCGCTCTACGACGGTTGCCGCAGCGTCCTCGGCCGGTACGTCGGCGTGCCGAACGACGCCGACCTGCGGTACCGCAGTGGCGTGGTGGTGCGCCCACCGGGTGCGGGCCGTTGGCGGGTCGGTGACCGAGGTGTCCGCTGCTACCTGTGGCTCAGCGACCGTACGGTGACCGCCTCACTGCGCGGCGCGGGCGTCGCCGGCCTGCCGGTCAGGACGAAGTGACGAGCGGACGCTGGATCGACGCGGTGAGGTGACCGCCGGACGGGGTAGCCCAAACCACTTGTCCCGCCCCCGTCGCCCCCGGACGAGGATGGTTCGGGTTGACTGGGGGGATGGATTTCCCGACCGTCGATCTGCCGGCCCTGCCTCCTTTGCTTGCCGCGCCCGCGCCCGGCTGGGTGGAGACCACCGACGTGATCGTGGTGGGTTCCGGGGTGGCCGGGTTGACAGCCGCGCTGCATCTGCGCGAGGCGGGTCTGCACGTCACGGTCGTGACCAAGGTCAACATCGATGACGGTTCGACGCGGTGGGCGCAGGGTGGCATCGCGGCGGTGCTCGATCCGGCCGACACGCCGGCGGCGCACGCCCGGGACACCGAGATCGCCGGGGTGGGGCTCTGCGACCCGGCGGCGGTCCGGGCACTTGTCGAGGAGGGGCCGACCCGGCTGCGGGAGCTGATGCGCATCGGCGCCGAGTTCGACCGCCACCCCGACGGCTCGCTGATGCTGACCCGTGAGGGTGGGCACCGGGCGGACCGGATCGTGCACGCCGGTGGCGATGCGACGGGAGCCGAGGTGCAGCGGGCGTTGCACGCGGCGGTGCAGCGCGACCCGTGGATCCGCCTGGTGGAGCACGCACTGGTGCTGGACCTGCTGCGGGCGCCCGGCGACGGCCCGGACGGCCTCGGCCCGGCCTGTGGGATCACCCTGCACGTGCTTGGCGAGGGCAGCGAGGACGGCGTCGGCGCGCTGCTGGCCCGGGCGGTGGTGCTCGCCACCGGCGGCATGGGGCAGGTCTTCGCGGCCACCACCAACCCGGCCGTGTCCACGGGCGACGGGGTGGCGTTGGCGATGCGGGCCGGCGCGGCGGTCACCGACATCGAGTTCGTCCAGTTCCACCCGACGGCCCTGATCACTCCGCCCGGGGCGGGTGTGCCCGGTGCCGGCCACGCGCAGCAGCCGCTGGTCTCCGAGGCGCTGCGCGGCGAGGGCGCGCACCTTGTGGACTCCGACGGCAAGCGGTTCATGGTGGGCCAGCACGAGCTGGCCGAGCTGGCTCCCCGCGACGTCGTGGCCAAGGGCATCCACCGGGTGCTGCTCGCCAGCGGCGCCGACCATGTCTTCCTCGACGCCCGGCACCTGGGCGGGGCTTTCCTGGCCAGCCGGTTCCCGACCATCGTGGCGTCCTGCCTGGCGATCGGCGTGGACCCGGCCACCGACCTGATCCCGGTCGCGCCTGCCGCGCACTACGCCTCCGGCGGCGTCCGCACGGACCTGCGCGGCCGCACCTCCATCCCCGGCCTGTACGCCTGCGGCGAGGTCGCCTGCACTGGTGTGCACGGTGCGAACCGGCTGGCCAGCAACTCGCTGCTGGAAGGGCTGGTCTTCTCCCGGCGGATCGCCGACGACATCGCCGCCGGACTGCCCGAGCAGGCGCAACCGGCGAACGTCGGCGCGTGGCGCGGAAGCTCGGGCTGGCTGCTGCCGGCCGAGGCGACACCGGACCTGCAACGGGCCATGACGCGGGGCGCCGGGGTGCTCCGTTCGGCCGCGACGCTGGCCGGCACTGCGGGGACGCTCACCGAGCTGGGCACCGCCCGCGGTCGGCCGAGGACCGCCGACTGGGAGGCGACGAACCTGCTCACCGTGGCGTCGGCGCTGGTGGCCGCCGCGTACGCGCGCCCCGAGACGCGGGGATGTCACTGGCGGGAGGACTTCCCGACTGTCGACGAGCGGTGGCTGGGCCACCTGGTCGGCTCGGTCGGGAGGCAGGGCGGGTTGACGCAGCAATGGGAGGGACGTTCATGACGGAGTCGACGCAGGCGGCGTTGCGGGCGGCCGGACTGGATCCGGCGCAGGTGCGGCGGGTGATCGAGAACGCGCTGGTGGAGGATCTGGGACCGGATTTCCTCGACGTCACGAGCGTGGCGACCATCCCGGCGGAACAGAGCGACACGGCCGACCTGGTGGCCCGAGCGGACGGTGTGCTGGCCGGGCTGGCCGTGGCCACCGCGGTGTTCGAGCTGGTGGGCGAGGTGAGCGGCTTCGGGCGTACCGTCGAGGTGTCGGAGCTGGCTCGCGACGGTGAGCGGGTGGCGCGCGGCGACGTGCTGGCGACGGTGACCGGTCCGACCCGGCTGCTGTTGACGGCCGAGCGGACGGCGCTCAACCTGCTCTGCCGGATGTCCGGGGTGGCCACCCACACCCGCGCCTGGGCGGACGCCCTGGCCGGCACGAAGGCGATGGTCCTGGACACCCGCAAGACGACGCCGGGCCTGCGGGCGCTGGAGAAGTACGCGGTGCGGGCCGGCGGGGGCACCAACAAGCGGATGGGCCTCTACGACGTCGCCATGATCAAGGACAACCACAAGCTGGCGGCCGGGAGCATCACCGCGGCATACCGGCGGGTGCGGGAGGCGTTCCCGGAGGTGCCGGTGCAGGTCGAGGTGACCACCGTCGCCGAGGCTGTGGAGGCGGTGGAGGCCGGCGCGGACTTCCTGCTCTGCGACAACATGACGCCGGAGGTGCTGGCCGAGGCGGTGGCCGCCGTGGGTGACCGGGCGGAGTTGGAGGCCACCGGCGGGCTCACTCTGGAGGTGGCTGGCCGGTACGCGGCCACCGGCGTGGACTTCCTGTCGGTGGGTGCGCTCACCCATTCGTCGCCGATCCTGGACATCGCGCTGGACCTGCGCTCCGAGTAGTTGTCTAGGCTGCGTGCGTGCTGCTCTGCATCGACATCGGAAACACCAACACCGTGCTGGCGACCTTCGACGGTGACAAGCTGGTGCATTCCTGGCGGATCAAGACCGACGCCCGCTCGACGGCGGACGAGTTGGGCCTGAAGTTCCGGGGCCTGCTCGCCGGGGACAACGTCGAGATCACCGGCGTGGCCGCCTGCTCCACCGTGCCGGCTGCGCTGCGGTCGCTGCGGACCATGCTCGGCCGCTACTACGCCGACCTGCCGAGCGTGATCGTCGAGCCCGGCGTGCGGACCGGGGTGCAGTTGGCGATCGACAACCCGAAGGAGGTGGGCGCCGACCGGGTGGTGAACACCCTTGCCGCGTACACCCTCTACGGCGGGCCGTCGATCGTCGTGGACTTCGGTACGACCACCAACTTCGACGTGATCAGCGGTCGGGGCGAGTTCCTCGGTGGGGCGTTCGCCCCGGGCATCGAGATCTCCTTCGACGCGCTGGCCGCCCGGGCCGCCCAACTGCGCAAGGTCGAGGCGACAAAGCCCCGCTCGGTGATCGGCAAGAACACCGTGGAGTGCCTCCAGTCCGGCCTGTACTTCGGCTTCGCCGGGCAGGTGGACCGGATCGTCGAGCGGATGACCGAGGAGTTGGGTGAGGTGAAGGCCGTGATCGCCACCGGTGGCCTCGCCTCCCTGGTGATCAACGAGTGCCGCAGCATCACCCACCACGAGCCGATGATCACGCTGATCGGCCTGCGGATGGTCTACGACCGCAACCTCTGACGCCGCCGGAGGTCAGCGCCGCCGGGCGCGCAGGACGATCGTGCGGTACGGCAGGTCGACGGTCGCGCGGCCGACCAGGTCCGGATGGGTGGCGAAGAGGGCTCGCAGCTCCTCGTCGATCGCCGCCCGCTGTTCGGCCGGGGCGGTGAGCCAGTACGAGCGGGTGTGCAGCATGGCGACCATCTCGTCCGGCGTGAGCGTGGCGCGGTGGGTGAACTCGCCCAGCTCGATCGCTCCGAAATCGGAGCCGAAGTCGGTGTACTTCTCGATCACGTCGCCGGCGTTGTCCCCCAGGCGGGCGATCCGTCCCAGTTCGGCGACCCAGCCCACCTGATCGTCCCGAAGGTTCCAGATGGGGGCGAACGTCCCGCCGGGCCGCAGCACCCGCGCGATCTCGGCGTGCGCCCGCTTTCTGTCGAACCAGTGGTACGCCTGCCCCACCACCACGGCGTCGGCGGATCCGTCGGGCAGCGGCACCGACTCGGCGCCGCCGGCCAGCGCGGTGCTGCCCGGGGTGGCGGCGTCCAGCCGGGCGCGCATCTCCGGGTCCGGCTCCACAGGCGTCACCCGGTGGCCGAGTGCGAGCACACCGCGAGTGAGGATGCCGGTTCCCGCACCCAGATCGACGATCCGGGCGGAGTCCTCGAGCCCGTCCAGCGCCCACCGCACGGCTTCGATCGGATAGCGGGGCCGGAACCGGTCATAGTCGGCTGCGGCCATACCGAACGAGAGTGCCTGAGTGTGATCCGCCATGGCGGGCAGGTTATCCGTTAACGGGCACCTGAGCGCTTGAGTACGCTCGGGCCTGACCCCCCGTAGTCTTCGTGACGAGGAAGCGTGCCGTGAGCGAGCAGAACGCCGTGCCAGTGGACCCCGCCGACGACCTTCCGGAGCAGATGAAGGTCCGCCGGGAGAAGCGGGACCGGATGCTCGCCGAGGGCGTCGAGCCGTACCCCATCGGTTTTCCCCGCACCAGCACGCTCGCCGAGATCCGCGCCAAGTACGCCGACCTGGCGACCGACACCGCGACCGGCGACCAGGCTTCCGTCACCGGCCGGGTGATCTTCGTACGCAACACCGGCAAGCTCTGCTTCGCCACCCTGCGCGACGGTGACGGCACCGAGTTGCAGGCGATGCTCTCCCTGGACCGGGTCGGGCCGGAGCGGCTGGAGGCGTGGAAGCGCCTGGTCGACCTCGGTGACCACGTCGGCGTGACCGGTGAGGTGATCACCAGCCGCCGGGGAGAGCTGTCCGTGCTGGCCGACAGCTGGGAAATGACCGCCAAGGCCCTGCGCCCGCTGCCGGTGGCGCACAAGCCGCTCTCCGAGGAGGCGCGGGTCCGGCAGCGTTACGTCGACCTGATCGTCCGGCCGCAGGCCCGGCAGATGGTCCGCACCCGTGCCGCAGCCGTACGCAGCCTCCGCGATTCACTGCACGGGCAGGGTTTCATCGAGGTGGAAACTCCGATGCTGCAACTGTTGCATGGCGGAGCGGCGGCCCGACCTTTCGTGACCCACAGCAATGCGTTGAGCACCGATCTGTATCTGCGAATCGCCCCGGAACTGTTTCTCAAGCGCGCAGTGGTCGGCGGCGTCGACCGCGTCTTCGAGATCAACCGTAACTTCCGTAATGAGGGTGTCGACTCTTCGCACTCGCCGGAGTTCGCGATGCTGGAGACGTACGAGGCGTACGGCGACTACGACACGATGGCCGAGTTGACGCGTAATCTCGTGCAGCAGGCGGCGATCGCGGTCGGCGGCTCGACGGTGGTGACCCATGCCGACGGACGCGAGTTCGACCTCGGCGGGGAGTGGCGCTCGGTGACACTGTTCGGAGTCCTTTCCGAAGCGCTCGGCGAGGAGGTCACGGTCCGCACCGAACGCTCCCGCCTCGTGGAGTACGCCGACAAGGTGGGATTGGCCGTGGACCCGAAGTGGGGTCCGGGCAAGCTGGCCGAGGAACTGTTCGAGGAACTGGTCGTCCCTGGCCTTCAGGCGCCCACCTTCGTGCGGGACTACCCGGAGGAGACCAGCCCGCTGACCCGGGCGCACCGCAGCGAGCCGGGCCTGGCGGAGAAGTGGGACCTTTACGTGCTCGGCTTCGAGCTGGGCACCGCGTACTCCGAGCTGGTCGACCCGGTGGTGCAGCGCGAACGGCTGCTGGCCCAGGCGCAGCTCGCCGCCCGCGGCGACGACGAGGCGATGCGTCTCGACGAGGACTTTCTCCGGGCGATGGAGTACGGAATGCCGCCGGCGGGCGGTATGGGAATGGGAATCGACAGGCTGTTGATGGCCCTGACCGGCCTCGGAATTCGGGAAACCATCCTCTTCCCGTTGGTGCGCCCCGAGTAGTCTCGGCTGGCTCTCAGCGTGCCGTAACCGCATCCTATTGACGGGCCAAGCGGCGCACGGGTTATTGTGCTCTCGTTAGCAGGACGACCCTGCTCGAAAGGAATGTGGGACGTGGCCAAGCAAATCATTCACAAGCTGGTCGATGACCTGGACGGCGGGGACGCTGACGAGACCGTCAAGTTCGCGCTCGACGGCGTTCAGTACGAGATCGACCTGTCCGGTGCCAACGCCGCGAAATTGCGCGACGTATTCGCGCCGTACGTGGGTGCCGGCACCAAGGTGGGTCGCGGTGGCGTGGTCATCGGCGGTCGGGCTGCCCGCGGCAGGGGTGGCGCAACCGCTGACCGGGAGCAGAACAAGGCAATCCGGGAGTGGGCCAAGAAGGCCGGCAAGGACATCTCGGATCGGGGTCGTATCCCGCAGGAGATCGTCGACGAGTACCACGCCAAGCGCTGACCCGTTCAGCAATCGGTGGCCGCTGGCCGCCGCAGGGCGACACCGACGCCGGGCCGGAGATTCTCCGGGCCGGCGTCGCCGTATCCGCGGGCGGGCGGCGGTGTCCCTCGGTCGGGCAGCGCGATGTCCCTGGGGGCGGGAAGCTTTCGGGCCGGGCCGGCGTTGTCCACAGCCGGTGGAGAAGATATCCACAGCCTGTGGACGACCCCCCGCAGGGCCGCGCGCGGCGTTCGTCGCCGGCGCCGGCCCGCCCTCCACGGGCCCCGGAGACCCTCCGAGGGCCGGGAGAAGGCTTCCGTCGCGCCGGTCGGATTTCGCTCTGCGCGTAGCGACAGGGGTACCGGAACACCTCCTGAGCGCGCACGGTTGTGCAAAACGACGTGGAACTGACCCAGACCAGAGACACACGACCTCAGCTGAGTCGGTCAGCGACGATAGAGTAAGGAGGCACGGACGCCCGTCCTGGACGTTCGCGCACCGGCCCCGCCAAGATCTTGACCATCAAGGCGCACGGCACGTGAGGAGCACGAGGGCATGTTCGAGCGGTTCACCGACCGAGCGCGACGGGTTGTCGTCCTGGCCCAAGAAGAGGCCCGGATGCTCAACCACAACTACATCGGTACGGAACACATCCTGCTGGGCCTGATCCACGAAGGTGAAGGCGTGGCAGCCAAGGCCCTGGAGAGCCTCGGCATCTCCCTGGAGGGCGTCCGTCAGCAGGTCGAGGAGATCATCGGCCAGGGCCAGCAGGCGCCGAGCGGGCACATCCCGTTCACGCCGCGGGCCAAGAAGGTGCTGGAGCTGTCGCTGCGCGAGGCGCTTCAGCTGGGGCACAACTACATCGGCACTGAGCACATCCTGCTCGGGCTGATCCGTGAGGGCGAGGGCGTCGCCGCCCAGGTGCTGGTGAAGCTCGGCGCCGACCTCAACCGGGTCCGCCAGCAGGTGATCCAGCTGCTGTCGGGCTACCAGGGCAAGGAGCCGGCTGCCGCTGGCGCCGCGCCGGGTGAGGCCGCGCCGTCGACCAGCCTGGTGCTGGACCAGTTCGGCCGTAACCTGACCCAGGCCGCCCGGGAGGGCAAGCTCGACCCGGTTATCGGGCGCGAGAAGGAAATCGAGCGGGTCATGCAGGTGCTGTCCCGCCGCACCAAGAACAACCCGGTCCTGATCGGTGAGCCCGGCGTCGGCAAGACCGCCGTGGTGGAGGGCCTGTCTCAGAAGATCATCAAGGGCGAGGTGCCCGAGACTCTGAAGGACAAGCAGCTCTACACGCTCGACCTCGGTGCGCTGGTCGCCGGTTCCCGCTACCGCGGTGACTTCGAGGAGCGCCTCAAGAAGGTGCTCAAGGAGATCCGCACGCGCGGCGACATCATCCTGTTCATCGACGAGATCCACACCCTGGTGGGTGCGGGTGCCGCCGAGGGCGCGATCGACGCGGCGAGCATCCTCAAGCCGATGCTGGCCCGTGGTGAGCTGCAGACCATCGGCGCCACGACGCTTGACGAATACCGCAAGCACCTGGAGAAGGACGCCGCGCTTGAGCGTCGTTTCCAGCCGATCCAGGTGGGTGAGCCGTCGCTGGCGCACACCATCGAGATCCTCAAGGGCCTGCGCGACCGCTACGAGGCGCACCACCGCGTCAGCATCACCGACGCCGCCCTCGTGGCCGCCGCCACCCTGGCCGATAGGTACATCTCCGACCGCTTCCTTCCGGACAAGGCGATCGACCTGATCGACGAGGCCGGCGCCCGGATGCGGATCCGTCGGATGACCGCGCCGCCAGACCTGCGTGACTTCGACGAGCGCATCGCCCAGGTGCGTCGCGACAAGGAGTCCGCGATCGACGCGCAGGACTTCGAGCGCGCCGCCCAGCTGCGTGACAAGGAGAAGCAGCTCCTCGGTCAGAAGGCGCAGCGGGAGAAGGAGTGGAAGGCCGGTGACCTGGACGTCGTCAGCGAGGTTGACGACGAGCAGATCGCCGAGGTGCTCGGCAACTGGACCGGCATCCCGGTCTACAAGCTGACCGAGGAGGAGACCTCGCGCCTGCTGCGCATGGAGGACGAGCTGCACAAGCGCGTCATCGGCCAGGAGGACGCGGTCAAGGCCGTCTCGAAGGCGATCCGGCGTACCCGGGCCGGCCTGAAGGACCCGAAGCGCCCGTCGGGCTCGTTCATCTTCGCCGGCCCGTCCGGTGTCGGTAAGACCGAGCTGTCCAAGGCGCTGGCCGAGTTCCTCTTCGGCAGCGAGGACGCCCTCATCCAGCTGGACATGTCCGAGTTCCACGACCGGTACACGGTCTCTCGGCTGGTGGGTGCCCCTCCCGGCTACGTCGGCTACGACGAGGGCGGGCAGCTGACCGAGAAGGTGCGGCGTCGGCCGTTCTCGGTGGTCCTGTTCGACGAGATCGAGAAGGCCCACCCGGACGTGTTCAACACGCTCCTGCAGATCCTGGAAGACGGTCGGCTCACCGACGGTCAGGGTCGGATCGTGGACTTCAAGAACACGGTCATCATCCTGACCACCAACCTGGGCACCCGTGACGTGGCGAAGGCCGTGTCGCTGGGCTTCCAGCAGTCGGAGGACTCCGAGTCGACCTACGACCGGATGAAGCAGAAGGTCAACGACGAGCTCAAGCAGCACTTCCGGCCTGAGTTCCTCAACCGGATCGACGACACCATCGTCTTCCACCAGCTGCGTCAGACCGAGATCCTCTCGATCGTGGACATCATGATCCGGCGGATCGAGAACCAGCTGCACAACAAGGACATGGGTCTGGAGCTGACCGACAACGCCAAGAAGTACCTGGCCGCGAAGGGCTTCGACCCGGTGCTCGGTGCCCGTCCGCTTCGTCGCACGATCCAGCGCGACATCGAGGACAACCTCTCCGAGCGCATCCTGTTCAACGAGCTGACCCCCGGTCAGATCGTGGTGGTCGACTGCGAAGGCGACCCGAACGACATCGACAAGTCCAAGCTCGTCTTCCGGGGCGCGGAGAAGCCGGTCGAGGTTCCGGACGCCGTGCCGGCCGACCTCGGTGGCACCGCCGCCGCAGGCGCGGACGAGTAGTAGAACCAGCAGCCAGGGGCGGGGCTCCGGTGGCGAAAGCCACCGGGGCCCCGCCTTTTCCGTACCCCCAGGAGCCACACCTCGCAAACCCCGACGCCACCACCGGTCTGCCGCCCGCGCGTCTGCCCGGCTGTCGCGTCCTCAAGATCGCGCAGCATCCTGGATCTAGTGGTACTCGGGCAGATCGAGGCCACCACACCCAGGATCGAGCACGAACTTCGGCGCGGGGCGCGAGGCGCGGGGCAGCGCGGGGCGGTCAGAGGTACGAGGTGCAGGGTCAGGAGCGCGCGAGGTGGTCAGGTGACGATCGGGGTGGTCGGGAGGGGTGGGCCGTCGCCGACGAGGCGGAAGGAGTCCGCGTCGACCGGTTCGACAAGTCCGTCCTGCACGAGTCCGGCCAGGGCGCGGGCGCGCTGCACGTCGTCGGTCCAGACCTGGTCCAGGCGCTGGTGCGGTACCGGCCCGGTGGCCTCCCGGAGCACCCCGAGCAGCAGTCCGCGTACCTGCCTGTCGGTGCCCGCGTACCGCTGGGGGCGGCGGGTTGGCCCGGCCGGTTGCTCCTGCCCGGAGGCACGCCACGCGCAGATCGACTCGACAGGGCAGGCCGGGCAGCGCGGCGACCGGGCGGTGCAGATCACCGCGCCCAGCTCCATGAACGCGGCGCTGGCGAGGGCCGCCGCGGCAGGCTCCGCTGGCAGCAGCTCCTCGGTGGCGACCAGGTCGGCCGGGCGGGTGACCGGTCCGGCGTCCGGTTCGCCGGCAACGGCCCGGCAGACCACCCGCCGTACGTTGGTGTCGACAACCGGATGCCGTTGGCCGTACGCGAAGGCGGCGACGGCCCGCGCCGTGTACGTGCCCACGCCGGGCAGCGCCAGCAGTTGGTCCAGTCGGTCCGGCACCTGGCCGCCGTGCCGCTCCACGATCGCGACCGCGCATTCCCGCAGCCGTACGGCCCGACGGGGGTAGCCGAGGCGTCCCCACATCCGGATGGCCTCGGCCGGTGTGTCCGCAGCGAGCGCGGCGGGCTCCGGCCAGCGGGCCAGCCAGGCGTGCCAGGCCGGCACGACACGGACCACCGGGGTCTGCTGGAGCATCACCTCGCTGACGAGGATGGCCCACGGGGTGACGTCGGCGTGGCGCCACGGCAGGTCACGGGCGTGCTGCTGGAACCATCGGCTGACCAGAGCGGCGAAATCGGGTTGAGTCATGGCGCCGTCGATGATGTCACGCGATGTATTCCCGCTGGATGGGCGGCTTGGGCGGGGTGTCGTCGAGGCGGCGGGCGGATCGGGCAGAATGCGCGGATGAACGAGCTCGCGATCACCGTCATCGGCCGGGACCGGCCTGGCATCGTGGCCGACGTCGCCGAGGTCCTGGCCCGTCTGGGCGCGAACCTCACCGACAGCACGATGACCCGGCTTCGGGGGCATTTCGCGATGACCCTCATCTGCACCGGGCCGGCCGCCGCCGAGGTCGAGGCGGCGTTGGTGGCGCTGACCGCCGAGGGCCAGCTGCTGGCGACCGTACGCGCTGTCACGCCCGACGCCGAGGTCGCACCGGTGGGGGAGCCGTACGTGATGGCGGTGCACGGGTCGGACCGGATGGGCATCGTCGCGGCCATGACCCGGGTGCTTGTGGACGCCGGTGGCAACGTCACGGATCTCAGCACCCGGTTGGCGGGTTCGCTCTACGTGGTGCTGGCTGAGGTCGAGCTGCCGGCTGGTGTCGCCGACACGCTTGTCGAGCGGCTGCAACGGACGGCCGTCGAGTTGGGCGTGGAGGTCACGCTCCGGCCGGCGGACCCGGACCTGTTGTGAGCGGCGAGCAGGGGCCGGTCACCGGCCCGGACGTCGACGAGGCGTACGCCGGCCTTGGTGGTTGGACACCGGAGTCGTTGGCGGTGCCGGGTGAGGTGCGGGCCGTGGTGTCCGCGCCGCACCCGGTGTTGAGCCAGGCCGGAGGTGAAGTCGATCCGACGGCCGAGGAGACCGTCCGGTTGGCCGCCGACCTGGTCGCCACGATGCGGGTCTCGCCGGGCTGTGTGGGCCTGGCGGCGCCGCAGGTGGGTGTGGGTGCCCGGGTGTTCGCTGTCGATGTGACGGGGCATCCGAAGGCGGTCACCGTGCACGGCACGTTCGTGCTCTGCAACGCCCGGGTCGTCGAGGCGACCCGGTGGAAGGCGGGCCGGGAGGGGTGCATGTCGGTGCCCGACCTGACCGGGGACGTGAAGCGGGCCAGTCGACTGGTCGTGGAGGGTGAGCTGCCGGGCAGCGGCGCGGCGGTGCGGTTGGTGACGGACGGTTTCGAGGCGCGGGCGTTGCAGCACGAGATCGACCACTGCGCGGGTCTGCTCTTCCTGGACCGGGTGGCTGGTGCGCATGCCGTCTAC
The DNA here is from genome assembly GCF_001279555.1 of Micromonospora sp. NRRL B-16802. Classification (NCBI taxonomy): domain Bacteria; kingdom Bacillati; phylum Actinomycetota; class Actinomycetes; order Micromonosporales; family Micromonosporaceae; genus Micromonospora; species Micromonospora sp. NRRL B-16802. The sequence goes on along the minus strand of NZ_LGEB01000053.1, from coordinate 426,204 downwards.
CAGCGAAAGGTCTACCTCTGAGCGGGACGTCGGAGACCGGGGTGTCAGTCCCTAGTGGAGTGTCCGTGGGTCGTCGGGATGACGTTCCGGCGCGTCGCGTCGGGCTGGTGGGCGCGGCGCGGCTACGGTGGGGGGCATCATGCGTCTGACGGTCGGCCCCCTGCCACCCGCCGTGTACTGGCGGCGTCGCGCCGTCGTACTCGGAGCGGGGCTTCTCTTCCTGATTGTCCTGCTCTATTCCTGCACCGGCTCGGGTCGCTCCGGCGGTCGACAACCGGAGGCGGGGGCGACCCCGACGTCGACAGCGAGCCCGTCGGCCGAGAGTCCAGGGCCGGCCGGTCCGGTGCTGACCCCGCAGACGGGGGTGCCGCCGGCGTCCGGGTCGGCCGCTCCGGAGGCCACGCAGCCGACCCCCGAGATCACCAGCAACAACCCGCCACCGAACTCGGGCGGGTCGTCGGACGACGGCACCTGCACGGACGCGGAGATCAGCGTGAGCTCGGTGGTGCGGTCGACCTCGGTGCAACGCGGAACGGTCGTCGATCTCCAGCTGAAGATCAAGAACACGTCGGACCGGACGTGCAGCCGCAACGTCGGTGCCGACCTTCAGGAGATCTTCATCAAGTCCGGTGCCGAGAAGGTGTGGTCGTCGGACACCTGCGGCAAGGCGCAGGGGTCGGACGTGCAGTCCTTCACGCCCGGGTTCGAGCGTTCCTACCAGGTGGGTTGGAACGGGCGGGACACCACCAGGTGCGACGGCAGCGGGCTGGCCGCCGGGCCATTCCCGCCGGTCGGGACGTACCAGGTGTTCGCCAGGGTCGGCACCAAGCTCAGCGCACCTGTGAAGCTCACCATCACCGGCTGAGCCGGATCAGACGTACCGCTCCAGGATGGACGCCTCGGCGAGCCGGGACAGGCCTTCGCGGACGCCCCGGGCGCGGGCGTCGCCCACGCCTTCGACGGCCTGCAGGTCCTCCACGGTGGCACCCAGCAGCCGCTGGAGGCTGCCGAAGTGCAGCACCAGGCGGTCGACCACGGCCACCGGCAGGCGGGGCACCTTGGCCAGCAACCGGAAGCCACGCGGGCTGACGGCGGCGTCCAGCGCGTCCGAGGCGGCCGGATAGCCGATCGCCTTGGCGACCGACACCAGATCGATAAGCTCGGTGGCGCCGAGCAGATCCAACTCGACAAGCGCCTCGTCCAGCGTGCGGGACTTGCGGCCGACGGGCAGGTAGTCCCTGATGACGAGCGTCCGGTCGGCGTCCACGCCTGCCATCAGCTCGTCGAGCTGGAGTGCGAGCAGGCGGCCGTCGGTGCCCAGCTCGACCACGTAACCGGCGATCTCGTCGGCGATCCGGCGAACCATCTCCAGTCGCTGCACCACTGCCACCGCGTCCCGCACGGTGACCAGGTCCTCGATTTCGAGCGCGGACAGGGTGCCGGAGACCTCGTCCAGCCGAAGCTTGTAGCGCTCCAGGGTGGCAAGCGCCTGGTTGGCCCGGGACAGGATCGCCGCCGAGTCGTCGAGCACGTGCCGCTGACCGTTGACGTAGAGGCTGATGATCCGCATCGACTGGCTTACCGAGATGACCGGGTAGCCGGTCTGCCGCGCGACCCGCTCCGCGGTGCGGTGCCGGGTGCCCGACTCCTCGGTGGGGATGGACGGGTCGGGCATCAGGTGCACGGCCGCCCGGACGATGCGTGTGCCGTCGCTGGAGAGCACCACGGCACCGTCCATCTTGCACAGCTCGCGGACCCGGGTCGCGGAGAACTCCACGTCAAGCGGGAAGCCGCCGGTGCAGAGGCCCTCGACGACCTTGTCGTAACCGAGCACGATGAGCGCGCCCGTACGCCCGCGCAGGATGCGCTCCAGCCCGTCCCGCAGCGCGGTGCCGGGTGCCATCAGAGCGAGGTTGGCGCGCAGCGGATCCCCGGCGCCCCCGGCAGCGGCGGACACGCTCACGCTGATCGGGCGGGCTGGTGAGCCCATGGCGCCGGTGCGGGCCTGGGGCGGTGGCCCGGCAGGCTTGGTGGTATCGCGGTCGATCGGCACGGGCACAGTCTACGGACTGCCGTGCGGTGGGTGCTGTCGTGGTTACTGTGATGTGTCACGATGCTGCCCCTTCCACGCATTTCCGCTTGCGCCGTCCCTGTCCGGTATAGCCGTCCGCGCCGACACGGTCTGTCACTCGGCGGACGCGCGGGCCGCGTGGTGCAGCGCCGAGCGCACGTCAGTGACCTCGGTCACGCGCATCTGCTCGGGCCCGGCGCCGGTGCTGGCCGGGCCGCAACCCGGCGGCACCAGGGCGACCTTGAACCCGAGCCGTGCCGCCTCGGCCAGCCGACGCGGCACCGCCCCCACCCGGCGCACCTCGCCGGTCAGGCCCACCTCGCCGATCGCCACGAGGTGCGGCGCGATGGCCAGGTTGAGCCCACCGGACGCCACAGCCAACGCGATGGCCAGGTCGGCCGCCGGCTCCACCACCCGGATGCCGCCGACGGTGGCCGCGAAGACCTCCCTGTCGTGCAGCGTCAACCGCTCGGTGCGCCGTTGCAGCACCGCTAGCACCATGGCCAGGCGGGCCGAGTCGAGGCCGGAGACCGTACGACGGGGCGAGCCGGCCACCGTCGCGCCGATCAGTGCCTGCACCTCGGTGACAAGCGCCCGCCGCCCTTCCATGGCCACTGTGACGCAGGTGCCGGGGACGGGCTCCGAGTAGCGGGTCAGGAACAGGCCGGAAGGGTCGGCAAGGCTGCTGATGCCGCCCTCGTGCATCTCGAAGCAGCCGACCTCGTCGGCAGCACCGAATCGGTTCTTGACGCCGCGCACCAGCCGCAGCGAGGAGTGCTTGTCGCCCTCGAAGTGCAGCACCACGTCGACAAGGTGCTCCAGCACCCGCGGCCCGGCGACCTGGCCGTCCTTGGTGACGTGGCCGACCAGCACCGTGGCGATGCCCCGCTCCTTGGCGACCGAGACCAGCGCGGCGGTGACAGCGCGGACCTGCGTCACCCCACCGGGCACGCCCTCGGTGCCGGTGGTGGAGATGGTCTGCACCGAGTCGAGCACCAGCAGGCCCGGTTTGACCGCGTCGAGGTGCCCGAGCACCGAGGCCAGGTCACTCTCAGCCGCCAGGTAGAGCTGGTCGTGCAGGGTGCCCATCCGCTCGGCGCGCAGCCGCACCTGACTGACCGACTCTTCGCCGCTGACCACCAGCGAGGGGCTGCCGGAGCCGACCGCCCACTGCTGCGCCACATCGAGCAGGAGGGTCGACTTGCCCACGCCGGGCTCCCCGGCGAGCAGCACCACCGCGCCGGGGACCAGGCCGCCGCCGAGCACCCTGTCGAGCTCGCTCACGCCGGTGGGCCGGGCGCGGGCAGGGGCGGCGCTGATTGTCGCGATCGGCCGGGCCGGCTCGGCCGGTAGCCGGGAGCTGACCACCCGGCCGGAGACGGTCGGGCCGGTCACCGTGGACTCGACCACCGAGCCCCACTCGCCGCATTCCGGGCAGCGTCCCACCCACTTGGGGGGCTGGTGCCCGCAGGCGTCGCACTCGTACGCCGGGCGCGGCTCGCGGGCGGCGGACCGACCGCGAGCGGCACCTGCCGTGCCGCCGCGCGGTGAGGTCGATCGGGAGGTGGTCACATCAGGACGCTAGCCGCCCGGTGCGACGAAAACACCCCGGCGTGGTGGTTCCCACGCCGGGGTGTTCGTCGATGTCAAGCCGGGTCACTCGTGGGAGGTGCCGCCCTCTTCGTAACCACCCTCGCGCTCGATGATCGGCGAGGGAACCGGCGGGGCGGTGAACGGCACAGCGATCGGGGCGGGGCCGGTCACCGTGTTGCCGTTGCCGAAGTCGAACGTCACGAAGACGTTCTGCCCGCTGCGCAGCGCCTCCTTCAGGCCGACCAGCCGGAGCTGGCTGGTCGCCTCGGAGTTGAGCTGGAGGTAGCTCTGCGGTGCCAGCTCGATCCGCGCCGGCTGACCGGGCGCGGCGGGGCTGGCGGAACCGGACGCCCGCGCCGACTCCGGGGCGGAAGGGGTGGACGGGGCGGCCGAGGCCGACCCGGTGGCGGAGGGGGTGGCCGACGGGCTGGCAGTGCTGGATTCGGTTGCCGACGGGCTGGCGGAGGCCGAAGCCTCGGCCGACGGCGTGGCGCTCGCCGAGCCGCTCGAGATCACCACCTCGCGTGCGCTCTCGGTGGTGATCGTGACCGTCACGGTGCTCTTCGAGTCGTTGTAGATCACGGCGTTGAGCAGGGCGTCCTGGCCGGCCTGGTAGCCCTCGGTGCCCGGGTAGTCGACAAGCAGGCCACGAACCGCGTACGCGCCGTTGGCGGTCGTGAGGCTGACGCCCTGGACCGACGGTTCCTTCTCGGCCGTCTCGGCGATCTGACCGGTGCCGCATCCGGACACCAGCAGGCTGGCAGCCGCAATACCGGACAGCAACAGGGCCGCCCGCCGGGATCCCCTGATCGAGCGCGTCACGTCGGTCCTCCTCGTTGCGATCCCACCCGGCCGCACGCCGGGCACGGTGGCCATACCCGCGCAGACCGCGCTCCAGGGTAGTTGGAGCTGATCGAAGCCCGCACACGGACCCGGCAATGCCACCTTCCGGGGTGCCCCTCACACCACCCGGCCGCTCGCCACCAGGAGAACCACGTCGATGAGGGCCACGAGCATCACCGCTCGGAACGCGGACACCGGCCGCCGACCGGCGCGGGCCGCCGAGCGCCCGGCGTACCAGCTCAGGGGTGGCACCACGGCGGCCGTGGCGATCGCCGCCAGGCCGACCAGCGACGGCGGCCCGGGTGGCCCCAGCACCAGCGCCGCGGTCGCGGCGAGGAGGAGGCCCGCCGCTGCTGCCCGGCTGCCTGCCGCGCCGAGCCGGTGCGGCAGGCCGCGTACCCCGGTCCGGGCGTCGTCGGCCAGGTCGGGCAGCACGTTGGCGAAGTGCGCGCCGGCCCCCAGGCACGCAGCCGCCACCAGCAGCCAGGCCGGCGGGGTGGGCTGGCCGGGCAGCCCCAGCACCACGAAGGCCGGCAGCGCGCCGAAGGAGACGGCGTAGGGCACCACGGAGAAGGCGGTGGCCTTCAGCGGCCAGTCGTAGAGCAGCGCGGAGACCAGCGCGACAGTGAGCCAGAACGCCGCCGTGGGGTTCGTGGTCAGCGCCAGCAGCGGGCAGGCCACCGCGGCCACCGCCGCAGCCCAGGCCGTGGCGCGCCGGCCGACCGCGCCGGCGGCGACAGGCTTGTCGGTACGTCCCACAGTGGCGTCCCGCTCGGCGTCCAGCGCGTCGTTGGTCCAGCCGACGGCGAGCTGGCTGGCGAGTACGGCGAGCACCACCGAGACGATTCCGGCTGGCCGGTGACCAACTCCCCAGGCGAGCAGACCGGCCACCGTGGTCACCGCGGCGGCCGGCTCCGGATGGCTCGCTCTGACCAGCCCTAACACCCTCGACGACATAAGGGAAGTCTGGTCGTTACCGAGCAGTCGTGCCACGCTCGGTCCCATGCGAGACGTGGCTGCGGCCGCGGCGTCCACCGGCTCCCGGGTGCTGCCGCCCAACGATCCGCGCCAGTACGACGACCTGGTCGACGAGTGGTGGCGGCCGGATGGCGCGTTTGCGATGCTGCACTGGTTGGCCGAGGCTCGCGCGACGCTGGTGCCACCGGCGGACCGTCCGGACGCGGTCCTCGTCGACCTGGGCTGCGGCGCCGGCCTGCTCGCCCCGCACCTGGCCGGCAAGGGCTACCGGCACATCGGTGTCGACCTGACCCGCTCGGCGCTGGTGCAGGCCGCCGAGCACGGCGTACGGGTGGTGCAGGGCGACGCCACCGCGGTGCCGCTCCCCGACGGCTGTGCCGACGTGGTCTCGGCGGGTGAGCTGCTGGAGCATGTGCCGGCCTGGCGACAGGTGGTGGCCGAGGCATGTCGGCTGTTGCGGCCGGGTGGCCTGCTGGTGCTGGACACCCTCAACGACACGGCGCTGGCCCGGCTGGTCGCGGTACGGATCGGCGAGCGGCTGCCGACCGTTCCGCGCGGCATCCACGATCCACGGTTGTTCGTGGACGCTCGCGAGCTGGTCGCCGAGTGCGCCCGGTACGGCGTTCAGTTGCGCGTGCAGGGCGTCCGGCCGCAGGTCGGGGGCCTGGTCGCCTGGTTGTGGCGCCGCGTCCGGGCTACCCGAACGGGAGGTGTGGCGCCTGGCGGCCGTGCCCCGCGCATCGTGCCGATCCGGTCGACGGCCGTGTTGTACCAGGGCTGGGGTGTCCGTAACGGATAGTCGGGTCGTGGCGGGGGTAATGGACGCCAGGAGGGGGCGATATGACGGTGCACGCGCTTGAGGCGGCCCGCCGGTTGGCGCCGCGGTTCGCCGCGCGGGCGGCGGAGCACGACCGGGACGGCTCCTTTCCGGTCGAGGACTTCCGTGACCTGCGGGAGGCCGGCCTGTTCGGCTTGATGGTGCCGCCCGCGCTCGGCGGCATGGGTGCCACCTTCGCCGAGTACGCGGCAGTGGCCACGGAGCTTGCCCGGGGCAACGGCGCGACCGCCCTGGTGTTCAACATGCACGCCTCGGTGACCGGCGCGCTTGGAGCGGTGACGGAGGAGTTGGCCGAGGCGCTCGGTGTGCCCGACGAGGCGTTGGCCGCCCGGGACCGGCTGCTCAAGGCCGCGGCGCAGGGCTCCTGGTACGCGGTGGCGATGAGCGAGCGTGGCGCTGGGGCCCGGCTGTCCCAGCTGAGCACCGTCTACGAGGCGACCGACGACGGTTGGCACCTCAAGGGCAGCAAGACCTTCTGCTCCGGCGCCGGGCACGCCGACGGCTATCTGGTGGCCGCGCGCAGCTCTGCCGACCAGTCGGTGGTCTCGCAGTTCCTGGTACCGGCCGGCGATGGTCTGACCGTCGAGCCGACCTGGGACGCGCTCGGCATGCGCGCCACCTCCTCGCACGACCTGCACCTGGACGTCGCGGTGCCGGCCGACCGGTTGCTGGGCGGGGTGGAGGGGTTGGCCCTGGTGGTCGCCCAGTTGATGCCGCACTGGCTGGTGGCCAGCTACGCCGCCGTCTACGTGGGGGTGGCCCGCGCGGCGATCGACGCGGCTGCCGAGCACCTCAACGCCCGCAACCTGGCCGGCCTGCCGGCGGTACGCGCGCGGCTGGGCCGGGCGGACGCGGCGACGGCGGCGGCCGAGTTGGTGGTGGCCGAGGCGGCCCGCCGGGTGGACGACGCGCCGGGCGACGCGGAGACCAACCGCTGGGTGTGGCGGGCGAAGCTGCTGGCGGGCACCACGGCTGCCGAGGTGGCCGCGTCGATGCTGGAGGCGGCAGGCACCTCGGCGACACGGCGCGGCCATCCGTTGGAGCGGCTCTACCGGGACGCCCGCTGCGGCTCGCTGCACCCGGCCACGTCGGACGTCTGCGCCGACTGGTTGGGCATCGCCGCGTTGGGCGGCGACCCGGACCGTGACGGATCGGCGCCACGTTGGTGAGCCGGCTGTGCGGGTTCGGCGCGGGGGATGGGCCGGCCGAGGGGGCCGGTGGGACGGCAAGGGGGAGGACAGCGTCTGAGGAGAGGTGGGGATCGTGCCCGTACCAGTGATCGCGGGGCTCGGGACGGCGCACCCGCCGTCCGCATCGCAGGCCGAGTTGTGGGAGGGCTTCTTCTCCCGGCACTTCTCCGGCACCACCCGGTCGTTGGCCCAGCGGATCTTCGCGAACTCGGGTGTGACCCGGCGCCAGGCCGCGGTCAACCCCCTGCTGGAGGACGTCTCGGACTGGCCGACCGAGCGCCGGATGCGTCGCTACCAGGTGGAGGCGCTGCCGCTGGGCAAGGAGGCGGTCGGGCGGGCGTTGACGGCCGCCGGGATGGGCGCTGGCGACGTGGGCATGTTCATCGTCTGCTCCTGCACCGGGTACGCCACTCCGGGCCTGGACATCCTGCTCGCCCGGGACCTCGGCATGGCGCCGGACACCCAGCGGATGTTCGTGGGCCACATGGGCTGCTACGCGGCGCTGCCGGGCCTGGGCGCGGCGAGTGACTTCGTCACCGCACGGGGCCGCCCGGCGCTGCTGCTCTGCGCGGAGCTGACCAGCCTGCACATCCAGCCGTCCAGCGCCCGGGTGGACACCCAGCAGATCGTCTCGCACGCGCTCTTCTCGGACGCCGCAGTGGCCGCCGTGGTGGTGCCGGGTGGTCCGGGGTACGCGTTACGCGAGGTCGCCTCGGTCACCGACACCTCGACGGCCGACCACATGACCTGGGACGTCACCGACGCGGGCTTTCGGATGGGGCTGTCGCCGAAGGTGCCGCAGGTGCTCTCCCGGCACGTACGCACTCTGGTGGCCGACCTGCTGGCCCGGCACGGCGGCACCATCTCCGACGTGGATGGTTGGGCCGTGCACCCTGGCGGTCCGCGGATCCTCAACGTGGTCGAGCGGGAGCTGGCCCTGCCGCCGGAGGCGCTGGCGGCGTCCCGGGCGACGCTCGACGAGCACGGCAACTGCTCCTCGCCGACGGTGCTGCTGATCCTGGACCGGCTGGCGCGCGCGACGCCTCCGGCGAGGCGTGTCGTCATGCTGGCGTTCGGTCCCGGCCTCACCCTGTACGCCGCCCTGCTCGACCGACAGGGCTGACCGCCCACGACCCGGCCGGTACGCTCACCCGCATGGATGCGGGGGCAGACGATCGGCTGGGGTCGGCGGTGCTGGCCGGGGTGGCCGTGGCCGCCCTGGTGGTCGGTGGCTGGTGGTGGCGGGCCACCGCTCCGGAGCCAACGGCCGGTCCGGCTCGCCCGACAGGCGAGCCGAGCGCGGAGCCGTCCGTCAGCACCGTCATGGAACGTGTCGTGGCCTCCGGGATGGCCGACGGGCCGGTGCGGGTGCGGATCGATCCCGAGACGGGCGAGGTCAGCGAGGCGCAGACCAGGTCGAGGGTGGTGATCGACCCGGCGACCGGCATGATCATTGACATCGATGGCCCGCCGGGCGACGGCTTCGGCACGGGTGACCTGCCGCTCTTCAAGGAGACGGTCTGGCGGGAACGGCGGGAACTCACCCCGGGGGAGGCCGTGATCCGGCAGTCCGCCGACAATGGCGCCCGCCACCTGCTCCAGGTCCGCTGCACCAGGCTCGGTTCCCTGGCCGTGAAGGTCACCGGCGCCCGGCTGGCCGGCTCGCCCCGCATCGACTGCGACGGCACGATCGCCACTGCCGTGGTGCTTCCCGACGGCGGGCGGATCCGGGTGTCGCTGGTGTCGACGGCCGGGCAGCCCGTTGACGTCCAAGCGCAACTCGTCACGGTGCCCTGAGCGAGGTTCAGGTCACGGGGCGAGGGCGGCCAGCTCATCCCGGTACGTCTCGGCCGGCCCGAGGTCGGGCAGCACCTGGGTCACCACGCCCGTGCGGTCGACGAGTAACGCGGTGAGCGCGCCGGGGCGCACCGGCTGACCCAGGAACGAGCGCAGCCCGCCAGCGGGGTCGGCCAACGTCCGGACTGATCCGCCGGCCGGTGGTGTGGCAGTGACCGAACGCCCGGCCACGGTGATCACGGCGACCCCGTCGGGGGCGGCAGCCGCAGCCTGGGCCACCCGTTCGGGGCAGGGGCAGCCGTCCACCAGAATGATCATGGCAGGGAGCAGGCCGCGCAGCGCCACGGGTGCCTGGGCGGCGTCGACGAGATCAAGCGCGGGCAACGCCTGCCCGGTGACGGTCGCGGGTGGCACGTACGGGCTCGGGGCTGGTCGGTCGGCGGTGCCCCGGGTGGCGCGCGGCCAGGTCACGGCCAGGAGGCCGGCAAGCGTGGTGAGCACCGCCACGAACAGCACCAGTAGTGGGAGGGCGAAGGCTGGCTGCCCGGCGTGCTGGCCGGCGGCCCGGCGCAACTCGCGGCGGATCTGGGCTGCCTCGCCGGCGAGTGCCGACGCGTCGTCGGGTACCACGATGCGGCCCCACTCGGGTGGCAGGTCGGGCAGCCCGTCGGACGACCCGTGGCCCTCTGCATCCGGCTTGCCCATCGGACCCCCTGGAAGCGTCTCGAGAGCGGAGTGTGGCTCGTACTCAAGGGTCCCGCACCGGGGGCACCTCCCGCTACATCTGGGCGGAGTCCCGCCGGGCGGGATACCATGGGAGGAGCGCATAGCCCTTGATCTCAGCGTTCCGTTCACCCGTACCGGGAGGTTATCCCACGGTTACGGAGAGTGTTCGAACCATCAGCTTGACTGCCTGTCAAGCTGAAGAAAGACCTCTCACAGGGCCCCTGAGCTGCGCCAACGGTCAGGACATCGGTGAGACATCGTTGCCTGAGCGTGTTACCCTAGACACAGCGAAAGGGGTTTCGAACCTATGGTTTTCAGTGTCGGCGAGACCGTTGTCTACCCCCACCACGGGGCCGCACTCATCGAGGCAATCGAGACTCGGGTCATCAAGGGCGAGCCTAAGCAATATCTCGTCCTGAGGGTCGCGCAGGGTGACCTGACGGTCCGGGTGCCGGCCGAGAACGCCGAGATCGTGGGTGTCCGCGAGGTGGTTGGCGAAGAGGGCCTCGGTAAGGTCTTCGACGTTCTCCGGGCTCCGCACACCGAGGAGCCGACCAACTGGTCGCGGCGTTACAAGGCCAACCTGGAAAAGCTGGCCTCCGGAAACCCGCTGAAGGTCGCCGAGGTCGTGCGCGACCTGTGGCGCCGGGAGCGGGAGCGGGGCCTTTCCGCGGGCGAGAAGCGGATGCTCGCCAAGGCCCGCGACATTCTCGTCGGCGAGGTCGCGCTGGCGGAGAAGAGCACCAAGGACGAGGCGGAGACGCTGCTCGACAAGGTGCTCACCGAGGCCTAGTCAACAGCATCGTCGTACCCACTTCGTAGCGAAGAAACCACCGAGGACCGCGACGTGACCGCGCAGCTCAATCCGCGCGGTGACGTCGCGGTCCTCGTGCCTGCGGCAGGCGCTGGCGTACGGCTCGGCCCCGGCCGACCCAAGGCGCTGCGCCTGCTCGCTGGCGAGCCGCTGCTGGTGCACGCCGTGCGTCGGCTGGCCGCCGCCGCGTCGGTGCACACGATCGTGGTGGCCGCGCCGCCCGCCGAGGTGGCGGCCGTCCGTGGCCTGTTGGCCCCGGTGGCACCGGTGATCGTGGTGCCCGGCGGCGCCGAGCGGCAGGCGTCGGTGGCAGCCGCGCTGGCGGCGGTGCCCGACGGTCCGACGATCGTCCTTGTGCACGACGCCGCCCGCGCGTTGACCCCACCGGAGCTTGTCGAGTCCGTCGCGGCGGCCGTCCGCGGCGGTCGGGACGCTGTGATCCCCGTCCTGCCGGTCGTCGACACGATCAAGGAGGTCGGCGCCGGCGAGGTGGTGCTCGGCACCGTCGACCGGTCCGCCCTCCGTGCGGTGCAGACCCCGCAGGGCTTCCGCCGGGCCGTGCTGGCCGCCGCGCACGCCGTGGGCGGCGACGCGCTCACCGACGATGCGGGGCTCGTCGAGAAGCAGGGCGTCGCTGTGAGCTGCGTGCCCGGCTCGGAGTACGCCCTGAAGATCACCCGCCCGTTCGACCTTGCGCTCGCGGAGCATCTGCTTGCCGCCGGCGGTTGACGCGTACCCTCGGATCATGATCGTTCCTCGGGTTGCCATCGGGACTGATGTACATGCGTTCGAGCCCGGCCGGCCCTGCTGGGTGGCGGGTCTGCTCTGGCCCGACCAGGACGGTCTCGCCGGGCACTCGGACGCGGACGTCGCCGCGCACGCCGCCTGCAACGCCCTGCTCTCCGCCGCAGGTCTCGGTGATCTCGGCTCCGCCTTCGGGGTGGGCGAGCCCGAATGGGCCGGCGCGTCCGGCGTTGCGCTGCTGACGGAGACCGCCCGCCGGGTGCGCGCCACCGGCCTTGAGATCGGCAACGTGTCCGTGCAGGTCATCGGCAACCGGCCCAAGATCGGTCGGCGTCGGGAGGAGGCCGAGCAGGTGCTCTCCGCCGCTGTCGGCGCCCCCGTCACCCTCTCGGCCGCGACCACCGACGGGCTCGGTTTCACCGGCCGTGAAGAAGGGCTGACCGGCATCGCGGTGGCCCTGGTGTACGACGCGCCAGCCGCCTAGGCTCGCCGCGATGTCCAGCGACCCCGCCTCCGACCGATCCGCCTCCGACGGTTACCTCGATCGGGCCCAGCTTCTCGCCGAACTCGGCCGCCACGACGAGGCCGCCACCGAGCTGACCTATGGGCTTGCCCTGAAGCCGGCCGATCCGGAGGCGCTCACAATGCTGGCCCGGGTGCACCTGGCCGCCGGTCGTCCTGCGGACGCGCTCACCGCCGCCGACGCTGCCGTGGCTGCCGCCCCGGAGGCGCTGCCACCGTTGGTGGTCCGGGCCATGGCGCTTGCCGACCTGGAGCGCTACGCCGAGTCGGCAGCGGCAGCCGACCGGCTGTTGGCGCTCGGCCCGGCCGACGCGTACGCCCAGCGCAGCGCGGCGGCGATCCTGGCCGACGCACGCAACGGCCAGCCGGCGCTGAACGCGGCCTGGCGGGGGGTCGAGTTGGCGCCCCAGGAGCCGCAGGCGCATCTGGTGCTCAGCCTGGTGGCTGCCCGGCTGGGGTTGTTCGACCTGGCCGAGCGCGCCTACGGGGAGGCGCTGCGGCTGGACCCGCGTCTCGCCGACGTCCGCCAGGACGTCGGAGTCCTCCGGTTGGAGCAGCGCCGCTGGTCGCAGGCGTTGGAGCAGGTCGCCGAGGCGGTTCCGGTCGGTCCCAGCCGGATGGATTCGGGCCGCACCGTCGCCCAGGGCCTGCACCGGCTGGTGCTCTACGGTGCCGGCTGGTCGCTCATCGCGGCGGTGGTGGTGGCGTTTGCGGCCGCCGCGAACGGCGGGTTGTCGCGCATCGTCGCGGTCCTCGCCGCGCTCACCGGCGGCGTCGTGGTCTGGCAGCTCGCGGCGCGACTGCCGGGTCTGACCCGGACCATCCTGCCCACCCTGCTGCATTCGGACCGGACGCTCGCCCTGGCGGTCTACGCGGTGGCCGCCGCGCCGGTGCTGCTGCTGGTGTACGCGATGGTCGGCTCGCCGTGGCCGCTGGTGCTGGCCATCGCCGTCACCACGATCGCCGAGTTCGCAGTGTTCACCCGCACCGCGATCCGGTGACTAGCCGCGACGCGCCCAGGTCCAGGCGTAGCCGTCGTCCTCGCAGTTGCGGGCCGCATCGCAGAGGTCCAGCGGGCGGAACGTGTCGACCATGACGGCCAACTCGTCGAAGTAGTCCGCGCCGATGGACCGCTCGGCCGCACCCGGCTGGGGGCCGTGGGTGAACCCGGACGGGTGCAGCGAGATCGAGCCCTGCTCGATGCCGGAGCCGCGCCGCGCCTCGTAGTTGCCACCGGTGTAGAAGAGCATCTCGTCGGAGTCGACGTTGTGGTGGTTGTAGGGCACCGGGATCGAGTCGGGGTGGTAGTCGACCTTGCGGGGCACGAACGAGCAGATGACGAAGTTGGGGCCCTGGAAGGTCTGGTGCACCGGTGGCGGCTGATGGATGCGCCCGGTGATCGGCTCGAAGTCGTGGATGGAGAACGCCCACGGGTAGAGGTGCCCGTCCCAGCCGACCACGTCGAAGGGGTGGTTGGCGTAGACGTAGCGGGTCCAACCGCGCCGGTGGCGGACAAGCACCTCGACCTCCTCGCCGTCGACGAGCAACGGCGTGTCCGGACCGCGGACGTCACGCTCGCAGTACGGCGAGTGCTCCAGGAACTGCCCGCGTACGGAGAGGTAGCGCTTGGGCGGGCCGATGTGACCGGACGCCTCGACGGCGAGCAGTCGAACGGGCTGCTCGCCGGTGGGCACCAGCCGGTGGATGGTCGACGTGGGGATGACTACGTAGTCGCCGGCCACCGCCTCCAGCACCCCGAACGGGGACTCGACCCGCAGCGTGCCCGCCTCGACGTAGAGGCAGTGGTCGCCTGTGGCATCGCGGAACAGCGGCGACGGGCGGTCGGCGAGGACGTACCCGATGCGGACGTCGTCGTTGGCGAGCAGGTACTGCCGGCCGAGGACCGGGTCGGTGCTGCCGGCGTCGAGCTTGTGGGTGCGCAGGTGGCGGGGCTTGAGTGGCAGGTTGGGCGCCCGGGTGAATGCGGGCGGGGTGAACTCGTCGGCGGCCAGGATCGCTGTGGGCGCGTACCGGTGGTAGAGCAGGGACGAGTCGGAGGAGAAGCCCTCCTGACCCATCAGCTCCTCGGCGTAGAGGCTGCCGTCGGGCTGGCGGAACTGGGTGTGGCGCTTACGCGGCACTTCGCCGACGCTGCGGTAGTACGGCATCTTCGCCTCCCGATATGCCCCGTCCATCGGCCGAAGGCGTCCGATAATCGGACGCTGTTGTCCGTTCCTTGTAGCGTCCCGTACATTCTTGTTCCGTGTCAACGCAGGTGCCCGCACTCCTCGACGGCCTGGTGGACGACGCTGCCGTCTTCCCACCGGGCAGCGCCGAGCTTCACGACGCGCTGACCGCCCACCGCCGGCACCGCGCCGCCTGGTACGCGGACATGGTCGGCCCACTGCTCGTCCCCGCCTCGACAGTCGCGGCCGGTGAGCTGAGCGGTCTCGTCGACCCGGGCGAGGGGCTGGTGATCGGCCTGATCGGTGACACCGGGATCGGGGCCCTACCGTTCGCGCTCTCGTTCCTGGCACCGGACGGTGTCACGGCCCGTCAGGTCGAGGTGGCGGTCGCCAAGCGCGGTGAGGATCCGCTGCCCGGCGTCGCCGAGTTGCTGCGGCTGACCGACGATCTGCCGGGCGTGGAGGCCGTCTACGCCGAACTGCCGCTGACCTTCGGACTGATGGGCGCGCTCGACGCACTGGCCGCCGCCCGCGCCGACGGGGTGCCCATCGCCGCCAAGTTCCGCACCGGCGGCCTGGCAGCCGAGCTCTTCCCCACCCCCGCCGAGCTGGCCGCCGTGATCTGCGCCTGCCGGGACCGGGAGCTACCGTTCAAGCTCACCGCGGGGCTGCACCAGGCCGTCCGGCACCTCGACCCGCAGACCGGCTTCACCCACCACGGCTACGCCAACGTGCTGGCCGCGACGCTGGCGGCCGCCGCCGGGGAGAGCGTCGGTACGGTCGCCGAGCTGCTGACAGTGCTCGACCCGCGCCCGCTGCTGGAGCGTGCCACCGTGGGGCTGGACGCGCCGCGTCCGCTCTGGGTCGGCTTCGGCTCGTGCAGCATCCTTGAACCACTTACCGATCTGATCCGGCTGGGGCTGGTGAACGGGGGCTACGACGCATGACCTGGGTGACAGGCGTTGACGGTTCGCCGTACGGGGTGACGAACCTGCCGTACGGGGTGTTCCGAACCGACGGGGGGCAGGCGCGCATCGGCGTACGGATCGGGTCGTGGGTGTTCGACCTGGCCGCAGCGGAGGCCGGTGAGCTGGTGCTGGCCGCCGGAGCGCTGGGTCGACCCACACTCAACGACTTCATGGCGCTCGGTCGTCCCCAGTGGACATCGGTGCGGCAGCGGATCACCGAGCTGCTGACCGACCCGGAGCACCGCGCCGCCGTGGAGCCGCTGCTGGTGCCCCTGGACGTGGTGGAGATGCTGCTCCCGTTCGAGGTCGCCGACTACGTCGACTTCTACTCCTCCGAGCACCACGCCTCGAACGTCGGGCAGATCTTCCGCCCCGGCCAGCCACCGCTGCTGCCCAACTGGAAGCACCTGCCGATCGGCTACCACGGGCGCGCCGGCACCGTCGTCGTCTCCGGCACGCCGGTGACCCGTCCGACAGGTCAGCGCGCGTCCGCCGAGGGCCCGATCACCGGCCCGTCGGTACGCCTCGACATCGAGGCCGAGGTCGGCTTCGTGGTCGGCGTACCCAGCGACCTGGGCGCGCGGGTCTCCGTCGACGACTTCGCCGACCACGTGTTCGGTGTGGTGCTTGTCAACGACTGGTCGGCCCGGGACATCCAGGCGTGGGAGTACCAGCCTCTCGGCCCGTTCCTCGGCAAGTCGTTCGCCACCTCCGTCTCGGCCTGGGTGACGCCGCTGGACGCGCTGGCCGAAGCCTTCGTGCCGGCCCCCGACCAGGACCCGCCGGTGGCCGCCTACCTGCGCGACGTACCGCACCTGGGCCTGGACCTTCGCCTGGCCGTCGAGTGGAACGGGGAACGGGTGAGCGAGCCGCCGTTCGCAGGCATGTACTGGACGCCGGCACAGCAGTTGGCGCACCTCACCGTCAACGGCGCGTCAGTGCGCACCGGCGATCTGTACGCCTCGGGCACCGTCTCCGGCCCCGACCGTACGCAGGTCGGCTCGTTCCTGGAGCTGACCTGGGGTGGGGCGGAACCGGCGAAGGTCGGCGCCGAGAGCCGCACCTTCCTCGCCGACGGCGACACGGTGACCATCACGGCCACGGCACCCGGCCCGGACGGCACCACGATCGCTCTCGGCGAGGTCACCGGAACGATCCACCCGGCCCGCTGAGCGGCCCCGGCAGCCGCGCCTTCGCGCCCTCGGCCCCGCCGTTCCGCCGCCCCGCCGCCTCGGCTCCGCGCCCTCGGCCCCGCCGCCCCGCCGCCTCGGCCCGTTGCCCTGGTGGCTGGCGCGCTGCTGTCTGGCGCGTTGGGCGTGTGGCTCGGGCCTGTCCGCCAAGCTCCCCCATCAACCTGCCTCGGCTCCTTTGCTCTGCTGCACTCCACGCAACGCTTGCGGCCCCTTTCTGTTGCGCCCGTTGAAGCAGAGCAAAGGTGGGTGAGTAGGGCCTTCTTCCCGCCCTGGCGGTGGTCCGATCCCCCGCCCATCGGGCCGTCTCACCGATGCGACTCGTGATCGCACCGGATGTGCGATCACCAAGCGTCGTTACCCCGTTGGTTGACGCGGATCATGTCGCCCCGCCGACCGGTACGCATCGGGTCTCCGCCCTTTCGCCGGCGGTGGGGCAACCCATCGCACACGGAGGTAACGACGATGCACGATCTTGCGGGAGCGATCTGGCGTACCAGCAGCCGCTCAAATGACCAGGGACTCTGCGTGGAGGTGGCGGACAACCTGGTCGACGCCCTCGGCGTAGTCGGGGTTCGCGACTCCAAGGACCAGTCCGGTCCCACACTGGCCGTCAGCCCGCCGGGGTGGACAGCGTTCATCGGCGGCATCCGGGACGGTCGCTTCGACCGCTGACCGGCGCGCCGGCACCGGTCGACGACCGGTACCCGGCGAATGCCGAAACGGACAGCGTGGCCTCCGGGCGGTGGAAATTCCGTCCCGGGGGCCTCGTCCGGCCCTCACCGCGCGTACCGTCGACGACACGGGAGGGTGGCATGTCGACGGTGACGGTTTCCGGGCTCATCGAGGCGCACGCTGTCGATGTCTGGCGCCTGCTGACCGACCTGCCCGGCCGGGCGGCGCGGCCGACGGTTGCCGGGCCGGTCGAGCTGCTCACCCCGGGTCCGTTCGGGCCGGGCACCGCCTGGCGTGAGGAGCGCGCCCAGCCGGGCGGCGGCACGCTCATCGAGGAGTTCCTGGTGGTGGAGGCGCTCGCCCCGCAGCGACTGGTGCTCTGCTCCTCCGGCGCCGGTGCCGACTACCGCATCACCTGGACTCTGCGGCCGGTCCGCCGTCGCCGCCGGACTCGTACCGCGGTCACCATCACCCAGGAAGCGGTGCCGACCGACCCGTACGGCCGGGTGGTGGCGCTGCTGCTCGGCGGGCTCGCCGCTCGGGCGGTGGAGGTGGCCCTCCGGCGTGACCTCGCCGACCTGGCCGTGGCGGCACGTGCGACAGGCTCGGCCGAAGCCGCCTGACCGCTGACCGGCAGCCGGCGGTCGGTCTCCGGCAGCCGAAGGCCGGCCTGGCAGCCGAGAGCCGGCACCGCCCGCGATCGGCGCGACCGTGCGACCTGACCGGCGTTTGGCAGGTTCCGCTGGGTAGGGTGCCGGGCGGAGGTGCGGCATGGGGTTCCCGAGAGGTCGGCGACGGTTCGCGTTGGCGGTGGTGGCGTTGCTCGCCACGGCGGCCACCGCGGTCATCGTCCACCGGGTGCTCGCGCC
Organism: Micromonospora sp. NRRL B-16802; assembly: GCF_001279555.1. Taxonomy (NCBI): domain Bacteria; kingdom Bacillati; phylum Actinomycetota; class Actinomycetes; order Micromonosporales; family Micromonosporaceae; genus Micromonospora; species Micromonospora sp. NRRL B-16802. Next base: position 408,200 of record NZ_LGEB01000053.1, on the reverse strand, counting down.
GGCCGAGGTGAGCACTGTGGCGAGGGGTGAATATCCGGCCGCGGCCCAACCGGCCGTCGGCGTGATCGGTCGGCTGCCGGTCGCCCCGCTGATCGTGGACGAAAGACTGCGGGTGTACGCCGCACACCGCCAGGTCTATGCCGATCGGCCGGTCGACGGGCGGCACCGCACCAGCCCCTACTGGTCGTACCGGCGGTGGCCGGCGGAACTCACCGGGGTGGTGGCCAGCGGCAGCACGGTGGTCAGCCGCTGGTCGGACGGCCAACTGGTCGCGCTGGACGCACCCACCGGGCGGGTGCTGTGGCGGGCCGACGGTCCGGTGCCCGCCAAGAGCCCGGCGGTGGTGCGGCGGACCGGAGCCGCCACGGTCTGGGAGCCGCGCGGGCTCTACCTCACCGACCTCGCAGACGGCCGTACGGTGCTGGTGGCCACCGGCGACACCCAGGCCGGTGCCGTGGAGGTGAACGGCGGACGGGAACTGTGGCGGGTCGACCTGCCCGGCAGTTGCCGTCGTGACATCGGCACCACCGCGTCCGGGCAGTTGATCGGTCTGGACGGCTGCGCCGGCCCGGCCACAGTCGAGTTCCGGGACGCGGCGACGGGCGCGGTGGGTACGCGCTGGCGCCCGCCGGGCGGCTCGGACGAGTTGGTGGCGACTCCGCTCGGTTGCCGTACCGGCCGTTCGGACTGTTCGGGGCTGCGCACTGCCGGGCCCGGGGACGCGGGAGGTCGGGGCTGGCTGCTGGGCGCTGGCGAGCCGCTTGCGGCTCCCGCGCTGGACCCGGCTGGTGCCACGCTTGTCGGCGAGCAGGCCGTCACAATTGTCGACGACGGCGTGGCGGTGGGTCGCTCGGCGCGCGACGGCATCGAGTTGTGGCGGTCGCCGGCGCTCGGATCGGCGCGGGTGCTCGCGGCGCAGCCCGGCCTGGTGCACCTGCTGACCGAGGCGAACGACCTGGTGACACTGGATCCGGTGACCGGCAGGCAGCTGTCCCGTTTTTCGATGAACGTCGGCTCCGATGGCACGGGCTGGGCGCCCGGTGCGGTGTTCGCCGAGGACGGCTACGTCGCCGTGGAGCGGCTCCGGAAGCCGGTCGATCCGGAGGGCGACGACCAGCGCTACTACCTGACGGCCGAGGCTGTGATCCTGGCAGCCACTCGCCCTTGATAACCGAACCTTCCCGCGCTCTGTCCGAGAAAGACGCATCGACCTGCTCGCGGCGCTTTCACCGCCCGGCCGCGACGCGTTCCCGGCGCTGCCCGGCAGGGTGCCGGCGGAGGCGGAACGCCAGCACGAGACCGGCGCTCAGCAGTACGACCACGATGCCCGCACCGATGCTCCAGGCCGACACCACCCGGGACACGACGCTGGCGCGTGTGCCGACCTGACCGGGGTCGGGGAACTGGACCTGCACTGTGACGCTGCGCTTCACCAGGCCGCTCTCCAGGTTCACCTCGGCCTTCCACGGGCCGTTCGGCAGCTCGACCGGCAACCGGGCGATGACCTGCCCGGAGTGCCCCGGCGCCAGCGTGACGCCCTGCTGGATCGGGAACGGTCCGGCCTGGCTGCCGGCCGGCCCGTCGGTCAGGGTGACCGTGCCGGTGAGGTCGACGGCGCGACCGCCGGTGTTGGTGACCTGGGCGGTGATCGACGGTTCGCCCTCCGGGCCACGGGCCGGGTGTATGTCGCCGATCGTGAAGTCGGAGGCCGGTTCGCCGCCGGGGCCGATGTCGAGATACATCCGGACGCCGACCCGGTGGACCTGCTTGATCTCGCCGGTGGCACTGGACGCGGAGGCGGTGGCTCTGGGCGCGGAGGCGGTGGCCGCCCAGAGCACGCCGTACCGCTCGCCGGGTGAGGCGTCCGGCGGCACAGTGATTGTCGCCCGGACCCGAGCTTGACCCCAGGGCTCCAGCGTGAACGCGGCGCGGTCGAGGGTGATCCAGGAGGTCAGCTCGTTGGCTTCGCGGTCTCCGCCGAACTGGAAGGCCGAATCGTTCAGGGTCGCCGCGGCCGGGTACACGTCGATGTGGCGGGTTCCGGCTGTTCGGTTGACGATCAGCAGTTGCCGTTTGATTGTCGTTCCCGGCGGTAGGTGGTCGACGATGTAGCGCAGCGCCCGGGGGTCGGTGCGACGGTCGGTCGGGGCCTCCAGTAACCGGATCCCGATGCTGCCCTCGTCCGACGCCGGCTCGGCCGCGCCGGCCCGGGTCCACTGACCCGGACCGGCGAGGCAGAACAGGGCGAGCGCGACCGCGATGGTCGACCGCCCCCGGCGACTACGCCACCGAATGTGTCACCGTGCCGGTGTAGACGCCCGCGATGCTGTCCAGCGGGACGTTGACTACGAGGGTGGGGTTCCAGGTGGCGCTGTTGCCGCCGGTCCCGCCGGAGTGGGTGAACGCGGTGAGCTGGGTGCCGCTGGACAGCGCTGCTGCGTCGCCGGCGGTGGCCTGCCCAGGTGTGAAGGTGCCGTTGCCGCTCGTCGCCGTCGCGGCGCCGGACCAGTAGTCGATCTCCTCGGGGAGGACCGTCTCGGCTGGGGAACCGCCGCCGGCCTGGAAGACCGTGGCCGTCACCGAGGCGGTCCAGGAGGCGTCGTCGGAGGCCCGGGAGTCGGTGACTGTCACGTCGCCGAGCTGGCTGGTGATGGTGCCACCGGGGGCGCCGGAGCCCAGATCGGCGGTGGTGGGCGCAACGACGTCGAGCGTGCCGGCGAGTACCTCGAAGGTGGTCGTCGTGGTGTCGTCGGGCGCGGCGGCGGCCGGCGCGGCGAGGAAGCCCACCATCGCGGCGGCGGCCGCTGCGGCGAGACAGGTCTTGGCTGTACGCACTGTTCGTTACCCCGTTTCTCGAAGTGAGCCGGCGTGCGTCCTCGGCACGACCGGCTTACTTCGGAAGTTAGGGCAGAAACTACGCAGACCCCCGCAAACAACGCTTATGTCGCATATCGGTCAGTTGGTCAGGCCAGTGCCGTCTCCGCGACCGCGAGGAAGGCGTCGTTCTCGGCCGGCGTGCCGATGGTGACCCGGACCCCGTCGCCGGGGAACGGTCGGACGATCACGCCGCGCGCCTCGCACGACTTGCCGAACGCCACGGCCCGGTCGCCCAGCGGCAGCCAGACGAAGTTGGCCTGGCTGGCCGGCACGTCCGGCACGAACTTGCGCAGCGCCTCGGTGACCCGGTCCCGTTCGGCGATGACCAGCGCGCAGCGGCGCTCCATCTCGCTGACCTGAGTCAGCGCGGCGAGCGCCCCGGCCTGGGCGGCAGTGCTTGTGGAGAAGGGGGTCGCCACCTTGCGGATCGCCGCTGCCACCGCCGGCTGGGCGACCAGCCAGCCGATCCGCAGCCCGGCCAGGCCCCACGCCTTCGACAGCGTGCGCAGCACCGCGACATTCGGCCGGTCCAGGTAGTCGAGGCCGTCCGGCACCTCGGGGTCGGTGACGAACTCCCGGTACGCCTCGTCGATGACCACCAGCACGTCGTCTGGCATCGCGTCGAGGAACCGGTCCAGCTCGGCCCGGCGTACCGCAGTGCCCGTGGGGTTGTTCGGGTTGCAGACCAGGACCATCCGGGTCCGGTCGGTCACCGCCGCCGCCATGGCCGCCAGGTCGTGCCCGTGCCCGGCGTCGTTGGGCACCCGCACGCTTGTCGCGCCGCTGGTCGCCGCGATGATCGGGTACGCCTCGAACGACCGCCACGAGTAGAGCACCTCGTCGCCGGGCAGGCAGGTGGCCCGGACGAGGTGCTCGGCGAGCGCCACCGACCCGCAGCCGGTGGCGATCCGGTCGGCGTCCACCCCGTACCGCTCGGCGAGCGCGTCGCGCAGTGCCACGACGCCCATGTCCGGGTAGCGGTGCGAAGCGGTGATCGCCTCGGTGACCGCCTCGACGACGCCGGGCAGCGGCCCGTATGGCACCTCGTTGCTGGCCAGCTTGATCGCCTCCGGCAGGCCCAGTTCGCGAGCCAGGTCGGCGGGGCTGCGCCCGGGAACGTAGTTGGGCAGCGCGTCCAGGTCGGCGCGGGTCAGGCGCAGCGCCGGCTCGTGGCGTCCGGGATCGGTCATGGGGTGTCTCCCGAGGGCTGGGGGTCGTCGTCAGGGGTGGCGGAGTCGGTGGGGTCGGGGACTTGAACGACCACCGTCTGCGCGCGCTTGTCGTGCAGCGCCTGGCGGAGCGGATGGTCGAAGAGCGGGGAGAGCGCGCCGACCAGTTGCAGCACCAGGCCGAGGCCGGCGCAGTACCAGAGCAGGGTAGGCAGGCCCATCGTGCTCCACCGGCTGAACGCCCGACCGAGGCCCAGCGGTTGGTCGGCGGCGAGCGGCACCGCGCGGATCCGCATGACGCGCTTGCCGAAGGTCTGCCCGTTGGCGGCCATCGATGGCACCTCGTACGCCAGCCAGAGCGCCGCGGCGATCATGACGATCACCAACTGGAGGAGCCCGGTCTGCTCGCTGATCGGCGGCATCCCCTCGGTGGAGGTGTTGCCTTCCAGGCCGCGCCGGAACGCCTCCCGCCAGTACGGCAGCATCTCGCTCAGCCACCGCCAGACGAACCAGCCGTTGACCACCGCGTTCAAGGCGAAGACGATGCCGAAGTCGATCAGCCGGGCGGTGAACCGGCGGCCGTAGCCGGCCAGCGGCAGCCCGTGCGGACGCGGCTCGGGTGGCCGGCCGTTCCAGCCGGGCGGCGCACCGGTCGGCGCCCAACCGGGAGGGCCGGCCTGCGGCGTCCAACCGGGCGGCGGGCCTGCCGGCGTCCAGCCCGGGGGGCCAGCCTGCGGAGGTGTCCAGCCGGGAGGGCCGGCCTGGGGTGTCCACCCCGACGGGCCGGCCTGCGGCGTCCAGCCGGGCGGGCCGGACGGTGGCGTCCAGCTTGAGCCCTGGCCGGCCTGCGGGTCGTGCCCCGGCTGCGGTGTCGCGCCGGGCTGTGATGTCGTGCCGGACTGCGGCGGCCAGCCCTGCGCGCCGGTCACCTCGTTGGTCGCGGCGGGCGCGCCCTGGGTGGCCGGCACGGGAGGCGGCTCGACCGGGGGCGGCCCGTCCGGCGGGGTGGCGTCGACGGGGATGGGCGCGCCGAGCCAACCCTCGCCGTCCCAGTACCGCCTGGTTTCGGGGTCGGCGGGGTCGACGTACCAGCCGGGCTGCACGCTCACGCCGCCGCTCCGCTTCGTCGCGCGCCGGAGGTAGGCGCCACGCTACTGAGCCTGATGGGTCGCTCGCTGTGCTTACTCACGAGGCAACCTTAACGACGACGGTTCCGGCGAACTTGTCGTGGAGGCACTGCTGCCAGGGCTTGTCCCAGAGCTGCCAGAACCCGTCGGCGTAGCTCACGCCCGGGATCATCGTGGCCGCCAGGTACTGCACGAGCCACCGCCGGCCGGCCATCCGCCGGTCGAGCGTGCCGTTCGGATCGAGCGGCACCACACGCAGCTTCATGATCTTCTTGCCCAGCGTCTCGCCGCCGCGCTTGAGGTACTCCACGTGGTAGAGCCAGTAGATCCCGAGCATCAGGACGAGCAGCACCAACTGCAGCAGCAGGATCGGAACGAGGAAGTCGGTGAGGAATGTGAAAGGGGTGGGCTCCACGAAGGTGCCGTCCGGGTTGACCCGGGTCATCTCGGCGAATATCCACCACCAGAGAGCCAGGAAGGCCGGCATGAACAGCACCATCGCCACGACACTCACCAGCGCCGTGTCGATGATCCAGGCGATCAGCCGGTCGCCGAAGCTGGCCAGCGGCTGCCCGGCCGGGCTGAGCGCCGGAGGGGCGACCGGCCACTGCGGCTGCGGGTACCCGGGCGGGGCGTACTGCGGCGGCACGGCGTACCTGTGGGGGATCTGTCCAGGTGGCGGCGCGAAGCCGCCGGCGGCGGGCGGGGGCCCACCGGCCGGCGGCGTCGGGTACGTCGGAGGCTGCGTCACGCTCGCAAGTGTTACAGGTTGCCGCGCGCTTCCTGCTCCCGCTCGATTGCCTGGAAGAGCGCCTTGAAGTTGCCCTTGCCGAAGCCGAGCGAGCCGTGCCGCTCGATCAGCTCGAAGAAGACAGTCGGGCGGTCCTGCACCGGCTTGGTGAAGATCTGCAGCAGGTAGCCGTCCTCGTCGCGGTCGACCAGGATCTTGCGGGCCTTCAGCTCCTCGATCGGCACCCGGACGTTGCCGATGCGGGCACGCAGCTCCGGGTCCTCGTAGTACGAGTCCGGGGTGTCCAGGAACTCCACACCCGCGGCCCGCATCGCGTCGACGCTGGCCAGGATGTCGTTGGTGGCGACGGCGATGTGCTGGGCGCCGGGGCCCTGGTAGAACTCCAGGTACTCGTCGATCTGCGACTTCTTGCGGGCGATGGCCGGCTCGTTGAGCGGGAACTTCACCTTGCGGGTGCCGTTGGCCACGACCTTGCTCATCAGCGCCGAGTAGTCGGTGGCGATGTCGTCGCCGATGAACTCCGCCATGTTGGAGAAGCCCATGACCCGCTTGTAGAACTCCACCCACTCGTCCATCCGGCCCAGCTCCACGTTGCCGACCACATGGTCGACGGCCTGGAAGAAGCGCTTCGGCTGGATGCCAGCGGCGATCATCGGCTGGCGGTCCACGATCGGGCCGCGGGCCACGAAGCCGGGCAGGAACGGGCCGGTGTAGCGGGACCTGTCGACGAGCGTGTGCCGGGTGTCGCCGTACGCGGCGATGGAGGCCATCCGGACGGTGCCGTGCTCGTCGCTCACCTCGTGCGGCTCGACGAGGCCGGTGGCCCCCTGCGCGACGGCGTGCGCGTACGCGGCGTCGACGTCCGGCACCTCCAGCGCGATGTCGCTGACCCCGTCGCTGTGCCGGGCCACGTGCTCGGCGCCGTCGGCGTCGGGACGCACCGCGCCGGTAAGCACGAACCGGGCCGAGCCGCTGGTCAGCACGTACTGGGCGTGGTCCCGGTAGCCCTGCTCGGGGCCGCGGTACGCCACGCAGGTCATGCCGAACGCCGTGGAGTAGTAGTGCGCGGCCTGCTTGGCGTTGCCGACCAGGAAGTGCACGTGGTCCAAACCACGCACCGGGAACGGGTCGTGGCTGATGTCGTGGTCGACAGCGCCGACGAGCTGGTCGATGTCGACGTCCTCGGTCGACTGGGGTCGGTCGATCGCCTGGGTCATGGTGGCCTCCCTCGCGTACCGGCCGGCCTCGTGGGCCGCCGTGGTCTCTGTCTTGTGGCGAGGATCGCGGTGTGGGCCATGGCTGGGCAACCGTTGCGATAAATGCTGGTCAGGTTGCGCATTCGGTATGGTGTCGACCCATGAATGGTGAGCAGAATGTACAGCTCGACGTGCTCGACGTTCGGTTGATCGAATTGCTCACCGAGGAGCCGAGGATCGGCGTGCTGGAGTGCTCCCGCCGACTCGGCGTCGCCCGGGGCACCGTGCAGGCACGGCTCGACAAGCTCGTCGACCGGGCCGTCATCGGCGGCTTCGGTCCCGAGATCTCACCGGCGGCGATCGGGTTCGGGGTGACCAGTTTCGTCACCCTGGAGATCAGCCAGCGGCACGGCCACGACCCGGTCACCGCGCACCTGGCGGCGATCCCCGAGGTGTTGGAGGCGCACACCATCACCGGCTCCAGCGACCTGCTGTGCCGGATCGTGGCCCGCTCCAACACGGACCTCCAGCGGGTCATCGACCAGATCGTGTCCTCCGCCGGGATAACCCGCGCCTCGACGATCATCGCGCTGGCCGAGCAGATTCCCTACCGCACGCTTCCGCTGGTGCGCAGCGCCGTCCGCACCGAGGGACGATCCACCGCGTAACACCTCCGGGCCCAGAAAGCGCGGCGACACGGCGGCGCGGGCGTACGGAAGATCCGTGATCGTGGCTACGGTGTGCGGTGTGGCGAAGGGGAGCGTGCGCGGTGGGCTGCTTGTCGGCCTCGCCGTGGTCGTGGCCCTCGCCGCCACCGGCGTGTGGAACCCGTTTCCGGCCATCTGGGACTGGGTGGACCGCAGCGAGCCCATCTCCGAGCCGGACGTCGTCTGGCAGCAGCGGGTCGGTGGCACCCCGCGCAGCGTGACAATCGCTGGCGACGCCGTCGTGGTCGAGCAGCGTACCCGGGTCGAGGCCCGCAGCCTCGCCACCGGCACCCAGCTCTGGGAGCGCAAGGCGGACTGGTCGGCGGTCGCCGGCGGTGACCGGGACCCGGTCGTCGCCGTGGGCAAGCTCCTGGTCAAGGGGTACGAGCTGCTCGACCCGACCACCGGCGCGACCCGGCGGCGCGACGACGACGCGGTGGCCGTGTGGACGTACCGCAACCTGCTGCTTGACGCCCGCTGCACGGATGCCACCGACTGCACCCTGAGCGCCTGGGACCCGCGCGGCACCAAGCCACTGTGGACGGCTTTCCTGCCCGGGGTGCACAGCGGTCTGCTCGCCGACAACCCGGGCCTGCGGGGCACCCGCCGGCTGACCGCCACCCGCATCGACGACGGGGTGGCCGGTCCCGAGCCGGTGCCACCGCTGCTCGGCTTCCCTGTCGACGGCCGCGTGCACGTCGTGGACACCGCCACCGGACGGGTGCTCCAGAACGTCGAGCCGGGTCGGGAGGAGCGGCTCTCCGTGGTGGGCGGCCGGATGCTGCGGATCGCCGCCCGATCCCAGGACGGCACCTGCTACTACGCCATCTCCGCCCGCGACCCGGCGACCGGGCAGGAGGCGTGGCAACGGGCTGGGGTCAACCTGCGGACCGCCGACTCCGCCGGCTGCGTGCAGCGCGAGGACCCGCAGGGGGCCCGGAACGTACTGATCGGGGTCGGCGCGGACGGCCGCGAGGCGGTCATCGACGGGTACGACGGGCGGCTGCTCTGGGTCGGCGACTCTGCCACGAAGCTGGTCGCTGTCGACGACCGCTACGCGGTGTTCCGCAGTGCCGACAAGCGCTCGGTGGTGTCCCGTGAGCTGGGCACCGACCGGGTGCTGTGGACCCGCTCGGCCAGCGCCAAGGCCGGCGCGGCGCTCACCCCGTACGCGGCGGTGCTCGGCGACGAGAAGCCGTCCCGCCTGGTCGCGGTGGACCCCCGCAGCGGTCGGGAGTTGGCAGTCCTGCGTACCTCCGCGAACGCCCTCGCGGTCGGCCCGCAAGGCATGGTCATCGGTGAGGGTCGGGAGATCGGGTACGTCCGCTTCGGCGCTACCGGCGGCGCCCCCGATCCACGCCCCGGCGACGGCGGCGTCCCCGGCCCGGGTGGCACCGGCCCAGGTGGCACCGGTCCCGGGGGGCCGGGCGACGACAGCACCTGCGGTCCGAAGAGGGAACTCTGCCCCGAAGGCAGCAAGGACGGCTGAGCCAGGCCCGCCGACCGGGCGTTAAGGCGTGGTGAAGGGCGGTATGACCGGACGTCGTCGGAGCCCGGCCGGCGCGGAGGATGAGAGCACCGTCCCAGCAGCAGCCCGGCGGGTGGGAATGATCGACCGGTCTGCCCTAGGCTTGCCGCTCATGAGCAGTGCCGCCGGATTCTCGTACGCCCCCCTCCTGCCGACCGGCCCCGACCAGACGGACTACCGCCTGATCACCGACGAGGGCGTGGACGTCGTGCACGGCCCGGGAGGCCGCCGGTTCCTCACCGTGGAGCCGGCCGCGTTCACCGCGCTGACCGCCGAGGCGATGCACGACATCGCACACTTCCTACGCCCGGCGCACCTGGCGCAGCTCCGCGCCATCATCGACGATCCGGCCGCGTCGCCGAACGACCGGTTCGTCGCGCTGGACCTGCTGCGCAACGCCAACATCGCCGCCGGTGGCGTCCTGCCGATGTGCCAGGACACCGGCACCGCCATCGTGATGGGCAAGCGCGGCCGGCACGTGCTTACCGACGGGACCGACGCCGAGGCCATCTCCAGGGGCGTCTACCAGGCGTACACCCGACTGAATCTGCGCTATTCGCAGTTGGCCCCGCTGACCATGTGGGACGAGCGCAACACCGGCAGCAACCTGCCCGCGCAGGTCGAGCTGTACGCCGAGGACCCGGACGGACACGCCGACGCGTACAAGTTCCTGTTCATGGCCAAGGGGGGTGGCTCGGCCAACAAGTCGTACCTCTACCAGGAGACGAAGGCGCTGCTCAACCCCACGCGGATGATGCAGTTCCTGGAGGAGAAGCTGCGGCTCATCGGCACGGCGGCGTGCCCGCCGTACCACCTGGCCGTCGTCATCGGCGGCACCTCCGCCGAGTACGCGCTGAAGACCGCCAAGTACGCCAGCGCCAAGTACCTCGACGCGCTGCCCACCTCCGGGTCGATGAGCGCGCACGGCTTCCGCGACCTGGAGCTGGAGGCGGAGGTGCTGGAGTTGACACGCAACTTCGGCATCGGCGCGCAGTTCGGCGGCCGGTACTTCTGCCACGACGTACGGGTGGTCCGGCTGCCCCGACACGGTGCTTCCTGCCCGGTGGCGATCGCCGTCTCCTGCTCGGCGGACCGCCAGGCTGTCGCCAAGATCACTCCGTCGGGTGTCTGGCTGGAGCGCCTGGAGACCGACCCGGCGCGTTTCCTGCCCGACGTCACCGAGGAGACGCTCGACTCCGAGACGGTCGTCCGGGTCGACCTGAACCGGCCGATGGACGAGATCCGCGCCGAGCTGTCCAAGTACCCGGTGAAGACCCGGCTGTCCCTGTCGGGCCCGCTGGTGGTGGCCCGCGACATCGCGCACGCCAAGATCGCCGAGCGGCTGGACGCGGGCGAGCCGATGCCGCAGTACCTGCGCGACCACGCGGTCTACTACGCGGGCCCGGCGAAGACCCCCGAGGGGTACGCGTCCGGCTCGTTCGGCCCGACCACCGCCGGCCGGATGGACGCCTACGTGGAGAAGTTCCAGGCCGCAGGCGGTTCACAGGTGATGCTGGCCAAGGGCAACCGGTCGGGTCAGGTGACCCGCTCCTGCCAGGAGCACGGTGGCTTCTATCTCGGCTCGATCGGTGGGCCGGCGGCCCGCCTCGCTCAGGACTGCATCCGGCACGTCGAGGTGCTCGAATACGCCGAGCTCGGCATGGAGGCGGTCTGGAAGATCGAGGTGGAGGACTTCCCCGCCTTCATCGTGGTCGACGACAAGGGCAACGACTTCTTCGCCGAGGTCACCAAGCCGGTGCTCACCGTCGGCCGCCGCTGACGACGCGTACGCGCAAAGGGGGTGCCGGGCAACGGCCCGGCGCCCCCTTCGTCGTCGGCGCCCCACCGACATCGGTGCGCGCAGCCCGCTCGGGTCGGACCCGCGCACCGCCCCCGTCGGTCCCCGTCAACATCGACCCGACGATCGTCCGACAGCCCGCCCTCGATTCGCTCTCACGTCACTATCGCAGCCGTGGACGGGTCGGTTCGGCGAGGTCATCGACGCGCCGCCCCGCTCGGGTGTTGCCAGAACGCGACGGACTTTCCGTTGTCGCACCTCGAATGACCTGGTACTGACTTGATCGACCGGCTTCATGGCGATGGGAACGACCTGTGGACGTGCAATTTCTGGTCCTGGGACCGGTGCGGGCCTTTGTGGACGGACAGGAAGTGGACCTGCCGCGGCGACAGGTCCGACTGCTGCTCGGTCTCCTGCTCCTCGAACCGTGCCAGCCGATTCCGGTGGACCGGCTGGCCCAACTCCTCACGGCGGACCGGCAGGTTTCGAACCCGAGGGGCACCGTGCAGACCGCCGCCGCCCGGCTACGCGGCTGCCTGGCAGCGGCCGGGTCGGCAGCCCAGCTGGTCCGGGAGGGGCAGAGCTACGCACTGCTGACCCAGCCCGAGCAGATCGACGCCCAGCGTTTTCGGACTCTGGCGGACCGCGCCCGCCACGAGCAGCAACCGGCCGAGCGTGCCCGGCACGGGCGGGAAGCCCTGGCACTGTGGCGGGACGACCCGCTGGCGGACGTCGCCTCGGACGAACTGCGACGCCGGGTCGGCAGGCCGTTGATCGAGATCCATCGGCAGCTTCTCGAACTGTGCGTCGCGGCCGACCTGCAGATGGGCCGCCACGAACAGGTGGTGGTCGAACTGACAAAGGTGACCGAGTCTCAGCCGCTCAACGAGCAGCTGATCAAGTTGCTCATGCTGGCGCTGTACCGGTCCGGGCGTCGACAGGACGCCCTGGCCGCATTCCGTCAGCACCGGACGTCGATCACCCGGGATCTGGGCCTTGATCCCGCCCCCGAGCTGCGCGACCTCGAGGTGGCGATAATCCGCGAAGACCCCGATCTGGATCTCCCGGCGGGCCCGCCCGGCGAACCTCGCACCATCTCGCCACCCACGCAGATCATCGACCAGGCGCCGGACGCGGGAGGGCAGATCCGGTTCGGCATCCTGGGACCGCTGCACGTCGGTGGCGGCGCGACCACCGTCACCGCCGGTCGCGACCGGATCGTGCTCGCCATGTTGCTGCTGCGCCCCGGTCGGCTGGTGCCGGGCGAGGAGTTGGTCGACGCGGTCTGGGAGGAGAACCCGCCGGCCACCGCCCGAGCCCAGTTGCAGACCTGCGTGTCGCGGCTGCGGGGGCGCTTCGCGGAGCTGGGGCTGGCGCCAGAAATCATCGCCACCGACCCGGTCGGCTACCGCATCCGCCTTGCCCCGGACGACCTGGACGCCGAGGTCTTCGCCCGAGGCGTCGAGTCCGCCCGCGCCGCCGCCGCAGCCGGCCGGTTGAGCGAAGCGGCCGAGCGGTTCCGCGCGGCCCTGGCGCTCTGGCGAGGGCCGGCGCTCGCCGGAATCCCGTGCCGCAGCGTCCGCCGCCGCGCGCAGACGCTCGACGAGCAGCGCCTGACCGCGCTGGAGGAGCGCGTCGACGTCGAGCTCCGCCTCGGGCGGGCCCTGGAGCTGATCGACGAACTCACCGAGAGCACCGATCAGCACCCGCTGCGGGAACGACTGCGTGGCCAGCTGATGCTCGCCCTGTCCTCGGTGGGGCGGCAGGCCGAGGCGCTGGCGGTCTACCGGGAGGGGCGGCGGTTCTGCGCCGAGGAGCTGGGCATCGAGCCGGGCGCCGAGTTGCAGGCGCTGCACCAGCGCGTACTCGCCGGTGACCTGGCCCTGGCCGGGCAGTCCCCTCGGCTGGTCGGCCCCCTCCGCTCGTTGCCCCGGGCGATCGGCGACTTCACCGGCCGGCAGGAGACGGTGGCCCGCCTCGTGAAGGAGGTGCGGGAAGGCGCCCGGATCCAGCTCATCGACGGGATGGCCGGCAGCGGTAAGACCACCCTCGCGGTGCACCTCGCCACCGCCCTCGCGGATGACTATCCCGACGCCCAGCTCTACATCGACCTGCACGGGCACAGCGAACGCACCCCGTTGACGCCGCCTGCGGCGGTGGCCACGCTCCTACGGCAGCTCGGTGTGCCCGCGGATCGGGTGCCGGGGAACCCGGAGGACCGGTTGGCGCTCTGGCGTACCGAGTTGGCTGACCGGCGTGCGCTCGTGGTGTTGGACAACGCCGCCACCGCCGATCAGGTGACACCGCTGCTGCCCAACAGCTCGCAGTGCCTGACGCTGATCACCAGCCGCCGTCGACTCGTCGGGGTGGACGAGGGGCGGCCGTCGTCGCTTCCGGTGCTCGACCCCGACGAGGCGGTCGAACTGCTCGGGCGGGTGGTCGGCGTGGAGCGGGTCGCGGCAGAGCCGGAGGCCGCCATCGAGGTGGTCCGCCGCTGCGGTCACCTGCCCTTGGCCATCCGGCTGGCCGGTGCCCGGCTGGCCCACCGCCCTCGTTGGCGGATCGCCGACCTGGCCGAGCGACTGACCTCGCGGCCGGATCCGTTGGCCGAGTTCGAGGCGGGCGATCGGTCCGTCGGCCGCGCCTTCGCCCTGTCGTACGCGCAGGTGTCGTCCGCCGCGCAGCGCGCGTTCCGGCTGCTGGGCGTGCACCCGGGCGTGCGGTTCGACAGCGTGGTCGCCGCCGCTCTTCTGGAGCTGTCGGTATCCGATGCGCAGGGCCTGCTGGACGAACTCGTCGACGCGAATCTGGTTGATGAGGGGGGGCCCGGCCGGTACCGACTGCACGACCTGATGCGGGAGTACGCGCGGACGTTGGTCGCCGCGCCGGAACGCGCGGTCGAGCGGCGGGACGGCATCGAACGTCTGCTCGACCATCACCTGCAGGTCGGCGCGGTGATCGCCCGGAAGAGGGAAGTCTCCAGCAGATGGAACCTGACGCTGCTGCCCGAGCCGACCCGTGCCGACCTGGTCGGTTTGGCCGCCGAGCAGGGCCGAGCCTGGTTCGACGAGAACGTGGCCGATCTGACCGCCCTGGTCCGGCTGGCGTACGCCGAGGGTTTCCGCAGCCACTGTTGGCAGCTTGCCCGGGCCTGCTGGCACGCTCAGTACGATGGCGGCCACCTGGAGGAGTTGATCGAGACGCACACCCTCGGCCTGAGCGCCGCCGAGGAACTGGGCGACGACGCGGGCACGAGAATGATGCTGAACTACCTCGCGTCGGGCTACTTCCGGATGGGCCGCCTGTCGGAGTCGATCCGCCTCATGGAGCAGGCGGTCGGCGTGTACCGCAGACTCGGGCTGCGTCGCGAGGTGTGCAACGCCCTGGGCAATCTGGGCGCCGTGTACGGCCTGAACGGTGACTACCGCCGTAGCCGTGAGTGCTATGACGAATCTTTGGCGCTGGCGCGACGCCTACAGGCGTTGGGGGAGCTCACGAGCGGGCTCAACAACCTGTCGATCACCCTGCTGTTTCACGGCCAGTTGGACGAGGCGCTGGTCATCTGCCGGCGGAACCTGTTCCTGACCCGGGAGACCGGCGACGTGCGCCAGTTCGGCAGGGCCCTGGGGCACCTGGGCATGATCCGGCACCGGATGGGGGACGTGGAGCCGGCGCGTCGGTTACTGCGGCATGCGCTGCGCCTCAGGCGGCAGGAGGGCGCCCGGGCCGGCGAGGGTGAGGTGCTCAACGAGATCGCGATGATGGAACGGGAGGCCGGCCGTCCGGAGCGCGCCGCCGACCTGCACCGCAAGGCCCTGGTCGCGATGACCGAGGCGGGGGACCGGATCGAGCAGTGCACCTCGCGCAACCTGCTGGCCAGGGCGATCCGGGCACAGGGCGACGCGACAAGCGCGCTCGACCTGTATCGGCGGGTGCTCGCGGACGCCACCGGGCTGGGCGCCCGCTACGAGCAGGCCCAGGCGTTGGCGGGCATCGCCCGCTGTGTGCGCGGCACCGACCCGGCGGCGGCCCGCACCCATCTGCTCCGGGCGCTGGCCCTGCTTCAGCAAGTCGAGTCGCCGGACCGGCACGAGGTGGAGCGGCTCTTGGCCGAGCTGGGCTGAGGGCCGTGCCACTTTCCCTGCACACCGGCGGGTGGCGCGGCAGGATGGTATGCGTGACGACTCCAGAGGCGACCGGCTACCGAATCGAACGCGACTCGATGGGCGAGGTGGAGGTGCCCGCCGAGGCGCTGTGGCGGGCGCAGACCCAGCGCGCCGTGCAGAACTTCCCGATCTCCGGCCGGGGCATCGAGCCGGCGCAGATCAAGGCGCTCGCCCAGATCAAGGGCGCGGCTGCCGAGGTCAACGGCGAGCTTGGTGTGATCGACGCGAATGTGGCCTCCGCGATCTCCGCCGCCGCCGCGCACGTGGCCGACGGCGGCTACGACGACCAGTTCCCGATCGACGTGTTCCAGACGGGCTCCGGAACGTCGTCCAACATGAACGCCAACGAGGTGATCGCCACCCTGGCGAGCCGGGAGCTGGGCTCGCCGGTGCACCCGAACGACCACGTCAACGCCTCGCAGTCCAGCAACGACGTGTTCCCGTCCTCGATCCACCTGGCCGCCACCCAGTTCATCGTGGAAGACCTGCTGCCGTCGCTGACCCACCTCGCCGAGACGCTTGAGGGCAAGGCGGCCGAGTTCGAGACGGTGGTCAAGGCGGGCCGTACCCACCTGATGGACGCCACGCCTGTCACGCTCGGGCAGGAGTTCGGCGGGTACGCGGCACAGGTCCGCTACGGCGTGCAGCGGCTGGAATCGGCGCTGCCGCGGCTTGCCGAGCTGCCGTTGGGTGGCACCGCAGTGGGCACCGGGATCAACACCCCGCTGGGCTTCGCCGCCGCCGTGATCGACAGGCTGCGCGAGTCGACAGGGCTGCCGCTGAGCGAGGCCCGCAACCACTTCGAGGCGCAGGGCGCCCGGGACGCGCTTGTGGAGACCTCGGGGCAGTTGCGCACTGTCGCCGTGGGCCTCTACAAGATCGCCAACGACATCCGCTGGATGGGCTCCGGCCCTCGGGCGGGCCTGCGGGAGCTGCGCATCCCCGACCTCCAGCCCGGCTCGTCGATCATGCCGGGCAAGGTCAACCCGGTGGTCGCCGAGGCCATGCGGCAGGTCTGCGCCCAGGTCATCGGCAACGACGCGACTGTCGGCTTCGCCGGCTCGCAGGGCGACTTCGAGCTGAACGTGATGCTCCCCGTGATGGGCCGCAACCTGCTGGAGTCGATCCGGCTGCTGGCAGCCGCGAGCCGGCTGTTCGCCGACCGCCTGGTGGCCGGCCTGGTCGCGGACGCCGAGGTCTGCCTGGCGTACGCCGAAGGGTCGCCGTCGATCGTCACCCCGCTCAACCGCTACCTGGGGTACGACGAGGCAGCTTCGATTGCCAAGGAGGCGCTGGCCAAGCAGACCTCAATCCGCGAGGTGGTGATCTCCCGAGGCCACGTCGACTCCGGCAAGCTCAGTGAGACCCAGCTCGACGAGGCCCTCGACCTGCTCCGGATGACCCACCCCTGACCTGCGGGTCGTCACGTGGTGCCGCCCAGGCGAGAAAGCGGGCGTAGAGCGCGGCGGGGTCCGGGCCGTCATGCGGGTTGAGCCGGTACAGGTCGGCGGCCGCGTCGTGCAGGACCGCGCACAGGTAGATGCTCAACGCGATCCGGTCGTGCGCGTACTCCTGGCGCAGGGTGAGCCGCGCGACCGGGCACGGCCAGGGTGCGGCGCAGACCCGGCAGAGCCAGAGCGGGCGCAGTGGCAGGTGCTGTCGACGCGGGGTAGCCGAGCGGCCGTCCGGTGCGCTCCGGGTCATGGTGCGGCCTTCCTTGGAGCCGAATCGGGTGGGACCGCCCGACCGGGGGAGCGGGCGGTCCCTGCGGCACCGACAGGCCCGGGGGACGGGGAGCGGCGCCGCACTTCACAGTCTGGTGATCGGGCGACTACGGTCGGAAGGGTTTGGTCGCGTCGTCGTAGTCGCCCTGTTTCGGGTGGTACCGCCACTGGCGGCCGACTGGAGTTGATCGTCGGCGGGGTGGAGGGCGGCAGGCATGGCCGATGGGCAGATGACGGCGGCGGCGTTCCTGATCGCGGAGCTTCGTCGGGCGCGAGCCCGACGGGGTTGGAGTCAGGACGAGCTGGCGAAGGCGGTCAACTACTCGGCGTCGATGGTCAGCGCCGTCGAGCTGGGCCAGCAACCGCCCACCGGCAAATACCTGGAACTCGTCGACCGCGCCTTGGACACGGGCGGCCTCTTCGGCCGCATGTCCACGGAGCTCGTCAGCCTCGACCGGGCCCAGCCGTGGCTGCGCGGCTGGCAGGCGATCCTTGAGCAGGCGCGCACGGTCCGTTGGTACGAGCCCCGCTATGTGCCCGGTCTCTTTCAGACGGAAGACTACGCACGGGCGGTCTTCGAGGCGGGTGGACTGCTCGAATCCGATGAGGTCGACCGGCGAGTGACCGACCGGATGAACCGTCAAGAAGTGCTGCACAGCGAGCGATCCCCACACATCGTGGCGGTGCTGGACGAGGCGGTGCTGCGCCGCCGGGTGGGCGGGCGCAAGGTGATGCGCGAACAGACGCTGCACCTGGCATGCATCGCCACTGGACACCCTCGAGTCAGGCTGCATGTGGTGCCGCGATCCGCTGAGGAGTATCCGGGGCTCGGTGGGCAATTTGCGCTCGCAGCCCTGCCCGATGGCACCGAACTGGCCTATCTGGACAGTCAGGTTCGGGGCCAGGAGCTGGACCGGCCTGCGGATCTCGCGCGGTTGCAACGAGTCTGGGAGGCTACCTTGGGGGAAGCCCTGCCCCCGCAGGCTTCCGTCGAGTTGATGAACGAGGTGGCCGAGTCATGGAGCTGATCGGCGCTGACTGGCGCAAGAGCAGCCGCAGCAACCAGGACGCCAACTGTGTCGAGGTGGCTACGAACCTGGGGGACGTGGTCGGGGTGCGCGACAGCAAGGACCCGGACGGACCCGTGCTCGCCGTCGACGCGTACTCCTGGCGGCTCTTCGTGGCGGCGACCCCGCGCTGACGCGACCGCCTGCCGCGCGGCGGCGGTCGAGTTTCCCGCGCGGGTAATCGGCTCGACGGGTGTCGGGCGGCGGCGGGATGATCCGGTCATGGATGGGGATGGCCTGGTGGTTCCTGCGGGGACGGAGCGGTTGCGGTTGCGGCGGTTCACGGCGGCGGATGTGGATGCGCTTGTCGAGTTGGACAGCGATCCCGAGGTGATGCGGTTCCTGACGGGGGGCGCCGCCACGCCGCTGGCCACGGTCCGCGACGAGCAGTTGCCGAGGCTGTTGGGCCAGTACGACCGGCACCCAGGGCTGGGCCGCTGGGCGGGGCTCGATCGGGCGACCGGCGAGTTCGTGGGGTGGTTCGCGCTCGACCCGTCGGCCGATGGTGACGAGGCGGAGTTGGGCTACCGGCTGCGTCGCGCGACGTGGGGGCGTGGTCTGGCCACCGAGGGCTCCCGGGCGCTGGTGCGGCACGCCTTCGACGTGGTCGGGGTGCGTCGGGTGTGGGCCGAGACGATGGCGGTCAACGACCGGTCACGGCGGGTGCTGGCGAAGGCGGGGCTGCGCCACGTGCGGACCTTCCACGTGCAGTGGGACGACCCGATTCCGGGGACGGAGCACGGCGAGGTGGAGTACGAGTTGCGGGCGCAGGAGTGGGCGGCGGCTCAGGGGCGGCCCGCGGCCCGACGGGCACGGTAGGCGGTCACCGCCGCCCGGTTGCCGCAGCCGGAGTCGCAGAACCGCCGCGACCGGTTGCGGGACAGGTCGACGACCACGTTGTCGCAGTCCGGGTATTCACAGATCCGCAGCCGGCTCAGCTCACCCATCCGGACCAGGTCGGCGATCGCCATCGCCGCCTCCACTGCCATCCGGGTCGCCAGCGGCGCGTCGCGGGGCACGGCGTGCAGATGGTACGGCTGGTCGTCGTGCTGGATGAGCTGCGGCAACGCGCGGTGTTCCAGCAGCAGGCTGTTGACCACGGCGACGACCTCGGGCGGCTCGGCGTACCAGATGCGGCGCAGCCGGGGACGCAGGTCCCGGACGGCCTGCAACTCGGCGTCGTCGCACTCGTGCCGCCCGGTGTAGGCGTGCCGGTCGAAGTAGTTGTTGAGCGCGGCCACGTCGGGCAGGAGTTCGCCCTCCCGCCCAGCGGTGTTGACAAGTGCCGCGGCGGAGATCAGCGAGTGTTCCGTGTCATGAGCGAATAGCAACTTGACTCCTGTCACAGGTGCCACCTAGCGTCATCAGCGCAAGGGTAGTTTGCTCATGACATCTTTGCCGTCCCGAGGAGAGCGAAATGCACCAACGACCCGCCGCAGGCGCCATGCTGGCGGTGCTCTCCGCGGTCACCTTCGCCACCTCGGGCACCTTCGCACGTTCGCTCATCGACGCCGGCTGGTCGGCCGAGGCCGCAGTGATCTGCCGGGTCGGCATCGCCGCCCTCGTGCTCGCGATCCCCGCGGTGCTGTCGCTGCGGGGCAAATGGCACGTGCTGCGCAGCAACCTCACGGAGGTCGGGATGTTCGGCCTGCTCGGGGTCGCGGTAGCCCAGGTGTGCTTCTTCAACGCCGTGCGCTACCTGCCGGTCGGCGTCGCGCTCATGCTGGAGTACCTCGGCATCGTCCTCGTCGTCGCGTGGATGTGGCTGCGGCACGGGCAGCGTCCCCGCCAGCTCACAGTGATCGGCTCGGTGGCAGCCCTGTGCGGCCTGGCATTCGTGCTGGACGTCACCGGCACCGGCAGCTTCGACCCCGTGGGCGTGCTCTGGGGGCTGGGTGCCGCAGTGGGTCTGGCCGGCTACTTCGTACTCGCCGGCCGCGCCGACCCCCGGCTGCCCTCCGTGGCCCTGGCCAGCGGCGGAATGGCCGTCGGCGCCGTCGCGCTGCTGCTTGTCGGGCTGACCGGCCTGCTGCCCCTGCACGCCACGTTCGGCGAGGTCACCTTCGCCGGGCAGCGCACCAGTTGGCTGCTGCCCATCGCCGGGCTGTCACTGATCGCCGCCGTCGTCGCGTACCTCACCGGAGTCGCCGCCGCTCGCATCCTCGGCGCCCGCCTGGCGTCATTTGTCGGGCTGACCGAGGTGCTCTTCGCCGTGCTGATCGCGTGGCTGTTCCTCAACGAACTGCCGACCGCCTGGCAGTTGTTCGGTGGCACGCTGATCATCGCCGGAGTCGCGCTGGTCCGCCTCGACGAGATGCGCGCAACTCCGGCCATGCCCGTACCGCCCAAGCCCGCGCTGGCCGTCGACGGGCGGTGAGACAGTGGGTCGCGCCTGTCGCGCCTGGCCTCCGATGGCGGTGAGACAGTGGGCAGCGTGCTGACCACCGTGGTGTTCGACGCCGACGAAACACTGCTGGACCTGAGACCGGCGGTGACCGGCGGGCTGATGGCCGTCCTCGACGACATGCGGCGACGGACCCCGGCCGCCGCCGACGTGACACTCGCCGAGTTGGAATCCGACTGGGGTGCGGTCTTCGGCGAACTCAGCGCCGCCCCGGTGACGGAGATCCGCCGTGCGGCGTTGACCCGATCGCTGGCCCGCGCCGGGCTTGACGACCACCTGGACGAGATCGCCGACCTCTTCTTCGCCCGCCGGTTCGCCCTCACCCGTCCCTACCCGGACGTACTGCCGGCGCTGGCCACGCTCCGCGCCCGGTACACGCTGGGCTTCGCCACAAACGGCAACAGCCGCGCCGAACGCTGCGGGCTCGCCGGCGAGTTCGCCTTCGAGGTGTACGCGCACGACAACGGCCTGCCCAAGAAACCCGCCCCGGAGTTCTACGCGGCGGTGGTCGCGGCGGCCGGCGTCCCGGCCAGTCAGATCGTGTACGTCGGTGACTCGTGGGTGCACGACGTCGTCGCACCCCGCAGTGCCGGCCTCCGCTCGGTGTGGCTGAACCGGACCGGCCAGGCTCGTCCAGACGGATTCCCGCCCGCCGCCGAAGTGTCAACGATGGCCGACCTGCCTGCGGTGCTAGTCGACCTGCCGGCGGTGTCGGGTGGTCTGCCTGCGCTGCCGGCTGGTTGACCTGCGCTGTCGGTGCCAGCCGGCGGCGCTCGCCGATCATCCAGCGGTGCCGGTCGATCCGGGTGGGGTGGCTGCCGACCTGGCCGGATCCGGCAGAGAATCACCGTCATGATGGACGCTCGTCTGGCGGAATCCCGCTAGGTGTTGTGTGATGACGCCACGTCCCTCAACGAGAGGATCCGATGTGGTGAGCAAGCGCTTCACCGTCGGCGCTGTCGCAACCGCGGCAGTGCTGGCGCTCACGGCAGCGGGACTGGGTGTACCAGCCAGTGCCGCGCCTACCAGCTCCCGAACCTTCACCGTCGTCGCCGAGGACGGTGTCGCGGCCGAGACGGCCGTCGCCGCCATCAAGGCAGCCGGTGGCACTGTCGTGTCCCGGTCCGACGAGGTCGGGATGTTCCAGGTGACCAGCGACCGGGCCGACTTCGCGGCCAAGGCGACCGCCGCCCCCGCGCTGATCGGCGCCGCCGAGCAGAAGGCGATCGGCCGCAAGCCGAAGCTGGACCGCGTCGAGCAGGAGCACCTGACCAGCGCCACCAGGGCCGCCGCCGGTAAGGCGGCCAAGAAGGGCGCCAAGCTGGACCCGCTCGACGATAAGCTCTGGGGCCTCAAGATGATCGGGGCCGACAAGGCCCGCAAGATCGAGCCGGGTGACCGTCGGGTGACCGTCGGCGTACTGGACACCGGCGTCGACGCCAGCAACCCGGACATCGCGCCGAACTTCAACTGGGCGCTGTCGCGCAACTTCGCACCGGACCTGGTCGACATCGACGGCCCCTGTGAGGTGGCGAGCTGCCTCGACCCGGTCGGCACCGACGACGGCGGGCACGGCACCCACGTGGCCGGCACCATCGGCGCCGCCGCGAACGGCTTCGGTCTCTCCGGTGTCGCGCCGAAGGTCTCGCTGGTCGAGCTCAAGGGTGGCCAGGACTCCGGCTACTTCTTCCTGGACCCGGTTGTCAACGCTCTGGTGCACGCCGGCCGGTCCGGTATCGACGTGGTCAACATGTCGTTCTACGTCGACCCGTGGCTCTTCAACTGCACCGCAAACCCGGCCGACTCACCGGAGAACCAGGCGGCGCAGCGGGCCACCATCAAGGCCATGAAGCGGGCCTTGAACTTCGCCCACAACAACGGCGTCACCCTTGTCGGCGCGCTCGGCAACAGCAACATGGACCTGGGTGCGCCGCGCACGGACACCAGCAGCCCGAACTACGGTGGCACCGCCCCGTACCCCCGGCCGATCGACAACAACAGTTGCTGGGACCTGCCCGTCGAAGGCCCGCACGTCATCGGGGTGTCGGCGGTCGGCCCGTCCGGTAAGAAGTCGGACTTCTCCAACTACGGCACCGAGCAGATCTCCGTGGCGGCGCCGGGTGGCTGGTTCCGGGACGGCTTCGGCACCGACACGTTCCGCACCGACGCCAACATGATCCTCTCGACGTACCCGAAGCACGTGCTCCAGGAGGAAGGCTCGGTCGACGCCGACGGCAACATCGTCGCCGGTTTCGAAGAGTCGGTCTTCAAGCAGTGCAAGGCCAACGGCGAGTGCGGCTACTACACCTACCTCCAGGGCACCTCGATGGCGTCCCCGCACGCCGCCGGCGTCGCCGCGCTGATCGTCAGCCGGCACGGCAAGCCGGAGCGTCGCGGTGGCTTCGGCATGTCGCCGAACCTGGTCGAGCAGCACCTCTACCGGACGGCTGCGGAGCACGCCTGCCCCGAGCCGCGCCTCCAGCAGTACCGCAACGAGGGCCGGGACGAGACCTACGACGCGTACTGCGCCGGTGGGGTCAACTTCAACGGCTTCTACGGCTACGGGATCGTCGACGCCTACGCGGCGGTGAAGACCCCGCTCAAGCCGAACGCCCGCCCGTAACGCACCACGTCGGGGCCCGGAGACACCTGTCACCGGGCCCCGACCCGCGTCCGGACCGCGTTTTGGCGCTGCGCCGAGGCGGCCAGGGCTTGATCGACTCGGGTTCCTGGAAATCGGGGTGTCGAGGCGAGTGGGATAGCCCGGTTTCCAGGAACCCGAGATGCTCTTGGCCGGTCGGAGGCGGTCGGGGCGGTGGCTCACCGGCGCCACCCGCGGGCGACCAGCGCAGCGCGTACCTCACGGAGCACCGCGGGGAACTCGACGTGCAACCGTCGGCTGGTCACGTGCAGTACCAGCCAGCCCGCCCCGACGAGCAGGTTCAGCCGGCGGCGGTCGCGGTGCAACTGTTCCGCGTCCGCATGCCACTGCCCGTCGTACTCGACAGCTACCCGGTATTCCGGCCAGGCCAGGTTGGGATGCAGGACGATCCCCTTGGGCAGGCGTACCGGATGTTGAACGGCCGGTCGCGGCAACCCGCCCAGCACCAGGCGGACTCGAAGTTGCGATTCTGGCGGGGATTGAGCGCCGCCGTCGGCCAGGCCGAAGATCCAGCGCGCCCGACGTGCACCGAAACTGTCCGCGTTGCGGGCAGCCATCTCGGCCAGCGTGTCGCTGTCGGTCAGGCCCTGCCCGAGCATCGTGTCGACGATGGTCACCGCCCGGATCGGATCGAGCCATACTGCCGTCTCCCAGGCGGCCCGCCCCGGGTCGGAGCGGTGAATCGAACCTCGCTGCTCCCGGAACTCCCGCCCCGGTGCGGAGCTGGCGACCGAGGTGTCCGGCATGCGGACGGGCTCCAACCTGGCGACGCTCATCCGCCCGTCGCCCGGCCCGGTTGCCCGCGTGTTGCCTGAGCTGACCCGCGCCGCGCTGCCAGGTGTGGTTCCGGATCGCTCACCGGCACTGGTTTCGGGGGACGGAACGCCGACGCCGACATGCACGCGGAGACCGCGCTGGGCACCGACCCGCAGCGGTCGGGGCACGAGGACGTGGACGTCGTCGGTGAAGGCGGCGGCGTGTTCGACACCGTGCAGGTAGGCGGCCGAGGGGCCACCAACGATCACCCCGGGAGGTAGCCGGAGGAGAACGGCGCGACAGGCAAGGGCGTGGTCGCGGTCCAGTCGTGCGTCTGCGTACACGTCGTGGCGCACCCGCACCCAGGCGGCGCTGCGCAGTTGATGTTCGGTGAGCAGGCCGTCCCGGACAGCGTCGGAGCCGCGGAAGACCTGCCAAGCCAGGGCCTCGGGTCGATGTGGACGTGGTGGCATGACGAGCAGCCTGCCGACCGCCCAACGCCGGCGGATACCCCTGTGGATAACCTCGCCAGGCCGCCCGGCCGACCCCTGTGGACAGCCGCCACGTCGAGCGCCGGCCGTGTTATGGCCGTCGATCAACCGGCGGTGTCAGCGCAGGGCGGTGGAGACGGCGGTGGCGGCGGCGAGCACCTGAGGGCCGACCGTGTCGACGTCCAGCGGGGCGAGCGCGACGACGCCGACGCTCGCCTCCAGGCCTGGTACGCCGAGGACCGGTGCCGCCACCCCGTACGCCCCGGACTGCAACTCACCACTGCTGCTCACCGGCTCACTCACCCCTGCCCGGCCCGCGAGGATCGCCCGACCCGCAGCACCCCGGTCCAGTGGATGCCGTGCCCCGGTCCGGTAGGCCACGTGGAACGACGTCCAGCTCGGCTCGACCACGGCCAGGGCGACTCCGTCTCCGCCCTCGACCACTGTCAGGTGCGCGGTTGCCCCAGCCTGCTCGGCAAGCCGGCGCAGGGCGGGTAGCGCACCCTCGGCGAGCAGTGGTTGAGCGCGGCGGGCAAGGTGCAGTACGCCGACACCGAGCCGGAGCTTGCCGTCGCTGTCGCGCCGCAGCATTCCGTGATCGATGAGCGGAGCCACCAGCCGGTAGACGGCCGCCCTTCCGATGCCGAGCCGGGTCGCCGCCTCGGTAACGGTCAGTCCGCCTGGCGCGTCGGCGACCAGGTACAGCAGCCGCAGCCCACGGTCCAGCGTCTGCGCCGTCTCCCCGCCCCGCCCCGCGACCGCGCCGGCACGCCCGGCGACTGCCTCGGCCTGCCCAGGGCTGGTGGAGGTGGCGGGTGGCTCACCGGGGTGTGCGGTCGGATCCACGCAGGCAGCGTACGACCCGGCACCGGCGGACCCGGACAGACACGGACGGCTACCCTTGTACGGTGACGCTACGCCTGTATGACACCGCCACCCGATCGGTGCGGGACTTCGTCCCGCGGGAAGCCGGCAAGGTGGGGGTCTACCTGTGTGGTCTCACTCTTCAGGCTCCGCCGCACATCGGCCACCTTCGCTCCGGCGTCAACTACGACGTGCTGCGCCGTTGGCTGCTGTCGGCCGGTTACGAGGTCACGTTCATCCGCAATGTGACCGACATCGACGACAAGATCCTGGTCAAGGCGGGGGAGCAGGGTCGGCCGTTCTGGTCGATCGCGTACGCGAACGAGCTGATCCTCGCCGAGTCGTACCGCGCGTTGAACGTGCTGGCGCCCACCTACGAGCCGCGCGCCACGGGGCACATCCCCGAGATGCACGAGCTGATCATGAAGTTGATCGCGGACGGGCACGCGTACCCGGCGACCGACGGCTCCGGCGACGTCTACTTCGACGTGGCGTCCTGGCCGACGTACGGGTCGCTGTCGGGTCAGTCCCCGGACGCGATGCAGTCGGCCGGTGACGCCCCCGATCGAGGTAAGCGGGACCCGCGTGACTTCGCGCTCTGGAAGGGCGCCAAGCCGGACGAGCCTGCGGACGCCTACTGGCCGTCGCCGTGGGGGCTGGGCCGTCCGGGCTGGCACATCGAGTGCTCGGCGATGTGCTGGCGCTACCTCGGCCCGGAGTTCGACATCCACGGCGGTGGCCTGGACCTGACGTTCCCGCACCACGAGAACGAGATCGCCCAGTCCAAGGCGGCCGGGCTGCCGTTCGCCCGTTACTGGGTGCACCACGGGCTGCTCAGCATCGGCGGAGCCAAGATGGGCAAGTCCGCCGGCAACGCGCTGGGCCTGGCGTACGTGGAGTCGCTCGGGGTGCGGCCGGTCGAGCTGCGGTACTACTACGCCGCCGCCCACTACCGCTCGGTGATCGACTACTCGGAGGATTCGCTGCGCGAGGCTGCCACCGCGTACCGGCGGATCGAGGGTTTCGTGCAGCGGGCCGCCGAGCGGGTGGGCGCCGGGCAGCCCGGCGGACTTCCGGCCGGCTTCGTCGCGGCCATGGACGACGACCTCAACACCTCCGCCGCGCTGGCGGTGTTGCAGCAGCACCTCCGGGACGGCAACACCGCGCTGAGCGTCGGCGATGATGTGACCGTCCGCACCACGCTGGCCGATGTACGGGCGATGCTGGATATCCTCGGCATCGACCCCTTCGACCCCGCGTGGACCGGTGGCGGCAGCTCGAACGATCTGCGCGCCGTGGTGGATTCCCTGATCGCGCTGGCCCTGGAGCAGCGCGCGCAGGCCCGGGGCCGCAAGGACTGGGCCGCCGCCGACGCGGTACGCGACCAGCTCAAGCTGGCCGGCGTGGCGGTCGAGGACACCCCCCAGGGCCCCCGTTGGACTATTGGAGAGCAGGACTGATGGCCGGCAACTCGCAGCGCCGTGGCCGGCGACTGACGCCGAAGGCGGGTGCCCCCAAGGGCTCCGGCGGCAAGAACAAGGATTCCCTGGCCGGGCGGGGTCGCACCCTGCCCGCCGACGAGCGACCCTGGCACAAGGGCTATTCGGGCACCGAGAAGCTGCCGCAGCGCACCGCCTGGAAGCAGGACAAGGAGCGTCGGGTGGCGGCCGAGGAGGGGCGTGCCCCGAAGATCGGCCAGCCGGGCAGCAAGGACACCACCTGGGGCAAGGGCGGCGGTCGTGGCGTGCCGGGCGGTCGGGGCGGTGCCGCCGGCCGAGGTGGTGCTGCCGGTCGTGGTGGCGCTCCCGGTCGGTCTGGCCCCCGGGTCGCGCCGGGGCGTAAGTCCAACCCATCGAAGGACACGCCGGAGCTGCTTGTCGGTCGTAACCCGGTGCTGGAGGCGCTGCGCGCACAGGTGCCGGCGACGGCTCTCTACACGGCCCAGGGCATCGACACGGACGACCGGATCAACGAGATCCTCCGGACGGCCGCCGACCGGGGCATCGCCATCCTGGACATCAGCCGGGCCGAGCTGGACCGGATGACCGGCGGGGTGCTGCACCAGGGCGTCGGGTTGCAGGTGCCGCCGTTCGCGTACCAGTCTTTCGAGGACATGGTCGTCGCGGCCCTGGAGCAGCCGGCGCCGCTTCTGGTCGCGCTGGACGGGGTCACCGACCCGCGCAACCTGGGTGCGGTGATCCGCTCGGCCGCCGCGTTCGGCGCGCAGGGTGTCTTCGTACCCGAGCGGCGGGCAGCCGGGATCACGGCGACCGCCTGGCGGACCAGCGCCGGCGCGGCCGCGCG
Organism: Micromonospora sp. NRRL B-16802; assembly: GCF_001279555.1. Taxonomy (NCBI): domain Bacteria; kingdom Bacillati; phylum Actinomycetota; class Actinomycetes; order Micromonosporales; family Micromonosporaceae; genus Micromonospora; species Micromonospora sp. NRRL B-16802. The sequence continues at coordinate 380,609 of NZ_LGEB01000053.1, read as the reverse complement.
GGTGCCGGTGGCCCAGGTCACCAACCTGACCCGGTCGCTGAAGGCGTGCCGGGACGCCGGCTTCATGGTGGTCGGCCTGGACGCCGACGGCGACACCGACCTGTACGACCTGGAGGCCGCCGTCGGCCCGCTGGTGGTCGTTGTCGGCTCCGAAGGGCGCGGGTTGTCCCGCCTCGTCGGGGAGACCTGCGACCTGACCGTCAGCATCCCGATGATCTCCGAGGTGGAGTCCCTCAACGCCAGCGTGGCCGCTGCGGTCACCCTCGCGGAGGTGGCCCGCCGCCGCTCGGTCGAGCTGTAACCACGCCGACGAGGCTCCTCCCGGTCCGCCGGGAGGAGCCTCGTCGCATGTTCGGTTCCGGTGGGTTCAGGCGTCGGTACGACGAAAGGGGCGGCCCGCCGCAGCGGACCGCCCCCATCGGTACGGCGTTACGTCAGATCCGGCTGCCGGTGGCGGCGTGGAAGACGTGGCTGCGGCCGGTGCGCGGCTTGACGAACACGGTGTCACCCATGTTCGGCATGGTGCGCCGGTCGGTGCGGACGACGAAGCGCTCCGAGCTGCCACCCAGCGCGGCGTGCCCGTAGACGTTGGCGTCCGACCCGAGGTCCTCGACAAGCTCGACCACGACCGGCATGCCGCCCTCGGTCGGGCTGACCAGGTCGCAGTCCTCCGGGCGGAAGCCCACTGTCACCTTGCCATCGCCGCCCTCGGCGCGGGCCGCGGCGACCTGCTCGCGGGTCAGCGGGATGTGCAGCTCAGCGAACTCCGCGCCCTGCTCGTTCAGCGGAACGGTCTTGATGTTCATGGCGGGGGAGCCCATGAAGCCGGCGACGAACACGTTCGCCGGGGTGTCGTACAGCGCCCGAGGGGTGTCCACCTGCTGGAGAACACCGTCGAGCAGCACCGCCACCCGGTGACCCATGGTCATGGCCTCGACCTGGTCGTGCGTCACGTACACGGTGGTGACGCCCAGCTTGGCCTGCAACGACGCGATCTGGGTACGGGTCTGCACGCGCAGCTTGGCGTCGAGGTTCGACAGCGGCTCGTCCATGAGGAAGACCTGCGGCTCGCGGACGATCGCCCGGCCCATCGCGACACGCTGACGCTGACCACCGGAGAGCGCCTTCGGCTTACGGCTCAGGTACTCCTCCAGCTGGAGCAGCCCGGCGGCCTCCTTGACCCGACGGTCGATCTCCGACTTGGAGGTCTTGCGCAGCTTCAGGGCGAACGCCATGTTCTCGTACACCGTCATGTGCGGGTAGAGAGCGTAGTTCTGGAAGACCATCGCGATGTCGCGGGCCTTCGGGGGGAGGTGGGTGACGTCGCGCTGGTCGATGTAGATCGAGCCGGCGTCGACGTCCTCAAGACCGGCGAGCATGCGCAGGCTGGTGGACTTGCCACAACCGGACGGGCCGACGAGGACGAGGAACTCGCCGTCGCCGATTTCGAGGTCCAGCTCGTTGACGGCGGGACGCTCGGTGCCCGGGTAAATCCGGGACGCCTTGGAATAGGTGACCGTAGCCATGGTGAAGCGCTTCCTTTCACCGGCAGGAACGTGCCGGACGATCCGAGTGAAGGAGCGACCGGTACGAAGCCGTACCGGTCAGCGGACGTCGGGTCGCCACGAGGGCGGCTGATCGTCATCCGTGTCACTGCACCGTAAACGTGTTTCATCCCGCTGCCAAGGTGAGGGGTCGTCGGAAGTGAGTCAGCGATCAGGCATTCCGGTCACTCGGGCACGGTAGGACATCAATCGACACGTCCGATCGGCCCACTGGAGACGTACGGACGTCGGGTTGTTGACGTTTCCCGTGCTCGGGAGCCCTCGCGAGCGGGATATCCGGACGCCAGTCGCTATGCTGACCTCGACGCACGCGCCCCTGTAGCTCAGCTGGCCAGAGCACTCGCCTTGTAAGCGAGATGTCGCCGGTTCGATCCCGGCCGGGGGCTCCATATCCACCAGGCGCTTCCCGGACCGCAGGACCGGGAGCGCGGTGATCGACAGCAACGCTGACAGCAACCGGGTTGACGCAACCGCGCAGCCACCGCAGCGAAGGCAGCGGCCGGACTGTCGGGGTGTGCCGCCAACTGTCGTCCCGGCGTTAGGGTCGCGAGCACGACCGATGAAGAGGCTCGCGGGATCGCGTCTGGCTTCCTCGCTGACCGCATTGAAGAGTTCCGCACTGGTGAGTGGGTGATCAGCGGCGCGGAGGAGCACGAGACCGCATGGTCCGTGAGCTACCAGTCCCGCGCCTTCATCGAGTCAGGCCGCATCTCCGACGCGCTGGTCGGCAACGGGCCTGCGGTTGTGCCCAAGTCCGGCGCGGCCCCATGGCTGTCCTGGTCCGGTCGTCCGGTGGAAGAACAGATCGCCGAGGGCGGGCCCACCCTCGGCTGAACGCACTGACATGCCGCGATCCGCGCGGACGTCGGCGATGACGAGGGGTCCGCGGCTGCTGACGCCCGCGTTCGAAGACGGACGCCTACCCAACCGCACAAAGCGCCCAGAACTTGTAAGCGAGATGTCGCCGGTTCGATCCCGGCCGGGGCTCCAATTCCATCAGGCTTTTTCCGACCTACGTCGCCGCGCGGCGACGTAGCGGCGCATCTTCTCGGCAGTGCCGCAGTCGTCCATGCTGCACCAGCGGCGACTGCGGTTCTTGCTCTCATCGTGGAAGAGGAAGCGACAGCCTCCGCATCCCTTGATCCGGTCCAGTGCTCCCGCGGTGAGGAGTTGGACCGCCGCGTGCACCACTGGCCGTAGGGGCCGGGCAAGCGTCTGGTCATCTCGCCATACCCACGCGAACGTGCTCCCGCCTTCGAGCTGCGCGTGGCCGAGAGCGTCCGCTTCGTCGTCTCGCAGCCGCGCCAGCGCGGCCGTGCTCGGCGCGCCTCCGGCGGCCAGCGGCCGGAATATCTCGTCGAGGTAGTCGCGGGTGCTCAGCGCTCGTGAAAAGGCGGCGTGGGCACCGTCTGGGTCGTTTCGCGACAGTCGGCGTAGCGCCGTCGCCTCGGTTTCGGTGAGGGTGCCCCCGTGCACGCCCCAGGCGACCAGCTCCGGATAGCCCGTGAGTACGTCGTCGTCCGAGGGGCCGACGGGTGGGCCGGTGCGGGTGTTGACGAAGTCCAGGGCGAGGTTGCCGCCCACCAGGTGCATCCGCGTCACGTCCTCGGCTGTTTCCATCAAAACCAACTTTACCAGTTGACCCTCATCGAAGGCCTCGCTAGCTTGTTTCTCGCGTAAGCAATTTAGCCGGTAACAGTTGGAGGGGTGGATGGTCCACTGGCGAGCAGTCGGAGCGCTGATCGGCTTGTCCGGCGGGACGTTCCTCTACACCACCGCCGAGGCGCTGCCGATCGGCCTGCTGCTCCCGATGGCCGCGGACCTCGCTGTCGCACCGTCGCAAGTGGGCATGCTCGTCACCGCGTACGGCGCGGTGGTGGTTGTCGCCTCGATTCCGTTGACGGCCCTGGCCAGGAGGATTCCGCGTCGACGACTTCTGTCGGCGCTCCTGGCCGGCTTCGTCGTCAGCACCGCGATCACTGTGTTCGCGAGTACGTTCGCGCTGCTGCTGGCGGCCAGGATGGCAACAGCGGCGACGCATGCGTTGTTCTGGGCCGTTGTGGTGCCGGCCGCGGCCGAGTTGTTCCGACCCGGGCTACGCGGTCGGGTGGTGGCGATCGTGTTCGCCGGCGGCAGCGTCGCTCTGGTCATGGGGGTGCCTGCGGGCACCTGGCTTGGTGAACGCGCGGGCTGGCGGGTGTCGTTCCTGTCGGTCGCCGGGCTCGGCGCGGTCGTGCTCGTCGCGGTGGCGTCGCTCCTGCCCTCCGCGCCGCCCGATCAGGGGCACGCCGCCCGGGGCGCTACACCCGACGTCCACCGCTTCTGGCTGCTGGTCGCTGTGGCGATCCTGACGACCGCAGGTGCCATCGCGGCCTACACCTATGTCGCCCTCTTCGTCACCGAGGTCAGCGGGTTCCCCGCCTCGGCGGTCGGGGTCATCCTGCTGGCGCGCGGTGTCGCCAGCGTGCTCGGGATCCTCGCTGTCGGAGCGGTGGTGGACCGCAGCCCGTGGCTCGCCCTGGTCGCGACCGTCGCGCTTCAGTCGGTGGCACTGCTCGGGCTGTACGCGATCGGCCACCGCCCAACGGCTGCCGTGGGCCTGCTCGCTCTGGCCGGACTGGCGTTCGCGGCGTTCACAGCTGTGCTCGGTGGCGTCGTCCTCCAGGTGGCGCCCGGGCGCTCCGACCTCGCGGCCGCCACCGTCTCTGCCGCTGTGAACGTCGGCATCACCGGTGGCGCCCTGGTCGCAGGCCTCGCGCTGCCGAGCCACGGCGTGCACAACACGGTGCTGCTCGGCGCCCTGCTAGGCGTCGTCGCTCTGATGGTCATCGCCGCTGGCTTCACCGGACTGGGTCGCCGCCGGCGCGTACGCGCAGCAGCGCCGACCGCCGCAGTCCCAGTTCAGCTGACCGAGTTGTGCAGTCCTGCCGGTAGCCTGGGGTCGGGCAACGAGCCGAGCGGGACGGGGGTCCGATGAGTCGCGCGGTGGAGCAGTCGAACCGGGCGATGCTGCGTGCCCGGGACGCGATGGACCGGGCGTACGCCCAGCCGTTGGACATCCCGGCGTTGGCCCGGATCGCGCACGTCTCCGAGGCCCACTTCATCCGTACGTTCCGGACCACCTTCGGCGAGACGCCGCACCGCTATCTGCAACGTCGTCGGGTGGAGCGGGCGATGTCGCTGCTCGTGGAGACCGACCGGGACGTCACCGACATCTGTTACGCGGTCGGCTTCAGCAGCCTGGGCACGTTCAGCCGCACGTTCCGGCAGATCGTCGGGGAGTCACCCACGAGCTTCCGTCAACGGGCGACACCGACCAATGTGCCGTCCTGCTTCACCAAGGCGTGGACCAGACCTGTCAGTTTTGGATAAGCAGCAGCTCAGGGGCGACCTCTAACGTCATGGGCATGACGATGAACGCGATCAGCCGCTCCCAGATCTACGTCCTGGACCAGGACGAGGCACTCGACTTCTACGTGAACAAGCTCGGCATGGAGGTCAACACCGACCAGGACCTCGGGTTCATGCGGTGGTTGACCGTCAACCTGCCCGGCGACCCCGAGCGGGAGATCCTGCTGGAGAAGCCGGGCCCGCCGGCACTGGACCCGGCCACCGCCGAGCAGGTCCGGGAGCTGCTCACCAAGGGCGCCCTGGGCGGATACCTCTTCATGACCACTGACGACGCCCGCAAGACGCACGAGGATCTCGTGGCGAAGGGTGTCGAGATCACCGACGAGCCGACCGAGCGTCCGTACGGGATCGACTTCGGTATCCGGGATCCGTTCGGCAACCGGATCCGCATCGGCCAGATGTTCCCCCGGTCGTAGGGGCGAGCCACAGCGGAGGGCGCGGGGCGATCCCGCGCCCTCCGCTGTGTTGGGGTGTGGGGTATGCGGACACGGCTGCTGTACCTGACCCGACACGGCGAGCAGGATCTGACCGGGCCGGGCGAGCCGGACACCGGCCTGTCGGAGCGCGGTCGGCGGCAGGCCGCGTTGCTCGGCGAGCGGCTGCGGGGCCGCTCGTTCGCCGCCGTCCACCACGGGCCGCTGCTCCGGGCCGCCCAGACCGCCGAGCTGGTCGCGCAGTCGCTGCCCGAGGTCCCGGTGTACGCCACGGAGCTGGCCGGTGACCACCTGCCGCACGACACGGATCCGGCTGGCCTGCCGCAGGCGTACGCCGAATTCCTTGCCGGGTTCTCGGCGGCCGAGAGGGCCGACGGGCCGCGGGTGACGGCGGCGGCGGTGCGGCGGTTCGCCGGCCCGGTCAGCGCGCAGGCCGCCGGGGACGAGCCGGTTCGTGAGCTGGTCGTGACGCACAACTTCCTGATCGCCTGGCTGGTGCGGCACGCCCTCGACGCGCCGGAGCGCCGGTGGCTGGGTTTGAACCTGCACAACGCGGGTCTGACAGTGATCCGGTACGGCCCTGCGGGGCCGCCGAGCCTGGTCGCCGTCAACGACGTGGCGCACCTGCCTCTGGAGTTGCGGGGCACCGGCCTGCCGGCGGACTACCTGGTCTGAGTGTCGGTGGCGCGCAGCAGCAGTTCGACGAGCGCGCGGGTTGCCGGCGGTGGTGCGGGGTCGGCGGGGCAGTCGACGTACCCGGTCTCGATGGTGCCGACGGTCAACCGGTAGCTGAAGGCGTCGGCGCAGCTTGTCGTGCTCGTGCCCTGGCGGGCCTCGGTGGTGAGCCGGGGGTCGGCGGCGAGCCCGCGTAGGCGACCGAGGTCGGCGGGGGCGAGTTGGCCGGTACGCCGGCTGCCGGCCCGGTCCACAGCCGTCCACCGGCCGTCCGGCTCGACTGTCACCTGGTCGCCGCGACCGGCGAAGCCGCCGGAGCGGAACAGCAGCACGCGCGCGGGCGAGCTGTCGGTGGCACCGGAGGCGGTCGGTGTGGGTGCCGCGGTGGCGGGGACAGCGGACGGCGGAACGGCCGTGGCCGTGGTGCCGTCGGCGGTGGTCGACGGCTGAGCCTGGGGGGTGTCGGCCTGGTCGGTGCTGGTGCAGCCGACCAGGAAAGCGGCCAGGAGCGCGATCGTGGCACCGGCTGTCGAGGCGGGTCTCATGTCCGTCGGACGCGCGAGGTGGGTCGTTGGTTCCCTTGTCAAGGCACTCATCCGTTCGGCCAGTGTCGATGTCTGAGAACGGTTCAGCTCTTCTCTTTTCGTCGACACATGGCTATATCTACATGCGTGACTACCCCCGTCACACTCTTTCTCCTTCCAGGAGGGCACGTGAAAAGATCCGTCGCCGCCGTCAGCGCAGCGCTGCTCACCAGCGGCCTGCTGACCTGTGTCGCCACCGCGGCACAAGCGGCTCCACCCACCGCCCCCGCGCCGGGCGCCTCCGCCGCGGCCCAGGCGGCGAGCGTCCTGCGAACGAACCCCGGCGCAGTCCAGGGTTCGAGCGCCGAGTCCTACCAGGTGCAGAGCACCAAGGTGGACGCCTCCGGCGCGGCGCACACCCGTTACACCCGGACCTACCAGGGCCTTCGGGTGTACGGCGGTGACTTCGTCATCCACACCGCACCCAACGGCACCTACGCCGGCAGTTCCGTCGGACTCGCCGCACCGCTGACCGTCGCCACCACGGCCAAGGTCACCGCCGACGCGGCAAAGAAGGCCGCCCGCGCCGAATTCACCGGCAAGGCGGAAGCGGTAGGCGCACCCGAGCTGTTCGTCGACGCCAGCTCCGGCAAGGGTCGACTCGCCTGGGAGACTGTGGTCAGCGGCTGGCAGCCCGACGGGCAGACCCCGTCCCGGCTGCACGTCATCACCGACGCCGTCACCGGCGCGGCAGTGGGGTCGTACGACGAGATCGAGTCGGTGGTCGGCAGTGGCCAGGGCATCTACAGCGGCTCGGTCAGCATCGACACGACGCTCTCCGGCAGCACGTACCAGATGATCGACCCGTCGCACGGCAACGGCCGTACCTGCGACATGAACAACGGCACGTCCTCCTGCACCACACTTACCGACGCCGACAACGCGTGGGGCACCGGTGCCGCCTCCAACCGGCAGTCTGCCGCTGTTGACGCGCACTTCGGCGCAGCCAAGACGTTCGACTACTTCAAGAACGTGCACGGCCGCAACGGCATCTTCGGCAACGGCAACGGCGTGCCGAGCCGGGTGCACTACGGCAACAACTACGTCAACGCCTTCTGGGACGGCGCCCAGATGACCTACGGCGACGGCTCGGGCAACTCCCGGCCGCTCGTCTCGCTGGACGTGGCCGGGCACGAGATGAGCCACGGCGTCACCGAGGCGCTGGCCGGCCTGGTCTACTCCGGCGAGTCCGGTGGCCTCAACGAGGCCACAAGCGACATCTTCGGCAACATGGTGGAGTTCTACGCCGCCGCGCCGAGCGACCCGGGCGACTACCAGGTCGGTGAGAAGATCAACATCAATGGCAACGGTACGCCGCTGCGCTACATGTACAACCCGTCGCTGGACGGCTCGTCCGACAGTTGCTGGTCCACCAGCACGAAGAACAAGGACGTGCACTACTCCTCCGGCGTCGCCAACCACTTCTTCTTCAACCTCGCCGAGGGCACGGGCGCCACGTCGTACGGCACCTCTCCGGTCTGCGGCTCCGCTCCCGCGGTGACAGGCATCGGCCGGGTCAAGGCCGAGAAGATCTGGTACCGGGCGCTGGACGTCTACTTCACCTCCAACACGTCGTACGTCAACACCAGCAACCCGGCGAACACCGCCCGCGCCTACAGCCTGCGGGCGGCCACCGACCTGTACGGCAGCTGCTCCACCGAGTACAAGGCCGTGCAGGCCGCCTGGACCGCGGTGAACGTGGCCGGCAGCGACTCGAACTGCTCGACCGGAAACGACTTCTCGGTGTCGCTCTCGCCGACCGCCGGCTCGGTCAACCCGGGCAGCTCGGTCTCCACCACAGTGGCGACCGCCACCACCAGCGGTACGGCGCAGACCGTGACGTTCTCCGCGTCGGGCCTGCCCAGCGGGGCGACCGCCGCGTTCAGCCCCGCCTCGGTGACCTCGGGCGCCTCGTCCACCCTCACCATCAGCACCTCGGCGAGCACCTCACCCGGCACCTACTCGATCACCGTCAACGGTGCCGGGGCTGTCACCCGCAGCGCCACGTACTCGCTGACAGTGAACGGCACCGGTGGCGGCTGCACCGCGCCGGGCCAGAAGCTGGCCAACCCGGGCTTCGAGTCCGGCGCGACCGGCTGGACGGCCAGCTCCGGCGTCATCACCAACTCCAGCACCCGGCCGGCCCGCACCGGGTCGTACAAGGCGTGGCTGAACGGGTACGGCAGCACCCGCACCGAGACGCTCGCCCAGTCGGTGAGCCTGCCGGCCGGCTGCTCGTCGTACGCCCTCAGCTTCTGGCTGTACGTCAACTCGGCCGAGACGACCACCAGCGTCGCGTACGACAAGCTCAACGTGCAGGTGCTCAACTCGAGCGGAACGGTGTTGGCGACCCTGGCGACCTACTCGAACCTGAACAAGGGCACCAGCTACAGCCAGAAGTCCTTCTCCCTGGCCGCGTACGCCGGCCAGACCGTCAGCCTGAAGTTCACCGGCATCGAGGACTCCTCGCTGCAGACGTCCTTCGTGGTCGACGACACGGCGCTCAACGTCTCCTGACCTGAGCTGACACGCCAGGGCCCGGCGGCCACCCCTCACGGGTGGTCGCCGGGTCCGCGCCGTTATGGTCGCCGCACCGCCGTGTGCCGGCGGGTCGGATCGGCGGCGTACGCCCCCGGACGGCTGACGCGGAAAGGGGTGGACGTGTCGGACGCGGAGTTGACCGTCGAGGTGACCGGTCCGGTGGCGACCGTGGTGATCCACAACCCGGCTCGCCGTAACGCGATGACGGCGGCCATGTGGCGGCAGTTGCCCGAGCTGCTCGACCGGTTGGAGCCCGACCCCGACGTACGCGCGCTGGTGCTCACCGGCGCGGGCAACGCCTTCTGCGCCGGCGCCGACCTCGGTGACCTGGCCGAACTGCTGGACGCGGGCGACGCCAGCATCGCGGTGACCGCCGAGGAACGCCTGGCCAGCTTCGCCAAGCCGACGGTGGCGGCCATCCGGGGTGCCTGCGTCGGAGGTGGCGCCCAGCTCGCGGTGGCCTGCGACCTGCGGATAGCGGCGGACGACGCCCGGTTCGGCGTACCGCCGGCCCGGCTCGGCCTGGTCTATCCGGCCCCCACTACCCGCCGGCTGGCCCGGCTGGTCGGCCCGTCCGCCGCCAAGCACCTCCTGTTCACCGCCGACCTCGTCGACGCCGAGCGTGCCCTGCGGATCGGTCTGGTCGACGAGGTACTGCCCGCCGACCAGCTCGCCGCGCGGGTGGATGAACTCACGGCCACGATCGCTCAGCGCTCGCCGCTGAGCGTCGCAGCAGCCAAGGAGATCGTCGACGACCGGGCCGGGCCGGCGCGGATCGCCTGGTGGCACCGGAAGGTCGTGACCACCGGCGAGGCCCGGGAGGGCGTGGCGGCGGTCGCCGAACGCCGGATGCCCCGCTTCGCCTGGCAGGCCCCGACCGACAACTGAGCGTCTCGGCGGCGGCGGGTGCTGGACGGAGTGGGCACCTGCCGGGCCGCCGGAGCCTTTCCGCGAGCTCTGCCAGACCTGACCGCCCGACGGCCGTTGTCGATTCCATGTATGGGAAAACCTCGATCCTGGGTGGTGTCGGCTCGGGACCGTACGGCAGGCTGTCCGTCGTGCAGCGTGATCGGTTGCTTGCGGGCCGCTACCGGCTCCTGGAGCGTCTCGGCAGTGGCGGCATGTCCGCGGTGCACCGGGCGTACGACGAGGTGCTCGAACGCGACGTGGCGGTCAAGGTACTGGTCGTCTCGGGCACCGACGGCAGGCGTCGGATCCGGGGCGAGGCCAAGGCGGCGGCCCGGCTGTCGCATCCGCACGTCACAAACGTCTACGACTACGGGGAGTCGTCGCTCGACGGTGCCCTGGTCCCGTTCGTGGTGCTTGAGCTGCTCGACGGCCACACCCTCGAACAACGGCTGGATGCCGGGCCGCTCCCGCCCCGCGCCGGATTGCGGGTCTGCGCCGAGGTGGCGTCGGCGCTCGCGGCCGCGCACGCCCAAGGGCTGGTGCACCGCGACATCAAGCCGGGCAACGTGATGCTCACCCCCGCCGGGGCGAAAATGCTCGATTTCGGCATCGCGGCCGCCGTCGGCGACCCGGAGATCGACTTCGAAGGGCGGCTGCTCGGTACGCCGGCCTACCTCGCCCCGGAGCGGTTGGCCGCCGGCGAGGTGCTGCCGGCCTCCGACGTGTACGCCCTCGGCCTGCTCCTGCACCGGGTGCTCACCGGTCGGCTGCCCTGGGCCGACGAAGCGCAGGTCGGGATGCTGCGCGCGTCCGAGCACGTCGAGCCGGACCCGCTGCCCGATATCGATGGGGTGCCGGCCGAGGTCCAGCGGCTGTACCGCTGGTGCCTGGCCCACGACCCGGCCGACCGGCCGCCGGCCGCCGAGGCGGCCCGCATCCTGCTTGTCGCCTCCCGAGCGGCGGATGCCGTCAGCGGTGAGGTCGGGACGGCTGTCAGCGCCGCCGAGCCGGCGTCGGCCACTGTCGCCCAGGGCGGCGAGCCCGCCGAGCCGAAGCGAGTTGCGGCAGCCGATCCGACCGAGCAGGCCGATCCGAGCGGGCTTGCCGGGGCGAGCGGGCGGCAGGGGCTGTGGCGTCGGCGGCGGGCCATCGTGGCTGTCGGCGGCGCGCTGATCGCGGCCGTGGCGATGGCCGGGTCCCTTGGCGACTCGCACAATCGTCGACAGGGGCGGGGCGCGCCGCCGACAGGCGCCGGCCCGGGCACCACATCGGTGGGGTTTCCAGGCACCGCCGAATCGGCCGTTGCCACAGACCCACGACCGTCCGCCGTTCCGTCGGCCAGTAGCACCTCGCCCGTCCCCCGGCCCGGCCCTCCGAGCAGACCGGGACGGACGGCCGCCCCGAGCCCGACCGCCGCCCCGAGCCCGTCCGTCACCATCCCAGGGCCCGCACCGACAGGGGCCGCCTCCCCGCCCACCTCGTCCTCTGGCGTACCGGTGGAGGCGCGTGGCGGGACGGTAACCGTTCGCTGTGTCGGAAAGCTGGTCGAGGTGCTCGCGGTGACGCCAGCGTCCGGCTACCGGGCGGAGACGTACGACCCGGGACCGGCCAGGCAGGTCCGGATCGAGTTGGAGTCCGCCGGGAACCGCAGCGAAGTCCGGGCGCGCTGCCCCAACGGCCGTCCGAAACCGACGGTCAAGGAACGCGCCTCCTAGACGAGATCGCATCCCTCGCGGGCGTTTGCAGCGACGGCACGCCCCTGGACCAGGGGCCGGCGGGTGCCGCGCCGAGGACGTACCTCGATGCGGCCCCCCGTTCCCGCCGGCCCGGTCGGTCACCGCGCGGCCAGCGCCGACCAGCCCGGGTTCACCGGCTCCCGGCGCAGCGGCATGGCCGCCTCCGCCGGAGTCCGGTCGCCCTTGCGCTGGTTGCAGGCGTAGCAGGCGGCGGTCGTGTTGCGCCAGGTGTTCCGGCCGCCGCGCGAGCGGGGCAGGATGTGGTCGATGGTCGACGCGGGACCGCCGCAGTACGCGCAGCAGCGGTTGTCGCGGCGCAGCACCCCGGCGCGGGACCAGGCTGGCCCGGCGCCGAACCGCCACCGGGTGACCACGTAGCGGACCAGCCGCACCACCCGGGGCATCGGGAAGACACCGATGACCTGGTCCGGCTCAGCCTCGTGGATCTCGGCCACCCGGCGGCAGAGCATCCGTACGGCGTGTTGAACGGTGACCCGGTGCAGCGGGCCGAGGTCGGCGTTGATGACGAGGACGGCGTCCACCGGGATCTCCTTTCAGAGGCGTACTGATCCGGACAGCGAAGAGCCGCCCGGTCCTGCTGTCGGACGGGGCGGCTCAGCGCGTTCGGGTACGCGTCAGTCGGGCCGGCCCGCCCGGGGACCTTCCGCTCGGCAACCGCCGACGGGCAGCACCGACGACGACACGGTGGTGACGTGCCACATCGTCATGATCTGCTCCCGCGGTGGTGGTTGACCTTGCGCGATCACGGTAGGTCGGCGGGGGACAGAGGGGCAACGTATTTCGATCGGCCCTCCGGCGACTCGGGACGTCGCTGACGACGGGTCCGGGGAGCGGTTCCCACCGAGCGGCGGGCGATGGCCAGCGGCCGGTCCAGTCGCAGTGCCATCCGCGCGGTGAGTTCGCTGTCCAGCAAAGGCCGGTTGACCTCGGCGGCGACCGCCAGGGCCGGGCCGGAGACGGAACGCCAGATGGCGGCCAGGCCGGCGCCGAGGCCGAGCAGGGCGACGGCGGCCCTGGTGGTGGGCGAACCGGCCGCCGCGGCGGCGCTCACCCCGACCACGGCGAAGAGGACGACAAGCAGGGGTACCAGCACCGGCCAGAAGATGCCCCGGGCGGCCTGGGCCACGAGCCGCCGGTCGCGGATGATCAGGTTGCGGGCGACCACCGCGTAGTCCTCCTCGTCGAGCAGGTCGCGGGGATGCAGGCCACCGGTGAGTACGCCGCGCCACAGGTCACCCTGGTTGCGCAGCTCGCGACTCAGCTCGGCGGCGTCGGGCTCGGTCGGGTCACCCCGCCCGGCCCGCTCCACCACGACCGCCCACGCGGACAGCGAACGGCGTACCACTGCGGCCGAGTACGGCGGCAGGACGCTGGCCAGCTCGTCCAGCCAGCGGCTGAGCTGGATCTGGCGGCCGTTGAAGCGGCGCAGCAACTGGGTGGCGTCGCCGGGCCGGACGGTGTCGGCCAGCGACCGGCCGAGACGGTAGGCCAGCCCGATCCGGAGGTTGGTGGCCATCGCCCACCGCAGCACCTCCACGTTGAGGTCGTCCAGGGCGAGCAGTAGCGATTCGAGGTCGAGGGGTCCGGGTTGGTCCAGGTCGGGCAGCCGGTCCAGCTCGGGGAGTCGGGCGCGGACGGCGGACGTGTCGGGCAGTTGCCCGGTGTGCCGGGTGAGCGCGGCGATCTGGGCCAGCGCGACGTCGACCCCGTCCAGGTACATCCGCATTCGGCGCGGTGTCGACATCTCGGTCAGGTTGGAGAGCTTGGCCGGCGGGTGGGTGGCGACGGCAGGGGAGGGCTCGGCGTGCTGGCCGTGGTGGTACGCGTCGGCCATCCACCAGCCCAGCCGCAGGGCGGTGACGACGCAGGCGCGCTCGTCGCGGAGCAGCGGGTACGCGTCGTCCCGGCCGGTGTCCTCGGCCAGCGGGAGGTCGCCGGCGCGGTGCAGTGGTGACATCGCCGCTGCCCTCCCGCCCGACCGATCGACGGATGATCATTCGAGCGTACGGCAGCACTCTGTCGCTTATATTGGTTTTTGTCGGTTTGGAGTGGGCCGCCCGGCGAGCAGCCCTCGGGGCCGGATCGACCGCACCGGCTCGGCAGCAGCGCCCTCGGCGCGCAGGATGTGGTTCGCCGCGATGATCCCGGTGGCCGCGGAGCGTTCCATGAGAGCGCTCGGGAAGTCCGTGGCGATGCCGTCGCCGGCCAGGTAGACGCCTGTGGCCTCGGTGCGTACCCCTGGACGCCATGCGTGGCTGCCCGGCGTGAATGCCGGCGCCTGCGCCTCCACCCGGGCGCGCAGCTCGCGGACCCGCAGATCGGCGGCCTCCGGCCAGAGCGTCACCAGCTCGCGGCGCATCCGTTCGGCCAGCTCGTCGGCAGGTACGTCGGGTTCGCAGGCGTACGCGTGCAGCTCGACGACCGACCCGCCGGTCTGCCGCGCCCAGCGGCGCGACTCGTTCTCCAGCCGGTGGTAGAGCGTCACCGAGTCCAGTGTGGGCTGACGGGACACACCGCTGAAGACCGCCCGCTCGTCGGACACGTCCCCGTCGCACCAGTACCGTGCCACCGCGTACGGCGGGCCGGGCGTGCCGAACGCGGGCATCCGCTCCGCCAGCTCCGGTGCCTGCTCGACCAGGTCGGGAGAGGCCGCCACCAGCGCGGCCAGGGCCGGCGGGTCCACCGCGAGCACCACGTGGGCGGCCGAGTGACTGCCGCCGTCGGTGGTGTTCACCCGCCAGCCGTCGGCGTCACGGTGCACACCTGTCGCGCCGGAGCTGACGCGCACCTGGCCGCCGTGCTTCTCCACGTGCCGGGTCAGCGGCTCCCAGATCGCCGTGGCGTAATCCTCGTCGGGGCAGTCGAACGCCAGCCCTTCCGGGTTGCCGAGCAGATAGAAGTGGAACTGGGCGACCATCTCGGCTGCCGACATCTCCGCCTCGTGGTTGAAGAACGAGTGCGAGAAGACCTCGAACAGCATGGCCCGCGCCCGGTCCGGCAGCCGCAGTGACGCCAGCAACTCGTCGGCGGTGCGGTCGTCCAGTTCGGCGTAGGTGCGTACCGGGTCGTAGCTGAGCAGCGGCAGCGCGGCGTCGCGGTCCATCGACCGCAGGTCGGACAGGCGCAGGCTTGGGCTGCGCAGCAGCAACGCCAGAAGGTTGGCCGGCGGTGCCGGCGGCAGCTTGCCGAACTCCTCCGTCGGCCACTCTGCACTGAGGATCGGATAGCCCGGAATGGGCTTGAGAAACCTCAGGTCCGTGTCGATGCGGCGGAGGATGGACCGCCAGTTGTAGTACTGCCGGAAGAACGCGTGGAAGCCGTGCTCGTTCTGCTGGCTGCCGTCGGCGAGCGCCTCCGGCCACGCGCCGAGCCGGCCACCCACTGTCGGCGCGGCCTCTAGCACCGTCACCGCCACACCCCGCTCGGCCAGCACGACCGCCGCCGACATGCCGGCGATCCCGCCACCCACCACCACCGCCGACACCTGTCGCGGTACGCGGTCCGCGCCATCGCCGCCCGGGTCCACCACGTGCTGACGTACGCCGATGAGCCGACCCACCACTCGCGACAGTGCCACGGGCACCTCCCTCTCCCGCCAGTCTCCCCTAAGGCAGGCAGCGGCGCGCTCTGTCGGAGGCCGGCCAGACGTACTCCAGGTCCGTCGGCACGTCCGGGCCGAAGATCGGGCCGTAGTGCTCCGGGTCCTTGCGCAGCAGCGACGAGCGGTGGCTGAGGTGCAGGTCGTCGCGGCCCAGCCAGGGCGGCAGCTCACCGGCCCGGGTCAACTCATCCTGGGTACGGATCACCCCGGGGCCGCAGGCGGCGGCGAGGTCCACGGCCAGCGTGGCGGCACACGTGTCGGCCCGGCCCGGCTCGGTCCAGACCGCGCACATGTCCAGTCCGTAGCGGGTTAGCGCCTCCTCGTACCCGGCCCACATCTTCACAGCGGGGTGGTTGCGCCAGCCGTACCCGGGGCGGGTCAGCCCGCGCAGCACCTGGATGGCCTCCACCCGCTGCTTGCCCAGCCGCCTCTGGTCCAGCGTGCGGGCGCTGGCCAGAAAGTCCGGATACGGGAGGAAGGTCTGCATGGCAGGGCTCTACCCGGCACGGGGGGCTGGCATGCCTGGCCAGGGATGATCCGGACGGGGTCGCCCAGCGTGGTAGTGCTGACTACGATCCGGGCATGGCTGAGCCGTGGCGGGACCGGGCGCGACGGGCGGTCGAGTGGAACTGGCGACTACGGGCCGCCGGGGATCCCCGCCCGCACTACGTGATCTGCGGCCGGGACGCGCTCGCCTACTACGTCGCCCGCGCGATCCTCGAATCCGAGCTGCCCGTCGGCGGAGCCCGGGTGACAGTCGTGGTGCCGGAGCGTTATCCCCGCAACGCAGCTGACGTGGCAGCGTTGCGCGGGGTCCGGGTGGTCCGTTCCGACCGGCTGGACGTGGCCACCTTCGAGACCGCCGGGCTTGCCGGTGCCACCGGGCTGGCCCTGCTGCACCAGGACGACGTGGGCAACCTGCATGCCGCGCTGTGCGCACAGGCCGTCGACCAGCGGGTCCGCCAGGTGCTGCGCATGTTCAACGGCACCCTCGCCGACGGCGTACGCAAACTGCTCAAGGCGCCCGTCGAGGTGCTCTCCGACGCCGAGATGGCCGCGCCGGCCTTCGTGGCCGCCGCGCTCGGCGAGGTCGACCCCAGCTCCTTCCAGCATCGGGACAAGACGCTGCGGGTGGCCCGGCGGGCCGACGTCCGCCCGCAGGACGTGGTGTGCGCGCTGGCCCACGTCAGTGAGGAGCAGGGTGTCGAGCTGCTGCCTGCCGAGCAGGCCGGCGCGGACCTGGTGTTGGCCGAGGCCACCGGTCAGCCGCCGGGCACGGAGGTCGCCGCCCGGCGGCTGGTCCGCGCCCGGCGGCGGCGTCGCCCGGTGGCGGTGCTGATGCGTGCGGTACGCGGCTTCGCCACCCGCAAGATCGGCGTGGCCGTGATGCTGGTGCTCGCTGTGATCGCGGTACTGGGGGCACTGATCTCCCGCGCCGAGGGCGTCTCCCCGGCGGAGGCGCTGTACCTGACGCTTGTCACAACGCTCAGCGGCGCCGACCCGGACACCGGCAAGCCACCCGACGCGCAGATCATGCAGGTGGTGCTCAACCTGGCCGGCCTGGCGCTGATCCCGCTGATCACCGCCGTGGTGGTCGACGGCATCGTCAACGCACGGCTGGCCCTGCACACCGGCCGGCAGCAGCCGGCCCGGGCGGGGCACGTGGTGGTGATCGGCCTGGGCAACGTCGGTACCCGGGTGATGGCACGCCTGCGCGAGTACGACGTCGAGGTGGTCGCCATCGACAAGGACCCGGAGCCGCGCGGCGGTGCCCTCGCCCGGCAACTGGAGGTGCCGCTGATCGTCGGCGACGCCGCCCTGCCCGAGACGCTCATCTCCGCGTCGGTGGCCGACTGCCAGGCGCTTGTGGTGGCGTCCACAGACGATGTGGCGAACCTGGAGGCGGCACTGACCGCCCGGGACCTCCGCGACGACCTGCGGGTGGTGCTGCGCCTCCTCGACGGCGACTTCGCCGCGCGGGTCGAGGAGACCCTTGCCCTCGGCGTGTCCCGATCGGTCTCCTACCTGGCCGCGCCGGCCTTCATCGGTGCCCTCACCGAACGCGCTGTCATCACCACGATCCCTGTCGACCGGCACGCGCTGCCGGTCGCCGAGGTGCCTGTCGCCGCAGGCTCCGAGTTGGACGGCCGCCCCCTGAGCTCGGTCAGCCGGGACGGGCAGGTCCGCCTCATCGCCCGGACTCCGGCCGGTGGGGGCAGGACGATCTGGTGGAAGGACCTCGACCCCCGACAGGTGATCTTCGCGGGTGACCGGCTCACAGTGGTCGCCCGCCGACGCGGCCTGGACTGGCTGACCGGTCAGTGCGCCCCGCCGGCCCCGGTCTCCCGGCCGACTGAGTCGGTCCATGGCGGAGTGCACAGCCCAGCGGCGACGGCCCCCGTGGTGCCGGGCCAGGCAGGTGCGGGGGTCGACACGACGCACCCCGTTCATCCGGCCGGAGATCTGCCCTCGACGACCAACGGCGGTCTACCTGACGAACCCGAGGTGGCCCGTCGACATGACGGGACCGGCGAGGTGAACTGACGGCGCCCGGTGAGCCCGGGCCGACGTTGTCCAGCTACTCGACTTGCGATGGCGTACATTGTGCGTACACTCGGGCTGTGAGTGCTAAGGCAGAGCGACTGCACCTGCGGGTCGACCAGCAGCAGAAGGCGTTGCTGGAGGCGGCGAGTCAGGCGTCCGGGGACAGCGTGTCGACGTTCGTGTTGAAGGCGGCGACCGAAGCCGCGGCGGATGTGCTCGCCGACCGGCGGGTGTTCGTGCTGGACGAGGACGCCTGGCGCGTCTTCGATGAGGCGTTGCAGGAGCCGGCGCAGGACGTCGCCGGGCTGCGGGAGCTGTTGACCGGTCCAACGGTGCTCGACCCGCCGGCAGATGGTGCGTCGCGGTGAGATCCCGCTTCTCGGCCGTCGAGCCGCTGTCGGCCGAGTCCGCAGTGACCGGGTTCGACTGCGGCTCCCGCGCACAGTCGGTGTGGCTGGTCGAGCATGCCCTACAAAGCCACCGAGCGGGCTTGTCCCGGGTGTACGTGGTGCGTGACAACGAGCACCCGGATCAGCGAGTGGCCGGCTACTACGCGCTGGCTGCCGGTAGTGTCGCTCCCGCCGATGCCTCGCCTCGCCTACAGCAGGGGGCCGGCCGCTACCACCAACCGGTGGTGATCCTGACTCGGCTCGGAGTCGACCGCAGCGCCCAGGGCGTCGGTCTTGGTCGAGCGCTTGTGGTCGACGCCCTGCGGCGTATCGCCTCCGCCGCCGAGGTCATCGGCGTACGCGCCGTGCTCATTCACTGTGAGACAGACGCTGCCCGCGACTTCTACCAGCGGCTGGCCAAGTTCGAGGCCAGCCCCACCGACCCCATGCACCTGCTGCTGCTGATGAAGGATCTCCGCCGGGCGCTGAGCGGCTGACCGATCCGCAGGAACCGGCCGACACTGAGCGACAATCCATGGCATGCGTTTCCGCGTCCTCGGGCCGACCAGGGTGCTGCTTGCCGACGGGCGAGAGCTTCCCGTGGGCGGTCCTCGGTTGCGCGCGCTCCTGGCGCTCCTCCTGCTCAATGCGGGCCGCATCGTTCCCGCCGAGCGGCTGATCGACGGCCTGTACGGCGAGCACCCACCCCATGGACCGGCCAACGCGCTCCAATCCCAGGTGTCGCGGCTGCGTCAGGCCCTGCCCGCAGAGGACGCCCTGGTTGAGTTTCACCAGGCCGGCTACCGCCTGGCGGTGGATCCCGAGGACGTCGACGCGTACCGGTTCGAGCGCCTCGCCGAGTCGGGGCGCCGCGCGCTCGCCGCTGGTGACTGGTCCCACGCGGCGGCTGTGTTGCGCGAGGCGTCGGAGTTGTGGCACGGCCCTGCTCTGGCCGATGTGCTGAACGCGCCAGCGCAGGCGGCACGGCTGGACGAGCTGCGGCTGGCCGCCGTCGAGGATCGGATCGAGGCGGAGCTGGCGTTGGGCGGGCACAGCGCGCTGGTCGCGGAGCTGCGGGAGCTCGTCGTCGCGCATCCGCTGCGGGAACGGGCGCGAGGTCAGCTCATGCGCGTCCTGTCCGGGCTGGGCAGGCCGGCCGAGGCGCTCGCCGAGTTCGAGGACGCGCGGCGCACGCTCGCCGAGCAGCTCGGCGTCGATCCTTCGGTGGAGCTTGCCGCGATCCATCTGGCGGTGCTGCGCGGTGAGGAACGCCCGGCGACCGAGCAGGCGCTCCCGAGCCAGCTCACCACCTTCGTCGGGCGGGAAGAGGAGCTGAAGCGCGTTGGTGACCTGCTCAGCGAGCGGAGACTTGTCACCCTCACCGGCCCCGGGGGAGCCGGCAAGACGCGGTTGGCGATCGAGGCGGCGGGCCGGGCCGGCGGGGAGGTCCGTTTCGTCGAGCTGGCCGGGCTGACCGACGGGTCGGACGTACCGCAGGCGGTGTTGAGTGCGCTCGGCCTGCGCGACGCGGGCCTGCGCGCCCCGGCCGAGCACGGCCGACATCCGACCGATCGGCTGGTCGAGGCGCTGGCGCAGCGGCGGCTGCTGCTCGTACTCGACAACTGCGAGCACGTCGTCGCCGACGTGGCCCGGCTTGCCGCACGGATGCTGAGCGCCAGCCCGTCGCTGCGCGTCCTGGCCACCAGCCGTGAACCGCTCGGGCTGGCCGGCGAGGCGTTGTGCCCGCTGTCCGGGCTCACAGTGCCGCCGCCCGACGTCCCGGCGCTGGCCGTCGACGACTACGCGGCGGTGCGGCTGTTCGCCCAGCGGGCCGCCGACGTCGTACCCGGCTTCGCCGTCACCTCGGCAAACGCCGAGGCGGTGCTGTGCATCTGCCGCACCCTCGACGGCCTGCCGTTGGCCATCGAGCTGGCCGCCGCGCGGCTGCGGGCGCTGCCCGTCGCCGAGGTGGCCGTCCGCCTCGACGACCGGTTCCGGCTGCTGTCGGTGGGCAGCCGGGCCGCCCCGCCGCGACACCGGACGCTGCGCGCGGTTGTCGAGTGGAGCTGGGACCTGCTCGACGACGACGAACGGAGGCTGGCCCGCCGGCTGGCTGTCTTCGCCGGCGGTGCCACGCTGGAGGCGGCCGGGCGGGTCTCCGGCCTGCCCACCGCCGAGCTTGTCGACGCGCTGACCGGTCTTGCCGACAAGTCCTTCGTGGAGCTGACCGGCGGCCGCTACCGGATGCTCGAAACCGTGCGCGCGTTCTGCGCCGAACGGCTCGCCGAGGCCGGTGAGGCCGATCAGCTGCGGCGCGCGCACACCGCGTACTTCCTGGAGTTCGCCTGGACCGCCAGTGACCACCTGCGTGGGCCGGACCAGGTGCGCTGGCTGCGACGGCTCGACGCCGAACGGGACAACCTGCACACGGCGCTGCGTCGTGCCACAGCTGCCGGTGACACGGCCGAGGCGGCCGGGCTGGTCGCGGCCCTGTCGTTCTACTGGTGGCTGCGCGGCATGCGCGGGGAGGGTGCCCGGCTGGCCGCCGCCGTCCTCGACCTGCTCGGCACCGAGGAGCCGCAAGAGCTGGGCGAGGAGTACGCCCTCTGCGTCTACAACGCCTCGCTCGGAGGGTTCGGCCAGCTGTCGTCCCTCGGGTCGGAGCAACCGCTGCTCTACGGCCTCGACCGACTGCCCCGACAGCCCTTCCTGCTGTATCTGTCGGGGATCTCGAACGGACCGCCGGCCGGCGGTGTCGAGGACGTCGACGACCTCATGCGGCACCTACGGCGGCTGGCCGGGCCGGACGTCTGGATCAACGCGCTCGGCACGATGGGGCTCGGCTCGGCGCAGATGTCGACAGGCCAGTGGGAGCAGGCCAGGGCCTCGCTCGTCGTCGCGCTCGACGGTTTCCGGAGCGCCGGAGACCGGTGGGGGGCCATGATCACACTCGGCGCGCTCGGCGAAGTCGCCGCCTGGCAGGGCGACCCGGACACGGCGAGCGACCTGCTTGACGAGGCAATGGACCTGGCCGAGCAACTGGGATCGGTCGTCGACCGGGCCGACATGATGCGTACGCGGGGCGAGATACGGCTGCGCGCTGGTGACCTCGTGGCGGCGCACAACGACTTCGCGGAAGCGCTGCACCTCGCCCAGCGCAGCGGCGCGCCGGAGTTCGTGTCCGCCTCCCGGCTCGGCCTCGCCCGGGTGGCACAGCTGCGCGGGGACCTCGCCGAGGCCCGGCGGCTCTGCGAGGCGGCGCTGGTCGGCGGGCTCACCGGCTGGTACGTCGGGGAGGCCACCCGTACGGAGATCATGCTGGTGCTCGCGCAGATCGCCGAGGCAGAGCAGACGGCCGCGACAGTGCCTGGCCAGCCGCCGTCAGCGGACGGTGCGTGAACGGTCAGCGCCGCCAGGCACCGTCGTGGCATGACGACATTCGAAGTGGTCGCCGAGGGGCTGGGCAAGCGGTACGGCCCGACCCTCGCGCTCGACACGTTCGACCTGGCCGTGCCGACCGGTACGGTCCACGGGCTGCTCGGTCCGAACGGCGCGGGGAAGACGACTGCGGTACGTATCCTCGCCACGCTGCTGCGGTTCGACACCGGCCGGGCGACAGTGGCCGGCTTCGACGTGGTGCGTCGACCCGACGAGGTGCGTGCCCGGATCGGGCTGACCGGGCAGTACGCGGCGGTCGACGAGATCCTCACCGGCCGGCAGAACCTGGAGTTGTTCGGTCGACTGTTCCGGCTCGGCCCGAAGGCAGCCCGCAGGCGCGCCACCGAACTGCTGGAACGGTTCGGGCTCGACGAGGCGGCGGGCCGGTCCGCCGGTGAGTATTCGGGCGGGATGCGCCGTCGGCTGGATCTCGCCGCCAGCCTGATCCGTACGCCGCGTGTGCTCTTCCTCGACGAACCGACGACGGGCCTGGATCCGCGTAGCCGCAACCAGGTGTGGGACCTGGTCCGCGCCCTGGTGGCGGAGGGAACCACTGTGCTGCTGACCACGCAGTACCTGGAGGAGGCCGATCAGCTCGCCAACCGGATCTCGGTGATCGACGCCGGGCGGGTGGTCGCCGAGGGCTCGCCGGACGAGCTCAAGTCGATGACCGGCGGTGACCGGATCGAGGTGGTGGTGCGGGACGCGGCGCAGTTGGCCGGGGCGGAGCAGATCGTGGCCCGGGTGTGCGGCGTGCAGCCCGAGCGGGATACGGAGATCCGCCGGGTGAGCGCGCCTGTCGCCGACCGGGTCGCCGGCCTGATCGACGTGGTGCGGGCGTTGGACGACGCAGGCATCGCTGTCGAGGACATCGGTCTGCGCCGCGCGACGCTTGACGAGGCGTTCCTGTACCTGACCGGGCACCGGCCCGACGGGGTGCGCGGGCCGGCCGCACGAGAGGCGGCGGTGGCATGACGACGGCGGTGACCGACGGCTGGACGATGACCAGGCGGAACATGACCCACGTGGTCCGCGCGCCGGAGGAGCTGATCCTCTACTTCTCGTTGCCGATCATGTTCGTGCTGGTGTTCGGGTACGTGTTCGGCAGCGGCATGCAGGTGCCAGGTGGCGGCAACTACCGCGAGTTCCTGCTCCCGGGGGTCTTCGTGATGACGATGTTGTACGGCCTCGGCGCCACCGCTACCGGTGTGGCGCTGGACCTCAACCGGGGCGTCGTCGACCGGTTCCGGTCGATGCCGATGGCGCGTTCCGCCCTGCTGGCCGGTCGTAGCGCCGCCGACCTCATCCGTGCCCTGCTGGAGATGTCCACACTGTTGGTCTGCGGCCTGCTCGTCGGCTGGCAGTGGCGCGACGGCGTGGGGCGGGCGCTGCTCGCGGTCGGGCTGCTCCTGCTGCTGCGTGTCGCGATCACCTGGGCCGGCATTTATCTCGCGCTGCTGGTCCGCAACCCGGACACGGTAGGCGTCATCGTCTTCCCTGCGGCGTTTCCGCTGACCGCCCTCTCCAACGTCTTCGTGGCGCCCGAGTTGATGCCGCGGTGGATCGGTGCGGTAGCGGAGTGGAACCCCCTGTCGGCGACGGTGGCGGCGATCCGCCACCTGTTCGGCAATCCGGGTCTGGGCGGCGATTCCTGGCCTGCGGAGAACGCCATCATGCTGGCGGTGCTGTGGCCGGTGGTCCTGATCGCGGTGTTCGCGCCGCTGGCGGTGCGCCGCTACCGGCGGCTGAGCCGCTGACAGTGGGCCCTACTCCGGTCGGCGGCGGGCACCAAGCGCCAGGTACCCGACGACACCGGCGGCGAGCACCCCGAAGCCCGCCACGACGCTGCCAAACGGCAAGTTGACCGCGAGCAGCAGGCAGCCGACAAGCCCCAGGCCGGCGAGGACGCGGACTGGCAGTCGCCGGTCCGCGTCCCGGCCCAGGGTCAGCGCCGCGGCGTTGGTGATCGCGTAGTAGACCAGCACCGTGCAACTGGAGAAGCCGATCGCGTCGCGTACGTCGCCGAGCAGCACCACCACGATCACCACGGCGGCCACTGCCAGTTCGGCGCGGTGCGGCACCTGGTGCACCTGGTGCACGGCGGCAAGCGCCCCGGGCAGGTCGCGGCGGCGGGCCATCGCGAGGGTGGTCCGTCCGACACCGGCGACCAGGGACAGCAGCACGCCGACGACCGCGATGGTCGCCCCGGCGCGGACCACCCAGGCAAGTCCGGGCAGTCCGGCGGCCGTCACGACGTCGACAAGGGGCGCTGCGGAGTCGGCAAGCCGGTCGGCGCCGAGCACGCCGAGCGTGACCACTGCCAGCACAAGGTAGATAGCGAGCACCGCGCCGAGCGCCAGCGGCACCGCGCGGGGAATGGTCCGCCGCGGGTCGCGGACCTCCTCGCCGAGCGTGGCGATCCGTGCGTACCCGGCGAACCCGAAGAACAGCAGCCCGGCGGCGGTGAGCACGCCCCGACTCGACCCGCCGGAGTCACCGAGCCGGTCCAGATCCAGACCGCCTCCACTGACGCCGACGACAGCCACCAGTGCCAGCACCGCGAGCACCACAGCGACCAGCACCTTCGTGGCGGTGGCCGTCTTGCCGATGCCGCGCAGGTTCACGGCGGTCACCGCGAGCACCGCGCCGACGGCGACGAGACGGGCCTGCCCCGGCCACAGGTACGCCCCGATTGTCAACGCCATCGCCGCGCAGCTCGCCGTCTTGCCGACCACGAACCCCCAGCCGGCCACGAAGCCCGCGAGCGGCCCGAGGCGTTCCCGGCCGTAGACGTAGGTGCCGCCGGACTCCGGGTAGCGGGCCGCCAGCCGGGCCGAACTCGTCGCGTTGCAGTAGGCGATGAACCCGGCAAGCAGCAGTGCGGGCAGCAGCCCGGCGCCGCCGGCCGCCGCGGCGGCCGGGCCGAAGACCACGAAGACGCCCGCGCCGAGCATCGAGCCCAACCCGATGACAACCGCATCGGGTACGCCGAGCCGCCGCGCCAGTTGACCCACGAGCCGAAACCTTAGGGGTACGAGGTGAACGGCCGGTCCCATTCGCGTAGCCGCCCGGGGAGCGGCAGACCATCCCAGGGCACCCGGTGCAGCAGCCGGTCCAGCAGCAGCCCGAGCAGCAGCCCGGCCACCGAGTCGGTAAGCCAGTGCCAGCCCAGGTAGGTGGTGGTGGTGAGGACGACAAGCGGCGGCACCACCCGGATCACTGTGACCAACCGGGTCGGGAGCTGCCGGCCGAAGGTGCGCGCGAGCGGGGCGAGCAGCAGCGCGATGACGCCGTACCAGACGATGGCGTTGGCGACGTGGCCCGACGGGTAGGACTGGGCGAACCGGACCGGCAGGTCGTCGTGGAACAGGGGCAGCGTCTGCTCGGGAGGCAGGAACGGCTCCTTGACGCTGGCGCTCGGCGCGGCGCGGGCGGTCCACACCTTGAGTGGACCGATCGTCAGGTACGTCAGCACGAACCCGACGACGGGCGGCAGCAGGGGGCGTACCGAGCGGAGCCGGACGGCCAGCAACACACCCAGCCCGGCGGCGATCAGGGTCAGCGGCGTGCCCTGGCCGAGCAGGTTGAACACCCGCGCCACCCAGTACGCGACAGCCGGCCGGTGCCCGTCGGCCCAGTCGGCGACCGCCCGGTCCAGCCCGAAAAGCTGGTCGGCGGCGAGCGCGACGGTCAGCCCGACCAATCCGGCCAGCAGCAGGGCGTCGAACCACCAGCCGGCCGGCCGGACGGGGCGCAACCGCAGCTCACGTCGTACCCCCGAGGTTTTGAGCACGGCGACCACGCTACCGGTCCGGCGGGCGGCCCGGTGTTCGGCGCTGTGGGCCGAGCCACGATGTGCGGCGGATGCGGGGGCGAACCGTCATGCTTGTGCCCGTGCGGATCACCTCTGCCCTCGTCGATCCGGCGCTGCTCGACCTGCCCTGGTCGACACCGCTGGAGGAGTGGCCTGCCCAGCACCTGGTGGCCCTGCCGCAGGGCATCTCGCGGCACATCGTCCGGTTCGTCCGGCTCGGCGACTACGTGTACGCGTTCAAGGAGACCCGCGAGCGGATCGCCGAGCGGGAGTACGACCTGCTGCGGGCGCTGGAGCGGATCGACTTCCCGTCGGTGGAGGCGGTGGCGGTGGTCGCCGACCGGCAGACCGACGACGGGGAGCCCCTCGAATCGGTGCTGATCACTCGGCACCTTCAGTTCTCCCTGCCGTACCGGGCGCTCTTCTCGCACACCCTGCGCCCGGAGACGATGAGCCGGTTGTTGGACGCGCTCGCAGCCCTGATCGTGCGGATGCACCTGACCGGCTTCTTCTGGGGCGACTGCTCGCTGTCGAACACGCTGTTCCGCCGGGACGCTGGCGCGTTCGCCGCCTACCTGGTGGACGCGGAGACGGGCGCCCTGCACAACTCGCTCTCCAACGGTCAGCGCGGCGAGGACCTGGAGATCGCCCGGGTGAACATCTTCGGCGAGGCGCTCGACCTTCAGGCCGCCGGCCTGCTGCACGAGTCCATCGACCCGGAGGTGGTCTGCGAGGAGGTCGTGCAGCGCTACGAACGGCTCTGGCACGAGATCACCTACGAGCAGGCGATCGAGCGGGAGGCCCGGCACGACATCGAGGGCCGCATCCGCCGCCTCAACGAGCTGGGCTTCGACGTGGCCGAGGTCGCCATGTCGACGATCGAGGGCGGGCGCTACCTGGTCCGCCCGAAGGTCGTCGACGCCGGCTACCACACCCGGCGGCTGCTGCGCCTCACCGGCTTGGACGCCGAGGAGAACCAGGCCCGCAAGTTGCTCAACGACCTGGACGCCTACCGGGCGGAGAGCGACCTGATCGACGAGCAGCAGGCGGCACACCGCTGGCTCACCGAGGTCTTCGAGCCGGTGGTCCGGGCCGTGCCCGCGCACCTACGCCGCAAGCTGGAGCCGCAGGAGCTGTTCGCGCAGATCATCGAGCACAAGTGGCTGCTCTCCGAGCAGGCCGGCCGGGACGTCGGGATGCGCCACGCCGTCCAGTCGTACCTGGCCGACGTGCTTGTGCACCGCCCCGACGAGCAGGCAGTCCTCGGCGTCGAGGTCCCCACCGCAGGCTGATCCGCGTCGGCTCTCACTCCACCCAGGAGCCGCCGCGCAGCACGCGCACCACGTTCAGGTCATCGTCGAGCACCACAAGGTCGGCGCGGAGGCCGACCTGAAGGGCACCCACCCGGTCGCCGAGACCGATGGCGCGGGCCGGGGTGGTGGCCACCATCCGGGCGGCGTCGGCCATCGGGATGCCGGCGTCGACTGCGTGCCGCAGCGCGGCGTCCATTGTCAACGTGCTGCCGGCGATCGCACCGTCGCGGGCGAGCCGGGCCACCCCGTCGGTCACTGTGACGGCCTGGCCGCCCAGCTCGTACTCGCCGTCGGCCATCCCGGCGGCGGCCATCGCGTCGGTGATCAGCGCCGCCCGGTCAGGGCCGGCGGTCGTCGTGGCGAACGTCAACATTCCGTCGTGCAGGTGCACCCCGTCGGCGACCAGCTCACAGATCACTGTGGGCGCTTCGAGCAGCGCCACCACCGGGCCGGGCTCGCGGTGGTGCACCTGCCGCATCCCGTTGAACAGGTGGGTGCCGACGCTCGCACCGGCGGCGATCGCGGCGCGGGTCTGCTCGTACGTGGCGTCGGTGTGGCCCACGGCGGCCACCACCCGCGCGGCGGTGAGCAGCTTGATCGCCTCCAGCGCGCCGTCGCGCTCCGGGGCGAGCGTGACCATCCGGACCGCGCCGCGACCCAGTTCGATCAGCTCGGCCAGCTCGTCGGTGGACGGGTCACGCAGGTGCTCCGGGTTCTGCGCGCCACAGCGGGCGTCCGAGAGGTAGGGGCCCTCGAAGTGGACACCTGCCAGGATTCCCTCGTCGACAAGCGGCGCGAACGCCTCGGTGGCCGCACGCATCACCTGCAACGGCGAGCTGACCAGGCTGGCCAACAGGGTGGTGGTGCCGTGCGTCAGGTGGAACCCGGCCGCCGAACGGGCCTGGTCGGCGTCGCCTGTGGTGAAGGTGTGCCCGCCACCGCCGTGCGTGTGCATGTCGACGAAACCCGGCAGGATCCAGTGCCCGTCCCGGACCGACGGGTACTCGGCCACTGCGGTGATCCGATCACCGTCCCACTCGACGCAGCCCTGCCGGATCACACCGGTCGGGGTCACCACTCGGCCGTTCACCCGTACCGTCATCGTTCCTCCTGAGGGTCACCGACGCCTGCGGCGTCCAGGGCTAGCAGGGCGGCACCGAGGCAGCCCGCCTCGTCGCCGAGGGCCGCCACGACCAGTCGCGGCTCCCGGTGAAAGGTCAAACGCTCGCGCAGCGCCATCCGCAGCGGGTCGAGGAGCCGGTCCCCCGCCTGGGCCAGGCCGCCGCCGAGCACTATCGACGCCACGTCGAACAGCGCCTGACCGGTTGCCAGACCGTCGGCGAGCGCCTCGACCGCCTCCCGCCAGACCTGCCCGGCGAGCGGCTCGCCGGCAGTAGCCCGCTCCACCACCCCGGCCGCCGTCACCTCGGGCGATCCGCCAGCCAACTCCGCGTACCGGCGGCCGATCGCGGAGGCCGAAGCCACCGCCTCCAGGCAACCCGGCCGGCCGCAGCCGCAGCGCGGGCCGTCGGGGCGTACCAGGATGTGGCCGATCTCGCCGGCGGCGCCGTGCGCGCCGGTGGCGGCCACACCGTCGACGACGTGGGCGGCGGCGATGCCTGTGCCGATCGCCACGAAGAGCACGTGGCCGGTGCCGCGCCCGGCGCCGAGCCGCGCCTCGGCCAGGCCACCGACGCGCACGTCGTGACCGAGCGCCGTGGGCAGGCCGAGCCGCGTCGCCACAAGATCCCGCAGCGGTACGTCCCGGAAGCCCACATTCGCCGACCACACAGCGACCCCACGCGCCTCGTCAACGACCCCCGGCACGGCGACGCCCGCCGCGACAGGAGTGAGCCCGTCGGCGCGCGCCTTGGCGGCCAGCCCTTCGGCGACATCGAGGATTGTGGCGACCACCGCGGCCGGGCCGCGCCCGGCGTCGGTGGGGTGCCGCTCGGCGTGGACAGCGACACCATCCGGCCGGACCAGCGCGCACTTCATGCCGGTACCGCCGACGTCCAACGCAACAACCACCCGGTCGGCGTCCACGGCGACGCCGTCCCTCACGGTGCTAGCCCGGTTCGCGACTGCGGGGCTCGCAAACCCGGCTCACTCCTCGCGCTCACGCCAACACCACGGACCGGGTGAGGTGCCTCGGCGCATCCGGGTCGAGGCCGCGGCTTGTCGCCAGCGCGACGGCGAAGCGCTGGGCCAAGATCAGGTCGGCCATCGGGTCGACCGGCGTACGACCGGCCGACCAGCTGCCGAGCACCGTGCGCCAGCCGTGCGTACGGCTGTGCACGAAAGCCGCGCCGGTGGCCGCCACGTCCTCGGGCAGCCCGTCGGGCAGCTCACCGAACGCCCAGACCAGCCGGCCGGGGCCGGCGATCGAGATGGGACCGTGCCGGTAGTCCATCGCCGGGTACGCCTCGGCCCAGAAGGTGGCCGCCTCCCGGCACTTCAGGGCGGCCTCCTGGGCCAGTCCGACCGTCCACCCCCGACCGAGGAAGGTGACCTGCTCGATGCTTGTCGGGTCGATCGGCAGCGGGGAGCGCACCGCCACCTCGGCGTCGGCGGCGAGCGCGGTCACCGGGTCGCCGAGGTGGGCGCGCAGCAGAGCCAGCGCTGTGGTCGCGAAGCGGGTCTGCACCACCGACCGCTCGTCGGCGAAGGGCAATGTCACCGCGGCACTGGCCAGCTCGACCGCCGGGGACGCCGGGTCGCCGACGATGACTGTGGTGGGGGTGACCCCGCGCAGCGCGGCGAGGAGTTCCAGCACCTCGGTGGTGGTGCCGGAGCGGGTGATGGCGATCAGCCGGTCGTAGCGGCGGCCGGCGGGGAACTCGGACGCCTGGAACGCGTCGGTCTCGCCCTGGCCGGTCTGCTCGCGGCGGGCGGCGTACGCCATCGCCATGAACCACGACGTGCCGCAACCGACGACCGCGACCCGCTCGCCGGGGCGCGGAAGGTCGCCGCGTACGACGCCGGACAGTCGGGCCGCTTCCCGCCAGCAGTCGGGTTGGCTCGCGATCTCCGCGTCCACGTACGTCATGGGAAACTCCCTCGCAGCGAGCTGTGCGCAATACGGCTCGTTACATCCGTATTTCGCGCGTCATTCTGCGCGAACCGGGGTGGCTGTGGCAACCGGCCGTCCGTTCGCGCAGGTCTGTCTTTTGCGCCCACCCAGTTTCGCGCACTAGTGTGCACGCAATCAATCACCGTTCGTGCAGTCAGTGGAGGGCCCTCGGTGGACCGGTACGCCAGATGGAACGCCCTGCTCGAAATGCTGACCGACAACGGCCGGGTGAGCGTCGAGGCGGCAGCCGAGCGGCTGGACGTCTCCCAGGCCACCATCCGACGTGACTTCGACCAGCTCGCCCAGCAGCAGATGATCACCCGCACGCGGGGTGGCGCGGTCGCCAACGGGGTCTCGTACGACCTGCCGCTGCGCTACAAGACGGCAAAGCACTCGGCGGAGAAGCAGCGGATAGGCGCCGCTGCCGCCGCGCTCGTCACGCCCGGCACTGTGGTCGGCCTGAACGGTGGCACCACGAGCACCGAGGTGGCCCGGGCGCTCGCCGTGCGGCCGGACCTGAACACCAGCGCCGAGGGCGCCCAGCTCACTGTGGTGACAAACGCGCTGAACATCGCCAACGAGCTGCTCGTGCGGTCCCGGATGAAGGTGGTTGTGGCCGGCGGGGTGGTACGCCCGAAGTCGTTCGAACTCGTCGGCCCGCTGGGCGGGGCGCTGCTGCGCGAGGTCACGCTTGACGTCGCGTTGCTGGGCGTCGACGCCATCGACCCGCAGCTCGGCGCGGCTGCCCACCACGAGGGGGAGGCCGCCATGAACAACCTCATGGTGGCCCGCGCCAAGCGCGTGGTGATCATCGCGGACTCGTCCAAGCTGGGTGGTCACGCCTTCGCCCGGATCTGCCCGGTCGAGCGGGTCGAGACCCTGGTCACCGACTCCGGTGCCGCACCCGAGGTGGTGGACGCCTTCCGGGCGGCGGGAGTGCAGGTCGTCTGCGCCTGAGCGGTCACGCTCCGTCGATGGAATACATCGATCGGCGCGTCGATGCATACCGGGTATTGCGCGCGCCTGCATACCGCGTATGGTGTCGGCTGTCACGCCCACCATCGGGGGAGGTGCAGCTTGCCAGCTGTCCTGGAGATCGAAGGTCTACGTAAGACGTACAAGAGTCGTCGACGAGGCACCCGCAACGCGCTCGACGGCTTCGACATGCGGGTCGAGGCAGGGCAGGTGCACGGCTTCCTCGGCCCCAACGGGTCCGGTAAGACGACTACCCTGCGCACACTGCTCGGTCTGATCCGGCCCGACGGTGGTCGGATGGCGTTGCTCGGCCACGAGGTGCCCCACGCGCTGTCCACCGTCGCCAGCCAGGTCGGCGCGATCGTCGAGAGCCCGCAGTTCTTCCCGCACTTCACGGCCCGCGACACGCTGTCCCTGCTGGCCAGCGCGGGCGAGGTGCCCGCCGTCCGCGTGGACGAGGCCCTGGAGATGGTCGGGCTGCGCGATCGGGCCGGCGAGCGTGTCAAGACGTACTCGCTTGGAATGAAGCAGCGGCTCGCCGTCGCCTCCGCCCTGCTGAAGGACCCGAAGCTGCTCATCCTCGACGAGCCGGCGAACGGCCTCGACCCGGGCGGCATCCGCGAGATGCGCACGCTGATGCGGACACTCGCCGAACACGGCATGACAGTCGTGCTGTCCAGCCACATCCTCGGCGAGATCCAGCTGATCTGCGACTCGGTCACCATCATCTCGCTCGGTCGGAGGGTCGCCTTCGGGCCGGTCGACGAGGTGCTCGCACAGCACTCGTCCGGCGGAGTCCGGGTCCGGCTGGAGGCGGTCAGCGACCTGCCGGCGGCCACCGACGCGCTCACCCGGGCCGGCGTCCGGGTCACCGGGCACCCGGACCACCTGATCCTGACCGGCGTCGACAAGCCGGCCACCGTCACACGTCTGCTCGCCGAGCAGCACCTCTACGTCAGCGAGCTGGCTCCGATAGCGGTCGACCTGGAGAGCGTCTTCCTGGAACTCACCGCCACCGCGCCGGTACCCGGTCAGAACCGGCAGGTCGACCAGTCCACAAAGGTCGGTGGGACGGGCCAGCCCGGTGCCGCCGCAGGAGGGTGGGGCGCGTGAGCCTCTATCGTACGGAGCTGCGCCGGCTCGCCAAGCGGCGCTTCACCCGCTACATGTCGCTGCTCGGCCTGCTGGTGCTGGCCGCAGTGGTGGTCGGTGTCTTCTTCACCAACCAGAAGATCGACGCTGCTCAGCTCGCCAAGGCCGAGCGTCAGGCCGACCAGCAGCACCAGGAGCAGGTGCGCTGGAGCGAGCAGGAGCGTGTCGAGTGCGAGCGGGCCAAGGCAGCCGGCACACCGAACGACGGCCGCTACCCCGCCGACTGCTCGGTGATCACGGCGCCGAGCCGCGACCAGATCGAGGCGAAGTGGTTCCTGCCTTCGACCTTCAACTTCCGCGAGACGTTCGACGAGACGCTGGTCCCGTTCGCGGCGATCCTCGCGCTTGTCGGATTCGTGATCGGCGCGTCCTTCATCGGCGCCGAGTGGAGCACCGGCGGCATGATGAACCTGCTGCTCTGGCGACCGAAGCGGCTCACCGTACTGCTCACCAAGCTGGCCGCGCTGCTCACCGGCGTCCTGGCGGTGACATTGCCCGCCGCGGTGCTCTGGTTCGCCGGGTTCTGGGCGGTCGCGACATTCCGCGGCAGCACCGAGAAGATGACCTCCGGGGCCTGGCAGTCGTTCGCCCTGACCGGGTTGCGCGGCGTGGTGCTGGTGCTTGCGGTCACCACCATCGGATTCGCGCTGGCCTCGCTCGGACGGCACACGGCGATGGCCCTCGGTGGTGTCGTCGCGCTGATGGTGGTCGGCCAGTTCGGGCTGGGCATCCTCCTCGAGATGGCGAGCGTACGGTTCGCCGAGGCATGGCTGCTGCCCACGTACGCGCTGGCGTGGATGACCAAGAAGATCACCCTGGAGGACTGGAACTCCTGCAACGCGAACTACTACGGCGAGTGCAATCCGGCCACCATGGACATCACCTGGCAGCAGTCGTCTGTGCTGTTCTCGGTCGGCGTCGTGGTGATCCTCGGCGCGGCGCTCTGGGCGATGCGGCGGCGCGACATCTCCTGATTAGCGTCAGCCCGACAGGAAACAACAGCGCGCGGCCGGTCCGGCCCGTCGGTCATCCGACGAGCGGGGCCGGCCGTGCCGGCTGCTGCGACCTTGGTCGTCCCTGGTTAGGCTGAACGTCATGCCCGCCGACGCCTCCCCGGCCGCCCCCGAGCCGTCCATCGACGCTCGTCCGGGCGACACGACGGGCGCCGGCTCGCCGAGCGTTCCGACGCCCCGGCCGGCACCACAGGTCGAGAGCACCGACGACGCCGGGCTGGACGACGACATTGGGCTGGACGACGAGATTGCGGCCGAACCCGCCGAACTCGCCGAACCGGCCGCCGCGGGACTGACAGCGCGGGAACTGGCGATCCTCGCCTTCGAGCAGCAGTGGTGGCGGCACGCCGGTGCCAAGGAGCAGGCCGTCCGGGACACGTTCGGGCTCTCCTCGACGCGCTACTACCAGCTGCTCAACGGGCTGTTGGACAATCCGGCGGCGCTCGCGGCCGACCCCGTGCTGATCGGCCGTCTCCGCCGGCTGCGCTCGTCACGCGCCCGTAACCGCCGCCGCTGAGCGGACATCCGTCCTCCGTGCGCCCCGCAGCGGGCGTCGCATTCGTACCGACCATGCCCGGTTGAGTACGCCGTCCCCGGTGCCCGGTCCGCCGCAGTCGACCAAAGCATGTCGCCAGGCCGGACGGGTAGGCACCGGGGAGACCGAGCCGCTGCTCAGCGGCTGCGGTCCGACGGGGGGAGGGATCATGACGGGTGCCAACCCGAGCCGGCCATCGCAAGGTGCGACCGGCAGAGCCCAACAGGCACGGCAGGAGGCGTCCCAGGTCGGACACCAGGCCGCCCAGGCCGGCGGCCAGGTTGCCCACGCCGCCGCCGAGCAGGGTGGGCAGGTGGCCGCCGAGGCGCGCCAACAGGCCCGGCACCTGACCGGGGAGGCCACCAATCAGCTTCAGGAACAGGCCCGGTCTCAGCAGCAGCGGGCCGTCGACGGTCTGCGCGGCCTGGGCCAGGGGTTCCACAACATGGCCGAACGGGATGGTGACTCCGGCCTGGCAGGCCAGGCGGTCCGCCGGGCAGCCGACGCCGCCGACCGCGCCGCCGGTTGGCTCGACGGACGGGAGCCCGGTGAGGTGCTGGACGACGTGCGGACGTACGCCCGGCAGCATCCCGGCACCTTCCTCGCTGGCGCGGCCGTGGCCGGGCTGCTGGTCGGACGGCTCACCCGTGGCCTGACCGGCGGTGGCGGCGGCGTGGCGATGTCCAGCGAGCCACCTCCACCACAGGGCGAGACAGCCGGCGCGCGACCGCAGCCGTACAGCGGGGCTGCTCGGGCGCAGAACACCTCGCCGCCTGGCCAGCCGGAACGGGACGTGCCGGGTGGGGTGGCACCGTGAGCGCCCCGGAGAAGGAACGGACCCAGGCGTCCGTTGGCGACCTGATGGGTGACGTGACCAGGGACCTCTCCACGCTGATGCGCAAGGAGGTCGAACTGGCCAAGGCCGAACTCCGCGAGGAGGCCACCCAGGCTGGCAAGGCCGGTGGCATGTTCGGCGGGGCGGGGCTGGCCGGGTTCCTGGCCGTGCTGTTCGTGTCGTACGCCGTCTGGTGGGGTCTGTCCAACACGATGGACGAGGGCTGGGCCGCGCTTATCGTCGCGATCATCTGGGGCGTCATCGCCGGCGGCCTCTTCGTCAACGCGCGGAACCAGGCGCGCCAGTTGCGTGCCGTACTGCCGCGGACGAAGCAGAGCGCACAGGAAATACCGGACGCCCTGCGGGGCCGGTGACCACGTCGCGAGGGGAGCAGGTCATGTCGAGTGATCCGGATCGGATCCGGCGGGAGATCGAGACGACCCGCAACGAGTTGAGCAACGACATCGACGCGTTGACCGACAAGATGAACCCGCGTCGCATCGCCGGTGACCGCGTGGGAGAGGCCCGTGGCGCGTTCACCCGAGCGAAGGAGAAGGTGATGGGCAGCACGAGCCACAACCGTCAGCAGTCCAGCGAGCGGATGTCGCACATGGCCAATTCGGTCCGCGACGAGGCCCGGTCGTTGGGGCACCAGTCGCAGGGTGCGGTCTACTCGGCCCGGAACGAGGCCCGGTCACTCGGTCGGCAGTCCCGCGAGCAGGCGCAGGGCAACCCACTCGCGGCAGGGCTTGTCGCCTTCGGTGTCGGCCTGCTGGCCGCCTCCCTGGTCCCGCCGAGCGGGCGGGAGCGGCAGTTGGCCGGGCGGGCCCGCGACATGGTGAGCGAACACTCCGATCAGCTGCGCGACCAGGCGAGCCAGGTCGGCCACCAGGTCCGGGACAACCTGCGGGAGCCTGCCCAGCAGGCGGCGCAGTCGGTGCGGTCCTCCGCCGAGCAGGGGATGTCCACGGTTCGGGAGCAGGGCCGGTCCTCCGCCGGGCAGGTGCAGGGGCAGACGCATGCGGCCGTCGACGACCTCCGGCAGCGATGACCCGGTCGGCCGGGCGGGGTCGGCGCCGATGATGCGGGTACGTACCGCGTCCGCGCCGGCCCCCGGCCGCGAGGTGAACGAGGATCTTGCCTTCCAGGTCGGCCCGCTGGTCGGCGTCCTGGACGGCGCGACAGTGCCGGACGGCTTCGACACCGGATGCGTGCACGGGCCGGAGTGGTACGTCAGGCACCTGGCCGCCCGGATCGCGGTGGCCGAGTCGGTACGCCCGGCGGCCCGGCTGACGAGCAACCTGGCCGCGGCCATCCTCGCCGTCCGCGCCGACCACGGGGGGCAGTGCGACCTCGACCACCCTGGTACGCCGTCCAGCACCGTGTGCCTGCTGCGGGACCGTGGTGACCAGGTGGACTACCTGGTGCTCTGCGACAGCCCGCTGGTGCTCGACGAAGGCGGCCACATCAGCGTGGTGACCGACGACCGGCTGGAGGTGGCGATGGCCGAACTGCGGCAGATGGTCGCGACCGTGCCGGCCGGGGCTGTGGACCCGGTCACCCGGTTCCGGCACGCGGTGGGCGTCCAGCGGGAGCGGATGAACCGTACCCACGGCTACTGGGTCGCGGCGGCCGACCCGGACGCGGCGTTCCACGCGGTGACCGGTTCGGTGCCCCGGCACGGCCCGGGGGCGCTGCGCCGGGCGGCGCTGCTCAGCGACGGCGCGTCCAGCGCGGTCGAGCAGTTCGGGTTGACCGACTGGCCAGGGTTGCTGGACCAGTTGAGCGCCGACGGGCCGGCGGCGCTCATCGACCGGGTCCGGGCCGCCGAGCGCGACCACGCCGACCGGCTACGCCGGCACAAGGCCACCGACGACGCCTCGGTGGTGTTCTGCGAGTTCGAGTCCGCCGTTTGAACTCCTGTCACCCCGAAGGGGTGGCAACGGAGCGTGAGGAGGAACACCCCGAGCGCCCGACCGGCCGGTACCGGTGACCGGACCGCCAGTGCAAGGCCAATGGGGTGGACTTCAGCCCATGAGGACGGCAGACTGCGGCACGTGCCAGGTGCGGTCCGGCTGGAGCCGGTGGACGAGCGGAACCTCGAGTCGTTGCTCTCAGTAGCGGCTGCTGAAGCCGAACCCCATGACGTGATGCCCCCGGTCGAGGCGCCTGCCGGCTGGTCGCTCGCCCGTCGGGAGGCGTTCCGGAACTACCACCGGGGAAGCTTCGGCGGCCTGGACGGCCCGACCGGTTCGCAGATGTACGCCGTCACTGTCGGCGGCGAGGTGCTGGGCATGATCAGGATGACTCGCTGTGATGAGCCGGGCACGGTGGAGGCCGGGATGTGGCTCGGCAGGTCCGCGCGCGGGCAGGGGATCGGCGCCGCCGCACTGCGGGGGCTGCTCATCGCCGCGGCCGGGGCCGGCATGCGAAACGTGGTGGCCGAGACGACCCCTGACAACGCCGGGGCGATCGCGGTCCTCCAGAAGTGCGGCGCGACGCTGCGCGAGGCCGGCGGGAAGGTGCACGCCGAGATCTGCCTCGACTCGACGCCGCCCGCGCGCTGAAGCCCGACGCCGCCCGCGCGCTGAGGCCCCGCGTGACTGGCCGCCGCGCCTGTCACCCCCGCTCGGCGGCGTACCTGGCGAGCCACTCCACCTGAGCCGGGTCCAGCGACGGACGGACCCGTTCCCGCGCGATGGCCACGTGCGCGGCGGTGACGGTGGCGGCGGCCAGCGACTCCCGCATCGCCGCGAGCGCCGCCTCCCGGACCAGCGCCGCGCAGTCCGCGGCCGAGAACCCGGTCAGCTCCTCGCCGAGGGCGGCCAGGTCGACGTCGGGTGCCAGCGGCACGTGTCGGGACGCGGCCCGCAGGATCTCCGCGCGCGCCTCCGCGTCCGGCGGCGGCACGTAGACAAGCCGCCCCAACCGGCCCGGCCGCAGCAGCGCCGGGTCGACCAGGTCCGGACGGTTCGTCGCGCCGATGACCACCACGTTGCGCAGGGTCTCCACCCCGTCCAGTTCGGTGAGAAGGGCGGCGACCACCCGGTCCGTCGTGCCCCCGTCGGTGGACTGCCCGCGTACCGGGGCCAGCGCGTCCATCTCGTCCAGGAAGATCAGCGTCGGCGCCGCCTCCCGGGCACGGCGGAACAGCTCACGTACGGCGCGTTCGCTCTCACCCACCCACTTGGAGAGCAGCTCGGCACCTTTCACCGACAGCACGTTCGCCCGACCCGACCCGGCCAGGGCCGTCACCAGGTACGTCTTGCCGCAGCCGGGCGGGCCGTAGAGCAGCACACCGCGGGGCGGCTGCACGCCGAGCCGGGCGAAGGTGTCCGGGTACGTAAGCGGCCAGAGCACCGACTCGGTCAGCGTCTGCTTGACCTCGTCGAGCCCACCCACGTCGTCAAGGGTCACCGAGGCCAACTCCAGTGTCGACGCGGCCATCGTCGTGGGCCGGACCACCTCCAGGGCGGCGGTGAAATCGGCCATCGACACGGTCGGCGTCTGGGCGGACTTCTGCCGCAGCGCGGCGCGTACCCCGGCCTCCCGGACCAGCGCGGCCAGGTCCGCCGCGACGAACCCGGGGGTGCGCCCGGCCACCTCGTCGAGCCGGACGTCGTCGGCGAGCGGCACCTGCCGGGTCAGGACGCCGAGCTGCTCGCGGCGCAGGGCCGGGTCGGGCAGCGGGATGCTGATCCGCAGCGACAGCAGGTCGGGTGCACGCAGCGCCGGGTCGACAGCCTCGGGCCGGCTGGTGGTGCAGACCACTGCGACGCCAGCCCGGACGCTCTCCGCGAGCACCTGCCGGAACACAGTGGCCAGCGGGCCGGGCTCGTCCGCCGGGGCCAGCGCCTCCAGGTCGGTGACCAGCAGCACCGCCGGCCCGTCGGCGCGGGCTGCCGTCGCCACGGCCCGCAGCCGGTCGGCGGCCGCCTGGTTGCTCAGCGCTGCCACCTCCGGCGCCCACAGAGGGTGTACGCGTGCACCGACCTTGGCCGCGACGGCCCGGACCAGCGCCGACTTGCCCGAGCCTGCCGGCCCGCCGAGCAGCACACCGAGCGAGATGGTGGTGCCCAACCGGCCCAGCACCTCCTGGTGGTGGAAGCCGAGATCCAGGAGCTCGGTCAGCTCCTCGGCCTGGGTTCGCAGCCCGGGCAGCTCGTCCACGTCGGGCGCGTCGTCCACGTCTTCTGTCTCCGGCGCGAGGGCCGCGTCCGCCGGGGCGTCACGCCGAGCGGTCGGGCTGGCGTCGGCCGGAGCGGAGGACCGGCCGGCGGTCGGGCCGTGGGTGGCCCGGCCGTACTCCCAGCCGACCTGCGTGTCCATGGTGACCAGCGACCCGGCGGACGGCTCGACGGCGACAACGGTGAGCAGGGTGCTGGTCCAGGCGAACCCGATCGTCGTGGACAGGCTGCGGCGGGCCGCCTCGACCAGGCTGCGCACCGAGGCGTCCGGCAGCACGTCCTGCGGCAGCAGCGACACGTCGTCGCCGACCGTGAGCACCTTGCCCAGCAGGGCCAGCCGGAGCATCTCCGGACTGACCGCCGCGACCACCTCCACAGGCCCGGCCAGTGTGACCCGGCCCGCCGGGGTCAACGGCAGCGGCGACACCCGCACCTGACCGCCGTCGCGCAGCCCCAGGTTGCCGAGTGTCAGGTCATCGGCGTACAGCAGGGCACTGCTCGCGCCCGCGTCGGCCGCCGCGACGATCCCGGCGGTCTCCCGGCGGCCGGCCAGCCGGACCGGGTCACCGGGGCGTAGCCCCAGCGCGGTCAGCGCCTCCGGGTGCAGCCGTACGATGCCCCGTCGGGCGTCCAGCGCCGCGGGCCGCAGGCTCGCGATCAGAGTCAGGTCGGGTTGCGCCACCGCCCGACCGTAGCCGCCGCAGGCCAGCCGTGACGATCAGCGCCCCGGATCCACATCGTCAAGCAGCGTCGGATCGCGCCGGATCAACTCAGCCAGGCGGGCCGCCGGGTCCGGCGTCAACCCGTGCGGGCCGGGTGTCCAGGCCGCCACCGTCCGGCCGGACAGCGGCCACGACGGTGGCGGCTCCACTGGTGCCGCCGGTGCCGGACCGACAGTGACGTCCTGGCCGTCCCAGTCGACCCGCAGCGGGTACGTCCGGCCGTCGTGCTCGACGTGGACGGTCACCGCCAGCCCCGGGTGGGCGCCGACGACCTCGCGCACCGCCTCGACCACCGCCTCGACCGGCCCCCAACCGGCCACGTCGGCGGTGTCGTCCCGCCCGGCGTGTCGAGCGTCATGGCGGCCCGACCCGGTGGCGTCGACCCGACCACCCGGGCCATGCTCCGGGCCACCGGCCGGACGCGGCGTCGAGGTGTCGTCACGGTCACTGGTCCTGCGGCGCAGTGCCTCCTCGCGCCGGGCCAGCCGGGCCAGCGTGTCGCCCAGGTCGCCTCTCACCCGATCACCCCTTCCCGCCACGACCGGAGCCGGTCGGCTCAGGCCCAACTGTCCGGGCCGGAGCCGGTCGGCTCAGGCCCTACCTGTCCCGGGTCGCCCGGTCCAACGCGCGGTCCAGGACGACCAGCAGGGCGTCCCGCACCGACAGTCGATCCCGGGCGTCGAACTGCACCAGGGGTACGTGGTCACCGATGGCGAGCGCCCAGCGGATCTCACCCAACTCCAGGGCCAGTCGACCGTCGAACGCGTTGACGCCGACCACGAACGGCAACCCGGCCTGCTCGAAGAAGTCGACCGCCGGGAAGCAGTCGTCAAGCCGGGCGCTGTCGACCACCACAAGCGCACCGAGCGCGCCCCGGGCCAGGTCGTCCCACATGAAGCCGAACCGCGCCTGCCCCGGCGTACCGAACAGGTAGAGCTTCAGGCTGCGGTCGATGGTCACGCAACCGAAATCCATCGCCACCGTGGTCGTGGTCTTGGCCGACCGGATGCCGGGGTCGTCCACGCCGATCCCCGCGCTTGTCATCTCGGCCTCGGTGGTCAACGGCGCGATCTCGGAGATCGCCCCCACGGTGGTGGTCTTACCCACCCCGAAACCGCCGGCGACGAGGATCTTCACAGGTATCGGTGGAGACGCGGGCGGGCGGCCGGGCGGCAGCGACGGCGCGGCACTCGGCACCGGCCGGTACGGCGGTGGCGGAGGCGCGGTCGGCGGCGGGCCGACGCGCCCGAGCATGGGATCGGTACCTGGCGACGTGCCGTAACGGGCGGCGGCGCTGTTGCCGGCGAGACCCCCGATCGGGGCGACCGGCCATTCAGGAGATCGCACGGAGTCCATCAATCACTCGCAGGATGAGGTCGGGGTTGAAGGCGTCGTTGCCATCGGTGACGTGCACGTCCAGGTGACCGGCGGCGCGCAGGTCGCCGACCAGGACACGGGTCACGCCGAAGTGCAGCCGGGTCCGGGCCGACAACTCGGCCACGGAGATCGGCTCTGCGCAGAGCGCGATGATCGCCTGAAGCTCCGGCGCCAGCAGGGCTGTCGACGTACCGGTCCACCGGCCGTCGTCGGCGCGCAGGGTCACCTGCGTCTCCAGCCCGATCGCCGGGTCCACGCTCTCCACCCGTCCCGAGGTGAGCACGAACGGGCGTGGACCCGCCGGACGGCCGTCGTCCGGCTCCGGCGCCGCCGGCGTACCGCCCCCACCCGGGTGCGGCGTACGCAGGTAGGGGCGGATCCGGACCCGCGGGTCCGGATCCGGATCGTCGCCGGGGACCTCCGGAGTCATTGCTGGACGGAGTTCTTCAGCTCGACGATCAGCCGCGGGGTGAGTGCCCCACCGGCCCTCCCAGCGAAGAGCGTCATCTCGTAGGCGACGGTGCCCAGGTTGGCCGACCGGTCGGCGACGACGCCGAGCACCGAACCGCTGCTGATCGCGCTGATCAGCAGGTAACCGTCGGCCATGTCGACGATCACCCGGTTCAGGCCGCCGAGCGCGTACCAACTGGCCGCCCCACCGGCGAGGCTGGTCATGCCGGAGACCACTGCGGCAAGCCGCTCGGCGTTGGACCGGTCCTTGATGGCCGACATGGCCATCAGCAGCCCGTCCGAGGAGACGGCGATCGCCTCCAGGACCCCGGCCGTGCTGGAGGTGAAGGAGTCCAGCAGCCAGTTGAACGTACGGGCCTCCGGGCTGAGGTCCCCCGCGGCGCCGGGCTGGCTCTGGTCGACGTTTTCGTGCAGGAAGGGGCTGGTCACCGTGATGATCCTTCTTCGTTCCGGCGGTCTGGACTGACTTCACGGAGAGCGCGGGCGACGCCCGCCTCGAACTCGGTGATGAGGTTGCGAACCTCGGCCGGGTCGCCGGGGTGCGGGCTGGTCGGCGGGCAGGGCGGGGTGACCGTGAGGTTCGCTCCGGGCACCCGCCTGTTGAGGTGGGGACGGTCCAGTGTGGCGTCTGCGGGGGCGCCGGTGCCCACTATCGGGTGGATGGGGTCGCCCGGCGTGGCGGGCAGGTCGATTGTGACGGTCTGCTCGGCTCGGCGTACGCCCGCCTGGACCGCCTCGACCAGTGCGCGGGCGGCGGTCGGGTCGGCGGCGGTGGCGTCGACCGGCCCGACCGGCGCGGCCGTGCTGGCCAGACTGGCACCGGGAACCCGTTGCCGGACCCGGGGTCCGCCGGGCTTGCCCGACGGTTCCCGGGCCTCCGGGGCCGTGGCCGGACGGGGTTGGCCCGTGCCGACGCGCGCGGTTCCCTGTGCTGGCCGACGGGGCAGGCCGGTGCTGGGGTCCGTCAGACCGGCCGGGGCCGGCGGCGCGGGGGCGTGCGCCGCGTCGACGGTGACCGGGGCGTCGCCGGGCTCCCGGGCCCCGAACGCGTCCCAGGACTCGCCGGATTCCAGGCTGCGGGTGGCCCTGCTGAGCAGGTCCGTCTCCAGGCTGGCCGGCGCGGCGGTGGCCGCGGTGACGGTGGCGACACGGGAAGGGGTGCTCGGCGCCGGGTCGACGGCGGCGGAGGGGCGTCGGCTCCGGTCCGGCACCGCGGCCCGAGCCACTGTCGCCCCGGCCCGGTCGGCACGGCGCACCACAAGCGACGCCGACGGGATGTCCAACTGGGCGGTCACCCCACCGCCCACCGTGGCGGTCAGGTGCACCGTCCAGCCGTGGCGGCGGGCCAACCGGCCCACCACGAAGAGGCCGAGTACCTCGGTCGGTGCGAGGTCGAGGCGTTCCCGCCGGGTGAGGCGTGCGTTCTCCTCGAACAGCCGCTGCTCGGTCATGCCGATGCCCCGGTCCACCACTGTGAGCCGGGCACCGACCTCGGACGGCTCACCGGCCACCAGCACCCGGGTGTGCGGCGGGGAGAACACCGTCGCGTTCTCCATCAGCTCGGCCAGCGCCAGGACGAGGTCGCCGACCACTGCCGGTGCGGCCGAGATGCCCGGCGGCACCTGCACCTCCACCCGGGTGTAGTCCTCGATCTCACCGAGCGCCAACCGCACCACGTCCGCCAGCGGCACCGGCGCGGTGTGCGGGTCGGCCCCGGCCGAACCGGAGAGCACCACCAGGCTGCCGGCGTTGCGCCGCAACCGGCTGGAGATGTGGTCGAGCCGGTACAGGTGCTCGAGGCGGCCCGGGTCGGCCTCCTGCTCCTCCAGCCGGTCGATCAGGGCGATCTGCCTGCCCACCA
Source organism: Micromonospora sp. NRRL B-16802 (assembly GCF_001279555.1). Lineage (NCBI taxonomy): Bacteria > Bacillati > Actinomycetota > Actinomycetes > Micromonosporales > Micromonosporaceae > Micromonospora > Micromonospora sp. NRRL B-16802. The sequence continues at coordinate 337,433 of NZ_LGEB01000053.1, read as the reverse complement.
GGTTCTGGGTACGCCGCCCGACGTGACCGAACATCTGTGCCACGTTGCGCCGGCCGGCGATCTGCCGCTCGACCAGCTGCGCCGCCGTGTTCTGCACCCGGTCGAAGGCCCGGGCCAGGTCGCCGATCTCGTCGTTGGCCCGAATGTCGACAGGTTCCAGACGTACCGACTGTGCGCTCTCCGCCTCGTCGTCGGTGACCCGGATCAGCTCCGCCTCCGCGGTCCTTGCGACCCGGTCGGCGGAGCGGGTGAGGCGGGTCAGTGGCCGGGCCACGGTCCGCGCGACAGCCGCGCTCAGCAGCACCACCAGCGCAATGATCAGCACTGCGGCACCACCGACCAGGTGCGCGGCGGTCAGTGCCCGCCGTCGCTCGGCGGTGACCTCGGCGACCACGTCGGCGACAAGCTTCTTCTCGACGAACTGTCCGAGTCGGATCATCGAGCGGACGGACGGGAAGAGCGCGTCGAGCGGCACGTCGCGGACGGCGCCGGCCGGGTCCCGGGCGCTGGTGACCAGGAAGTCGGGGCTGGTACGCGCGGCGACAGCCGAGTCCAGGAGCTGGGCGACCTTGAGCTGATCGGGTGTGATCAGGCTCCGGAAGCGTCGGCTGTCCACCTGGAGGGCGGCGATGCACGCCACGTACGCGGCGCTGGCCTGCGGTGCGCCTGTCGCCTTGACCACCAGGCTCAGGGTGGCGCAGGCGCCCAGACCCTCGTCGGCGCGCAGCAGCCCGTCGAGGGCGAGCACCTGGCGGCCGGTGAGCGTGTCGGTGTCCACGCCGAAGTTCAGCCGGAGCGACTCGATGAGCCCGGTGTTGACAGGGCCGAACCCCTCCATCACCTGGATCGGGTTCGCGGTGCCGGTCAGCACTGCCGAGCGTAGATCGATGAGGCCTGACACCGCGTCGAGGGCGTACTCGACCCGGTCGGTCAGCTTCGTGTCGGCTCCGGATCGCAGGTCGGCGACCCGGTCGTCCACATCTGCGGACTTCCGGATCAGTTCGGAGCGGTCGACCCGGCGGAGCAGGAAGCCGATCGAGAGGACGCGTTCCTGCTGAAGGTCCTGAAGGAGACTGCCGACCTGGCTGGCGAGCCGTACGCGGTCGGTGATCTCGCCGGCGCGTTGCGCGGCGGCAACCCGGTCGAGCACCACGGGAACGGCGAGGCCGACCAGGCTGAGCAGGGGGATCACCACGAGCAGCGCGAGCTTGCCGCGGATCCGGAGCCTACCGAGAAGCATCGAAGGGCCCCCACTGCGCGATCTCCGTGTGCTGGGTCGCGCCGACGGGTTGCAGCGTTCGCTGGTCGGCGGGTCTGCCCGTGCCACCCGGCGGCTGCCAGGGATCACCCGTCGTCAGGTCGCCCGAGCTGTCCACGTCAGTGGTCGGCGTGGCCGCGCGTCGGTGGGCCCGGCGGGCGGCCGCGATCAGCAGTGTGGCGAGCCAGCCCAGCAGCAGCACGGCGACGGCTGCGGCACCGACTGTGATCCAGCGGTCCCGGTCCAGCCCGTCGAGCCGTTCTACGAGCAGGGCGTCGAGTTCGGCGAGGACGACCGGCTGAAGTTGCCGGGCGGCGTTGCGCGAGTTGAGCGCGGCGGCGGCCAGTTGACCGGGATCCACCGCGCCGGTGCCGGCGGCCGGGGTCGAGTACGCGGCAAGCGCCTCCACCGACCGCTGGTAGGCGTCAAGTGGGGTCAGCACGTTCGCGCCCAGGTCGGTGCTCTCCGAGCTGTCCACCGCCGATCGCAGGTTGTCCACCACGCCGTTGGCGGGGGCGAGGGCGGATACCCGCACGCTGGTCAGTTCGATGAGGCCGCGGGTCCGTTCGGCGGCGGGCCGGCGGCTGACGAGCGTGCCCAGGTCGGCGAGCCGGCCGGCGCCCACCATCGCCTCGGGCAGTTCCTGGCCGACGCTGTCCTGGAGGAAGTACGAGTCGGCGCCGGGATCACGGACCAGCCCGGAGCTCTCCCGGACCTTGTCGTGCAGGTCGAGCAGCAGGTCGGTGACCTCGCCGTACGCGGTGTAGGCGGATTCCGGGTCGGCGGGGCGGCGGTCGCGCAGCGCTTCCAGTTTGGCCCGGAGCCCGGCCCAGCGTTCCTGGCTGCGCAGTTCGACGCCGATGCGGGCGTCCAGCGTGGCGGCCTGCTCGACGGCGCGGGTCAGCGGCTCACCGGGGACGGGCCGGCCGCTGACGGCGGCCGACTGGGCCTCCACAAGGGCTTCGGTGATCGGGGCGAGGGCGCGCAGGTACTCCACGCCCAGCCGTGCCCGGGAGGCCTGGTCCCGATTCTCGCCGGTGTGTTGCCAGCTCTGGGTGAGCAGCAAGCCCACCGGGGCCAGGAGCGCGGCGATGAGCAGCAGCGGCAGCATTCGGCCCAGCGTGGACGTCCGTCGACGGGCCCGCGGCGCGGGAACTGTCATGGTGTGTCTCCTCCGGCGTCGGGCGGGGGTCGACGCGGTTTCGGGTTCATCGATGAGTCCCGTCCGCCGGACCGGAAAACTAACCGAAGCCGTCGAGGTGGGGTCGCTGGCGCAGAGTCAGGTTTGCGTCAGTTCGAGCGATGTCACCATTCGTCCGGGTTGTAGACACGCTGCGTGGCATTGGCGGGTGTGACATGGAGGGATCGAGGTGGATTTCCGACGAAGATCGGAATTCACGGAATGCGAACTCAACTCACTGGCCAGCGCTGGACGTTGCGCGGTCGCACCCGTCTCGATCACCGATCGGAGTAACCGAACGGACGTACGGCGGATCTCAGCCAGCGCTCAGGCTCGGGGCCGTACCGTGTGCCGCATGAGATCGCCGTCGCCGGCCGCGTGGTTCCGGCGTGCCCTGCCCACCCGCCGTCGCGCGATCGCCGCGACGGCGGTCGTCGTCCTGCTGGCCGCCGCCGTGACCTGGGCGGTGTGGCCGCAGGGATCGGGGGTACGCACCGAGAGCGCGATGCTCACCGTCCGCTCTGGACCGGCCGGTGACCAGCCCGTCGACCTGGACACCACCCTGTACCTGCCGGACGACGCCTCGTCCGGACGGAAGGTGCCGGCCGTGCTGCTGGCGCACGGGTTCGGCGGCACAAAGGATTCGGTGCGCTCCGACGCGGAGGAGTTCGCCGGGCGCGGGTACGCGGTGCTCACCTGGACCGCGCGGGGCTTCGGTCGCAGCGGTGGTCAGATCCACCTGGACAGCCCGGACTACGAGGTACGCGACGCGCAGCGGCTGCTGGACTGGCTGGCCGACCGGCCCGAGGTGCGCACCGACGCTCCTGGCGATCCGAAGGTAGGCGTGGTCGGCGGCTCGTACGGTGGCGCGCTGGCGCTGCTGCTGGCCGCCCAGGACCGGCGGGTGGACGCGATCGTCCCCATGATCACCTGGAACGACCTGTCCCGCGCGTTCCTGCCGGAGAGCACCGGCGGTTCGCCGACCGAGGGCGTGTTCAAGAAGGGCTGGGCGGGCCTCTTCTTCGGCGGGGGCGGCAACGTGGGCAGCGGCCCGGCCGGGCTTTCCGGGACGACAGCCGCCCAGCCGGAGGGCGCACCCGCGTCGGCCGGACCGCCCAGCCCGGGGCCGGGCAGCGGGCCGGGCACCGGTCCGGGTGGCGCACCGTCCGGAGCGGCCGACCCTGCGTGCGGCCGGTTCGCCGCCGACATCTGCGCCGCGTACCTGCGGATCGCCACCACCGGCCAGGCCGACCAGGCCGCCGTGGACCTGCTGCGCCGGTCCAGCCCGGCGGGCGTGCTGGACCGGATCACGGCACCCACCCTGCTGGTGCAGGGCGAGGCGGACACTCTCTTTCCCCTGGGCGAGGCGGACGCCAACGCCAAGGGCATCGCCGCCGCCGGCACCCCGGTGCGGGTCGCCTGGTTCACCGGCGGTCACGACGGCGGCGCTGGCCCCCGCTCGGATTCGGACCGGGTGAAGTTCCTGACCGTCCAGTGGCTCGACCACTACGTCAAGGGCGAGGGCGACGCGCCCGGTGACGACTTCACCTGGTCGCGCATCGCCGGCTTCGACGCGCTCGACAGGGGTCTGGTCGCCACCGGCTTCCGCGCCACCGACTATCCGGGCCTGGACGGCGACAGCCGCCGAGAGGTCACCGTCGCCGGCCCGCCGCAGCCGATCGCGAACCCGCCGAACGGCAATCCGGCGGCGATCTCCTCGATCCCGTTCGCCGGCGGGCTCACCTCGCTGCTCGGCGGGGTGGCCGGCGACGTTCCGGGCCAGCACGCCCGGTTCGAGTCGACGCCGCTGACCGAGGCGGTGGACGTGGCGGGCGCGCCCACAGTCACAGTGCGGGCCGCGTCGCCGACCGGCGAGGCGGTGCTCTTCGTCAAGCTCTACGACGTCGACAAGGACGGCGCCGCGACCCTGTCGAACGGGCTGGTCGCGCCGGTCCGGCTCACCGGTCTGCCGGAGCAGGTGCAGGATGCCCGCCCGGTCACCGTGACGCTGCCCGGCATCGTCCACCGTGTCGAGGCCGGACACCGGCTGCGCCTTGTGGTCGCCACGTCCGACCAGGCGTACACCACTCCGGCCGAGCCCACCGTCTACACGGTTGCGGTGGACGGCGCGGTGAGCCTGCCCACGATCGACGGAGAGGCGATCCCCACTGCCGCGACCGTGTGGCGCTGGGTGCTCGCCGGCCTGCTCGCGGCCATCGCGATCGGGCTCGTCGTGGTCGTCGCAGTGGTCCGCCGCCGCCACCGCCGCCAGGACCGCTCGGTGCATCCGGAGTACGCGGACACGCCGCTTGCCGTGCGCGCCCTGCGCAAGGAGTACGCGGACGGCTTCGTGGCCGTGTCGAACGTCGACTTCGAGGTGCATCCGGGGCAGGTGGTGGGCCTGCTCGGGCCCAACGGGGCCGGTAAGACCACGACCCTGCGGGTGCTGATGGGGCTGACCCAGCCGACCGCCGGTGAGATCTACGTCTTCGGTCGGCGGCTGGTGCCCGGCTCACCGGTGCTCTCCCGCATCGGCGCGCTCGTGGAGGGGCCCGGTTTCCTGCCGCACCTGTCCGGCCTGGACAACCTGAAGGCGTACTGGCGGGCGACCGGGCGGCCGTGGGAGGACGCGCACTTCGACGCGGCGTTGGAGATCGCCGGGCTGGGCGACTCGGTGCACCGGAAGATCAAGAACTACAGCCACGGCATGCGCCAACGACTGGCGATCGCCCAGGCCATGCTCGGGTTGCCCGAGTTGCTGGTGCTCGACGAACCGACGGACGGGCTCGACCCGCCGCAGATCGCCGAGATGCGCCGAGTCCTCCAGCGGTACGCCACCGACGGGCGCGCGGTGCTGGTCTCCAGTCACCTGCTGGCCGAGGTGGAGCAGACCTGCACCCACGCGGTGGTGGTGAACAAGGGCCGGATCGTGGCGTCCGGGCCGGTGGAGGAGATCGTGGGGGAGTCGCCGAGCGTGCTGTTCGATGTCAGCGACCCGGTGGCGGCGCGGCAGGTGCTGGACGGCCTGCACGGCGTACGGGTGCTGCCGGAGAGCGACGGGCAGTTGGTGGTCGACACCAACGGCACGGCCCGCAGCGAGGTGGTGGCCGAGCTGGTACGCGCCGGCATCGGAGTGGACCGGGTGGTGCCCCGGCGCCGCCTGGAGGACGCGTTCCTCGCCCTGGTGGGCGAGAACTCTCGGGGAAGCGGTGACCGGTGATGGCTGGCTCTTCCGTCGACACGCCGTCGGGCGTCACCGATCCGGCCGGTGCGGCCCGGGGCTACCGGCCGTCGGCCACCATGCCGTTCGCTGCGGAGTTCCGCCGGCAGGCGTCCCGGCGGCGCACCCAGCTGGCGCTCGGGTTCATGGTGCTGCTGCCGCTGATCATCCTGATCGCGTTCCAGTTCGACTCGGGCGGTGACGACGACAACGGCCGCAACGAGTTCTCCAGCCTGGTCGAGCTGGCCACCTCGGGCGGGCTCAACTTCACCCTGTTCTCGATCTTCGTGTCGGCGTCGTTCCTGCTGGTGGTGGTCGTCGCGCTGTTCTGCGGCGACACGGTGGCCAGCGAGGCGAGCTGGGGGAGTCTGCGCTACCTGCTGGCCGTCCCTGTGCCCCGTGCCCGGCTGCTCACGGTGAAGCTCGTGGTCGCGCTCGCGTACTCGGGGCTGGCCCTGCTCCTGCTGGCCGGCACCGCGCTGGTGGCCGGCACCCTGCGCTACGGCTGGTCGCCGCTGCGCAGCACTGTCGCCGCCGAGCTGGAGCCGACCGAAGGGCTGCTCCGGCTGCTCGCCGTGCTCGGCTACCTGGCGGTCGTACTCCTGGTGGTGGCGGGGCTGGCGTTCCTGCTGTCGGTGACGACGGACGCCGCGCTCGGCGCTGTCGGTGGCGCCGTGCTGCTGTGGATCCTGTCCAGCATCCTGGACCAGATCACCGCCCTGGGGGCTCTGCGCGACTTCCTGCCCACCCACTTCAGCACCGCCTGGTTGGGGCTGCTCTCCACCCCGGTGCAGACCGACGACGTGGTGCGCGGCTGCATCTCGGCGATCTGCTACGCGACGCTGTTCTGGGGGCTGGCGTTCTGGCGGTTCACCCGCAAGGACATCACGTCGTAGCGGCCACCTGACGCCACCGCTCGATCGACTCGCTTCCTGGGGCGTCGGTCGGGTGGGATGCGCGATTTCCGGGAAGCCGGAAACGTGCCGCCGCAACTATCGACGAGGCCGACAGGGTGTACGGACCGCGCGCGGAACGGTACCGTCGGTTGCGGGAGCGCTCCCACAGGAGGCGATCACGCCCGGCTTGTTCCGAGCAGGGATTTTCCCACTAGCAAGGAATCTATTAACTTCGATGGATTCATGCTCCATGATGGGTGGTATCGATATCCATCTATGGGAGGTTCCATGAACGTCTCTCGGCTCGGCGGGCCGATCCTGTCCCTGTTCCGCATCGTGACCGGCCTGCTGTTCGCGCTGCACGGCCTGTCCTCGATCTTCGGGTTGTTCGGCGGCAACCCCGTGACCGGCAAGGCGATACCCCTCGGCACGTGGCCAGGCTGGTGGGCCGCGCTGATTCAGCTGATCTGCGGTGCGCTGGTGCTTGTCGGTCTCTTCACCCGACCGGCCGCGATTCTCGCCTCCGGTTCGATGGCGTACGCCTACTTCGTCGTGCACCAGCCGGACGGCCTGCTGCCGCTACAGAACGGCGGTGAGTTGTCCGCGCTCTTCTGCTGGTCCTTCCTGCTGGTCGCGGTGCTCGGCCCAGGCTCCTGGGCGCTCGACTCGCTGTTGGCCCGGCGTCGCCCCGCCACTCTGACCGCGCCGATCGCCGAGCCCACTTCGGTACCGGTCTGACCGCACTCCCACCGCGCGTCGCCGGGGCCTCGACGAGGCGGCCCCGGCGACGCGCCGTGCTCGTCACCCGTCCTGGCCTGGTCGGTTAGCTCACAGCGTGGGATCAGCGCTGGATGCGACGGCCGCCGGTGCCTAGAATCGGCGGCACAACTGAATACCTCATCCAGAGGGGCTGAGGGATACGGCCCGACGACGCCCCGGCAACCACCCCGCGCGCTCACCGCTGAGCGACCCGTGGGGCAGGTGCCAATTCCGTCCCTGCCGCACCGTGCGATGCGGGGAAAGATGAGAGGACTCTCGACATGACGTCGACGCTCGCCGCCTCCGGCATCGACACCTCCGCCAGCCCCGCCCGCGCCCTGGTCTGCCGCGCCTGTTCGGCCCGCTACCCGCTCGCCGCGCAGCACGCCTGCTACGAGTGTTTCGGCCCGCTGGAGGTCGACTACGACACCGCCGCCCTAGCCACCGTCACCCGCGAGCAGATCGAGGCCGGCCCGAACAACATCTGGCGGTACGCCGCGCTGCTGCCCGCCGGTCAGGACCCGGCCACCCGGGTCACCGTCAACCCCGGTCTGACGCCGCTGGTGGCGGCCCCGCACCTCGCCGCCGAGCTGGGCATCACCGCGCCGCTCTGGGTCAAGGACGACAGCGCCAATCCCACCCACTCGTTCAAGGACCGGGTCGTGTCGGTGGCGCTCACCGCCGCCAAGGCGCTCGGCTTCACCCGGTTCGCCTGCGCGTCGACAGGCAACCTGGCCAACTCGGTGGCCGCGCACGCCGCCCGGGCCGGGGTGCCCTCGATTGTCTTCATCCCCAGCGACCTGGAACAGGGCAAGGTCATCACCACCGCCGTCTACGGCGGCGAACTCGTCGCCATCGACGGCTCGTACGACGACGTGAACAGGCTCTGCGGCGAGCTGGTCGAGACCGACGAGTTCGAGGACACCGCGTTCGTCAACGTCAACGTCCGGCCGTACTACGCGGAGGGCTCCAAGACCCTCGGCTACGAGGTCGCCGAACAGCTCGGCTGGCGGATCCCCGCCCAGGTGGTCATCCCGATGGCCAGCGGCGAGCTGCTCACCAAGATTGACAAGGCGTTCTCCGAGCTTGTCGAGATCGGCCTGGTCGAGGCGCCGGCCGGTGGCTGGAAGGTCTTCGGCGCCCAGTCGGCCGGCTGCAACCCGATCGCCTCGGCGCTGCACGCCGACACCGACACCATCACCCCGGTCAAGCCGACAGGCATCGCCAAGTCCCTCAACATCGGTGACCCGGCCGCCGGCCTCTACGCGCTGGAGGCGGTCCGTCGCACCGGCGGCTGGATGGAGTACGTCGACGACGACGAGATCCGTGCCGGCATCCGCGACCTGGCCCGCACCACCGGGGTCTTCGCCGAGACCGCGGGTGGCGTCACCGTGGCGGTACTGCGCAAGCTTGTCGAGTCCGGTCGGCTCGACCCGACGGCCGAGACTGTCGTGTTCAACACCGGCGAAGGGCTGAAGACCATCGACGCCGTGGCCGGTCAGGTCGGCCCGACCCACCACATCAAGCCCTCTCTGCGCGCCGCCCGCGACGCCGGTCTCCTCGGCTGACGTCCACCGCCGGTCGGGGGCGGGGGATCGCCCGGACGGGGGATCGGGCCGATCCGCCCTGTAACTGGCTTTTCGCAGTGAGTGTAGAAAACCCGCCGCTGCGGACTTGACGACAGGAACCGGACGGCGCAAGATGCTCCGTGCGGGAGGGCATTTCGCCGGAGACTTTTGAAGTTCTTGCGACCCAACGCCGGAGGCGTTGTGCGAGTGTCCCTCCCGACCACGTCCGATCGGGCCACCGGATTAATTCGGTGGCCCGATCGCTTTTCCCGGTGACAGGCTCGCCGGCATGAGCATCACGATCGCGTCCTTCGACGGCGCCGACCGGGCCGCTGTCGACGAGGCGTACCGGATCGGCGCGGCCGCCAACGACGTCGACATGCCGGACTTCCCGCCGTTCTGCCGGCGTCGCTTCGACGCGCTGTTCCACACGCCGATGCCCGGCACCGAGTCGCTCTGGGCGCTGGCCCGGCTGGACGGCGTACCGGCCGGCTACCTGCAACTGGACCTGCCCCAGCTCGACAACACCGACAACGCGACAGTCGAGCTGACGGTGCATCCCGAGCTGCGGCGTCGCGGCGTCGGCCGGGCACTGCACGAGTACGGGGTACGCCTGCTGCGCGAGCACGGACGCAAGCGGGTGGTCGGGATGACCGTCTCCACGATGCCCGACGGGCCGCCCCGATCAGTGGCGGGTGACGCGTTCGCCGCCACGATAGGAGCCCAGGCCGCGCTTGTCGACGTGCGTCGCCGACTCGACATCGACAGCATCGACCGGGTCGCGCTGCGCGCTGCGCTCGCCGAGGCCCACACCATGGCCGAGGGCTATCAGTCCGTCACCTGGCAGGGTGCGACCCCGACGGAGTACCTGGCGGACATCGCCTATCTGGACGGCCGACTGCTCATCGACGCGCCAATGGGCGACGTGCAGTGGGAGCCGGAGCAGGTCGACGCCGAACGCATCCGGGGCACCGACCGGGCGTTGGAGGCCAGGGGCCGGCGGCGCTACCACCTCGGGATGCGACACGAGGCGTCCGGTCGGCTTGTCGCCTGGACCCTGCTCGACGTGGGCGCCAGCGCAGACTGGCACGCCTTCCAGCAGATCACCATCGTCGACCCCGCTCACCGTGGGCACCGGCTCGGTCTGCTCGCCAAGATCGAAAATCTGCATCACCTGCTCACCCACGAGCCGGCGGTACGCGTCGTCGACACCTTCAACGCGGCAAGCAACAGTTACATGGTGGCGATCAACGAGCGGCTCGGCTTCCGCCCGGTGGACTCCTGGAACAACTGGCAGCTCACCCTCTGACGGGCGATCGGCGCTACTGCTCGTGCGGGGTCCTCAGGCATGATGGCGGCATGACGGAGACCCCGCATCCCCTGTACGACAGGCACGCCGACACCCTCAACCGTGCGCTGACCGCGATCACGGAGCGGGGCTACTGGTCCGCGTACCCAGAATCCCCAAGCCCCCGGGTGTACGGCGAGACCGCCGCCGCCGACGGCAAGGCCGCCTTCGAGGCGTACCTCGGTGGGGACTTCCCCCTCGACCAGCCCGGCACGGGCCGGCGGATCTCCACCGAGGCGAGCCCGTTCGGTGTGGAGTTGGCCGTGCGCTACCCGCACGCCGGCACCGACGAGCTGATCAGGGCTGCCTCGACGGCGCTGCCGGCCTGGCGTGACGCCGGCCCGCAGGCCCGGGTGGGCGTCTGCCTGGAGATCCTCGACCGGTTGCACAAGCACATCTTCGAGCTTGCCAACGCTGTGCAGTTCACCAGCGGGCAGGCGTTCGTGATGGCCTTCCAGGCCGGCGGCGCGCACGCGCTGGACCGGGCGCTGGAGTCGCTGGCGTACGCGTACGCCGAGATGACCCGGCACCCGCAGACGGCCGGTTGGGAGAAGCCCGCGGGCAAGGGCGACCCGCTGCGGATGACGAAGACCTTCCACGTGGTGCCCCGTGGAGTGGCGCTGGTGATCGGCTGCAACACCTTCCCGACGTGGAACTCGTACCCCGGGCTGTTCGCCTCGCTCGTCACCGGCAACCCGGTGATCGTCAAGCCGCACCCGCGCGCGGTGCTGCCCCTGGCCGTCACAGTGAAGTACGCCCGGGAGGTGCTCGCCGAGGCCGGCTTCGACCCGAACCTGATCCTGCTGGCCGCCGAGGCGCCTGGCGAAAAGCTAGCCAGCGACCTGGCCCTGCACCGGTCCGTGAAGATCGTCGACTTCACCGGGTCCACCGAGTACGGCGACTGGCTGGAGACGCACGCCCGGCAGGCGTCGGTCTACACCGAGAAGGCCGGGCTGAACACGGTGGTGATCGACTCCACCGACGACTTCGCCGGCATGTGCCGCAACCTCGGCTTCACGCTGACCCTCTACAGCGGCCAGATGTGCACCACCTCGCAGAACATCCTCATCCCGGCCGGTGGCATCGAGACCGACCAGGGCCACAAGAGCTTCGACGAGGTGGCCGGCGGCATCGCCGCGGCGGTCGGCAAGCTCACCGCCGACCCGGCGCGGGGCGTCGAGCTGACCGGCGCCATCGTCAACGACGGCGTGCTGGAGCGGCTGGCCGAGGTGACAAAGGTCGGCGAGCCCATCCTGGAGTCGCGGGCCGTCGCGCACCCGTCGTACGCCGACGCCGTGGTGCGTACCCCGACGATCGTGAAGCTGGCCGCGGACGACGCGGACACCTACGGCCGGGAGTGGTTCGGGCCCATCTCGTTCGCCATCGCGACCGACTCCACGGCGCACAGCCTGGAGCTGATGCGCCGGACCGTCGGCGAGAAGGGCGCGCTCACGGCGGCGGTCTACTCGACCGACGAAGCAGTGCTGGACGCCGCCGAGGCGGTGGCCGTCGACGTCGGGGTGCACCTGTCCTGCAACCTGACCGGTGGGGTTTTCGTGAACCAGTCCGCGGCGTTCTCCGACTTCCACGGCAGCGGGGCGAACGCGGCGGCCAACTCGGCGCTGACCGACGGGGCTTATGTCGCCAACCGGTTCCGGGTGGTGCAGTCGCGGCGTCACGTCTGATTGTGGTTGCGGTTGGGGTTTCCGGGGCAGCCCGACCCGCTCCGGGCGGTCAGGCTTGATCCCTGCGCGGGTCGGGCTGCCCCGGAAACCCTTTGTGGGCACGCTTGTCGAAGCCTGCTTGGGTGGTCAGATCAGCACGCGGTTTTGCAGTGGCAGTTTGGCGGGGCGGCGCATCTGTAGTTCGGTCAGGGCCGGGATCGTGGGGTGGGGCACGCGTACCCCGGTGTCCTTGAAGCCCAGCCGCTGATAGGCGCGACAGGCGCGGTCGTTGCCGACCACCACCTCAAGCATCAACTCCGGCCGACCGCAGGCCAGCGACCAGGCCGCCACCTCGTCGATCAGATCACCGAGCAGGCCGCTGCCCCGCCAGGTCGGCGTGACATAGACCGCGTAGATCACTGTCAGGTCGGCCTCGCGCGGCGCCACAGTGCCACCGGCGTGCCCGACCAGCCGACCTCCGGGATCGGCGACGAACTGCGCGGTGTCGGACCCGATCGAGGTGTACGCGATCCGGGCCGCGTACTCGGCGTGCGGCCGGGCCGCCGCTTCCGCCAGGGTCTCCAGGAAGGCCAACGGCGCGTCGGCGAGCATCTCCAGGCGCAGGGCCCGCATCCGGCCGGCATCCTCCGGCCGGACCCGACGGATCTTCGCCTGTCGAACGGCGGCCGAGTCGGTGTCGGTGGTCATGTCTGCATGCCTACCACAGGGGCAGAAGCCGTTTTCCGGACCGCGCCTGGCCCGTTCCCACCTGGATCCTCGGCACGCCCACGCGCATCCCGCGGTGGTTGATCAGGGTCGGCAGCGGCCACCTGCGCAACGACGGGCGTAAATCAAGCGGGGGTTGTCGCCACCGTCAGGCGTGCTGAGGGAAGGGTCAGGAATATGCCCGATTTGTGGTCGTGCGCGGCCGTCACTCCTCGTGTAGCGTGCGATTTCGGTCACCCCCTTCAGCGGCCGTCGTCGATCGCTGAAGCGGTGGGCCGGAGGCGTCCGGCCCTGCCGTGCGCCGGGGCCAGGCAACGCCGCGCAGAGTGAGGAAGTGCACCGTGGCACAGGGCACCGTGAAGTGGTTCAACGCCGAAAAGGGCTACGGCTTCATTGCCGTCGACGGCGGTCAGGACGTGTTCGTCCACTTCTCCGCGATCGAGATGGACGGCTACAAGGCGCTGGACGACGGTCAGCGGGTGGAGTTCGAGATCGCCCAGGGTCAGAAGGGTCCGCAGGCCGAGCACGTGCGCGTCGTCGCCTGAGCGCAGCCCCGCACCCCATCCGCCCGGCCGGGCGCTGAATCGTGCCCGGTCGTCGGCGGGTCGGGGCTGCGCCGACGAAGCCCACCCGGGAAGATCGTGAACCGTTCCAGCCAATGCTGAGGAGGGTTCATGACTGACCAGCCGCCCCCGCCCAACCCGCCCATCGGGCCGGGGGAGCCGGGTCCGTCCGATCCGCTCCAGCCCGGTGCGACGCCCACATCCGGCGCGTACCCCGGTCAGCAGCCCGGGTGGGACGCCGCCCAGGGTGGCTGGGGCCAACCGGCAGGTCAGCTGCCCGCCGGCCCGCCGCCAGGGTGGGGTGCCCCGCAGGGTGGGTGGGGTCAGCCGGCGGGCTGGGGTGACCCGCAGGCGGGCGGGGGTTCGCAGGTCGGTCCGCCGCCGCAGGGCTGGGGTGACCCGCAGGCCGGCTGGGGTCCGCAGGCCGGTCCACCCCCGCAGGGCTGGGTCTTCCCGCCCACCGGCGGCTACCCGCCCGGCGCTGGTCCCTACGGCGGCCAGTACTGGTATCCGGGGCCGCAGGTCGGCTGGTACCCACCCGGCATCGACCCCAACGACCCGCTGGTCACGCCACCGGGTGCCGGTCTTCCGGGCTGGCTTCAACGGTTCAACGGCGGGCTGCGGCGGGGCTGGCGGCAGTTGGTGCCGATTCTGCTGCTCACCCAGGTGCTGCCCGCAGCCGCCCTGGCGATCATCTCGCTGGCCCTGGACCCGTCAGCCGGGTGGGACACGCAGCCCCCTGACCCGGCTGCCGGGCTGCCGGACAACTTCGGTACAGAGCTGTTGACCTTCGCCGTGGTGCTGATCGTCGGCAGCCTGCTCATCGGTGCGGTGCAGGCCATCGGGTGGGCCGCAGGCAGTTGGGTGATCACCCAGCAGGCCGCCGGCAGGCCGGCCAGCCTCGACGCGGCGCTGGGGTACGGCGTACGCCGGGCGCTCGGCCTGTGGGGCTGGACGCTGGTGACGGGCCTGCTCGTCGGCGTGGGTATCTGTCTCTGCGTACTGCCCGGCATCTATCTGGCGTTTGCGCTGAGCATGGCCGGCCCGGTCTACCTCTTCGAACGGCAGAACCCGATCGGCCGGTCGTTCCGGATGTTCCACGACCGGTTCGGGATGATGCTCGGCCGGGTGGCGCTGGTGGGCGGCGTGGTGCTCGTCGTCAGCTTGATCTCCGGTGCCCTGGAGTCGGTGGGCACCGCCCCCTTCGGTACGGATCCATTCGGGTCGCCGGGCTCCGCAGTGGGCGTGGTGGTCGTGATCGCGGTCACCTCGGTCCTGGCCCTGCCGGCCTACCTCGTCCAGCTGGTCGGCCTGCTGGTCACGTACACCGAGCAGCGGGCCCATGAGGGGCCGGTGAACAGCGCCGGACTGGCCGCGGAACTCGGCTGAGCGGCCCCATCGTGCTTGCACTCGGCAGGTGAGAGTGCTAAAAAAGGCATTGGCACTCGCACACTGTGAGTGCCAATGGTCGGGACGGTGGGGCCAGGTTGCACCGGTGTGGAGACACCGGGGCGGCACATGGCCGGTCGTCGCGGGCTATCCGGCCCGGCCGAAGGACGTCGTCGTCGCCAGGTGGCGACGTCCCAAGGTGCGTACACCAGGCGGCCCATCCGGGGCACAATCTCGGGTGGCCCGTGAGTGTCCAGGAGGACAACGCCGTATGGCCAAGATGATCGCGTTCGACGAAGAGGCTCGCCGCGGCCTCGAGCGAGGCATGAACCAGCTCGCCGACGCCGTAAAGGTGACCCTCGGCCCGAAGGGCCGCAACGTGGTGCTCGAGAAGAAGTGGGGTGCCCCCACCATCACCAACGATGGTGTGAGCATCGCCAAGGAGATCGAGCTCGAGGACCCGTACGAGAAGATCGGCGCCGAGCTGGTCAAGGAGGTCGCCAAGAAGACCGACGACGTTGCCGGTGACGGCACGACGACGGCGACCGTCCTGGCCCAGGCTCTGGTTCGCGAGGGTCTGCGCAACGTGGCCGCTGGCGCCAACCCGATGGCCCTGAAGCGGGGCATCGAGGCTGCTGTCGCGAGCGTCTCGGAGGAGCTGTCCAAGCTCGCCAAGGACGTCGAGACCAAGGAGCAGATCGCCTCCACCGCCTCCATCTCCGCCGGTGACAGCACCGTCGGCGAGATCATCGCCGAGGCGATGGACAAGGTCGGCAAGGAAGGCGTCATCACCGTCGAGGAGAGCAACACCTTCGGGCTGGAGCTTGAGCTCACCGAGGGCATGCGCTTCGACAAGGGCTACATCTCGGCCTACTTCATGACCGACCCGGAGCGCATGGAGGCCGTCTTCGACGACCCCTACCTCCTGATCGTCAACAGCAAGATCTCGTCGGTCAAGGACCTGCTCCCGATCCTCGAGAAGGTCATGCAGTCGGGCAAGTCGCTGCTGATCATCGCCGAGGACATCGAGGGCGAGGCCCTGGCCACCCTTGTCGTCAACAAGGTCCGGGGCACCTTCAAGTCGGTCGCCGTCAAGGCGCCGGGCTTCGGTGACCGCCGCAAGGCCATGCTCGCCGACATCGCCATCCTCACCGGTGGTCAGGTCATCAGCGAGGAGGTTGGCCTCAAGCTCGACGCCGTCGGCCTCGACATGCTGGGCCGCGCCCGCAAGGTCGTGGTGACCAAGGACGAGACCACGATCGTCGACGGTGCCGGTGACGCCGAGCAGATCCAGGGTCGGGTCAACCAGATCCGGGCCGAGATCGACAAGAGCGACTCCGACTACGACCGTGAGAAGCTGCAGGAGCGGCTGGCCAAGCTGGCCGGTGGCGTCGCGGTGATCAAGGTCGGCGCGGCCACCGAGGTCGAGCTCAAGGAGCGCAAGCACCGCATCGAGGACGCCGTTCGCAACGCGAAGGCGGCCGTCGAGGAGGGCATCGTCCCGGGTGGTGGCGTCGCGCTGGTGCAGGCCGGCAAGACCGCCTTCGACAAGCTGGACCTGGTCGGCGACGAGGCGACCGGTGCCAACATCGTCAAGGTCGCGCTGGACGCCCCGCTGCGGCAGATCGCCGTCAACGCCGGCCTCGAGGGCGGCGTCGTGGTGGAGAAGGTCCGTAACCTCGAAGCGGGTCACGGCCTCAACGCCGCCAACGGCGAGTACGTCGACCTGCTGGCCGCGGGCATCATCGACCCGGCCAAGGTGACTCGCTCGGCGCTGCAGAACGCCGCCTCCATCGCGGCGCTCTTCCTCACCACCGAGGCTGTTGTCGCGGACAAGCCGGAGAAGCACCCGGCTGCCCCGGCTGGCCCGGGTGGCGGAGAGATGGACTTCTGAGTCCAGTTCCGACACGGAACGGGGCGGGCCGCTGACGCGGTCCGCCCCGTTCGTCGTTTGGCCCTTGTCGTCAGGTGGGCAGTGGCCGCTGGTTGCGCCGCTTCTTCGCCTGGTCGTATGGCGGAGGCAGGTGGATCGGCGCGTCCACCATCTCGTGCGACTCCGCCGCCGGGTCGTCGGTGGTCATCTCGGCCAGTTGCTCGGCGTCGCCGTAGTCGAGCCTGTCGAACGGCAGTTGGCCGGGCAGTTCGGCGACAGGCTTCCAGGTGATCGGCGGGCCGTCCTCGGTCTGGTCATCATCCGTGGTCATGGCTGCCTCCTCTTACCGAAACGGTAGGGGGTGTCGATCACCGATGCGGGCGAATCGCGTTATATGGATCTATATCCTGTTCGCCCTTTAACCGACATCGAGTGTCCGCCGGTACAGGAAGAAGACCCGCTCGATCCGGGCACCCGCGCTGCCCGAGTAGAACGGCACCGGCCCCACCCAGCCGATCTGCGCCCGGTCCAGCCCTGCCGCCCGCTGGTCACGCAGGCAACGCCGCAGCAGGACCCCGCCGATGCCCGAACCCGCAGCAGCCGGCGCGGTGCCCATCGGCCCGAACCAACTCGGACGGGACGACCCGTACGCGGCGAAACCGAGCACCTCGCCGTCCCGCTCCGCAATGTGGCAACCGGCGCCCTCGCGACCCACCGACCCTGCCAACTCGCCGTCCCACGTGCCGCCGAAGGTGGACCGGGCGAACTCGGTCAGCGCCGGCAGGTCCGCCGGCTCCGCCCGGCGTACGGTGACGCCCTGCTCGGCAAGCCGCCGCTCCGCCGCCTCGGTGGACCGCAGTGCCGGCGAACCGTCGTACGACAGGTCGGCCGTCATGTTCCAGGCGGTCCGGTCCTGCCGGTAGCCCAGCGCGAGGGCGGCACAGATCGCCGGCGTGTAGCGGACGTCGATGCCCGGCCACGCGTAGTACGGCGGGTTGCCGGCAAGCAGCACCTCGGTCGCGCCGCGTTCGGCGAGCACCCGCTCGGCCCGCCTCAGGAGCGCGCGACCGACACCTCGGCGACGCTGCTCCGGCAGCACGGCCACCAGGTCGACGTGCCCGAGGGACGGGTCGCTCGACGACACCGAGCAGAGCAGCACGCCGACCAGGTCAGCACCCTGGTACGCGCCCAGCCCGACCACCGGCCGGCCGGCTGTGGCGGCCCGGGGCCACAGCACGTCCACGATGGCTGCCGCCTCGGTGGCGTCCTCCGCCAGGTCGAGAGCCTGTGCGCAGAGGCGTACCACGCTGGGAGCCAGGTCGGGAGTCAGCTCGGTGACGACGATCTCGGCGGTCATGGTGGCCGACCCTAGATCACCGCGCGTCGTGCCGCGTTCCCGCCCGCCGCGTTCCCGCCCACCGCGTTAGGAAGGGCCCCTTCCTATACACCAGGCGTTAATAAGGTGCCCTTCCTTAGGGCTGGGCGGCGCGGACAGCAGCGAAGGCATCGACCTGCCCCGCGCCCGTAACGTTGGCCGCGCCGCCGCAGGCGTCGGCCGGGTTGCCGGAACGGTAGGTCGTCGTCACCGGTGTGGCAGTGTCGCGCAGGATCTGCCGGGTCCGGGGCAGGTCACCGACCAGCGCCGGGTTCGCCGACCACATGAGCGCGACCACTCCCGCGACCTGCGGGGTCGCCATCGACGTGCCGTCCAGCGCCGCGTAGCCGCCGCCGGGCATTGCCGACACCACACCCACCCCCGGCGCCACCACATCCGGCTTGCCGTCGCCGCCCGGAACCGGTCCGCGCGAGGAGAACTCGGCCACCCGCCCCTGCGCGTCGACAGCACCCACGGTCAGCACGCTCGCGTACGGCGCGGGCGGGTCGTCGATCGACGCGCACCACGGGCCGGTGTTGCCAGCTGCGGCGACCACGAAGATGCCTGCGGCATCGAGCGCCGTGGCGGCCGGCAGCAGCGCAGCCGGGTCGCAGCCTTCGATGGGCGGGCAGCCCCACGAGTTGGTAAGCACCTGCGGTGCGCGTTCCGGGCGGCCGTCGGTGAACGGGTCGCCGCCGGCCGGGAAGGGGGCCAGCATGAACTGGAGGCAGTCCAGGTAGTGCCCGGGGCTACCCAGGTTGCGGTCCAGGTTGACGCAGCCGACCCACTGCGCGTCCGGGGCCACCCCGACGCCGGCCCGTCCCACAGCGCTACCGGTCGTGTGGGTGCCGTGCCCGCCCTTGTCGGTGGGGGTGCGGGTGCCGTTCCACGGGTCGTACCAGGAGTCGTCCCCGCCACGGAACCCGGCTCGCAGCGCCGGATGGCCACCGTCCACACCGGAATCGGAGCTGCCGACCACGATGCCCGAGCCGGTCACCCCGAGCTGCGACCAGACCTTGTCGGCGCCGATCTGCCTGATGTTCCACTCCGGGCCGGTGGGCGCCGGTGCGGTGCCCCGGGTCTGTCCCGCCGGGGCGGGCAGCGGTCGCAGTTGTTGGCTGACCAGTACACGGGCCACCTCGGGCCGCCGGGCCAGCCAGGCCCGCACGAACGGGCCGCCATCCACCTCCACGGCGTTCACCAGGTAGTACGAGACGGGGTCGAGTCGTAGCCGGTTGACGTCGCGGCGCAGGTCGGCCTGGGTCCGCTCGGCGGTGGCCACCAGCCGCCGGTAGACCTCCACCGCCCGCGCGTCCCGCCCGGCCCTCCCAGGCGTGGCGGCCGGCAGGTCGCTCAGGTCGGCCTGCTCGCGCAGGACCACGAGCAGCCGCTCGCCGTGCAGGCCGGGCTGGCCGGGGCCGACGTCCACGACGACCGCCGTCACCAGCAGCACCACGGCTGCCACCGCCGCGACCCGGCGGCTCGGGGTGCGTGCCTTCGGCCGGGCGAGCAGCACCGCGTACCCGATGGCGACCAGGACCGCGACGGCGAGCCCGGCACCAGCGGCGACCGCCACCCAGTACGGCACGTCGCGGGTGCCGACCAGCAGCAGGCTGATCTCTTCCGGGTCGGTGAACGCCAGCGGGCCGAGCACGGCCAGGCCCACCAGCCACCCGGTCGCGGCCCGACCGGCGTGCGTGGCGTCGGCCGGGTCGGCGGTAGGTCGCCAGGTCGCCGCCCACAGCGCGGCCAACGCGAAACCCGCAGGTGGCAGGGTCAGCAGGGCGGGCAACTGCGCACCGGACTGACCGACGCCGGCAGCCAGCAGCAGCAACGCCACCCCGGCTACCAGCCCACCGACAAGCACCAACCGGGTTGGGCGGGGCGGCCTACCGACAGCGAACGTCGACCAGAACGCAGCGTCGAACAGCGTCGCGGCCAGCACACCCACTGCGGCTGCCGCCAGCACGGCGAGCACCGTCTCCAGCAGCCCGCCGAGCGCGCCCAGCCAGACCCACGGCAGCAGCAGCGCCAAGCCGGCGGCGACCGCGAGCAGCGGCACCGGCCCGGGGCGGCGCGACTCCCGCCGCCGCCCGACCGGCTCCGCGACGCCGCCGACCTCGGGCCGCGCGGTGTGGCTGTCGCCGTGGGGAGCGGCGTCGGCGACCTCGGGCCGCGCGCTGTGAACGTCGCCGTGGGGAGCGGCGTCGGCGACCTCGGGCCGCGTGGCGTCGCTTTCTCCGTGGGGCGCCGCGCCGGCGATGGGGTTGGAAACCCTGGGGTACGCCCGACGGCGCGCCGACCAGCGCACGGCGAACGCGCCGAGCAGCGCCGAGCCGGCAAGCCCGGCGAGGTACGCCTCGTGGTGCACCGGCGGCACTACCCGCAGCACAGTGAACACCCCACTGGCCAGCGCGGCGACCAGCCAGACCCATCCGGTGGCCCGGACCGCGGCAGAGCGGGGCAACACGGTCAACAGCAGGGCGGGTGTGCCCACCAGCACGACGGTTGCCAGACCCAGCACCGGCCAGAGCCAGCCGACCCGGTCCAGCCCGAAGGCCAGCAGCACCTGGTCGGTGACCCAGCCACCGGCCTGGGTTCCCACGGTGACCGCTACCGTCCAGCAGCCCGCCAGCACGGCCGCGACGACCGGCCACGGGCTGGGCCGGGGCGCCGCCCACGGCTGGTAGGGCGGTGGTTGACCAGCGGGTGACGCAGAGCCGACCTGCATGACTCGCACAGTACGGGGCGAGCGCCGCATGTCGACCGGTGACCACGGCGGTTACGGTGGACGGGTGCGTGACCCCAACATCTCCCGATCGGTCGCCGGACAGCTCTCCCCGGCCCGCCGCACCGCTGACCTGCGCCGACTGCGCGCGGAACGCTTCGACGTGCTGGTCATCGGAGGCGGAGTGACAGGTGCGGGCGCGGCTCTGGACGCGGCGTCCCGAGGGCTCAAGGTCGCCCTGGTCGAGGCACGCGATCTCGCCTCCGGCACGTCCAGCCGTTCCAGCAAACTGATCCACGGCGGGCTGCGCTACCTGGAGCAGTTGGAGTTCCACCTGGTCCACGAGGCGCTTACCGAGCGCGGTCTGCTGGCGACCCGGCTCGCGCCACACCTCGTTCGCCCGGTGCCGTTCCTGGTGCCGCTGCCGGCGGGTCGAGGTCTGCGGGACCTGCCCGCCCGGATCTTCCGCCGCTCGTACTACGGCGCCGGTGTGGCCACGTACGACGCGTTCGCTGGTCTCTTCGGCGGTGGCCGAGGCATGCCGCTGCACCGGCACCTGACCCGGGAGGGTGCTCGGCGGATCTTCCCGAGCCTGCGGGCCGATGCGCTGGCCGGGGCGATCCGCTACTACGACGGGCAGGTCGACGACGCCCGGCTGGTGGTCACCCTGGCCCGTACCGCCGCCAGCCTCGGCGCCACGGTGGTCAGCAGCACCCGTGCTGTCGGGTTGATCCGGCAGGCGCGGGAGGTCACCGGCGTCCGGGTGCGTGACCTTGAGGCGCCGGCCGGGTCGCCGGATGCCGAGTTCGAGGTGCAGGCCCGTACGGTGATCGCCGCCACCGGCGTGTGGAGCGACGACATGTCCCGGATGCTCAACGACGTGGGACTGCGGCCCGGCATCCGGGTACGCGCCTCGAAGGGGGTGCACCTGGTGGTGCCGCGCTCGGCGATCACCGGTGAGACGGGGCTCATCCTGCGTACGGCGCGCTCGGTGCTCTTCGTCATCCCGTGGGGCGGGCACTGGATCATCGGCACCACCGACACCGACTGGCGACTGGACAGGTCCCACCCGGCGGCCTCGGCCAGCGACATCGAGTACCTGTTGCAGCAGGTGAACACCGTGCTCGACAGGCCGTTGACCACCGCCGACATCGAGGGCGTCTACGCCGGGCTGCGGCCGTTGCTGGCCGGTGAGGCCGACTCGACCTCGAAGCTCTCCCGCGAGCACGCCGTGTTCGAGCCGATGCTCGGGCTGATGCTTGTTGCCGGGGGCAAGTACACGACGTACCGGGTGATGGCCTCGGACGTTGTCGACAGGGCGGTACGCCGGTTGGGTGGCGGCCGTGCGTCGCGTACCGCCGATCTGCCGCTGCTCGGCGCGGACGGCTATCCGGCGCTGTGGCGCGACCGTGCCGACCTGGCGCGCCGGCACGGTGTGCCGGTGGGTGTCCTGGAGCACCTGCTCGAGCGGTACGGCAGCCTCACACTGGACCTGCTCGCCATGATCGACGCCGATCCGTTGCTCGCGTCACCGCTGGCCGGGGCTCCGGAGTACCTGGCCGCCGAGGTCGCGTACGCGGCTCGGGCCGAGGGTGCGCTGCACCTGGAGGATGTCCTGACCCGGCGGACCCGGATCTCCTTCGAGACGAGTCACCGTGGCCTGGAGTCGGCGGAGCACGCCGCCGAGCTGATGGGCGGTGTGCTCGGTTGGGACGCGGCGACCCGGGCCCGCGAGGTCGAGCACTACCGCGTGCGGGTGCAGGCGGAGCGGCAGTCCCAGTTGATGCCTGACGACGCCGCCGCCGACGCGGCACGGTTGGGCGCACCGGACGTCAGGGGTTACGCCGCGGATCGGGGTGGCGATGATCAGGCAGAGTTGCGTCCGTCCGCTCGGTGATGAAAAATACGTTACCAAGGGGTAACTATCGATTCTCCCCCCAATGGCGGTTTCGGACCCTACCGACGGTGGGGTAGGTTCCGCGCGTGCCTTACCGTGCGCACTCCCGACTACTTCCGCTCCTGCTCGCCGCGGTGCTCACCAGCGTCCTGACCGGTTGTTCGCTTTTCGACAGGGATGCCTCCGCCGGGCCGGCCGCGCAACCACCAGCCGGTACGGCGGCGGGTGGGTCGGAGCCCGAGATCCCGACAACTGTCGCCGTGGGACAGGTCAGCCTGCTGCAACGGCTCGGCGCGGATGGTCCGCTGCGCACCCTGAGCGTCGAGCGGGACGGCAGTTGGCGGTGCCTCGACTGTGCCGGCGACGGGGTCACCTCGCGGGGCAGGCTCGCGCCGGAGCAGACCGCACGGCTTCAGGTGCTGCTGGCCGATCCGGCGCTGGCCAACGAGACCGACCAGGTCCGGCGGTACCGGACGACCTGCATCGACGCGCTCACCTCGAGCCTGCTCACCTCCTCCGGGCTGATCACCTCGCAGGACTGCCCGGGTGAGGAGCGCACGACAGTGGCGGGGGAGATCCTGCTGTTGCTCACCCAGGCGACCCCGGCCGAGGTCGAGGGCTGATCCACCGCTCTGCGCGGGTCAGAGCACCTTGCCCGGGTTGAGCAGCCCGGCCGGGTCCAGCGCCGACTTGATCGCCTGGTGCACCCGGACGCCGACCGGCCCGATCTCCGCGGCCAGCCAGTCCCGCTTGAGCAACCCCACCCCGTGCTCGCCGGTGCAGGTGCCACCCAGGTCCAGGCCGAGCCGCATGATCTCGTCGAACGCCCGCCGGCCCCGCTCCACGCTCGCCGGGTCGGCCCGGTCGACAACGATGTTCGGGTGCATGTTGCCGTCCCCGGCGTGCCCCACCACGCCGATCGGCACCGCGCACTCAGCAGCGATCCGGGCCACCCCGTCCAGCAGTGCGGCGAGCGATCCGCGCGGCACCGCCACGTCGTCGATCACCAGGCCGCCGTTGCCGCCCGGGTAGGCGTCGGCCGCGAACTTCTCCATCGCCGGGTGCGCCAACCGTCGGGCCTGGAGCAGGGCTGCGGCCTCCACCGCGTCGGTGGCCGCGTACACCTCGTCGGCGCCGGCCGCCTCGCACACCTCGGCCAGGGCGGCCAGGTCGTCGGCCGCCCGGCTGCCGGTGTCGGCGGCGGCCAGCAGCAGTGCCTGGGCGTCGGTCCGCAACCCCATCGGCTGGTACGCCTCGATCGCCCGCAGGTGGGTCTGGTCCAGCAACTCCAGCAGGCTGGGGGTCAGCCCGCGGGCCGCGATCTCGGCCACCGCCGCGCCGGCCGCCGCCGTGGACGGGAAGACCGCCACCAGGGTCAACGACTCCGCCGGTGCGGGCCGGAGAGAGACAGTCACCTCGGTGATCACCCCGAGGGTGCCCTCCGAGCCGACGAAGAGCCGCGTCAGGTCGTAGCCGGCAACCCCCTTTGCGGTACGCCGGCCGGTGCGCAGCACCTCGCCGGAGGCGAGCACCACCTCAAGGCCGAGCACGTATTCGGTGGTCACCCCGTACTTGACGCAGCACATGCCGCCCGCGTTCGTGGCCACGTTGCCGCCGATGGTGGACGACTCCCAGGAGCCGGGGTCCGGCGGGTACCAGAGCCCCTGCTTGGCCACCGCCGCGGCAAGCGTCGCGTTGACCACCCCCGGCTGGACCACCGCGATCCGGCTCACCGGGTCGATCTCCCGGATCTCGTTCATCGCGACGGTGCTGAGCACCACCGCGCCGTCCACGGCGTTCGCCGCGCCGGCCAGGCCGGTCCGCGCGCCCTGCGGCACCACAGGTACGCCGTACCGCGCCGCCGCCCGGACCACAGCGACGACCTGCTCGGTGCTGCTCGGGCGGGTCACCACAAGCGGCATCCCGGCGGCGCAGAGGTCGGCCTCGTCGCGCTGGTGCATGCGCAGCAGGTCCGGGTCGGTGAGCACGGCGTTCTCGCCCAGAGCGGCGCGCAGGTCGTCGAGGAGTCCGGTGGTGGAGGCCATGCAGCCGAGGCTAGGTCGCCGGTGGCCGATCATCAACATGATCAACTCTGCGGGATAACTTGGGCGCATGCTCTACCTGGACCAGCCCGCCTGGCCGTGGCGCGGCCGACTCTGGTCACACCTGATCAGCGACGTCTCCTACGCCGAGTTGCACGCCTTCGCCGAGGTGTTGGGCGCACCCCGGCGTGGCTTCGACCGCGACCACTACGACATACCGGCCGACCGGTTCGAGTCGGCGGTGTGGCTCGGAGCGCGGGTGGTGCCGAGCCGGGAGGTGGTCCGGTTACTCCGCGACGCCGGCCTGCGCCGCCCGAAGCACCTGGTCAGTCCGCGAGCATCGACGGCCCGTTGAGGCTGGCCAGTTCCCGGCGCAGGTTGTCCCGGGCCGGCTGCTCCCAGCGGTCGGCGAGAGGGGGCAGCCGGAACAGCTCGGGCAGCGCCAGCAGCCCGGTGAGGACGCCGGCCCGGCCCGTCCGGAAGGCCGGCTCGGGCACGTGCGCGTACTCCTGCCGGATCGCCGCCGCGTAGCGGTCGTAGGCGGCCGGCGGCGCGGCCAGCACGGCGAGGTCCGCGTCGCAGAGCAGGGCGCCGTTCGAGTCGGCGGGCCCCACCGCGTGCTCGGCGGTGAGCAGCACGAGCCGCCGTACCTCGGCCGTAGCCGCCTCCGGCACCCCGAGCCCGCTGAGCAGGTCGGCGGCCAGCTCGGCGCTGGCCCGTTCATTGCTGTCGCCGGCGGCCCGGGGATCGTAGATCGCGTCGTGGCACCAGGCGGCCAGGCGGACCAGGTCGGCCCGCTCGGCCAGCGCGGCATGCCGGTCCACCACATCGAGTACGGCGGTCAGGTGCGCCACAGTGTGGTAGCGCCTGTGCGGTTCCCGCCACCGGGTGAGCAGCTGCTCCCCGGCCCGGGCCGCGGCATCGTCACAGGTCGCCCCGGCACCCCGGGCTGCCGCCCGCCACCGGCCCAGCAGATCGGTCACCGTCCGAGTTTGCCGCAATCCGTCCCCGGTGCGCGGGGCGGGAGGATTCAGCGCGCCCGCCACGGGTAGTCGCGCCCATGGCAGTGGCCCGCGACAAGAGACCGCCGATGGTGCGCCGCGCCCCGTTGCGGGAAGGTCTGGTGGACGTCGACGGTGCCCGCATCGCCGAGGTCACCGAGGAACTGCGCCACCGCAGC
Organism: Micromonospora sp. NRRL B-16802; assembly: GCF_001279555.1. Classification (NCBI taxonomy): domain Bacteria; kingdom Bacillati; phylum Actinomycetota; class Actinomycetes; order Micromonosporales; family Micromonosporaceae; genus Micromonospora; species Micromonospora sp. NRRL B-16802. The sequence continues at coordinate 311,767 of NZ_LGEB01000053.1, read as the reverse complement.
CGGGCCACACTGCACGACCGGCTGCACCGGGTACGGATGGCCGGTGGGCTGGCCGTCCAGGCCGGGCTGGCCGCCGGACTGGCGTACCTGATCTCGCACAAGCTACTCGGCAACCCGCAGCCGGTCTTCGGGCCGATCTCCGCAGTCGGCACCCTGGCCGCGTCTGTCGGGCAACGATTCCGCCGGACCGTGGAGCTGATCCTCGGAGTGGCGATCGGGGTGGCGATCGGCGACATCCTGATCTACCTGGTCGGCACCGGGGCGTGGCAGCTCGGCCTGGTGGTCACGGTGGCGATCCTGCTCACCATCTTCGCGGGCGCCAGCGTGGCCATCGTCATCCAGGCGGCGGCCACGGCGGTGCTGATCGTGACGCTGAGCCCTTCCACGGAGGATCTGGAGATCCCGCGCTTCATCGACGCGTTCCTCGGCGGCGGGGTCGCGCTGCTGGTGACGGCGGTCCTGCTGCCGCTCAACCCGCTGCGGGTGATCAATCGCGCCGCCCGGCCGGCGCTGGACCTGCTCGCCGACCAACTCGACGCCGCCGCCGACGGGTTGCGCAAACGGGACCGCGACGCCACCCAACGGGCACTGGACCGGATGCGCAACAACAAGGAGGAGTTGGCCACCCTGGCCGAGGCGATCGAGGGCGCGAAGGAGACGGCCACCCTCTCGCCGGCCCGCTGGCACCGCCGTAGCGAGCTGACCCACTACGCGGAGGCGGCCGACCCGATCGACCGGGCGATGCGCAACACCGGCACACTCATCCGCCGGTCCGTCACCCTTATCGAGGACGACGAGCCCGTGCCGGAGCCGATGCCGGACGGCATCGAGCACCTCGCCGAGGCGGTCCGGCTGCTCAAGCATGAGTTCGCGTCCAGCCAGGAGCCGCAGAAGGCGCGGGAGCGGTCGTTGCGGGCGGTAAGCGAGGCCGGCCGGGCGTACGGCGCCGGGGTGGGCTTCTCCGGCAGCGTGGTTGTCGCGCAGATCCGTACGACGGCAAGTGACCTGCTCGTGGCGTCCGGGATCGAGCAGGACGAGGCGAACCGGTGGATCCGCACCGCGTTCGGCGAGCAGGAGAGGCCGGTCGGTGAGCCGGCCGAGCCGGGCGAGGCACCGAAGCCACCCACCGCGCCGCCCATCGGCTGAGCGCGCAGCCCGGCGTCAGTGCCGGCCGCATGGCTGTGGATGCGACCGGAACAGCAGGCGGCGGATGGCTACGCTGACCGCATGGCCGACACCCCGCCCGGTGCACCCCTGCCGTCGTTGCCGCCCGCGCCCGCGACCCCACCCGGCGGCGAGGCGCCCCGGATGCCGTTGCGCCGACTTGGCTGGCGACGGTTCCTGGTGCTGGCCGGGGTGGTGCTGCTCATCGCCGCGTGCGCGGTCTTCATGCTCTTCACGCTCGGGCAGTCGCTCGGCGCGCAGGCGCTGCTGATCGGTGTGGTCGCCGCGATCCTGCCGGTGCCGGTGCTCGTCGCCTGCTTCCTCTGGCTGGACCGGTACGAGCCCGAACCACTGAAGTACCTGATCTTCTGCTTCACCTGGGGAGCCTTCGTCTCCACCGCCGCCTCGCTCACAGTGAACGAGTTCTCGGCCGCCCAGTTCGCCGACAGGGGGCTGCCGGTCGCGCTCACCGGGGTGCTTGTGGCGCCGTTCATCGAGGAGTTGACGAAGGCCCTCGGCCCGATCCTGCTGCTGGTGTTCCGCCGCCGTGAGTGGTCCGGGATCACCGACGGCCTCGTCTACTGCGGGCTCTCCGCTGTCGGCTTCGCCATGGTGGAGAACATCCTCTACCTGGGCGGGCACGGTTATGCGGCAGGCGCCGACCAGTACGGCCCGGCGACCGGCACCCAACAGGTCATCGCCATCTTCATCGTCCGGATCCTCCTGTTCGGGTTCGCCCATCCGCTCTTCACCTCGATGGCCGGTGTGGGGCTGGGCATCGCGGCCCGTACCGCCGACCGTCGGGTCCGGGTGCTCGCCCCCATCGCCGGCCTGCTGCTGGCGATGATCCTGCACGGCACCTGGAACCTGCTGCCCACGCTGACCCAGGCCACCGGCGAGGTAGTGATCATGTTGTACGGCTTCCTCAGCCTCATGGTCCCGGTGTTCTTCGGCATGGTCGGGCTCGCGCTGTGGCTGCGTGCGTGGGAGGGCCGGCTCACCGAGCGGAGATTGCCTGACTACGTGCGCGCGGGCTGGCTCAGCCCACCCGAGGTGGCCGCGCTCAGCAGCCTCGGCCGTCGCCACGCGGCCCGCAGTTGGGCACGCCGGGTCGCCGGAGACGCCGGTGTACGGGCGATGCGGGGGTACCAGTTCGCCGCCACCCGACTGGCTCTGCTGCGCGACGGCACGTTGCGGGGCCTGGACCGCAAGCCCGCCGACCAGGAGCGGACCGCCGCCGAGGAGCGGCAGTTGCTGGAGCAGATCACCGCGTACCGGTCGTTCTTCGTGGGCCGGGACCCGCAGGCACCGGTAGGGGTCTGGGACGGAAGCCGCTACCACCTGCGCTTCCCGGACGGTACGCAGCGCCCGGTGGAGGCTCCCGACGAGCCTGTGGTGCCGATTCCGGTGGTGCTGGCCCCGCCGCCGCCTCCGCCCGGATACGGACCGCCCGGATACGGACCGCCCGGGTACGCGCCGCCCGGCTGGCCCGGTGCACGCCCGCCGGCGCCCTGGCCGCCCGCTCACCGCTGACGGCGGTCGGTGCGGCGGCGGTCGGTGCGGCGGCGAGCGGCGCTCAGGTCATCAGGGTGGTGAGGAAGTCACCGAGCCCCTGGGCCATCGCCATCAGCGCGGCCCCGATCGCCTTGAACAACTGCGCGGCGCCATCCGGCCGGAACGCCATGAAGTAGATCAGGAACGCGACGCTGCCCCAGGTCAGCAGCTTCTTCACGAATACCGGCATCGTCCCTCCCCAGGGCAACGGTCGCCGGCTGGCTTCCCCGCGTGGGGCCGGGCAAACGGTGCAGGGTGCAGAGTGCCTGCGCGGCTCGGTGGCCGAAAAGTGCCTAGAGGTAGAGGCCGGTTGAGTCGTTCTCGACGCGCTCGGCTGCCACGGCGTGCACGTCGCGCTCGCGCAGCAGCACGTACCCGCGCCCGTGCAGCTCGACCTCGGAGCGGTCGTCGGGGTCGAAGAGCACCCGGTCGCCGGAGACGATGGCGCGGACGTTCGGCCCCACACCGACGGCGGTGGCCCAGGCGAGACGCTTGCCGACCGCCGCTGTCGCCGGGATGACGATGCCAGCGGTGGAGCGCCGCTCGCCCTCGCTGCCGTCCATCCGTACCAGCACGCGGTCGTGCAGCAGGCGGATCGGCAGGCCGGAGTCGAAATCCTGGTCGGCGGTCACGGGGAGACGCTACCGTGTCGCCGACGACCCGCCGCCGGTGGTTACGCCAGAGGTGGTGGGGGCACTGTGTGGCGGAACTGTCCTAGGGTGTCGGGACGGACGTATGCTGTGCGACCTGTCACCGTGGGCGGGCCGGACTTTTCTGCCAGGAGGTGCGCTTGAGCCGCTTCGAGCAGGTACGCGGGCGGCTCCGCCGCGCCTACCAGTCGAGCCGGGATTCCGTACGCTCCGACCAGCAGAAGCCGAGCGACGTGCCGGAGACGGCCGGAGTGGCCTCGCCCGCCGTGCCGGGGCCGGTCGCGCCGCCGGCAGCCACGGTCGTCGGTGCCGAGCCCGCGATGGACCTGCACAGCTCGACGTCCAGTCGCGATGACGCGGATGTGCCGCACGGGCTGCGGATCGCCGCGGCCTGGTGCTGGCGCCTGATCGTCATCGGGGTGGTGGCCTGGGCGCTGCTCCGGGTCGTCGGCACGATCAAGATCGTGATCATTCCGCTGGCCATCGCGCTGCTGCTGTCGGCGCTGCTCGCGCCGGCGGTGGGCTGGCTGCTGCGGGCCCGGCTGCCCCGGTCGCTGGCGACCGCGGTGGTGCTGGTCGGCGGCCTGGCGGCTGTCATCGGCACGCTGACCTTCGTGGTCAACGAGTTCATTCAGGGTGTGCCGGAGTTGAGCGCGAAGTCCTCCGAGGGCGTCCGGCAGATCCAGAACTGGTTCAAGACCGGCCCGCTGCACCTCTCCGACAGCCAGTTCGACCGCTACATCGCCGAGGCGCAGAGCTGGATCAACGACAACACCTCGAAGTTCACAAGCGGCGCGCTGAGCACCGCCGCGACGCTGGCGGAGGTGCTGACCGGCGCCCTGCTGGTGCTCTTCGCCACGTTCTTCTTCCTGCGTGACGGCAACCGCATCTGGCGTTTCCTCGTACGGCTGCTGCCGGTGGCCGCCCGCTGGAAGGTCGACGACGCCGGTCGGGCCTCCTGGCAGACCCTCGTCGCGTACGTCCGCGCGACAGTGCTCGTGGCGTTCATCGACGCGGTCGGCATCGGCATCTTCCTTGTCATCTTCGACATCCCGTTCGCGTTCCCGCTGGCGGCGCTGGTGTTCCTCGGCGCGTTCATCCCGATCGTCGGCGCCACGCTCTCCGGCGGTGTGGCGGTGCTGGTGGCGCTTGTCGACAGCGGGCCGGTCACCGCGCTGATCATCCTGGGTGTGGTGATCGGTGTGCAGCAGGTGGAAGGGCACGTGCTCCAGCCGCTGATCATGGGTCGGGCGGTGGCCATCCATCCGCTCGCGGTGATCATCGGTATCGCCGCCGGCGTGGTACTGGCCGGCATCACCGGCGCGCTGGTCTCGGTGCCCCTGATCGCCGTACTCAATACGGCCGTGCGCCGACTGGCCGCCCGTACCGTGCCGGACACCCCACCGGACGCCGTGGTCGTCGCCTCACAAGCTCCCTGAGGCCGGCGCCGCGCCGGCCGGACAAGCCCGACGCGCGCGCCGCGCCGCCGCAGGGCGTGCAGTGGGCGGGGCGCGCCGTCAGGAGCTGGCTAGGCGTTCCAGGGCGCCGCGGGCGACCTCGGGTCGTGTCGTGTACCAGAACGGTGGCAGCGAACGACGCAGGAACGGCCCGTAGCCCCGGGCCGTCTCCAGCCGGGAGTCGAGCACCGCGACGACCCCCCGGTCGCCTGTCGCCCGGATGAGCCGGCCCACGCCCTGCGCCAGCCGGACCGCCGCGATCGGCACGCTTACCGCGGCGAAGCCGGAACCGCCGCCCGCGTCGACTGCTGCGGCACGCGCCGCCGCCAGGGGCTCGTCCGGCCGGGGGAAGGGCAGCCGGTCGATGACCACCAACTGGCAGGCGTCGCCCGGCACGTCCACCCCCTGCCACAGCGACATCACCCCGAACAGGCAGCTGGAGCGCTCCTCGCGGAACCGACGCACCAGCAGCGGCAACGCCTCCTCGCCCTGCAACAGCACCGGCAGGTCGGTGCGCGCGCGCAGCAGCTCCGCCGCCTGCTGCGCGGCCCGCCGCGACGAGAACAACCCGAGGGTACGTCCACCGAGCGCCTCGACGAGCCCGAGCAGTTCCTCCCCGGCGGCCTCGGGCAGCCCGGAGACGCTGGGGCGGGGCAGGTGCGCAGCGACGTACAGGATGCCCTGCCGGGCGTAGTCGAAGGGCGACCCCACGTCCAGCGACCGCCAGCCCGGACCTTCGGTGGCCGGCACTACCGCGCCCGGATTGGTGTCGCCGGCCAGGCGACGGCCGGGCGCCTCGGCGGCGGGGCGGCCCGGTGCGGTGCGGGCGGCCAGCGCGGCGGCGGCCGGCGTCGGCGGTGCGGGCGGGGGCGCGTCCAGGCCGAGGGCGCGAGCCACGGTGTCGAACCGGCCGCCGAGCGCCAGTGTGGCCGACGTGGCGACCACTGTGCGCTCGTCGTACAGGTGGGTGGCGAGCGTGCCGGCCACCGACAGCGGCGCGACCACCAGGGCCCGGCGGCTGCCGCTGTCGTTCTTCTCCACCCAGGCCACGTCGTGGTCGGCCTCCTCCAGCAGCCGCTGGGCGGTCGTCGACAGGTCGTCCAACGCGGCCTTGGCCTGCTGCTTGCGGACCGGGTCGGGGTCGTCGGACTTGACGTCGCCGATGGCGTCCAGGGCGGCGCGGGTGGCCGCGTCGAGCAGCGTGCACGCCTCCCGTAGCGGCGTCGGCAGCCCGGCGGTGAGACGCCCGGCCGGTGCTTCGGCCAGCCCGACGGCGAGCGCGTCACCGGCCGCGGTGAGCGCCTCGGCGGTCTCCGGTCGCAGCAGCGGGCGTGCGCGGCGGGTGGACCTGTCGATCAGCTCCGGGACCAGCTCCGCCTGGGCGGCCGACGAGACCCGGTCGGCCAGCTCGTGCGCCTCGTCGACGATGAGCAGCTTGTGCGGCGGCACGATGTGGCGTTCGGCGAGCATGTCGACGGCGAGCAGGCTGTGGTTTGTCACAACGATGTCGGCCTCCCGGGCGCGCGCCCGGGACGCCTCGGCGAAGCACTCCTGCCCGAACGGGCAGCGGGTCGCCCCGACACACTCGCGGGCCGGCATCGACACCAGCCGCCAGGCCTGATCGTCGACGCCCGGGTCCAGCTCGTCGCGGTCGCCGGTGGCGGTCCGCTCGGCCCAGCCGCGCAACCGCTCGATCTGCTTGCCCAGCCGACTCGCCTCGCCCAGCCATTTCGTTCCGCCGCCGGGCCGGGCGGGCGGGGTGTCGAAGAGGGTGTCCTCCGGCTCGTCCTCGGTGGAGTTGTCAAGTCGGGCCAGGCAGAGGTAGTGGTGCCGGCCCTTGAGCACCGCGAACGTGGGCCGGCGGCCGAGCAGCGGCTCGACCGCGTCGGCCAGCCGGGGCAGGTCGTGGTCGACGAGTTGGGACTGCAACGCCAGCGTGGCCGTGGAGACCACGACCGGGCCGTCCACGGTGAGCGCCGGCGCGAGATAGGCGAGCGACTTGCCGGTGCCCGTGCCGGCCTGGACGAGCAGGTGCTCGCCGCTCGTCACACACTCCTCGATAGCGGTGGTCATCTGCTGCTGGCCGGGGCGCGCCGCGCCGCCGGGGACCGCGCCGACCGCCGCCGCCAGCAGCTCGGTGCCGCTGGGCCGGGCACCCCGCCGCCGGCTTCCGGCACGGGCCGACGGGGTGGCGGAACCGGTGGCGGTGCGGGGCGGAGTCACCGTGCGACGGTACCCGCCGCGCCCGACACCGGCTGCGCCCATCCGCCCGCGTGGCGCGCAGCCGACCGGTAGGTCGTTTCGGTGGTAGCCGTCCGGTTACGGCGGCACTACGAGGCGTGGGCGGTATCGGTTAAGGTGCGAATCATGCCGAGCGACGTGGTCCGAGTGATCTACCGCAAGTACGACGGCAGAGCGCACCGTGACTACCCGGCTCGTCGCCTCGCTGAGGACGACCTGGGCATCTGGCTCGGCGTCCCGTTCGGCACCGAGTCCGTCTACCACGGCCGGCCGTCGGTGGAGAAGATCCCCTTCGTCCTGCTGGTGCCGCACCACGCCTGGTGGACGTGCATGTTCAACCCGCCGCCGCGCACCAGCGAGGTCTACTGCGACATAGCAACCCCGGCCCGCTGGGAGTCCGACGACACGGTCCACCTCATCGACCTGGACCTGGATGTCGTCCGCCGTCGCGCCACCGGCGTCGTGGAACTGCTCGACGAGGACGAGTTCGCTGAGCATCGGGCGCGCTTCGGATACCCGGAGGACCTGGTCGTCGAGTCCGAGGCGGCCGCCCGCTGGCTGTTCGGGGCGCTCGGTGACGGCACCGAGCCGTTCGCCACCGCGTACCGGAAATGGCTGGCGCTTGTGGTCTGAGCCGGCGCCGGCTCACAGGCGTGGCGGCCACCCGTCGTCGTCGCCCAGCGGCGGCACGTCGCCAAGCTTCTCCGGGTTGAGCTGGTTGAACACGCCGGTGATCCGGCCTTCGTGCACGGCGAAGGCGACGACAAGGCGGATCGGTCGCCCGTCGCTGTGCACCGTCTCCATCTGAAGGCCGAGCACACCGTCGACAAGCACCGGCCGGGACGTCACCCGCTGCCCGTACCGGCCGGCCCGACCGAACAGGCCGAGGATGAAGCGACCCACAGCGTCCGCGCCGACCACCGGCCGGCGGGCAGCCGGGAAGTGCCCACCCGAGTCGCCGAGGAGGATCACGTCCGGGGCGAGCACCCGCAGCAGTTGATCCAGCTCGCCGGACTCGGTGGCGGCAACGAACGCTTCCAGCACCCGCCGCTGCTCGGCCGGATCGGCGGTGTGCCGTGGCGCGTCCGGTGCGGTGACCGCCCGCCGCGCCCTGGAGGCGAGCTGCCGGGCGGCCGCCTCGGTGGTGCCGAGCACGTCGGCGATCCCGGCGAACGGCACAGCGAACACGTCATGCAGCACGAGTGCGACCCGCTGTTCGGGCGCGAGCCGCTCCAGCATCACCCGTATCGCGGTGCCGACCTGGTCGGTGCGGACCGCCCGCTCGGCGGGGTCGGGGGCGTACCCGTCGGTCGGCGGCTTGGCGTCCAGCGGGCTCACCACCGGCTCCGGAAGCCACTGCCCGGGGTACGCCTCGCGCCGGACCCTCGCCGAGCGGAGGACGTCGAGGCAGATCCGGGCGCAGGTGGTCGTCAGCCAGGCGGAGAGGTCGCGGATCTCGGCACGGGCCGTCGGATCGGCGAGCGCCCCGGCGTAGCGCAGCCAGGTCTCCTGCACCGCGTCCTCGGCCTCGCTGCGGCTGCCCAGCATCCGGTTGGCCACCGCGAGCAGGCGGCGTCGCTCGGCCTCGAACTCCGTCGCCAGGTCCCGCACGACCCACCACCCTCCCCGACCGGTACGTGTCCCGGAGCCCATCCTCCCGCCAACCGGACGAACGGGCAGCCCCGCCACCACTGATGACGGCCCGGTGACCGGGCGGGCCCGGTCGGGGTGTGCTGACGGCTCCGCCGGTCCCGGCGGGCGGGGCGGCCCTCGACGGGCGGACGACCGGCGGGTGGGCGATGATCCGAGGATGAGTGCACCCCAGCACGGGCAGATCGTGGCGCCGGACGGCGGATCCGTGCGGAAGCTGTTGCGGGTGACCGCGCCGGTGGACCTCGCGGCGATCGACCCCCGGTCCACCCCCGGGCTGCCGCCGACCGAGGTGACCGGGGAACGCCCCAAGACCTGGGCCCGTGACCAGGTCGAACTCGTCGGCGGTGAGTTGGGCAGGCAGCAGGAGATGCTGTACGCGATGGCCACGGCAGCCTCGGACCGCCCGGCGCGCCGGGTGCTGCTGGTGCTCCAGGCGATGGACTGCGGCGGCAAGGACGGCACGATCAAGCGGGTGGCCGGCGCGATGAACCCGCTGGGCCTGCACATCCGGTCGTTCGGTCCGCCGACGCCGCAGGAGCTACGGCACGACTTCCTGTGGCGGATCCGTCGGGCGCTGCCGCCGCCCGGGTACGTCGGAATGTTCAACAGGTCACACTACGAGGACGTGCTGATCGCCCGGGTCGGCTCGCTGGTGCCGGAGGCCACCTGGCGAGCCCGCTACGACGAAATCAACTCCTTCGAGCGGGAGCTGGCCGACGGCGGGGTGACCCTGGTGAAGGTGATGCTGCACATCTCGTACGCCGAGCAGGGCGAGCGCCTGCTGGAGCGGCTCACCGACCCGCGTAAGCACTGGAAGTACAACCCGTCGGACGTCGATGCCCGGGCGCAGTGGGACGACTACCAGGCTGCGTACGCCGAGGCCCTGAGCCGGTGCGGCACGGACGCCGCGCCCTGGTTCGTGGTGCCGGCGGACCGCAAGTGGTACCGGGACTGGGCGGTGGCCCACCTGCTGCGAGAGACGTTCGACACGCTGAATCTCGGGTATCCGCCTGCCGATTTCGACGTGGCGCACGAGCGCGACCGATTGAGTGTCGGGGGAGCGGGGCGGTCGGGACCGCAGATGAACAGCAGGTGAACGAGCGGTGAATCAGGTCTGACCAGGGGTGGGCCGACGCATTCACGCTTCGAGCGTTTCCTAGCATTCACCAGGCGGACGCCGATGGACGCCGCCACCTTCCACCGACACGACGAGGTCTGTGCTGTGAAGTTTTCCTTCCGCCCCACCGAGGGCGCCTTCTACGAGCTCTTCACCAGGGCTGCGCAGAACCTGGTCCGGGGCACGGCGCTGCTTAACGAACTGGCCCTTCCAGGTGTCGACGTCCAGTCGGTCAGCGAGCGGCTGACCGAGGTCGAGCACGACAGCGACCAGATCACGCACGATCTCTACAAGAAGATCAACTCGACGTTCATCACGCCGTTCGACAGGGAGGACATCTACCGGCTCGGCTCGCTGCTCGACGACGTGATGGACCACCTCGAGGCCGTCGGCGACCTGCTCTACCTGTACGGGCTGACCGAGCTGCCGGCGCTGCCCCGCGAGCTGCACGAGATGGTCAACGTCCTCGACCAGCAGGCGAAGCTCACCGCCGACGCGATGCCCCGGCTGAAGTCGATGAAGGACCTCGAGGACTACTGGATCGAGTGCAACCGGCTGGAGAACGAGGGCGACCGGATCAACCGGCAGCTGCTCGTCCGGCTCTTCTCCGGCGAGTACGACGCGCTGACGGTGCTCAAGATGAAGGAGGTCGCCGACGAACTGGAGGCCGCCTGCGACGCCTTCGAGCACGTGGCCAACACCGTAGAGACCATCGCGGTCAAGGAGTCCTGAGCCGGTGACTCTGACGCCCGAACTCATCGCCGTGCTGGCGGTGATCGCGGTGGCCCTGGTGTTCGACTACACCAACGGCTTCCACGACGCTGCCAACGCGATCGCGACAAGCGTCTCCACCCGGGCGCTGACACCTCGGATCGCCCTCGGGCTCGCCGCGGTGGGTAACTTCATCGGCGCCCACTTCGGCGCCGGGGTGGCGAAGACCGTCGGCGACGGCCTGGTGACCCTGCCCACCGGGGTCAGCAGTCTCGGTGTGGTGTTCGCCGGGGTGCTCGGTGCCATCGCCTGGAACCTGATCACCTGGTACTTCGGCCTGCCGTCGTCGTCCTCGCACGCGCTCTTCGGCGGTCTGGTCGGCGCGACCCTGCTGTCCACCGGCGGCATCGTCCAGTGGGTCACAATCGGCGAGAAGGTCATCCTGCCGATGGTGCTGTCGCCGATCGTCGGTCTGACCCTCGGTTACCTGGTGATGCTCGCCATCCTCTGGCTGTTCCGTAAGGGGCAGCCGGGCAAGCTCAACCGGGGCTTCCGCTGGGCGCAGACCGCTTCGGCCGCCGCCATGTCGGTCGGCCACGGCATGCAGGACGCCGCCAAGACCATGGGCATCGTGGTGCTCGCGCTCTACACCGGCGGTTTCCAGGAGAGCAAGACGCACATCCCCGGCTGGGTCTTCTGGACCTCGGCGACGATGCTGGCACTGGGGACGTACGCCGGTGGTTGGCGGATCATCCGCACGCTCGGTCGCAAGATCATCGACCTTGGCCCCCCGGAGGGTTTCGCCGCCGAGACGGTGGCCAGCGCGGTGCTCTACTTCAACGCGCTTGTGTTGAAGGCGCCGATCTCCACGACCCACACGATCACCTCGGCGATCATGGGTGTGGGCGCGACGAAGCGGCTCTCCGCGGTCCGCTGGAACGTCGCCGGCAACATCGTGCTCGCCTGGATCATCACGTTCCCGGCGGCCGCGCTCATCGCCTGCGTCGCCTACCTGCTGGTCCGGCCGATCTTCGGCTGATCCCCGCCGCTCGTGAAAGGAAGGGCCCTTTCCTAACGCATAGCGTTAGGAAAGGGCCCTTCCTTTCACTCACTCGTAGCGCACGCCGATCTGCTCGCGGATCGCGTCCAGCAGGGCCATCACCTCGAGGGTGGTGGTGTGCGGCACCAGCGGGCTCTCGGTCAGCCCGGCGGCCAGGCAGCGCTGCACCTCGATCGCCTCGTGCTGGTAGCCGTTGCCGACGATCTCGGTGGTGATCGTCTCCGGCTCGACGCCGTCCCGGTGCAGGGTCAACGAACCCGGCCGGAAGAAGGGCTCCGGCAGGTCGATGCGGCCGGTGCTGCCGGTGATCGAGGCGGTCAGCTCACTCGCGCCGACCATGCCGCAGCTCAGGGTGGCAAGCGCCCCACTGTCGTAGCCGAACAGGATGCCGGTGTTCTCGTCCGTGCCCTCCGGGCCGAGCTTCGCCCACGAACGGACGTGCTGCGGCACGCCGAGCAGCAGGTGGGCCAGGCTGATCGGGTAGATCCCCAGGTCGAGCAGCGCACCTCCGCCCAGCGCCGCGCTGCGCATGCGGTGCTCCGGCGGGAACGGCCCGGCCACCCCGAAGTCGGCGCGGACGTTGCGCACCGTGCCGATCGCCCCGTCCGCGATCAACTGCACCGCCCGCAGGATCAGCGGATTCACCCGCATCCACATGGCCTCCATGAGGAAGACCCCGGCGGCGCGGGCGGTGTCCACCACGTCGGTGCTGGTGGCGAGATCGAGGGTGAACGGCTTTTCCAGCAGCACCGGCTTGCCGGCGGTCAGGCAGGTCAGGGCCGCCTCGTGATGCGCGGCGTGCGGAGTCGCCACGTAGATCACGTCGACGTCCGGATCGGCGGCCAACTCCACCCACGAACCGTGCGCGCGCTGTGCGCCGTACCGCTCGGCGAAGAGCTTGGCGGTCTCGACGCTGCGGGAGCCGACAGCGACCAGTTCGGCGTCCGGCACCAGCCGGAGGTCTTCGGCGAAACGGGTGGCGATTTGGCCGGTGGCCAGGATGCCCCAACGAGTCATGTCAGCAACGCTAGCCGAGCCGGTGCGCTGCCCCGATGTCCGGTCGCCGCCAGCGCATCCAGCGGGATCGGGTGGTTGGTCGGCGGTCGAGCGTGCCCGGCCGGCACACCTGTCGATCGGCGTCGCCGCGTCGGGCAACTAGGCTCGCGCCATGACGATCGACAGCGACGGCTTCGCCGCACCGGCCGCCCTGGTCGAGCACGCCCGCCGGTTCCAGGCCGAGGGTGGCACCCCGGCGGTGCCGCGGGTCGCGGCCACAGTGCTGCTGCTGCGTCCGACCGACACCGACTTCGAGGTGTACGTCATCCGCCGGGTCGCGTCGATGACCTTCGGCGGGGTGTACGCCTTCCCCGGCGGTGGGGTCGACCGCTCCGACTCCGAGGCGCACCTGGACTGGGCGGGCCCGCCGCCGACCGGATGGGCGCAGCGACTGGGGGTCGACCCGGACGCCGCCCAGGCGGTCGTCTGCGCAGCGGCCCGCGAGGTCTTCGAGGAGGCCGGCGTGCTGCTGGCCGGCCCGGACCCGGCGACAGTGGTGGGCGACGTCAGCGGCGACGACTGGGAGGCCGCCCGGCAGGACCTGGAGGGGCGGCGGCTGGGCTTCGCGGCGCTGCTCGCCGACCGTCGGCTGACGCTGCGGTCGGACCTGCTGCTGCCGTGGAGCCGGTGGATCACACCCGAGTTCGAGCCGCGCCGCTTCGACACGTACTTCTTCGTGGCCCTGCTGCCCGCGGGGCAGCGGACCCGGGACGTCTCCGGCGAGGCCGACCACACCCTCTGGATCCGCCCGGCGGACGCGCTGGCCCGCCACGCGGCGGGCGAGTTGACGATGCTGCCGCCGACCCTTGTCACGCTGGAGCAGGTCGCGGCTGCCGGCGACCTGGCCGGAGTGGGGCAGGCGGCGGCCGACCGGGACGCCGCCACGCCGATCACCCCACGCCTGGACCTCCCGCCCGACGGCGAACCCCGCTTCGTGCTCGGCTGACACGCCGCTCGCCGGTTGCCGGCGAACACCTGCTCGATCCAGGAAGTAGTGGGTTCGTCGTGCGGCCGAGGCCACTGTTTCCAGGATCGAGCACGATCTTGAGCGTCCAGCGCAGGCGCGGGGTGCGCGCACGGCGGACGCCGGTGACCGGGTCAGCTCAGCCGAAGCGGCCGGTGATGTAGTCCTCGGTCTTCTTCACGCCGGGGTTGCTGAAGATTTTCTGCGTGTTGTCGTACTCGATGAGGCGGCCCGGGTCGCCGGTCTTCTCGATCGAGAAGAAGGCGGTCCGGTCCGACACCCGAGCGGCCTGCTGCATGTTGTGGGTCACGATGATGATCGTGAACTTGTCCTTGAGCTGGAACATCAGGTCCTCGATCGCCAGCGTGGAGATCGGGTCCAGGGCCGAGCACGGCTCGTCCATGAGGACGACCTGCGGCTCGACCGCGATGGTCCGCGCGATGCACAGTCGCTGCTGCTGACCGCCGGAGAGGCCCGCGCCGGGCTTGCCCAGCCGGTCCTTGACCTCGTCCCACAGGTTCGCCGAGCGCAGCGCCTTCTCGGCCGCCTCCTCCAGGATCGACTTCTTCCGGACGCCGTTGAGCTTCAGCCCGGCCACCACGTTCTCGAAGATGCTCATGGTGGGGAACGGGTTCGGCCGTTGGAACACCATCCCGATCATGCGCCGGACAGCTGTGACGTCCACGTCCCGGTCGTAGATGTCCTGGTCGTCGACGGTCAGGCTGCCCTCGACCCGGGCGCCCGGCAGCACCTCGTGCATCCGGTTGATCGACCGCAGGAACGTGGACTTGCCGCAACCGGACGGGCCGATCAGGGCGGTGACCGTCTTCGGCTCGACGGTCAGGTTGATGTTCTCGATCGCCTTGAAACCGCCGTAGTACGCGGTGACGTTCGAGGCTTCGACACGCTTGGCCATTGTGGTGGTACCTCCGGGGTTCATCGGCCGAGCCGGTTGCGACGGGCCAGCAGCTTCGCCGCGATCGTCAGGACGAGTACGAGGGCGACAAGCGTGAGCGCTGCGGTCCACGCCCGCGCCGGCGCGTACCGCGACGCGTCACTTGCCTGCTGGTAGACGAAGAGGGACAGCGACGACTGGTTGTTCTCGAACGGATTGACGTTGATCGCGGCACCGCCGCCGGCGACCAGCAGCACCGGCGCGGTCTCGCCGGCCGCGCGGGCGATGGCGAGCATGACGCCGGTGACGATGCCGGGCAGCGCGGTCGGCAGGACCACCTTCAGGATGGTCTTCCACTTGGGTACGCCGAGCGCGTACGCGCCCTCGCGCAGCGGCGCGGGAACGAGGCGGAGCATCTCCTCGGTTGACCGCACGATGGTGGGCAGCATCAGCACGCTCAGCGCGAGCGCGGCGGCGAAACCGGAGAAGCTCGGCCGGCCGTCGTTGAACCACGGCGAGACGATCAGCACCCAGAACGCCAGCACGAAGAGGCCGGAGACGATCGACGGGATGCCCGTCATCACGTCCACGAAGAACCGGATCGCGAAGGCGAACTTGCCCCGGCCGTACTCGACGATGTAGATGGCGCAGAGGATGCCGAGCGGCACGGTGATCAGGGTGGCGATGCCGACCTGCTCAAGCGTCCCGACGATCGCGTGGTACGCGCCGCCGTTCGCGTCACGCGCCCCGATGTTGTTCATCGAGGTCTGGAAGAAGTTGACGTCCAGCCGCTCGGCGCCCTTGCTGACGAGCGTCCAGACCACCGACACGAGTGGCAGCACCGCCAGCACGAACGCGGAGTGGATCAGCGCGCTCCAGGTGCGGTTCCGGGCCGATCGGCGTCCCTCGACGGCGTTGGCGGCGCCGAAGAGCCCCACCAGGTAGAGGATCGCGCCGAGGCCGATCACGAGGACCGGGCCGCCGATGCCGGCGCCGTAGACGATCACGGCGGAGAGCGCCAGGGCCGCGACGGCGATTGCCGGTGCGGCGTACCGGGGCAGCCGGCGTGCCCGCAGCGAGTCGGGCTGGGCCGGCGGGCGGGTGCGGTGGGAGGTGGCGGTTGTGGTCATGCGGCCGACTCCGTGAACTCCCGGCGGCGGTAGATGATCGCCCGCGCCGTGATGTTGACGATCAGCGTGATGGTGAACAGCACCAGACCGGAGGCGATCAGCGCGCCCCGGCCGGTCTCGTTCGCCTCGCCGAACGCGTTGGCGATGTTGGCGGCGATGGTGTTACCGCCGTTCTGGATCAGGTTGAACGAGATGCCGAAGGTGATGCCGAGGGTCAGCGCCAGGGCGATGGTCTCGCCTAGCGCCCGGCCCAGACCGAGCATCACGGCGGCGATGATGCCGGGGCGACCGTAAGGGAGTACCGCGGTGCGGAGCATCTCCCAGCGGGTGGCGCCCAGAGCGAGGGCGGCCTCCTCGTTCGCCGTCGGCGTCTGGAGGAACACCTCACGCGACAGCGAGGTGATGATCGGCAGCACCATGATCGCGAGCACCAGGGCGCCCAGCATGACGGAGGCGCCGAACGGGCCGTCGCCGCCGAAGAGCGGGATCCAGCTGAAGTGCTGGTTGAGCCAGATCGAGAAGTCCCGGACCGGGCCGCTGAAGACGTCGCGCCCCCAGAGGCCGAAGACCACGCTGGGTACGGCGGCGAGCAGGTCGATCAGGAAGCCGAGTGCGGTGCCCAGCCGGCGGGGAGCGTAGTGCGAGAGGTAGAGCGCGATGCCCAGCGCCACCGGAACCGCCACGAGCAGCGCGAGTGCCGAGCTGAGCACGGTGCCGAAGGCGAGGGCACCGATGCCGAACTTCGGCTCGGTGTCGTTGGGGGACCAGCCCTCGTAGGACCAGAAGTTCTCGGTGTTGGCGCGCAGGGCCGGCACCGCCTTCGCGACCAGGAAGATCGCGATGGCGGCGATGATGACCAGAACGGTGGTGCCGGCGGCCAGGGTGAGACCGCGGAAGGCCCGCTCGGCGCCGAACTTACGGCTGCGCGGCAACGCGCCGCCGCCGCCCAGCCCCCCGCTGCCCGGGGAACGGGTGCTGACTGGTGCCTCGGCCACGTGCGCCGAGGCACCGGCGGGCCACTCGTGACTCTGGGTCACTTGCGTCCCGCCGGTGCCGGCGTCGGCCGAGCGGTGAGGGATTTCACCCATCTGCTCGCTCGATTCGGTTGCTGAGGTGTTGGGGTCGGGTCAGGAGAGGTTCTTGACCGCGGACTCGACCTTGGTGCGAACCGTCTCCGGCAGCGGGGCGTAGCCCAGGTCGGTAAGGGAGTTCTGGCCCTCGGCGCTGGCGGCGTAGCCCAGCAGCCCCTTGACCAGCTGCAACTTGTCGGCCGCGAGGCCCTTGCTGCAGACGATCTCGTACGTCGCCAGGACGATCGGGTAGGCCCCGGCCTCCTTGGTGTTGTAGTCGATCTTCAGCTTGAGGTCGTCGCCCTGGCCCTCGACCTCGGCACCGGCGATGGTCTTGCCTGCCGTCTCGGCGGTCAGCGCGGCGAACTCACCGTTACCGTTGCCGATCTTGGACATCTTGAGGCCGGCGTTCTCGGCGAACGACCACTCCATGTAGCCGATGGAGCCCTCGGCGCCCTTGACCCGGCTGGCCACGCCGTCCGAGCCCTTGGCGCCGGTGCCGCCCGGGCCCTTCCACGCCTTGGCGTTGCCGAGCGTCCAGTCGGCCTCGGCGGTCTTGGAGAGGAACTTGGTGAAGTTGTCGGTGGTGCCCGACTCGTCCGAGCGGTGCACGGTCTGGATCGTGGTGGCCGGCAGCTTGGCGTCCGGGTTGTCGGCCTTGATGGCCGGGTCGTCCCACTTGGTGACCTTGCCGGCGAAGATCTTCGCCAAGGTGGCCGGCTTGAGCTGGAGGTTGTCCACGCCGCTGATGTTGTAGGCGACGGCCACCGGGCCGATCACCATCGGCAGGTGAATGGCCTTGCCGTCGACGCACTTGGCGTCGGCCTGCGGCTGCTCCTCCGGCTTCAACGCGGAGTCCGAGCCGGCGAAGTCGGCGGTCCCGGCGATGAACGCCTGGATGCCGGCGCCGGAACCGGTCGGCTCGTAGTTGACAGTGGTGCCCTGGCACTTCTGCTGGTACGCCTTGATCCACTCGGCCATGGCGTTCTTCTGCGCCGACGAGCCCTGGGCGTTCAGCGTTCCGGTAGCGCAGTCGATCGCGGCGGCCGAGCCCGAAGCGCCGGCACCGGCAGCGGGCTCGTTGTTGTCCGAGCCGCATGCGCTGAGGCCGAGCGTCGCGGCGAGGGCGAGGCCGGCAATAGCGCCGTACCGCTGGAGCTTCACCTGAGGGGTTCCCTTCGCGTCTGACTTGGCACCCCGAATCCGGGGCCCGAGGACCGGCACTGGCCGGCTGACACGAAAGTTAGAAGTGCCAGGTAGCCGGTTTGCCGGTCACAAGTGAACGCAAGGTGAACACGTACGGCCTGGAAGATGACCGCTCGCTGAGGGTGAGTTGTCCGTTAAGTGAACCAGGGCACTTCAGTGCCCCGTTGCAGCTCAGCCGAGGTGGTAGTTGATGTGCGCGGACCAGCGGGCGAAGCCCGTCCGCTCGTACAGCGCGACCGCTGCGCTGTTCGACTCGTCCACGTAGAGCATCACCCGGTCCAGGCCCCGCTTGTCCCGCAGGTACGCCAGCCCCGCAGTGGTCAGGGCGCGGCCGAGCCCGCCGCCGTGCGCTGTCGGTTCCACGCCGAGGACGTACACCTCGCCGATGCGGGCCGACCCCGGACGCTCATGGACCTTTGTCCAGTGGAAGCCGAGCAGCCGGCCGGTCGCGGTCTCCTCGGCGAGCAGGAAGCCGGCCGGGTCGAACCACGGCTCGGCGAGGCGGACGCGCAGGTCCTCCGAGGTCCACCGGCCCTGCTCGGGATGCTCGGCGAAGGCGCGCGCGTTGAGGGCCAGCCACGCCGCGTCGTCCGCCCCCGGCCGGAACGCGCGCAGCGCCACCCCGTCGGGCAGGCGCGGCTCGCCCTGCGGGGTGGTCAGCGGCCGGCGCAGTTGCAGGAGCACCCGCGCCCGGGTGAAACCGAGGTCCACGCCGAGTGCCGCGGCCGAGGGGTGGTCGCCGTGCGCCCACGCCCGCAGCGGCCCGGTGGCCGACGCGAGCACGCCCCGGGCCAGCGCCCGACCGGTGCCCCGCCGCCGGTAGCCGGGGTGCACAACGAGTTCCACGCCGATGCCGCCCACCGGGTCGGTGGTGTCCAGGTGCGCGTACCCGGTGAGGGTGCCGTCGTCGGCGCGGGCCAGCAGATGTATGGCGCTGGCCTCCGGGTCACGCAACCGGAGCAGGACGTGCTCGTCGAGCGGGTCCGCGCCGTCGGTGTCGCCAGCGGCGCCGGCCAGGGCCAGCACGTCAGCGATCTCCGCCGGAGCCAGTCGGTCGGTCCGGGTCACCTGGTCGCTGGTCGGCTCCGCGCTGCTCATTCCGCCACCGTATCCGTTGGGTGCGTGACGCTCGGACCGTCGCCAGGTAAAGCCGCGCCCGGCGTGGGTGCCTGGCTCACGTCGGGTCGGTGGGCAGCGCCTCCAACTCGAAGTGCGTGCTCAGCTCCGGCAGGATCCGGCGTAGCGCGTCGACGGTGCCCTGCCGGTCGCCGCCCGCGTCGTGCAGCAGCACCACCGAGCCTGGGCCCACCTGGGTGGACACCGTCGCGGCGATCTTGCCGGCGCCAGGTGCCTGCCAGTCGGACGGGTCCACCGACCAGTGCAGCGGGGTCATGCCGAGCTGACGTGCCACCGACACCACCGGATACGTCCAGGCGCCGCCGGGCTGGCGGTACCAGACAATGGGCGCCTCCGGCACCGCGGCCCGGATCGCGGCGTTGGTGCGCAGCAGGTCGGCGCGGATCTGGTCGGTCGACTTGTTGCCCAGCGAGACGTCGTGGTGCCAGGAGTGGTTGCACAGTGTGTGCCCGTCGGCCACGATCGCCTGGATCAGGTCCGGGTGGTTCTGCGCGTTCTCGCCCACCACGCAGAACGTGGCCTTGACGTCGTACTCGCGCAGAGCGGCGAGGACCTGCGGGGTGTAGCGCGGGTCCGGCCCGTCGTCGAAGGTCAGCGCGAGTCGGTCGCTGCCGGTGCCGGTGTGCGCGCCGAACAGCCGATCGCCGCTGGCGTCCCGCCCCGAGCCGTCCTGACCTGCCTCGGTGGGGCCGGTGCTCTGGCTGGCGCTCGGGGTGCCGCTGGGCTCGTCGGGAGGGAGCTGGTCGGTGTAGTGCGGCTCGTCGCCGTTCGTGGTGGCACCGGTAGCGTGCCGTCGGGGCTGCTCGGGGACGAGACTGCGGCCCAGCACGTACGCCGAGCCGAGCAGTGCGACCACAACCAGCGTCACTATCGCCGCGGCGCGCGCGGTCGAGTTGACCCGGATCACGGCTTCCGCCTCGTCGACAGGGCGCGCCCGCCCGTTGCCCCCGTGGTACCTGCGCGCACCGTCGCCCCCCTTTTCCGACAAACCCGGCAGTCAGAATAGAGCCGGCGAGCTGCGCAAAAGGGGCATATGGGAAATCGTCCGGAGGTGGGATCGCGTCCTCGGCGATCCCGGGTCAGGGTCAGACGGGCAGTGGCGCGTGCTCCGCCTCGGGCAGGGACCGCGACGGCGGCACGACGAACTTGTAACCCACCTGACGGACCGTGCCGATCATCGACTCGTACTCCGAGCCGAGCTTCGCGCGCAGCCGCCGGACGTGCACGTCCACCGTCCGGGTGCCGCCGAAGTAGTCGTAACCCCACACCTCGCGCAGCAGCTGGTCGCGGGTGAACACCCGGCCCGGGTGCTGGGCCAGGAACTTCAGCAGCTCGAACTCCTTGTAGGTGAGGTCGAGCGGGCGGCCCTTGAGCTTCGCCGCGTACGTGTCCGGGTCGATCGTCAGCTCACCGGCGCGGATCGAGCCGCCGGCACCGGCGGTCGCGTTGCTCAGACGCCCGACCGCCAGGCGCAGCCGCGCCTCCACCTCGGCGGGGCCGGCCGAGGCGAGGATGACGTCGTCGACGCCCCAGTCGGCGTTCAGCGCGATCAGGCCGGCCTCGGTCACCACCGCGACGAGCGGCACACCGAGCCCGGTGGCGTGCAGCATCCGGCAGGTCGCCCGGGCCTCGCTCAGCTCCGAACGGGCGTCCACAAGCACCGCGTCCGGGCTGGGCCCGGCGACAAGTGTGCGGACGTCTCGCGGCGCGGTGCGAACCGAGTGCGGCAGCAGGTCGAGTGCCGGCAGCACAGCCGACGGCTCCCCCGCTCGCGCGGTCACCAGCAGCAGGATCTCCACGATCACCTCCGTCCCGGCGGCGCATCGCCGCGCGCGACCAGACACACTCATCGAGGAGTGCGCTGAGAAATTGCGTGGTCCCGGCGTCGCTGACGGGCGGGTAACGCGTCCGAGACTAACCGATCGCCTCGCCCGCACCATCAGGCCCTTTCCTGTTTGTCTAGCTTGCCCCTGATCGTGGCGCACTTTTTAACGTTGCTGAAACCCGGGACCACCGTGTCGGGCGGTCGGTCTGGCACGATCGGGGCGTGTTTCCCTCCACCTCGTCCGACGCCGATCGCGAATCGTGGCCCGACGGCCCCCGCTCGGGTCCGGCCGCCCCGACCCGTGGCCAACCGCCGGCGCCGCGCACCGGCCCGGCCGGCACCGACGGCGAACGCCGTGAGCGCGGTGGGCCGCGCCGGGCTCGCCGCGCCGGTGAGCCCGCCCGCCGCTCCGAGGACGAGGTCGACGAGCCGGAGGAGGAGGTCGTACCCCCGGTCGAGGTGCGCCGCCCGCTGGCGCTGACCATCGCCGGCTTCGCCGCGCTGCTCGGTCTCGGTCTGGTGCTCGGTGCGCAGACCTCCGGGCCGGGCAACCGGCTGCCGTTCGCCTTCGTCGTCTTCGGCGTCCAGTTGCTCTTCATCCTCGCCTGGACGATGGCGATGCGCCCACCGGCGGTGCTGCTGGTCGCCGGGGTCAGCGCGGTGGTCGCCGCAGGCGTCGACGTCGCCGCCGTGCAGACCGACGTCGCCGGGCTGGCACCACTGGGTTACCTGGCCGTCGGCGGTTTCCTCGCCGCCGTGCTCGGTCAACTGGTCCGTCGGGTCGACCGTGCCCGGGTCACCGATTCACTCGGCGCCACGCTGCTCATCGTGGTCGGCGTGGTGGCGTTCGGCACCCTGATCGTGCTCAGCCGCATCCCGGCCGGCACCCAGGCCATCATGGTCTGCCTGACCGCCAGCGGGGTCGCGCTGACAGTCGCCCGGCTCACCGACGCGGTGTTGCCGTGGCCCCGGCTGGCCCCGCAGGTGCCCCGGGGTGCCGCTGGCGTGGTGGCTGGCGCGATGGTCGGCACGCTTGTCAGCGCGGTGCTCGGGAGCTACCTGGTGGCACCTTTCACGCCGACGAGGGCCGCGGTGCTCGGCCTGGTCGCGGCGGTCACCGCCGTGCTCTCCGACCTCGCCGTGGGGTACGCGGAGGCGGGTCGAATGATGGCCGGCGAACTGCCCACAATGTGGGTGGCCCGGCACATGCAGGGGCCGCTCGGTGGCTTCGCCCTGGCGGCGCCGGCGGCGTACGCGATGTGCATGCTCTTTCTTTGATCCACCGTCGGGCCGTGAGTCACGGTTGAGCGCGGCGCCGGTCGGGTACCTACGGAGGCGCCGCGCTGCGGCACCGGTACGCACGCCCCGCCGCGCCGCGGCGGGTGGAGACAGGAGGCGGCGTGGCCCAGGAGTATCCGGCCGGCGATGCCCGGCCCCGACGGCGCGGTCGCAAGCTGCTCATCGGCCTGGTCGTGCTGCTCCTGGTGGTGGGGGGCCTGCTGGTGGTCGCCGACCGGGTGGCTGTCGGTGTGGCCGAGCGCCTCATCGCCGACCGGGTCAGCCAGGAGGTCAGCAAGCAGGGCGCGCAGGCCGCCGCTCCCAAGGTGGAGGTCGCCGGGACGCCGTTCCTCACCCAGGTGCTCGACGGTCGCTACGAGCGGATCTCCATCCAGCTGCGGGACGTGCAGGCATCGGTCGAAGGTGACGCCGTACGGCTGCCGGTGCTCGACGTGGACGCCCGCAACGTGCGGGCATCGCTGGACACCCTGCGTACCGGGCAGGGCGACGTCGTGGCGGACACCGTCAACGGCACCGGCACGATCAGCTACGACAGCCTCGCCGCACTGCTGAACCGGCCCGGGCTCACCCTCGGCGAGCAGGGCGGCAAGCTCGCGGTCACCGCGCCTGTCGACGTGCTCGGCCAGAACTTCACGGTCAGCGGCACCGCCGACGTCACCGTCGCCGAGAACGGCGCTGTCGCGCTGCGCTTCAGCAACCTGGACGCCGAGGGTCTGCCGAACCTGCCGCTGGCCCGCGCCGTCCTGAACAACTACGCCAAGGGCATCTCCGTCGACGTGCCGTTGCCGGATCTGCCGTTCCAGCTCGCGGTCCGGGAGGTCCGGCCGTTGCCCGAAGGTCTGGCCGTCACCGCCGACGCGAAGGACGTGCCGATCAACTCCGCAGGCTGAGTGGCACGTCAGTTTTCTCCGGCGGTGGGACACGCCAATGGTTCGACAGCCGGGGCGATTCCCGGATGCTGGTCGGCTCTGTGGCAGCTCCGTCACTCACTGGTAGGCTCCGTGACCATGGGGATTCACCTCACCAAACGGCGCGCGGTCGACCTGTGCCGCGTGGCCACCTGCCTGTGTCGCCCCGTCATCTGACGGCGGGGCTGTTTTCGGCCGCCTGATGGCGGCCACCGGCTTGCAGGGTCCTCGACCCCTCCGGTGATCCCACCGAACGCCCGGCAGCGGCGCCGTCGCACGAACCCGTGATCCCGTCCTTCCGCTGGGTCCCGCGCGCGGTGCGACAAACTGCATCCATCGACATTCGCGCGCTGACTCACCATCCATTCACCAGGGAGTGATTCGATGAGTCGCGACACCGCACTCGTTTCGGCCGAGTGGGCCGAGAAGAACCTCGACGCCCCGGGCGTCGTCTTCGTCGAGGTCGACGAAGACACCTCGGCCTACGACACCGGCCACATCGCCGGCGCCGTCAAGATCGATTGGCGGACCGACCTTCAGGACCAGGTCCGCCGGGACTTCGTCAACAAGACCCAGTTCGAGGCGCTGCTCTCCGAGCGGGGCATCAGCAACGACGACACCGTCATCCTCTACGGCGGCAACAACAACTGGTTCGCGGCGTACGCCTACTGGTACTTCAAGCTGTACGGCCACGGCGACGTGAAGCTGCTCGACGGCGGCCGCAAGAAGTGGGAGCTGGACGCCCGCCCGCTGGTCACCGACGCGGTTCAGCGGCCGAAGACGCAGTACGTCGCGCAGGAGCCGGACACCTCCATCCGCGCCTTCCGTGACGAGGTCGTCGACGCCATCGGCACCAAGAACCTTGTCGACGTGCGCAGCCCCGACGAGTTCGCCGGCCGGCTGCTCGCCCCCGCCCACCTGCCGCAGGAGCAGGCGCAGCGGGCCGGTCACATCCCGACCGCGATCAGCGTCCCGTGGTCCAAGGCGGCGAACGAGGACGGCACGTTCAAGTCCGACGACGAGCTGCGCAAGATCTACGCCGACGCCGGTCTGGACGACGGCAAGGAGACGATCGCCTACTGCCGGATCGGCGAGCGCTCCTCGCACAGCTGGTTCGTGCTCCAGGAACTGCTCGGTCACCGCAACGTCAAGAACTACGACGGATCCTGGACCGAGTACGGCTCGCTGGTCGGTGTGCCGGTGGCGCTCGGCGACGAGCCCGGGGAGGCCTGACGATGACCGCTCCCACGGCTGCGGGTTGCGCCGCCCCGGACCAGGCCGCGCCGCTGCCGGCCAGCCTGGACCTGGAGAAGGAAACCGTCATCACGGGCATCGTCCGCTCCGCGGCGGACGAGGTCGTGCCGGGCGCGTACGTTCGGCTGCTGGACTCGACCGGTGAGTTCACCGCCGAGGTGGTCACCTCGGCAGCCGGGCAGTTCCGGTTCTTCGCCGCGCCGGGTTCCTGGACGCTGCGGGCACTGTCCCGGCACGGCAACGGCGATGCCGCCGTCACCGCCGCCCGGGGCCTCAACGAGGTCACCGTCACCGTCGCCTGACCCACTGCTCTGATCGACCGGGCCGGTCACTCCTTCGAGGGTGACCGGCCCGGTCGTTGGTGTCGCCCCCCGAAATACATCGGTGTACGTCACTATCTATGGGTGAAGTCACGGTGGGTGTGGGCTGGAGGCGACGTGTCCGGTGCGGACGTCCCGATCGTCGTCTGCGTCAGTGCGGACGTGTCGGTGCGTGAGCGGGTCCTGCGCCAGCTGGACGGGGTCGGCCCAGTGCTGAGCTGTGCCGACCTGTCCCAGCTGCGGGCGATGCTGTTCCCAGCAACGGCGGGCCCGGCACCGGCCGTCGTCCCGCCGGTGGCGCAGCAGGGGCCGGTCCGCTGGGGTGAGCTGGTCGTCGATCGGGCCGGGCACGTGGTCACCTGGCGCGGCGGGCCGATTCCACTCACCCGCATCGAACGCGAGTTGCTCGCCCGGCTCATCGGCCCGCCGTTGGTGGTGTGGAGCTACGAACAGCTCTTCGCCGCCGTCTGGAACGGCGCGTACCTGGGGGATTCCTCGATCCTGCACTCCGCGGTCAAGCGGCTCCGCCACAAGCTGCGCGACCTTCCGGACGGCCCGCGGGTGCACACCGTGCGGGGGGTCGGCTACCGGATCGACCCGCCGCCCCGGTCCGGTTGAGACGGGTACCGCCGTACCGTGCTGCCGACCGACCGCTGCCTCTGAGCCGGCTGACCGCCCGTGACACCATGACCGGGTGAGCGGTGCTGTGCAGACGGGTTGGCCGTCGTCGAACGGTCCTGTCGCGCCGGCACCCGCCCGGCGCTGGCGGCGTTGGCTGCTTGTCGCGTCCGTGCTGTGGGGCGTCCTGCTGGCCGGGCTCGCCTGGACGTCGGCTCGGGACGACCCGCCGACAGTGCGCGAGCAGCGCACCCTCGATCAGGCTGGCCCGATCGTCGACAGTGCGGCCGGCGAGTTGGCCCGTGCCGCCGGCCCGGCGGGGCTGCTGGAAGTCGGTCCGGCCCGGGTCCGTTCGGGCTGCCGGGTCACCCCGATCTCCGACGGTGCCGCCCTGCGACGCGAGGTCGGCGTGCTCGCGCCCGCCGGCACCGAACGGGCCGTGCTGACCGGCATCGCCGACCGACTGCCCGCCACCTGGCGGGCCTGGGTCGGCCCCGGACTGGACGGCCCGGAGCTGCGCGCCGACGCCGGCGAGTTCGTCTCCGTCGAGGGCCGGCCGACCGGGGACGGCCGGGTCCGGTTGACGGTCGAGACCGGCTGCCGGCCGGTGGGCTCCGGCTACACCCCGACGTCCGCCGCCGCAGGCCCGGAGGTCGCCGGGCTGAGCCTGGTGCTGACGGCCGCGCTGAAGGCTCTCGGCCAGCCGAACCCCGCCGCACCGGAGGTGGTCACCGCGCCCTGTCCCGGTGGCGCGCTGGCCCGTACCGCCCGGTCCGCCGAGCCCGGCCCGGTTCCGCCGGCCGGCGCACTCGCGCAGTTGGTCGGCGACGCTCCACTGCTGGACAAACCTCCGGTGTACGCGTACCGCGCCGGCGACGTCACAGTGCTGGCCGAGGCCGGCCCGGACGACGGCGCCGTACGACTGGCGGCCACCGTCGGCTGCCCGGACTGACGCGACCCGCTCCGGTCAGCTGTCGGTCGCTCCGCCCTGCGAATCGCGGCTGCGACCCAGGGCGTCCACCCGGCCCCAGCGGCCGGGAATGTCCAGCAGCTCGATGCGGCCCATGCCCGGTGGCACCGCCGGGTCGATGATCAGGTGCTCACCCTGCGGCTCCAGCCCCAGCATCACCCGCAGCAACAGCAGCGGGGTGCCCGTCGACCACGCCTGCGGGCTGCACGCGGTCGGATACTCCACCGGATAGTCGGTGAGGTCGCGGGCGTAGCCGGCGAACGCCTCCGGAAGCCGACCTCCGAAATGGCGGGACGCCGCCAGCATCGCGTCGCAGATCAAGCCGGCCTCCGCGCGGTATCCGTACCGCCACAGGCCCCAGGCGATGATCGAGTTGTCGAACGGCCAGACGGTGCCCACGTGGTAGCCGATCGGGTTGTACCGGCCCTGGTCCTCGGCGAGGGTCCGCACGCCCCAGCCGGAGAAGAGGCGCGGCCCCAGCAGATGCCCGACCACCTTGCCGGCCCGGCTCTCGTCGACGATGCCGCTCCACAACAGGTGCCCGATGTTCGACGTCAACGCGTCCACCTGGCGGCCGTCGGCGTCCAGCGCGAGCGCGTAGTAGCCCCGCTCGGCGATCCAGAAGTCGTGGTTGAACCGCTGCTTGAGATCGGCGGCCTCCCGCTCCAACCGGTCGGCGAACTCGGGATCGTTCCAGAACGTCCGGGCCAACCGGGCGGCCCGGATCTTCGCGTCGTACGCGTAGCCCTGCAACTCGCAGGTAGCCCGGGGAAAGCCGGGCAGTTGGCCGTCGGCGTACGAGATGGCGTCCCAGGAGTCCTTCCAGCACTGGTTCTGCAGGCCGCTGCTCGGGTTGCGGGTCTGGTACCAGAGATAACCGGTGCCCAGCAGATCGCCGTAGGTGTCGATCCACTCCAGTGCCGCGCGGACCTGCGGTTCCAGCCGACGGATCAGCGCGGAGTCGCCGGTCCAGCGCTCGTACTCGTCGATGAGGATGATGAACAGCGGCGTCGAGTCGGCCGACCCGTAGTACGGCGAGTGCGGCTGCTCCTCGAAGCCTGCGGTTTCGCCGTAGCGCAGCTCGTGCAGGATCTTGCCGGGTTCCTCGTCCCGGAAGTCGTCCACCCGGTGTCCCTGAAGGCCGGCCAGCATCAGGATGGTCGGCGGGATCAGCTCCGGTAGGAACGGCACCACCTGCAACGAGGTGAAGATGCTGTCTCTGCCGAACAGCGTCATGAACCAGGGCAGCCCGGCGGCGATCAGCCGTACGCCCAGGGTGATCGACTCGTAGCGCAGGGCGGCCAGGTCGTTGAGGCTGCACCGGTACGCCCCGGCCAGCGGCTCGCAGTCGCAGCCGAGCTTCGGCGCCCTGTCGATCAGTTCCTGCTGCTCGACGCGGATGACGTCCGCGCTGCGGCCGCCGCCGAACGGCAGGGTGGCCCGGATGTCCTCTCCCCGCGCCCCGTAGACGACTGTCGATACGCACAGCCTGGTGGTCCACTCGCCCTTGGCATCGACACGGATGTCGAAGGTCATTCCGGAGGCGTCGACCTGCGCGGGCATGCTGGAGGCGACCACCGTCTCCCGGTGGAACGCCTCCCGTCGATAGGTGAACCGCAGCTCGTTGTCGGTAACCGAAACCGTTGTGCGGCCCTGCTTCTGCCGGGCGTGCTTGATCTCGAACAGGTCGGCGAAGTCGCTGCCGATCTCCAGCCGGACTGTGAACTCGACCTGCTTGCCGGAGTGGTTCAGCACGGTCAGCTCCTCCTCGAAGCTGCCGCCGATCGACCGGCTGCGGATCACCGACGCCTTGGCGTCCAGGTAGTGGGTGGGCTCGCCGGGGGCGAGGAAGAACTTCGTCCGGTACGACTCGCGGTCGTCCATCGAGAGGGTGTGCAGCCGCTCGCCGTTAATCTTCAGAACCCAGCTGGACAGGAAGCGTGTGTCGAAGGAGAACAAGCCGGTCGGGAAGTCGTACGACGGCTCGATGTCGCCCGCCCGGTCGCTGACCAGGAAGGTGTTGCCATCGAGGATGCTGACGAGATCCTTCACGCCAGCCGCCCGGCTGCCCTTCGGGCCACCTCACGGGGGTCGCGGGTGCCGGGCGGGTTCGGGAAGAAGCGACGGAAGGCCAGGAAGAGCACCACGTTGCCGCTGAACGTGCTCTCGTTGCGCAGCACGGCGGCGATCCCCTGGGCCTCGCCTGTGATCAGCTTGTCGAACAGGGCCGCACGGCAGTACCAGATGGCGTCGGCGGGCCCCCGTTCGCGGGCGCTCCGCACCGCACCCGGTTGCATCCGTACCAGCCAGTGCTCCGACTGCTGGCCGTCCTCGAGATCGATCTGAAGGGTTCCTTCGACAAGGCCACGCAGGATCGTGGGGCCACGAGCCGGCAGTGATTCGAAGAACCTCTCCGTCGCCTCGGTCACCTCCGAATCGTAGGCAGCCGGTGGGGTCGCCGGGCCGGTATCCGTACTCCGTCGGCCTGTCCCGTGGCGGCGCGCGGGCGGTCAGTAGACGAGCGCCTGTGCGCCCTCTGCCATCGCCTCTTCGACGAACGCCGCAGCACCGGCGATCCGGACGCCGGGCAGGACGTCGTCCGGGCCGATTCCCCGGCGGGCCGCGCACTGGGTGCAGGCGGTCACCCGGCCACTGGTGAGGATGACGTGCAGCAGCTCGGCCAGCGGCGCGGAGTGCGGCAGCTCGAATTCCTGGGCGCGGCCGGGCAGCACGAACCAGGTCGACTCCCCGGTGAGCCAGAGCGAGACGTCCACCCCGGCCGCGACCGCCGTGGCGGCGACAGTGAACGCCTGCGCGCACCGTTCCGGGGCGTCCGCCCCTGCGGTGGCCTTGACGACGAGAGAGCGGGCCATGACGCCCAGCATAGGATGGGCTGGATGGTTACCGAGATCGGGTTCGTCAGCCTGCTGGTCGCCGGCCTGGGCGGGCTCGCCGGTGGCCTGCTGTACCTTGCCGTACGCATTTCGAGAGGACGCTGGTGAGCGCGAGGAGTGAGCCGGGTTGAGCGACGAGAACCCCCTGCAACCACCGTGGCTGAACGCGCCGCCGGTCGAGGAGTACCCGTACGAGGAGAGCTACGACCTTCGGGTCGGGCCCAAGCTGCACCCGGCGCTGGACGGCCTGCTGCCCTACGTCGGGCTCTGGCGTGGCCGGGGCAAGGGTGGCTTCCCCACCATCGAGGACTTCGACTACGCACAGGAAATCCGGATCAGCCACGACGGCCGGCCGTTCCTGCACTACGAATCCCGTGCCTGGCTTCTCGACGAGCAGAGCAGGCCGGTGCGCCCGGCGGGTCGTGAGGTCGGCTGGTGGCGGCCGGTGATGGTGGACGGTCGGGCCACCGACGAGCTGGAGGCGCTGATCACGACCCCCACCGGTGTGATGGAGCTGCATCTCGGCAAGCGCACCGGCACCCAGGTCGAGTTCGCCACCGACGCGGTCGTCCGGTCGCCGACCGCCAAGGAGGTCACCGGAGGGCGCCGCCTCTTCGGCATCGTCGAGGGCGCGCTGCTCTACGCCCAGGAGATGGCGGCCATGGGGCACCCGCTCAGCCCGCACCTGTCCGCCCGGCTCATCCGGGTCGGCGGCTGACGCTCAGTCGACGGGAAAGCCCAGCAGGGCGTGCAGGGCCGGGGTGCGAGGGCAGTGGTCCCGACGCACCCCGTCCAGCACCCGGACCTCGGTGAGCCCGCGCACCGAGGAGCTGAACCACACCCCGTCGGCGGCGTGCAGCTCCTCCGGCGTGACCATCCGTTCGGCGGCGTCCAGGCCCAGCTCGCCGGCGTGGGCGAGCAGCCACGCCACTGTCGTGCCGGGCAGGATGCCTGTGGTGGCGGCCGGCACGGTGCAGAGCGTGTCTCCGGTGAGCCACACCACGTTGGCGGTGGGCCCCTCCAGGGCGTACCCGTCGGAGGAGAGCCAGAGCACGTCGTCCACGCCGGCCAGCTTCGCCCAGCGACGGGCGGCGGTGTTCACCGCGTACGACGTGGACTTGATGCCTGCCGGCAGCCAGTCCAGGCCGGTCCGCGCGTCGGCGGGGATCCCCAGCGGCAGGAAGGCCACTGTGATCCCGGTGCGCCGGGTCGCCTGGGACGCCGCCGCCACCTCGGTAAGCGTGGCGTAGACGGTCGGTGGGCCGCCCGCCTCCGAGCCTCTGGTGCACACAAGCCGTAGCGCGCCCTCCACCTCTGCCGGCCAGCCCGCGCGCACAGTGTCGAGCAGGTCGATGAGCGCGTCGGTGGGGGGCAGGTCCAGGTCGACGGCGGCCGCCGCGGTGGCGAGCCGGGCCAGGTGCTCGTCGCGCAGCCACGGCCGGCCCTGGCGCAGATGCATGGACTCGAAGAGCCCGTCGCCGCGCAGAACGCCCAGGTCGTCGCCCCTCAGGACGGGCTCGTCGGCAGGGATGAGACCCCGCCCGAGTACGGCGAGGCGGGCGCTCGCTGTGGTCGGGGTCGTGCCGGTGGGTGACGTCACCATGACCGTCGAGCCTAGCGGCGGTCGGTCGCGGGCAGGAGGGGTCGCGATTGCCGAACTATGATCGGACGGTGTCCGAATCCTCGCTCGCGGAAATGCTCCGAGCCCGCGGCCTGCGGCTGACAGCCCAGCGGCAGCTCGTCCTCCAGGCGGTGCTCGATCTGGGCCATGCCACGCCGGAGCAGGTGCACACCGCGGTCCGCGAGGTCGCCGCCGGAGTCAACATCACCACCATCTATCGCACGCTGGAGCTGCTGGAGCGGCTCTGCCTGGTGACGCACACCCACCTGTCGCACGGTTCGCCCACCTACCACGCGGCCGGTGAGCACCAACACGTCCACCTGGTCTGCCGGGAGTGCGGCGCTATCGACGAGATCGAACCCGAGATGCTCCGGCCGCTTGCCGACCAGTTGGCCACGCAGCGGGGTTTCCAGGTGGACATCGGGCACGTGTCACTCTTCGGCGTCTGCGCACGCTGCCAGAACGGGGACCAGAAATGATCGACATCGCGGGCGCGGTGGCCGTCGAGAGCATCGACGAGGCCACCCGCGACCAGCCGGATCCGGCGCACGTCGCGGCCGGGGTACGAGGGGTCGCCGCCCACTACGGCGACCCGCTGCGTGAGCAGCGCATCCTGGACACCGAGGTCGGGCTCGTCGACAGGTCGCACCGGGGTGTCGTCGCGGTGCCCGGCGAGGAACGGGCCAGCTGGCTGCACACTGTCACGTCGCAGCATCTGACGACGCTTGCCGCGGGCGAAGGCACCGAGCTGCTGGTGCTGTCCCCGCACGGCCACATCGAGCAGCACGCGTTTGTCGCCGAGGACGGCGAGACCACCTGGCTGGACACCGACCCCGGAGCGACCGAGGGCCTGCTCGGCTATCTGGAGAAGATGCGGTTCTTCAGCAAGGTCGAACCCCGCGACGCCACCGCCGAGCGCGCGCTGCTGTCACTGGTCGGTCCGGCGGCACCGGACGCCCTGGCCACGCTCGGGGTGACCGGGCTGGCCGCCCCGGACCTGCTTCCCGTGCCCGGCCCGAAGTTCGTCGCCGGCGCCGTCCCACCCCGGGCCGGCGTGCGGTACGACGTCCGACCGCTGCCGGCTGGCGGCTGGGCTCGGAGGGGGCCGCTCGGGGTGGACCTGCTGGTGCCCCGCCCGGCGATGGAGCAGGTGGTGGCGGAGCTTCGCGGCGCAGGCGTACCACTGGCCGGCCTCTGGGCGTACGAGGCGATCCGGGTGGCCGCCAAGCAGCCCCGGGTCGGGGTGGACACCGACCACCGGACCATCCCGGCCGAGGTGGATCTCATCGGCCCGGCGGTCCACCTGGACAAGGGCTGCTACCGAGGTCAGGAGACGGTGGCCCGCGTCCACAACATGGGCCGGCCGCCGCGTCGTCTGGTGCTGCTGCACCTGGACGGGGTGACCACCGATCAGCCACCGACCGCCGGTACGCCGGTGACCCTCGACGGCCGGACTGTGGGTTTCGTGGGCACCGCCGTGCTGCACCACGAGTTGGGTCAGGTCGCGCTCGCCGTGTTGAAGCGGAACGTCCCGGACGACGCCGCCCTCATGATCAACGAGACCGCGGCAGCGATCGACCCGTCCTGAGCGAGCCGTCTAGGATCGCCGGCATGACGACAGGAACGTTGATCACGGTGGCCCCGACCGGCGCGGAGTCGGCCAAGGCCGAGGTGCCGGCGCTGCCGGTGACGCTCGACGAGCTGCTGCGCACCGCCAAGGAGTGCGAGGCACTCGGTGCCGCCGTGATCCACGTCCACATCCGTGACGAGGCGGCGCGGCCGACCCTCGACCCGGTGCGCCTGGCCGAGACCGTTGCGGCGTTGCGGGAGAGCACCGACCTCATCGTGCAGCTTTCGTCCGGCGGCGCGGTGACCGACCCGGAGGCGTCCCGGCTCGCAGTGCTCGACGCCCGCCCGGACATGGCCTCCTGCACCATGGGCACCGTCAACTTCGGCGACGACGTCTTCCTCAACCGGTGGGAGTTCATCGTCGATCTGCACACCCGTATGCAGGAGCGGGGGATCGTGCCGGAGTACGAGATCTTCGACCTCGGTCACCTGTCGGCGTTGCAGCGGCTGCTCGGCAAGTACGGGCTGCCGGCCGGTGGGCACGTGCACGTCGACTTCGTGATGGGTGTGCCGGGCGGCATGCCGGGCACCACCGAAACGCTCGTCGCTGCGCACCGGATGTTGCGGGACCTGCCGGAGGGCACCACGTTCTCGGCGACCGGCGTCGGTCGGAGCACGATCCCGGTCCTGCTGGCCTCGCTGTCGACAGGCGGGCACCTGCGCGTCGGCATGGAGGACACAGTGACGTACGCCAAGGGGCGCCCGGTGGAATCCAACATGCAGCTGGTCGCCCGTGCGGTCGGCTTCGCCCAGCTCGCCCAGCGGCCGCCGCTTACCACGGTCGAAGCCCGTACCCTGCTCGGGTTGTAAGGCCGACCCTGTCCTACGCCCTTGTCACCCGGGCGGTGGAAAGCCTGGTCACCCCGCCGCCGTGCGGTCCCGGACCGTCGGTACCGTCCAGCCGTGGCAAAGACGTACGAGGGCGGCGTGCCGCTCGCCGAGGTGGTCCGCTCCGGGTTCGTGGAGGGCGCGCACCGCGGCTCGGTGGTGGTGCTGGACGCGGCCGGTGTGCCGGTGGCCGCCGCCGGGGATGTGACAGCACCCATCTTTCCCCGCTCGGCAAGCAAGCCGATGCAGGCGATCGGAATGCTCCGCGCCGGCCTGTCGCTGACCGACCCGACCGACCTGGCACTGGTCTCGGCCAGCCACGCGGGTGAGGCGTTCCACCTGGAGCGTGTCGGCGCTCTGCTGGACAGTGCGGGGTTGGACGCATCCGCGTTGCACTGCCCGCCCGACCTGCCGGCCGGTGCGGCGGCCCGGGAGGCGGTACTGCGCTCCGGTGGCGGCCCCTCCAGGGTCCAGATGAACTGCTCGGGCAAGCACAGCGGAATGTTGCTGACCTGCCAGGCCGCCGGGTGGCCGCTGGACGGCTACTGGCGGCCGGAACACCCGTTGCAGCAGCGGCTACGGGCAGCCATCGAGGAGTTCACCGACGAGCCGGCGGCGGCGGTGGGGGTGGACGGTTGTGGTGCCCCGGTGCTCGCGGTGTCGCTGACCGGCCTGGCTGGCGCGTACCTCAGGCTTGTCGATGCCGAGCCCGGCTCGGCGGCGCGCGCCGTCGCCGACGCCATGCGTGCCCATCCGGAGATCGTCGGCGGCAGCCAGGCCGACGACACCCGGTTGATGCGCGGCGTACCAGGTCTGCTCGCCAAGGTCGGCGCGGAGGGCGTGTTCGCGGTGGGGCTGCCGGGCGTCGGCGCGGTGGCCCTGAAGATCGACGACGGGGCCGAGCGGGCCCGGATGCCGGTGCTGGTGTCGGCGCTGCGCCGGCTCGGCGTGGACGCTCCCGTGCTGGCCGAGTACGCCGAGGTGCCTCTCTTCGGCGGCGGCGTCCCGGTCGGCGCGGTCCGCGCGCTCTGGTGAGCGAAGGGCGGCCCCGTCCAGGCGGGGAAATGTGCCCCTGCCTGCCTGCGTGTGCGGTGCGGTAGGCAACCGCCAGCGTAGGCACCGCCGGCCGCCGCCGGGGCGGAGGCCATGAATGGGCCTGATGACTCAGAGGCATATTGATGACTCTGAGGCATCAGGCTTGTTCGGGTGACAGGGGCGCCGAGCAGCGGCTCTGGAGCGGACGGCGCCGAGGCGTTCCTGGAGGGCGACGATGCGGTGTGGATCAGCTCAGGAAGTCGAGCACTGCGGCGTTTACCGGCTCGGGGCGCTCCAGCGGCAGCAGGTGCCCGGCGTCCGGTACGTCGGGCAGCCGTACCGCGTCGGGCACTTCGGCGGCGATCCGGTCGGCGAGCCGGCGGATGTCCGGCACGTCGGCCGCGCCGGCGGTGACCAGGACGGGCACCCGTAGCTCGCCGAGACGGTCGATCGCCGGCGGTGTCAGCTCGCCCACCTCGACCGCGCCGAGGGCCAGTTCGGCGGCGAGCGCGCGCTGATCCATCTCCTGCGCGAACGCGATCAGGTCGCTGTCGACGTCGGACGGCTGGCGGGCCGGGCCGACCACCCAGAACCGCACCTCGCCTGCCGCCCCGGCGGTGAAGTCGTCGGGGTCGACCTCACCGACGAGGTCGTCCCACAGGTCGTTGGCCTCCTCGGACCACTCGTTGCCGGACACCGCCGTGCCGAACAGTGCGAGCGCGGTGACCCGGTCCGGGTGTGCGAGCGCGGTGTCGATGGCGACCGACCCGCCGAAGGAGCAGCCGACCAGTGCGGCCCGGGGAATGTCGAGCGCGTCCAGCAGGCCGGCCACGTCGTCGTGGTGCGCGAACGGCGTCGCCGGCAGTTCCGAGTCTCCGTACCCGCGCAGGTCGAGGGCGATCACCCGATGCCGGGCGGCGAGCGCGGGCAGCACGCCGCGCCACATACGGCGGTCGGCGATGCCGGCGTGCAGCAGTACGACGGGGGTGCCGGTGCCGGCCTCGTCGTACGCGAGGGCTGCACCGTTGATTGTGATCTTGTGCACGGAACGGACCGTACGGAACGGACGAGTGGCGCGCAAATGGGATGTTGAGACGTTGCTAACTCTGGTTAGCGTTTTGCTTGCAGGAGTTAGCAGCGCGGATTAGCGTCTGGGTCATGGCCACACCCAAGGATCTCTCCGACGTTGGCGGGTTCATTCGTGATCTGCGGCGTAACGCCAAGATCTCGCTGCGGCAACTCGCCGACCAGGCGGGGGTCAGCAATCCGTACCTCAGCCAGATCGAGCGTGGCCTGCGCAAGCCCAGCGCCGAGGTGCTCCAGCAACTGGCGAACGCGCTACGGGTCTCCACGCCCGCCATGTACCTGCGGGCGGGGCTGCTCGACGACAAGGAGGGGCACGGCGTGCTCGCCTCCATTGCCGTGGACCCCGACCTGACGATGGCCCAGAAGCAGTCGCTGACCCAGATCTACGAGACTTTCCGACGGGAGAACGCGCGGCTGGCCGAGGCCCAGGCCGCCGCCGAGGGCACCCGCACGGACACCCCGGACACCACTGGCGACGCGACCGGGCCGACCGCCCCGACCGACGTCGTCGATCAGCCTGCGGACGTGGCCAACCTGGCCGCGACCGGCCCCACCACTGCCGGTGGCACCCCGACCGAGGCCGTCCTCGAGTCGGTAGCCGTCACCGAGGCGGGCACCGCTCCCGCTCCGACAAGCACAAACACCCCTGAGAAGAAGGCCGCCCCGACGGCCGAGGAGGAGACGTCATGACCGAGCCGAAGACCAACCGCATCCCCGCCCCGATCTACGCCGCCGCAGGCGTTGGCGAGCTGGCCTTCGAGCAGCTGCGCAAGCTGCCGTCGGTGGTCGGTGTCCTCGGCACCCGGGTCGTCGCCGACCTGGGTGGTCGGGCCGTCCTGACCGGCTTCGAGCTGCGCCAGAAGGCCACCGAGACGCTGCGTACCGCGAACGAGACCGCGGAGACCCTGAAGGGCCGCGCGCAGGCCGAGTTGGACCTGGCGAAGCTGCGCGAGTCCGCCGACCTGGCAAAGCTGCGCGAGGTCGCCGACCTGGACAAGCTGCGCGAGGTGGCCGACCTCGACAAGCTGCGCGCCGCCGCGACCCGCAACGCCGCCGTTGTCGTCGCCAGCGCCCACGCCGCCCAGGAGCGGGCGTTCGCCGCGTACGGCGCGCTCGTCGCCCGCGGTGAGCGGGTCGTCGGCGCAGGTGTGCTGGAGGCCGCCGAGACGGTGAACGCCGACATCGAGGCCACCGAGGGCCTGCCGGCCGCGACCGCCACGCCGACCGCCGCCACCCCGGCTGTGACCGCCGGCACCACGACTGCGGCGACTGCGCCGACCGAGGTGCCGACCCCGGCCGAGGTGGCCGAGATCGTCGAGGCCAAGCCGGCCGCAGTCAAGAAGGCCACCCGGGCGAAGGCGGCCAAGCCGGTCGCCACCTCGACCGCCAAGACGGCCGCTGCTCCGACCACCAAGGCTGCCAAGTCGGCCGCTACCCCGTCGGCGAAGCTGCCCCGGGCCACCAAGCGGACCCGCCCGGCCGCCGAATAGTTCGCGACGTCGACGGTCCCGGCGGCGTCCTTGTCGGACGTAGCCGGGGCCGTCGACATAAGCTTGCCGGCATGGCCAACGCTGCGCCGATCTTCGCGTTCGAAGTCCGCTACGTGATCGAGCTGATCCTGCTCGTCTTCGCGCTGATCATCCAGGGCGTCGCGCTGGTGCACGCCGTCACCCAGCGATCCGACGGTTTCTCCGCCATCGGGACGCTGCCCAAGGGTGGCTGGATCGCCATCCTGGCGGTCTGCCTCGTGCTGACCCTGCTCGGCTTCGGTCCGATCAGCCTCTTCGGACTGATCGGCATCGCCGCCGCACTCATCTACCTGCTCGACGTCCGGGTCGGCCTGCGCGACCTCACTGACGGCAAAGGGTTCTGGTGAGAGGTTTCCGTTGGCCGCCGCCGCCCGACGGAGGCCCCCGCACCTGGGGGCCGGGTCCGGGCGGGCCGCGTACCGGTCGGCCGGCGCTGCCGGAGCCGGAGACCGAACTGGTCGCCACCCCGCACGGCGTGCGGCTGGAGCGGCTGGTCACCGGCACCGGTGATCCGGTCACCGTGTTCGCGCACGGGCTGGGCAACGGGATCGCCACCACCCGACCGTTCGGCAGCGGGGTGACCGGCCGCAAGGTGTTCTTCCAGTTCCGTGGGCACGGCCGCTCCGAAGCGCCGGACGGCCCGTGGAACTACCTGGACCTCGCCCGGGACCTGCGCGCCATCGCGGACCTCGGCGGTGCCAGCCGGGCGTTCGGGGCGAGTCTCGGCGCCGGCGCGCTCTGCCGGTTGCTCGTCGAGAGCCCGGAACGCTTCGAGAAGCTCGTCTTCTTCCTGCCAGCGGTGCTCGACAAACCGCGTGGCCCGGTCGCCCGGGAGCGGCTCACCGCTCTGCTCGAAGCCGTGGAGAGCGGGGATGCCTCGGCGGTCGCCGACGTCGTCTCGCTGGAGCTGCCACCGGCGGTCCGCAACACCCCGGCCGGCTGGGCGTACCTGCGTCAGCGGCTCGACCAGTTGCTCCGCGACGGCCTGGCCGACGGACTGGCCACGTTGACGGAGCAGGCGCCGCTGCGCGACGCTTCCGCCCTGGCGGCCGTCGACGCACCGGCGCTTGTCATCGGCTGCGCGGGCGACGACCTGCACCCGGTCGAGGTCGCCGAGCAGCTCGCCGCCGCGCTGCCCCGGGCCACCCTGCACGTGTACGACAGGCCGGGCGTGCTCTGGTCGGAACGCGCCGATCTGCGGGGCCGCGTGTCCGGGTTCCTCAACGAGTAACGTCCCCGGTCATGGGCGTCACACAACACGGCCGGACGCACCGGCTGGACCTCGCCGACCCGACCCTGCGCGAGTGGACCTGCACTGTCCTGCACTCCGACCCGGAGCAGGGCATCGTGCTGGACCGTTCGGCGTTCTATCCGGGTGGCGGCGGTCAGCCACCGGACCACGGGGTGCTGCTCTGGCAGGGCGTGCAGACCCGGATCGTCGGCACCCGCAAGGGCGACGACCCCTATCTGATCCCCGCCGAGGGTGACCCGCTGCCACCGGTCGGCACCGAGGTCGTGGGCGCCGTGGAGGACGACCGGCGGACCCGACTGATGCGTACCCACTCCGGGCTGCACGTGCTCTGCGGCGTGGTGTTCCGCGACTTCGGTGCCCTCGTCACCGGCGGAAACATGGAACCGGGCGAGGCTCGAATGGACTTCAACCTGCCCGAGGTGCCACCCGACTTCAAGAGCCGGATCGAGGAGTTGGTCAACGCCGAGGTGGCCGCCGACCGGTCGGTCGCCACCCGGGTGCTGCCGCGTACCGAGGCGCTGGCTCTGCCGGACATCATCCGTACCCAGTCCAACCTCATCCCGCCGGACGAGCAGGAGGTCCGGATCGTCGACATCGTCGGACTGGACGTGCAGGCCGACGGCGGCACGCACGTCGCGTCCACAGCCCAGATCGGCAAGGTGCAGGTGGTCAAGGTGGAGAGCAAGGGCCGGGCCAACCGCCGCGTCCGCGTCAGACTGGTGGACTGAGCAGCACGATCGGTAATTCGGACGGCGGGTGTCAGCTTTTGCTGATTACGTCGCAGGCATGACACCACCGCTCGAAGGAAAGATCGCGCTCGTCGCCGGGGCGACCCGGGGTGCGGGCCGACAGATCGCCGTCCAGCTCGGGGCGGCCGGCGCCACCGTCTACGCCACGGGCCGTAGCAGCCGTGCCGGCCGTTCCGAGATGGACCGACCGGAGACCATCGAGGAAACCGCCGAGTTGGTCACCGCGGCCGGCGGTACGGGCATCGCGGTACGGGTCGACCACCTGGTGCCCGTGCAGGTCCGTGACCTCGTCGCCCGGATCGACGCCGAGCAGGGCCGCCTCGACGTGCTCGTCAACGACATCTGGGGAGCCGACCCGCTGGTGACCTGGGAGAAGCCGGTCTGGGAGCAGCCGTTGGACGCCGGTTTCCGCACCCTGCGGCTGGCGGTAGACACGCACATCATCACCAGTCACTTCGCGCTGCCGCTGCTGACCCGCAACCCCGGTGGTCTGGTGGTGGAAATGGGCGACGGGACGAAGGCGTACAACGACAACAACTATCGGCTGTCGGTCTTCTACGACCTCGCCAAGGTGTCGGTCAACCGGCTGGCCTTCAGCCAGGCGCACGAGTTGAAGCCGCATGGCTGTACGGCCGTGGCGCTGACCCCAGGGTGGATCCGTTCCGAGGCGATGCTGGAGCACTTCGGCGTGACCGAGGACAACTGGCGCGACGGCGCGGCCGCCGATCCGAACTTCCTCATCTCCGAGAGCCCGGCCTTCGTTGGTCGAGCGGTGGCAGCCCTCGCCGCCGACGAGGACAAGGCCCGCTGGAACGGCAAATCCGTCGACGCGGGCAGCCTGTCCAAGGTGTACGGCTTCACCGACCTGGACGGCAGTCAGCCGGAGGGCTTCCGGTACATCGTCGAGGTGGTCGACGCGGGCAAGCCGTCGGACGTCACCGGCTACCGCTGACCCTGCGGATCGTCACGGCGTGCCGGGCCGGCGTACCGTGCGGCGGCCCGGCGTGCCGCGTCGGCCATCCGCTCGCGCAGCTCCGGTGGGTCGAGCGCCTCGACCTCCGGCCCCAGCGCGAGCAACTGGGCGTAGGCGACATCGGTCGATTCGACGGGCAGCCGGGTCACCACCCAGCCCTGCTCGTCGCTGCCGCTGGCGGCGGCGAGCACATCTTCGTACACCATCGGGGCATCGACCAGGCGCCGGAGCTGGCGCAGGCCGGCAGGGCTGAGCCGGACGGTGACCTCGGCCCGCAGGATGGTCCGCAGGAACGATCCGGCCTGCTCCCGCCAGTGCCCGGCCAGGTCGAAGCCCTCGTCCCGGTCGAACGTCTCCTCGCTGACGTCGACGCCTGTCACCCGGTCCACCCGGTAGGTGCGGTGGCCGTCGTCGACCCGGCCGACCAGGTACCAGATCCCACTCTTGAGCACGAGCCCGTACGGTTCGACGCGGCGGGTGACCTCCCGCTCGCCGCGCCGGTACCGCAGGTCCACCACCCGGTCCCGCCAGGTCGCGCGGGCCAGCTCGGTCAGCCCCGGCGGTGGGGACGTCTCCCGGAACCAGCCCGGCGCGTCCAGGTGGAAGCGTTGCCCGGCGCGGGCCGGGGCGTCCCGGAGAGCGGGCGGCAGCGCGGCGAGCACCTTCAGCTCGGCGGCGGCGACCGCGTCGGCGAGCCCCATCTCGCCGGCAGGTCCGGGCAGCCCGGCGAGAAAGAGCGCCTCCGCCTCGTCCCGACTCAGCCCGGTCAGCCGGGTCCGGTAGCCGCCGAGCAGGCGGTAGCCGCCGGCCCGGCCCCGATCGGCGTAGACCGGGACGCCGGCGGCGGAGAGCGCCAGCACGTCCCGATAGACGGTCCGCTCGGACACCTCCAACTCCTGCGCCAGCTCGCCCGCTGTCATCGACCCACGTGCCTGCAACAGCAACATCAGGGAGATCAGCCGGGATGCGCGCACCCGCCTATCCTGCCTCGGCGTCGCTCACCGTCCGCCGGGGGTGAGCAGCCCTCTGTCGTACGCGACGGCCACGGCGGCCGCCCGGTCGTTGACGCCGAGCTTGGCGTAGACGTGCAGCAGGTGGGTCTTCACAGTTGCCTCGCTGATGAACAGGCGGGCTGCCGCCTCCCGGTTGGAGGTGCCCTTCGCCACCATTGCCAGCACCTCAAGCTCGCGGTGGCTCAGCGGTTCCTCGGCGGGCGCGCGCAGCCGGCCCATCAACCGGCCGGCCACGGATGGGGAGAGCACCGCCTCACCTCGGGCGGCGGCCCGTACCGCCCGGACCAGCTCCTCGCGGGGCGCGTCCTTGAGCAGGTAGCCGGTGGCACCCGCCTCGATCGCCGGCAGTACGTCGGCATCCGTGTCGTACGTCGTGAGCACGAGCACCTTCGCCGGGTTGCCCGAGCCGACCAGCCGGCCGATCGCTGTCACCCCGTCCATTCCGGGCATCCGCAGGTCCATGAGCACCACGTCGGGTCGACTGTTCGCGGCCAGCGCGAGGGCTTCGGCGCCGTCGCGGGCCTCGCCGACCACCTCGAAGTCGGGGTCGCCGGTGAACATGCCGCGCAGCCCGTCCCGGACCACCGGATGGTCGTCGACGATCAGCAGCCGGATCGGCAGGCTCACCCGGCGCTCCCGGCCAGCGCGGGCACCGACGCCGACACGGCGGTGCCGCCCCCCGGCTCGCTCTCCACCGCCAACTCCCCGCCGACCTGGGTCACCCGCTGCCGCATCACTGTCAGACCGTAGCCGCCAGCTGGCTGGCGGGCGGCGAGCGGCTCGACGACCGTGAAGCCCACCCCGTCGTCGCGGATGTCAAGCGTCACCACGTCCCCCATGTACGACAGGGTGAGCCCGACGCGGGACGCGCCGGCGTGCCTCGCCACGTTGGCCAGGGACTCCTGGGCGGTCCGCAGCAGTGTCACCTCCACCTCGGGGTGCAGCGCGTGGGCCTGGCCGGTGACGCTGACTTCGGCGCGTACGCCGTGCAGGGCCGACCAGCGTTCGCCCAGCTCGACGAGGGCGTCCGGCAGTCGGGCCGTCTCCAGCGACTCCGGACGGACCGCCCGTACCGAACGGCGGGCCTCGGTGAGGCTCTCCCGGGCCAGCGCGAGCGCGTTGTCCACGTGCCGGCGCCAGTCTGCGGACCGGTCGCGGGTCTGCTCGGCCGCCTCCAGTTGGGTGATGATGCCGGTCAGCCCTTGGGCCAGCGTGTCGTGGATCTCCCGCGCCATCCGTTGACGCTCGTCGAGCACGCCGGCCTCCCGGGCCTGGGTGAGCAGTTGGGCGTGCAGCCCGGCGTTCTCCCGGACGGTGTCGGTGAGCTGGCGGTTGGCCTCGCCGAGTTCCGCCATCAGTCGCTGGCGTTTGGCGTCCTCCTGTTCGCCGACCATCGCGAACCAGCTCACCGAGCCGGCCGCTCCCAGGTTGAAGAGCACGAGCACCAGCCAGAGCGGCCAGTGCGACAGCGCTATCGCCAGGCCACCGCCCTGGGAGGTGGCGACGAGGGCGGCAGTGGTGGTCACCCCGGCGATCCGCCAGCGCTTGGGCAGCACCGGAAAGGCGTGGATGTAACCGACCCAGGCGAAGAAGCCGTACCACGGACTGGCCGCCACCAGCACGGCGGCGAACGCGAGCAGCCCGGCGTAGTAGACCGCCATCAGCTTGAGCCGGCTCTGCCAGCCGGGGTGCAGGGTGACGAACCAGGCGATCCAGCACCCCGTCGCCACGGCGACGGCGAGGGTGGGCCCCGCCCCGAGGCCCTTTGGTGTCGGGACGACGAGGGCCAGCAGGGTGCCCAGAACCAGCCCTCCATAGGGGAGTACGCGGAAGACACGTGCCTCGCGCTCTCGCCAATTGGTCAGACGGTCCGGCCCATCGCTGCTGGTCATCGAATCCCCGCTCACTCCCAGCGGAACAGCTTTGCTGCCACCGAACCGACGAGCACTGTGATCACGGCCATTATCGCCAGGTGCAGCGGTTGCGGGGAGTCTCCGGTCCAGGCGTCGAGCAGTGCCTGCACACCGGGCGGCGTGTAGTCGCCGATCCGAGCCAGGAAGTCCGGCAGGAGGAACCGGGGCAGATAGACGCCGCCGAAGAACATGCTCCCCATGAACACCGGCACGGCGAGGGCCTGCGCCGCCTTCGTCGTGCGGGCCACCGCGGCCACCAGCAGGCCCAGCGCGAGCAGCGCCGCCGTGCCGAGGGTGAGGGCAAGCGTGAAGCCGAGTGGATGTCGGGGCAGCGGCACGTCGAAGGCCAGCCGGCCGACGACGACGAGCAGCACGGCGCTGGTCAGGATGGTGGCGAGCGAGATGACCAGTTGGGCGGCGAGCAGTGCGGCCGGGTGGGCCGGCGTGGTGGCGAGCCGACGCAGCACCCCACGTTCCCGGTACGTGGCGAGCACTGTGGGCAGGATGTTCACTGCCGCCATGGCGACAGTGATCACCAGCAGCGACGGGACGAAGTACTCGATGAAGGTCCGGTCGCCGAAC
This sequence comes from Micromonospora sp. NRRL B-16802, assembly GCF_001279555.1. NCBI lineage: Bacteria > Bacillati > Actinomycetota > Actinomycetes > Micromonosporales > Micromonosporaceae > Micromonospora > Micromonospora sp. NRRL B-16802. Next base: position 268,404 of record NZ_LGEB01000053.1, on the reverse strand, counting down.
ATCGGGTCCGGCCTACGCAGCGCCGGAATGAATCCGAACACCACGAGCAGCGCGAGCGGCAACGCGATGGTGGTCAGCGGCGCGGCGGGGTCCCGCAGGAACAGTCTCGTTTCGATCTTGAGGATCTGCCCGAAGGCACTCATTGTCGTCTTCCCTCACTCGGCGGGCTGGTGCCCGGTCAGCTCGACGAAGGCGTCGTCGAGGGTGGACTGCTCCAGCCGTAGGTTGGCGGCGACGATCTGGTGGCGGGCGAGCGTCGACGCGACAGCGTGCAGCAGGTCGCCCGTACCGGTCACCACCACCTGGCCTCCGGAATGGTGCACGGCACTGACCTCGGGCAGACCGGTGAAGAGTTCGTCGTCCAGGGGAGCGGACGGCCGGAACCGGACCCGCTGCTCCGGCACTACCGTCGACACCAGACCGGCCGGGCTATCCAGCGCGACCACCGACCCGCGGTCGATCACGGCGACCCGGTCGCAGAGCCGCTCGGCCTCCTCCATGAAGTGGGTGACCAGCACGATTGTCACGCCGCTCTCGCGTACCTGTTCGATGAGCGCCCAGGTGTCCCGCCGAGCCTGCGGGTCCAGCCCGGTGGTGAGCTCGTCGAGGATGGCGATCTTCGGGTTGCCGACAAGGGCCAGCGCGATGGAGAGCCGCTGCTTCTGACCGCCGGAGAGCTTCTTGTACGCGGTGTTCCGCTTCTCGCCCAGGCCAAGCTTGTCGATCAGTCGGGCCGGGTCGGTCGGGTTCCGGTAGAACGACGCGTAGAGCTCCAGCGCCTCCGCGACGCGCAGCCGGTCGGGCAGTTGGCTCTCCTGAAGCTGCACCCCCACCTGCTGGCGGAGCTGGTTCGCGTCTTTGCGGGGGTCGAGCCCGAGCACCGAAACCGTGCCGGAGTCCGGGGTCCGCAGCCCGGAGACGCACTCCACCGTTGTGGTCTTGCCGGCGCCGTTCGGCCCGAGGATCCCGAAGATCTCTCCCGCCTCCACCGCGAACGACACGTCGTCCACGGCCACCAGGTCGCCGTATCGCTTGTGCAGACTGGTCACCTCGATGACCGGCATCGCCCCGCCCTCCGCCGTCGTATCCGTACCTCCTCAGCCTGCTGGCGGCGGCCGGACGGCGGATCGACCGGCAGTTGGTGATCTTTCGGGCCCTGGTTGATGCGGCCGATCCACCAACTGGTTGATGTCGGCTTGACCTTGACGCTGCGTCAACCCTCCATGCTGACCGTCATGAGCATTCCGCCGGCAACCGGGCAGGTCGAGCAGACCGCCATCTCCGTACAGGGCCTGGAGAAGTCGTTCGGGCAGGTCAATGTCCTGCGGGGCGTGGACCTCGACGTGGCCCGGGGCGACATCTTCGCCCTGCTCGGCTCGAACGGCGCCGGCAAGACCACAGTTGTGAAGATCCTGTCCACGCTGCTCCGGGCCGACGCCGGGACCGCCCGGGTCAACGGCTTCGATGTCCGGACCGAGGCCGCCGACGTACGCGCTGCCATCAGCCTCACCGGGCAGTTCGCTGCGGTCGACGAGATCCTCACCGGGCGGGAGAATCTCGTCCTGGTGGCCCGGCTGCGGCACCTCCCGGGCCCGGGTGCGATAGCCGACGACCTGCTGAGGCGCTTCTCGCTGACCGAGGCGGCCAACCGCAGGGTGGCGACGTACTCCGGTGGTATGCGCCGCCGCCTGGACATCGCGATGAGCCTCATCGGGAATCCGCCTGTCATCTTCCTCGACGAGCCGACGACCGGGCTGGACCCGGAGGCGCGCATCGAGGTGTGGCACGCCGTCAAGGAACTCGCCGAGGGCGGCACGACAGTGCTGCTCACCACCCAGTACCTCGACGAGGCCGAGCAACTCGCCGACCGGATCGCGATCCTGCACGAGGGCCGGATCGTCGTGAACGGCACCCTCGACGAGCTCAGACAACTCCTGCCACCCGCCGAGATCGAGTACGTCGAGAAGCGGCCGACCCTTGAGGACGTCTTCCTCAGCCTCGTCGGCACCAGAACGGACAAGGGGCAACGATGAACAAGCACTTCCTCGGCGACACCGCCGTCCTGCTGGGCCGTTCCCTGCGGCACATCAGCCGCAGCCCGGACACCATCATCACCACAGCTGTCATGCCGATCGCCTTCATGCTGCTGTTCGTGTACGTCTTCGGCGGCGCGATCGAGACCGGGACCGACTCGTACGTGAACTACCTGCTGCCCGGCATCCTGATCATCACTATCGCCTCGGGCATCTCGTACACCGCGTTCCGGCTCTTCCTGGACATGCAGGGCGGGATCTTCGAGCGCTTCCAGTCCATGCCGATCGCCCGGCCGGCCGTGCTGTGGGCGCACGTCCTGACCTCGCTGGTCGCCAATGTGATCTCGCTGGTGGTTGTCGTCCTCGTCGCCCTGGCCATGGGCTTCCGCTCCGGCGCGGGAGTGCTGGCCTGGCTCGCGGTCGCCGGCATCCTCATCCTGTTCACACTGGCGCTGACCTGGATCGCCGTGATCCCGGGCCTCAGCGCGAAATCCGCCGACGGTGCGAGCGCGTTCTCCTACCCGCTCATCTTCCTGCCGTTCATCAGCTCGGCCTTCGTGCCCACCGGCACCATGCCCGGCCCGGTACGCGCCTTCGCCGAGCACCAGCCGGTGACCTCCATCGTCAACGCGATCCGCGACCTGTTCACGTCTCAGCCGGTCGGTGCCGACCTCTGGACCGCCCTCGCCTGGTGCGTCGGCATCCTCGTCGTCGCCTATCTGTTCGCCACCATGTCCTATCGGCGCCGGATCTCCTGAACAGGGGGCGTCGGACCGGGTCGGTCGAGGGCAGGATCTGGGGCATGCTGACGATCGGGCAACTCGCGGCGTACGCGGGCGTCACGGTGCGGGCGGTGCGGCACTATCACCAGATCGGGCTGCTGCCCGAGCCGGAACGGGACGCTTCGGGTTACCGCCGTTACGGCGCGACAGCTGTCGTGTCCCTCATCAAGATCCGTACGCTCGCCGACGCCGGTGTTCCGCGGTCGCAGATCAGCCGGATGCTCGAAGCCGACGCCGAGGGCTTCGCCCAGGCGGTCCGGGCGATCGACGACCAACTGCGCGGCGAGGTCGAGCGGCTGGAGACCAGCCGCAGGCACATCGCGCAGCTCAGCGCCGGGGACAGCCTGGCGCTGCCGCCGGAGGTGGCCTCCTATCTGGATCGGCTGCGCCAGATCGGGGCGTCGAAGCGGATTGTCGAGGCCGAACGGGACGGGTGGATCCTGGTTGCGGCGCGCTGGCCCGACCGCATCAGCGAATGGATGCCAGCGAAGGTCGCCGAGCTGGACGACCCGCAGATCGTCCGGCTCTACCAGCTGTTGTCGGAAATCTTCGACACCACGGAGGACGACGACTCGCGGATGGCGGAGGTCGCCGACATCATGGCGTCCCTGGCCGAGCAGGCGTACGACGCCGGAACTGTCGTTGCCGGCTATGAGGCCACCGACGACCTCCCGCATGACCTGATCGACGCTCTCGCTCTGGAGTCCGACCCGCGGGTCGAGCGACTGTGGGAGCTGATGCGCGAGCGTGGCTGGTCCGGTTGGAACAGGATGGAGCGGCTGTCGCCGCCGCCCGACCCACCTCCGGTCGCCTGCTAGACCGGCGTGCCGGGCCGCGCTCATCTAGGCTCTTCGCTCGTGGATGTCAGCAGCATCGCCCGCCCGGTCACCGGGTCCCTCGGCCGGTTCCTCTCCGGAGCGGGCCTGCTCCTTCGTGGCCTCGGCCTCTATGTGCGCAGCCCCGGTCTGATGCTGCTGGGCGTCATACCGGCGCTGATCTCCGGCGTGCTGTTCCTCGGCGCGTTCGCCACCCTCGTGTGGTTCGTGGACGACCTGGCCGCGCTCGTCACGCCGTTCGCCGATGACTGGTCGGGCACCGTACGCAGCCTGGCCCGGGTGATCGCCGGAGTGGCCATCCTGGGCATCGGTGGGCTTGTCGGTGTGCTCACCTTCACGGCGGTCACACTTGTCATCGGCGACCCGTTCTACGAGAAGATCTCCGAGCGGGTGGAGGAGCGGTACGGCGGCACGCCGAACGCGGTGGAGGTGCCGTTCTGGCCGTCGCTGCGCCGCAGCCTCGCCGACTCGGCACGTCTGGTAGCCCTCTCCCTGCTCGTCGGTATCCCGCTCTTCGTGGCCGGTTTCATTCCGGTGGTGGGGCAGACGGTGGTGCCGGTGATCGGGGCGGCGGTGGGTGGCTGGTTCCTCGCCGTCGAGTTGGTCGGCGCGCCGTTCTATAGGCGGGGCATGCGGTTGCCGCAGCGCCGGGCGATCCTCAAGGCCGACCGGCCCACAGCGCTGGGTTTCGGGGTGGCGGTCTTCCTCTGCTTCCTCATCCCGCTGGGTGCCGTGCTGATCATGCCGGCGGCGGTGGCGGGCGCCGCCCTGCTGGCCCGCCGCTCGCTCGGCCAGTCGATCGACGGTCCGTTGTCCGCGCCGCCTTCCGGCACACCGGCCGTGGAGGGCTGACGTGGAGATCGTCCTGGTCGAGGGGGACATCACCGTCCAGCGGGTGGACGCCGTCGTCAACGCGGCCAACTCGTCACTGCTGGGTGGCGGCGGGGTCGACGGTGCCATCCACCGGCGCGGCGGCCCGGCGATCCTTGAGGAGTGCCGGGCACTGCGGTCGTCCCGGTACGGCCGGGGACTTCCCACGGGGCAGGCGGTGGCGACCACGGCCGGTGAGCTGCCGGCCCGCTGGGTGATCCACACCGTTGGGCCGGTCTGGTCGGCCGACGAGGACCGCTCGGCGCTGCTGCGGGACTGCTACGCCAACAGTCTGCGGGTGGCCGACGAGTTGGGGGCGGCCACGCTCGCCTTCCCGTTGATCTCCGCCGGTATCTACGGCTGGCCTGTCGACGACGCGGTCGGTCAAGCGCTGTCAGTGCTGCGCTCGGCCACGTCCGCCAACGTCGCCGAGGCGCGCCTGGTGCTGTTCGGCGCGGACACCCACGCCGTGGCCCGCCGCGTCCTCGACGCCGCCTGAACCGTCACCGCTGCGGCAGTGCCCGTGATCACGGCTGCCCGGAGGGTCGCCCGTTGTCGCTCCGCCATGCCGTTTCCGCAGGCCGCGGTGTGGCGGGGGAGACAGCCACCTCGTCGTACTTGCCGACAAGGTGTTGATAACATGTCGACATGATGTCGACAATCCACGAGGGTGGGCGCTGATGTTCCTCGCGATACGTGAGTTGAACTTCGCCCGGCTGCGGTTCGTTCTGATGGGTGCCGTGATCGCGCTGATCGCCGTCTTGATGGTGATGCTGTCAGGGCTGTCGGTGGGGCTGGTCCGTGACGGTGTGTCCGGGCTCCAGAACCTGCCGGTCACCTCATTCGCCTTCGCGAAGGACGTCCAGAAGGACTCCGCGTTCTCCCGTAGCGTCGTGGACCTGTCGGCCGTGGAGACGTGGGCTGCCCAGCCGGGAGTCGCGGACGCGACGCCGTTCGGCAACACGCTCGTGAACACGCGTACCGACCGGGGAACCGAGGTGGACCTGGCGCTGTTCGGCGTCCTGCCCGACTCGTTCCTGTCGCCCTCGGTCAGCCAGGGCGACCGGTTGGGCACGGCGGACGGGATCGTGGTGAGCCCGACCGCACTGGACGCGGGCTTGCAGATGGGTGACATCGTCACCATCGACCGGCTCGGCACGCGGTTGCGGGTCGTCGGTGTCACGGAGCAGCAGGACACGTTCGGGCACGTGGACGTCGCGTACGTGCCGTTGGCGGCATGGCAGGCCATCAAGTCCGGTACCCCTCCGGAGGCCGAGTTGCCGCAGCGCGCCGCAACGGAGATCACTGCGGTGGCGATCCGCGCGGAGGACGGGAAGTCCCTCGACATGGCCGCCGGTGACACCGCCGCGGGCACCGAGAGCCTGACCCTGAAGGAGTCCTACGGCGCCTCGCCGGGCTACACCGCCGAGACGACGACCCTGCAACTGATCCAGGGATTCCTGTACGCGATCTCGGCGCTGGTGGCCGGAGCGTTCTTCGCCGTGTGGGCGATCCAGCGCAAGCCCGAGGTGGCCGTTCTGCGGGCACTCGGCGCCTCGACCGGCTGGGTGTTGCGGGACGCGCTCACGCAGGCGTTCGTGCTGCTGGCTGCCGCCGTCGCCATCGGTGTCGGAGTCGGCCTCGCGCTCGGCGCCCTCATCACGGGCAGCGGCATTCCGTTCGCGTTGAGCATGCCGAGCATCTCCGTCGCCGGTGTCGGCCTCATCGTCCTCGGCCTCATCGGAGCCGGTGCTGCCGTCATCCGCATCACCTCCGTCGACCCGGCCACCGCTCTGGGAGGTAACCGATGAGCAGGCATTCCGCTTCGACCGCCGCGACCACACCCACCACCGACGCAGCCGAGCGTCTCGGGCTGGTGATGCGTGCGGTGTCCCTGCGACACGGCAACGCCGCCGAGACCGTGCAGGCGCTCGACAACGTGGATCTGACAGTGCGACCCGGCGAACTCGCCGCCGTCGTGGGTCCGTCCGGCGCCGGCAAGTCCAGCCTGCTCGCCGTCGCGGGTGGCCTGGCCCGGCCCGACGAGGGCACTGTCACGGTGGCCGGTCAGGACATGACCGTGCCGAGTCGCCGCACGCGGACGGCCCTGCGCCGCAAGCACGTGGGCTTCGTGTTCCAGTCGGGCAACCTGCTGCCCGCGCTGACCGCCGCCGACCAGCTGCGGTTGCCGCTGCACCTGGGGCCGCGATCGGAGCGGTCCGGTCGGGACCCGCTGGAGTTGCTGGCGGACGTCGGCATGGCCGACAAGGCCGATCGTCGCCCGCACCAGCTGTCGGGCGGCGAGCGCCAGCGGGTCGGCATCGCCCGTGCGCTCGTCACCGAGCCGAGCGTGCTGCTCGTCGACGAACCGACCGCGGCTCTGGACCGGGCACGCAGCCACGACATCGTGAAGCTCCTGGCCCATGAGGCCCGGCAGCGTTCGGTCGCGGTGGTCATGGTCACCCACGACCACGATGTGCTGCACTACTGTGACACCGTCTACGAGATGGTCGACGGCAAGCTCGCGGCCACCAGCTGAACGACGACGGCAGGGTGCGGGCGGGGCGCAGGAGAAGGTCACGTCCATCCGGAACAGGGAGGACGGCGTGCCGAAGATCCAGGCTCCGACCGTCGTCGAGCACCGGGCATCCCAACGCGCCGCGTTGCTCGACGCGGCCCGCACCCTGCTGTCAGAACACCCCGAGCGGATCCCTGGCCTGGGCGAGGTCGCCCAGCACGCCGGCCTCGCCCGATCCAGCGTCTACTCCTACTTCAAGTCCCGCGCCGACATGTTCGACGCCCTGGTCACCGACACGTTCCCCCGCTGGTCGGCCTACGTCGAGAAGCGCATGGACGCCGCCACCACACCCGGGCAGAAGATCCAGGCGTACGTGGATTCCAACCTGCAACTGGTTGCCCGGGGCGACCACGCTCTGGCCCGCGCCCTGGCGTCGGCAAGCAGCAGCGAGGCACTCGCCAGCTCCAGCCGACTCATGCATGACCGCCTGGAAGCCCCGCTGCGCACCGCGCTCACCGACCACGGCTCCTCGGACCCGGTCCGGATGGCCGAGCTGGTCCAGTCGATCGTCTACGCCCTCAGCCGGATGATCGAGGGCGGGCTCTCCCTGCGGGCGGCTACCCGCCTCGGCCGCGAACTCCTCAGCCCGTACCTCGACGGCGGCAGCGCCTGAGGCCGGTCGCCGCACCTGACGTCAGGTCAGGTCGGCCAGGCAGGACCACTGGGCCGCGACCGGCCGGTAACCCAACCGGGCGTTGATCGCCAGCATCGGCGCGTTCGCCTCGTCGTTCGACGTGTATGCCACGCGGACACCCGCGGCGGCGGCCCGATGCAGCGCCGCCGTCTTGGCAAGCCGGGCAAGCCCGCGACCCCGGTACGCCGGGACACTCGCTGTGAAATCCGACCACATCCGGTCACCGTCGCGCTTGACCAGACTGAAGGCGGCCACCTCGCCGTCGACCTCGGCGGCAGTGCTTGCCGTCTTGTCCAGCCCGACGTTGTCCCACACGTCGTACTGCCAGCTCTGGTAGCTCATCGCGTCCACTGGCACGTCGCCCGGTTCGTCGACGGCCGCCGCCACGTCCGCCGCGTAGATCAGATGCGGGTCCAACTCGGCGATCGGGCGCAGGCGTACACCCGGGGGTGGATCGGGAAGCGCGGACAGCGAGTCGAGGTCGAGGGCCGAATACCGCATCTCCCGGCTCGGCTCGAAGCCGTGCCGACGGGCGAAGGGCAGCGCCTCCGGCTGCGCCCAGGCCCGGACCCGGCGGATGCCCAGCGGGACGAGGTGCCCGGTCGCGGCAGCCAGCAGCGCGGTGCCGATGCCGCGCTTCCGGTGCTCGGGGTGGACGTGCAGCAGGCTGATGTTGCCGAAGTTGGCCGTCGAGGTCGTGTTGTCGCGCTCAGCGGTCACCCAGCCGACCACCTGGCTGTCGACCTCGGCCACCAGGGCGGTCCAGCCCGGGGTGGGCGGCGGTTCGGCGATCATCCTGCGGGTCGACTCGACCCCGCGTACCAGGTACGGGTAGACGGTCGCCCGCAGCGCCACCACGGCCGGCGCGTCGTCGGGCTGCGCCACACGGATCCGCACGTCAGGCCCCCGTCCGTACGGCGGCGACGGCCTCGACCTCGACGAGCTGGTCGGTGTAGCCGAGCACGGCGACCCCCAGCAGGGTGCTGGGCGGGTCGTGGTCGCCGAAGCGGTCCCGCACGACCTCCCAGGCGGCCACCAGATCCGCCTGCCGGGACGACGCCACGTAGACGGTGGTCTTGACCACGTCGGTGAGGGTGGCGCCGGCTGCCGTGAGCGCGGTCTCCAGGTTCGCCATCACCTGCCGGGCCTGCGCCGCGTGGTCACCGGGCGCGACGGTACGCCCGTCGGCGTCCAGCGGGCACGCGCCGGCGGTGAACACCAGCCGGGCGGGCGGCTCGACGGTGGCCGCGTACGCGTACTCGGCGGCGTCGGGCAGGGCGGGCACGTGCAGCAGGGCGACGGGATCGGGCATGCCGGCGAGGCTAGCGACGATCGGAAGCGTGAGCGACGGATTAACCGGCCGTCTAATCCTGCGTTAGGGATAAAAAAGCAAACTAAGTCCACAATCAGCCTAGATGGGATTAACCTCCTAAAACGGTGGAAACATCGTGAATATCAGGGGGAATCGTGAGAGCAGTACTCGTCAAACTCGTCGCTACCGGGGCCATAGCCGGTGCGTTCCTGGTGGGGACGGGAGGTGCGGCGTTCGCCCAGCCGGACCCGACCCAGCCGGTGCCCAACGTCAGCACCCTCGACATCAACCCGGGCAACGTTCCCACGACCGCAGCCGCGTACAGCCAGGAATGCGACCCGAACCTCGGCGGTGGCCCGTTCCCGGACCAGGACGTGTGGGTGTTCAACCTGCCCGGGAACCCGCAGACCTCCGGTCAGTTCGTCACGGTCACCGGCACCTGGACCATCCCGGACGACGGCACCGTGAACCGGACGATCCCCACTGACGGTGGGGAGATCGTCAACGACATGGGCACCAGCAAGGCGTGGATCCGACTGCCCGCCGGCTGGACGCTGACCGACGCCACAGCGGTGATCACGGGTACGGCGGACTTCTTCGTGCTCACCCACACCTGTGCCGCCAGCGGCCAGCCGACCACCCCGCCACCCACCACCCCGCCGCCCACGAGCGCGCCGCCCACGGCTACCCCGACGAAGAGCCATCTGCCGATCACCGGCACGTCAGCGGGGGGAACCCTGGTCCCCATGGCCATCCTCGGCGTCGGTGCCGTGGCGCTCGGCGTCGCGCTGATCGCCGTGCGCCGTCGCCGGGACGCGCAGGGCTGATCGGGTCGCCGGGACGCGCAGGGCTGATCGGCCAGCACGGGCAGCGGCCCCGGAATACCCAGTGAGCCGGGGGCTCTCCTCGACGAGGAGAGCCCCCGGTTACGCCGACTCGCGGATGATCAGCTCGGTAGGCAGCATGATCGCCTGCTCGATGGTCTCGCCAGCGGCCAGCCGAAGCAGTTGCCGGGTCATCTGGCGACCGATCTCCACGATGGGCTGCCGGACGGTGGTCAGCGGCGGCTCGGTGTACGCGGCGGTCTCGATGTCGTCGAAGCCCACCACCGCCACGTCCTCCGGCACCCGCCGGCCGGCCTCGCGCAGCGTCCGCAGAGCCGCGTGGGCCATCAGGTCGGAGGCGGCGAACACGGCGTCCATGTCGGGGTGCTCGCTGAGCAGCCGGCGCGTGGCCTCCGCACCGGATTCCCTTGTGAAGTCACCCACGGCGATCAGCTCGGGTAGGCCGGCGGCGGCGACCGCCTCCCGGTAGCCGCGGAGCCGTTCGATGCCGGCGACCATGTCCTGCGGGCCGGCGATCGTGGCGATCCGCCGCCGACCGCTGTCGATCAGGTGGCGGACGGCTGCGGTGACGCCACCGACGTGGTCGACGTCCACGTACGGCACTGGCACGTCGCCGAGCGGTCGCCCGCTGCACACCACCGGAATGCCGAGCCGGGCCAGCGTCCCGGGCAGCGGGTCTGCGCCGTGCAGCGAGGCGAACAGCACCCCGTCGACGTGCCGGCCGGTGGTGAACCGTTCGACCCGGTGGTGCCCGGCGGGGGAGCCGGCAAGCATCAGCACGAGCTGTTTGTCGGCGGTCTCCAGCTCCTGGCTGACGCCGCGGATGATGCCGGGAAACACCTGGTCGTCGGAGAAGACCCGGGTGGCCGCTTCCGGCATGACTAGCGCGATCGAGTCGGTCCGTTGGGTGACCAGGCTCCGGGCGGCCAGGTTGGGCACGTACCCCAGTTCGGCCACGGCCCTGTTGACGGCCTCCCGGATGGGCTCGGCGACGGTGGTGGAGCCGTTGACGACCCGGGAGACGGTGGCCCGGGACACCCCGGCCCGTGCCGCCACCGCCTCCAACGTCGGCCGTTGCGCCGTCGTCATCGCGACTCCCCACCCCCGCTCGTCACAGCCCGTTCCGGGAGATCACCTCCTGGTACCACCGGGCGCTGGCCTTCGGTGTGCGCCGCTGGGTCAGGTAGTCGACGTGCACGATCCCGAACCGCTTGCGGTAACCCTCCGCCCACTCGAAGTTGTCCAGGAATGACCATACGAGATAACCGCGCAGGTCCACCCCCCGGGAGATCGCTTCGTGCGCGGCGCGCAGGTGCCCGTCGAGGTACGCGATCCGGTCGGTGTCGATCACCTGCCCCGGCCCGCCGGCCTGCTCGACGCCGGGCTTGTCGGGAAACGCCGCGCCGTTCTCGGTGATGAGCAGCGGCACCCCGGGATAGTCGGTGGCGATCCGTTCGAGAAGCCGGGTCAGCCCCGCGGGCTCGATCATCCAACCCATGTCGGTGAGTGGCCCGGTCGGCGGCAGGAAGTGCACAGCGCCCTCGGTGCCCGGGTACGCGGCGTTGCCCTCGCCGTCGGGCCGACCGGCGACGTAACCGGGCTGGTAGTAGTTGATCCCGAGCAGGTCGATCGGGGCGGCGATCAGCTTCTCGTCGCCGTCGCGGATGAACGTCGGCTCGACGATGCGAGCCACGTGCTCGCGCACGTCGTCCGGGTAGCCGCCGGCCAGCAACGGGTCCAGGAAGATCCGGTTGTGCAGGCCGTCGACCAGGCGGACAGCGGCGGCGTCGGCAGCGCTCTGCGGGTCCGCCGGCCGCACGTCGGCCGGATTGAGCGTGATGCCGACGCTGCGTGCCCCGGCCGACCGCAGCGCCCGCGCCGCCAGGCCGTGCCCGAGAAGCAGATGGTGTACGGCGGTGAACGCCGCCGCCGGGTCCTGCTCGCCCGGCGCGTGCACACCGTTGCCGTAGCCGAGGTACGCCGAGCACCACGGCTCGTTGAGCGTGGTCCACACGTCCACCCGGTCGCCGAGGCGGCCGTACACGGCGGTGGCGTACGTGGCGAAGTGCTCGGCGGTGTCCCTGTTGGTCCAGCCGCCACGGTCGCCGAGGGACTGCGGCAGATCCCAGTGGTAGAGGGTGACGATCGGATCGATTCCCCTGGCGAGGAGGGTGTCGGTCAGCCGGTCGTAGAAGTCCAGCCCGCGCGTGTTGACCGGGCCGGTGCCGTCGGGCTGGATCCGGGGCCAGGCCACGGAGAACCGGTACGCCCGCAGCCCCAGCTCGGCCATGATCGTCACATCGTCGGCGTACCGGTGGTAGTGGTCGCAGGCGACGTCACCGGTGTGGCCCTGGTAGACCTTGCCCGGTGTGCGACTGAAGGTGTCCCAGATGGACGGGCCGCGTCCGTCGTCGCGGGCGGCGCCCTCGATCTGGTACGCGGCGGTGGCCGCTCCCCAGAGGAAATGCTCGGGAAACCGGAGTTCGTTCACGCCTTGACCGCACCTTCCATGATCCCACCGATGATCTGCCGCCCGAACAGCACGAAGACCAGCAGTAGGGGCAGCGTCGCGATGGCCGTCCCGGTGAACACCTGCGACATGTCCTGGTAGTAGCCGTCCGACAGCGCTCGCAGGGAGAGCTGCACTGTGGGGTTCGCCGGGTCGTTCAGCACAGCGTACGGCCACAGGAAGTCGTTCCAGGTGGTCATGAACGTGAGCAGACCGAGGACCGCGGCGGCCGGGCGTAGCGCGGGCACCACCACGTGCCACCAGATCCGGGCGGTCCCGCAGCCGTCCATCCGGGCCGCCTCGATCAGTTCGTCGCTGATCGCCTGGCCGGCGTACTGCCGCATCATGAACACCCCGAACCCGGTGACCAGCACCGGGACGATCACCGCGGGCAGCCGGTCGTTCCACTGGAGCTTGCTCATGAGCATGTAGAGCGGAATCACGCCGAGCTGGGTCGGCACCATCATCGTCGCGATGATCACCAGCAGCAGCGCGTTGCGACCCCGGAACCGCAGTTTCGCGAAGGCGAAACCGGCCAGGCTGGAGAAGAACACCACCGAGACGGTCACCGTGGTGGCCACGACGGTCGAGTTGATCAGGCCGGTCAGAAAGTACGCGTCGGTGTTGTCGAAGAGGCGGGAGATGTTCGCGCCGAGGTTGCCGCCGGGGGTGATCGGCGGCGGCAGTTGGCCCATCGCGTCGTTGGTGCGGCTGGCGACGACGAACATCCACCAGATCGGAAAGACCGACAGGCCGGCGGCGACCACAAGGGCCAGGTAGGTGAGCGGGCTGGCCCGCCAGAGCCGGCTCATCGGGTGACTCCCTTCCGGGCGCCCGGCCGGGCCCCGCCCAGCCGGCGCAGCACCAGCACGTTGACAGCCGCGACAACCGCGATGAGCGCGAAGAGGAGCCAGGCGACAGCCGACCCGTACCCGAAGTTGTAGTGCGGCGCGAATGCGTTCTCGAACATGTACATGGTCAGGGTCTGCGACTCACGCAGCGGTCCACCGCGGATCGGGTTGGTGCCGGAGTTGAACATCCGGGGCTCCGTGAAGAGTTGCAACCCGCCGATGGTGGCGATGATGGTGCAGAAGAGGATCGTCGGTTTGAGCATCGGCACGGTGACCGACCAGAACTGTCGGGCCCGACCGGCGCCGTCGATCGCCGCCGCCTCGTACAGGTCGCGGGGGATGGCCTGCATCGCGGCAAGGAGGATCAGCGCGTTGTAGCCGGTCCACCGCCAGTCGACCATCGTGGAGATGGCCACCCAGGAGGCGAGCCGGTTGGATTTCCACTCGATCGCGTCCACCCCGACCAGGTCGAGCATCCAGTTGATCATGCCGAACTCGCGGCCGAAGAGCACCCCGAACACGATCGCCACGGCCGCGGTGGAGGTGACGTTCGGGACGAGCACCGCCATCCGCCAGCCGGTGCGCCCGCGCAGTCCCCGGTTCAGCAGGTTGGCCAGCCAGAGCGCGGCGAGCAACTGCGGAACTGTGGAGATCACGAAGATGCCCATCGTGTTGACGAGTGCGTGCCAGAAGTCGGCGTCGGCGAGCAGTCGGGTGTAGTTCTCCGCGCCGACGAACGGGTGGTCGGTGCCGAGCAGGTCCCAGTCGTGCAGCGAGACCCAGAAGGTGTACACCAGCGGGTAGGCCCCGAAGACCGCGAAGAGCAGGAAGAACGGGGCGATGTAGAGGTACGGCGAGTAGCGGGTGTCGAGCCGGCTGAGCCGACCCGTCGATCGGCGGCGGGGCCCGGTTGCCGGTGCGGCCGGCGGGCGGGCGTCGAGCTGGACGGTCATGCCCGGGAACTCCTTTCGCCGTGTGTGCGGGCCTCCGGCGGACGGAGGCCCGCACACACGCTCGTTCGGGCTACTTGGCGGCGGCCTTCTTGGCGTTCGTCACCGCGTCCGTCCAGCCCTGCGCCGGGCTGCGCTGGCCCAGTTCCACGGTCCGCACGGCGTTCTCCACCTCGGTGCGTACGGCCTGGTTCTTGGGGCCCATGTAGACAGGCTTGAGGCTCTTCGCGCCCGCGCCGAAGATCGAGCCGATGGGCGCTCCGGAGAAGTACGTGTTCGTCGCGCCGGAGATCGCCGGGTCGTCGAGCGCCTGCGGCGAGGAGGGCAGCGGGCCCTTGGCCTTGAACGCGCCGATCTGGCCCTTGGCGCTGGTCAGGAACTTGGCCAGCTCGATTGCCTCGGCCTGGTGCTTGCTCTGCTTCGGTACGGCGAGGTGCGAGCCGCCCCAGTTGCCGCCGTTGCCGGGCACCTTGGCGATGTCCCACTTGCCCTGGGCGCCAGTGCCGGCGTTGCTCTCGATGACCCCGGTCATCCAGGCAGGGCAGGCGATGGTGGCGAACTTCGACTGCTTGAAGGCGGACACCCACTCCTCGGACCAGGAGCCGTACTTGCCGGAGAGGCCCGAGTCGACGATGTCCATAGTGGTGTCCCAGGCCTGCCGGATGGCCGGGTTGCTGTCGACGACCAGGTTGTCGCTGGTGTCGTAGTAGCTGTAGCCGGTGGTGTTGCCGGCGGTCTGGAGCAGGATGGTGTTGAACGTGTTGGTGGCCGCGTCGAGGAAGGACGCACCGGTCTTCGCGGCGACGAACTTCTCGCCTGTGGCGATGTAGTCCTGCCAGGTCGGCCACAGCTTGGAGACGGCCTCGCGCTCGGTGGGCAGGCCGGCCTTCTCGAACAGGTCCTTGCGGTAGCACATGGCGATGCCGCCGACGTCGGTGCCGAGGCCGATGAGCTGCTTGCCGTCGGCGGTCAGGCCGGCGTTCCACTTCCACTCGAGGAAGTTGCCCTTGAGGTCGGCGGCGCCGTGGTCCAGCAGGTTGACGAAGTTGTTGGGGTTCGCCTTGTACTCGACCATGAGGCCTTCCTCGATGGCCACCACGTCACCGGCGCCCCGGCCGGCGGCGAGCCACTGGGTCAGCTTCGGTGAGTACTCGTCGAGATTGGTGCCGGTGCCCCGCTCGACGATCTTCACGCCGGGGTTCGCGGCCATGTAGTCCTGGTAGAGCTGTTCGTAGCCGAACTGGCCGAAGACGTCGACGGTAAGCGTGATCGGCCCGTCTCCTTCGGCGTCGTCGCCACCGCCGCAGCCGGCGGTGACGAGAAGGGCGGTGGCGGCGACGAGGGCCACCGCGGCGAGGCGGCGGCGTGGGAAGACAGCCATGGGATATGGACCTCTCTCAAGGTGGTCAGGTGATGGCGGTAGCCAAGAGAGCGCTCTCACGACAGGGTGGTGGGTCCTCGACCCGCTGTCAAGAGAGCGCTCTCTCGGTTGTCCGAATCGATCCCGACATGCGACGAGGGCGCCACCGGGACCGGTGGCGCCCTCGTCGAGCCAGGTCGGCCCGTTACCAGATCAGCGGGTACGCAGGCCCTCCAGCAGCGCGCGATCCCCTGCCACGTCGAGCGTCTCGAAGCTGACCCGCCCCCAGAGCGCAAGCAGCAGGTCGCTCGCGGTGCCGCTTACCTGCGCACGGGCGTGATGGTCGTCGTGGTCGAAGATGGTCGCCGTGTCCAGCAGCGCCACCCCCTCGCCGCGCAGCCGCAGATACCACTGCTGCTCCGCGTCGGTCGACGTCAGCTGCACCACGCCGTGCCAGCCGCCCGGCGTCCGCCGCCGGCCCGCGGGCAGCCAGGTGTCCAGCACCTCGCTCACCCCGTCGGCCGCCAGCTTCGCCTCGATCGGCTCACCAGAGGCGATGGCGAGCTGGGCGTCCCAGCGGTGCACAGCCGTCTCGTGCGCCATCCGGCGCGGCCAGAAGCCCGCCCTCTTCGGCTGCGGCGCCCAGTTCCACGCCGGCGCCTCCGGGTCGAGCCCGTCGAACCGGGTGATCAGCTGGTCGTACCCCTGCTGCCAGAGCTGGAGCGGACTCACACCCGGCGGTATCTCCGGCGGCTGCGGGCGGGGCGGCGGCGCGCTCGTCTCGCCCGTCCCGACGAACGAACCCACCCAGTGGTAGATCCCGGCGAGGTGCAGGGTGAGGTCACCGACCGTCCAGCCGGGACAGGACAGCACAGGTGTCTCCGGCGGCGCCTCGGCGACCGCCGCAGCGAAGGCCGGACCCTCGGTCCGGAGTGCCCCAATCCAGAAATCCTTGCTGCCCTGCAGTCTGCTCATCGCCATCCTCCCGGGGGTGCCGAGCGACCAATGGGTGCTGCGGCTGCACATCAGCCTAAGGTGAGATACGTGTCAGACGCCTATGCCCAGCCGACAACCGAAACCGATCGTGCCATCCCGGTTCCACTGGCCCACCACACCACGCTGCGGATGGGCGGGCCGGCCAGGCGGATCGTAGCGGCGAAGGACGCCGACGAACTCGTCCGGGCGGTCCGGGACGCGGGCGACCCGGTCCTGGTCCTGGCCGGCGGCAGCAACGTGGTGATCGGCGACGCCGGCTTCCCCGGCACCGTCGTGCTGGTGCGCTCGCGGGGCCTGCGGGTCGTCGCCGAGGACACCGAAACCGTCACCGTACGTGTCGAAGCAGGCGAGCCGTGGGACGACTTGGTCGCCGCCACCGTCGCCAACGGCTGGGCCGGCCTGGAATGCCTCTCCGGCATCCCCGGCGCGACAGGGGCCACCCCGATCCAGAACGTCGGCGCGTACGGCCAGGAGGTCGCCGAGACGATCACCGGGGTCGAGGTGTACGACCGCGCCGAGGGCACCCGCCAGATGATCCCCGCCGGCGAATGCGGCTTCGCCTACCGGGGCAGCATCTTCAAGTACCAGGACCGCTGGATCGTGCTGTCGGTCGACTTCCGGCTCACCCGGTCACCGCTCTCCGGCCCGGTGCGCTACGCCGAGCTGGCCCGGGCGCTCGGTGTCGAGGTGGGCGACCAGGTGCCTCTTGCCGACGCGCGGGCGGCGGTGCTGCGGCTGCGCGCCGGCAAGGGCATGGTGCTCGACCCGGCCGACCCGGACACCCGTTCGGTCGGCTCCTTCTTCACCAACCCGGTGCTCGACCGGGCGACGTACGAGCTGCTCCGGGAACGCGCCACCGACCTGGGCGACCCACCGGCCTGGCCCGGACGCGACGACACAGTCAAGGTGAGCGCCGCCTGGCTGATCGACAAGGCGGGCTTCGAGAAGGGTCACCCCGGCCCGGGTGGTGTTGCCATCTCCGGCAAGCACACCCTCGCCCTCACCAACCGCAGCGGCACCGCCAGCACCAGCGACCTGCTCACCCTGGCCGGCACCATCCGCGACGCTGTGCACGCCCGCTTCGGCGTGACCCTGCACCCCGAGCCGGTCCTCATCAACTGCGCCTTCTGACAACCATCCCGGCGCGGCCGTCCCGTCAGCCGCGCGGTGGCCAGGGGAGGGTCAGCTCGCCGTGGCGCCAGCGGTGCGGGCCGTGGAGGACGGGCCAGCCCGTCTCGCGCAGTTGGGCCACGGCTCGCAGCCACCGTTGACGCGGCCCGAACGGCGCGTAGGGGGCGGCGGCACGCCAGGCGTCGTCCAACGCGCCGATCAGGTCGTACACCGGCTCACCCGGGACGTTGCGGTGGATCAACACCTTGGGCAGGCGTTCGGCCAGCTCGGCGGGGCTGCCCAGGGTCGTGAGTTTCGCGGCCACTGTCAGCGTCTGCGGGCCTTCGGCGTCGATCAGCAGCCAGCTCGCGAGCCGGCCCAGCTCGTCACAGGTGCCCTCCACGAGCGCGCCGCCAGAGGCGAGGGCGGCGGTCATCGTCCGCCACGCCTCGGGCACCTCGCGCTCGTCGTACTGTCGCAGGACGTTGAACGCGCGGACCAGCACCGGCCGCAACCCGGCCAGCTCGAAGCCACCCCGGGCGAAGGTCAGGCCCGGCGGGTCGGCGGCCGGCGTCGCGGCGGCCACCCGGGCCGGATCGATCTCCAGCCCGACCAGGCGTACGTCCGGACGGACGCCCGCGGCCAACCGTGCCCGCAGCTCCACGGCGGTCACCGGGGTGGCACCGAAGCCGAGGTCGACCACGAGCGGGTCGGCCGCAGCCCGCAGCCGGTCGGCGCAGGTGGCCACGATCCAGTTGTCCACCCGGCGGAGCCGGTTCGGGTTCGTGGTGCCCCGGGTGACAACGCCGAGCGGCCGGCGTCGCGCCGTCCCGCTCATCGTGACCTCCCGACGACCGTGCGCCTCACGGGTTGACGCGGTGCACCTTGTGCTGCGCGGCCTGCGCCCTCGGCCGTACCACCAGCCGATCCACGTTCACATGCTCGGGGCGGGTGGCGCACCAGGCGATGCAGTCCGCCACGTCCTCGGCGACAAGCGGATCGGGAACCCCTGCGTAGACGGCAGCCGCCCGGTCCGCGTCGCCCTCGAAGCGGACCAGCCCGAACTCGTCTGTCTTCACCATCCCGGGGTCGATCTCGATCACCCGCAGCGGCCGGCCGCACAGCTCCAGCCGCAACGTTCCCGCGATGGCGGTCTGCGCGTGCTTCGCGGCGGTGTACCCGCCACCGCCCTCGTACACCGTCAGCCCGGCAGTGGAGGAGACCACGACGATGGTCCCCGAACCGGACGCCTCCAGCGCCGGCAGCAGCGCCTGGGTCACCCGCAGCGTGCCGAGCACGTTCACGTCGTACATCCACTGCCAGTCGTCGACGGAGCCGGACTCCACCGGGTCGAGACCGCGCGCGCCGCCGGCGTTGTTCACCAGCAGGGTGACCGGCCCGGGTGCCCGCGCCGCCGCCTCGGCGAGCCCGGCTACCGACTCGTCCGAGGTGACGTCGCAGGTCACCGCGGTTGCCTGACCGCCGGCGGAGGTGATCTCGGTGACCAGACCGGCGAGCCGGTCGGTGCGGCGGGCGGCGGCGAGCACGTAAAAACCGTCGGCGGCGAGCCGGCGGGCGGTGGCCGCCCCGATCCCGCTGGACGCTCCGGTGACGATGGCGACAGAGGTCATCCGTTCATTGTCGCGCGCCCGTCCGCTCCGCTCCGGTCCGGCGTCGACACGGGCGGGACCGGACCGGACAGAGGCGGCCGTGATGAGGTCCGTCACGCCCGGGGCCCGTGCCGGCGAATTTCCGTGGTCGGGTGGGGAAGATGACATCCGGCGTACAGGTTGACCGAGATGCGCCGGTCGTGCGAGACGACGTTGACCGTGGCAGAGGGAGCGGACGTGGCGGAAGTGCACACCGGTGTCGGTCGTCAGCGAGGTGCTCGACCGTGGCCCCGGCCGCGTCGGATCGCCACCCTGTCCGTACACACCTCCCCGCTGCACCAGCCCGGCACGGGCGACGCCGGCGGGATGAACGTCTACATCCTGGAGGTCGCCCGGCGGCTCGCCGAGGCCAACGTCGAGGTGGAGATCTTCACCCGGGCAACCTCTGGTGACCTTCCCCCGGTGACCGAGATGGCCCCCGGTGTGCAGGTCCGGCACATCACCTCAGGCCCCCTGGAAGGGCTCACCAAGGAGGAACTGCCCGGCCAGCTCTGCGCCTTCACCGCAGGGGTGCTGCGCGCCGAGGCATCCCGGCCACCCGGTCACTACGACCTGATCCACTCCCACTACTGGCTCTCCGGGCAGGTCGGTTGGCTGGCCAAGGAACGTTGGGGAGTGCCGCTGGTGCACACCGCGCACACCCTGGCGAAGGTCAAGAACGCCCAGCTCGCGGCCGGGGATCGTCCGGAGCCCAAGGCCCGGGTGATCGGCGAGGAGCAGGTGGTCGCGGAGGCGGACCGCCTGGTCGCCAATACCCGCGTGGAGGCCCGCGACCTGGTCGAGCGGTACGACGCCGACCCCAGCCAGGTCGCCGTCGTGCAGCCCGGCGTCGACCTGGCACGGTTCCGGCCCGCTCCCGGCGACCGGCACGTGGCCGCACAGGCCGCCCGTCGCCGCCTCGGGCTCCCCGTCGACGGGTACCTGGTGGCCTTCGTCGGCCGGATCCAGCCCTTGAAGGCACCCGACGTGCTGATCCGCGCGGTCGCCGCGCTGCGCGAGCGTGACCCGGCCCTGGCCGATCAGGTGACTGTCGCAATCTGCGGAGGGCCCAGCGGCAGCGGTCTGGACCGGCCGACGGCACTTATCGAGTTGGCCAGCACGCTGGGAGTCAGCGACCGGATCCGCTTCCTGCCGCCGCGCACCGGCGACGACCTGCCGGCCCTGTACCGGGCCGCCGACCTGGTCGCGGTGCCGTCGCACAACGAATCCTTCGGCCTGGTCGCGCTCGAGGCACAGGCCTGCGGTACGCCGGTGCTGGCCGCAGCCGTCGGCGGGCTTGTCACCGCCGTACGGGACCAGGTGAGCGGGGTGCTCATCGACGGGCACGACCCGGTGAACTGGGCCCGCGCGCTGGCCCGCCTGCTTCCCGACCGGGCCCGCAGGGCGGTGCTCGGCCGGGGCGCCGAACAGCACGCCCGGCACTTCTCCTGGGATCGCACGGTCTCGGGCCTGCTCGACGTCTACGGCGAGGCGGTCGCCGCGCGCCGCGCACGGCTCGCCGCCGACCTGGCGGGTGACCCGGCGCTGTCCTGCTCCTGGTGATCGAGGGCACCGGCTCTCATCGGGTGCGCCGCCCCGGCCGGTCGTAGAGTGGGTCCGGTGAGCCCGAAAAGCGATCTCGCGTCCCTGATCGAGTCGGTGTGCGCCGAGCGTGACCTGGTGTGGGAATCGACGGGCCCCGGCTCGTACGCGGTGACCCTGCCAGGCACCCACAAGCTCAAGACGATCTGCAACCTGATCGTCGGGGAGCACGCGCTGCGGATCGAGGCGTTCGTGATGCGCCAGCCCGACGAGCGCCGCGAGGAGCTGTGGGCCTGGCTGTTGCAGCGCAACGCCCGGATGTACGGCGTCTCCTTCTCCACCGACAAGGTCGGCGACGTGTATCTGACCGGGCGGGTCAACCCGGCCGGTGTGGACGCCGACGAACTGGACCGGCTGCTCGGCGCGGTGCTCACGTACTCCGACGAGTCGTTCGACACGATGCTGGAGATCGGCTTCGGCAGCTCCATCCGGCGCGAGTACGAGTGGCGGGTCAAGCGCGGCGAGTCGACAGCGAACCTGGCCGCCTTCGCCCACCTCTTCGAACCGTCCGGCACCGGTCCCGACCCGGCCTGACGCTCGCTTCCGTCCGGCCCGGCACCCGTTTTCCACCTGGCCCGACGCCCGTTTCCGCCTGGCCCGACGCCCGTTTCCGCCTGGCCTGATGACCCGGATTCCAGCCCGCCGGTTGTCTGTGGTTCGGACTGCTCCTGACGGGTATGCCGCACCGCGCGGTACGGCACAGGGACCCCCGCGCGCCGAGGACGGAGTGTCGAGGAGCGGAGCATCCCATGGCTCAGCGGAACAGCTCAGGTCGCGGCGGGACTGCGACCAGGACCAAACGGCGGGCCGGCAACCAGACGCCGAATACTCCAGGGGTCTCCGAGTCGGAGATCTCCCGGATGCGGGTGGACGACATCCGCGGCCAGTTGCGCAAACGCGGGATCTCCGGGATCTCCGCACTGCGCAAGCCCGATCTGGTGAAACAGTTGGGGCGCTCGCTGCGTTCCGAACGCGGTGGCGCGGCCCGGGGCAGCACCGGCCCGGCTGGTCGGGCCACCGGCAGCAGGGCGTCGGCCGGGCGGGCCGCCGCGACGAAGAAGTCGGCGTCGAGGGCGGCACCCAGCCGCGCCAAGGCCGCGCCGGCCAACAAGAGCGCCCCCGCGAAGCGGGCCGCCGCCAAGAAGACGACCGCCGCGCGGAAGTCGACGACAGCGCGTACCACTGCTGCGGCGCGGAAGTCGACGACAGCGCGTACCACTGCTGCCGCGTCGAAGCCGGCGGCGGCGCGCAAGACGGCCCCGGCCAGGAAGGCGGCCGGAGCCAAGTCCACCGCCGGGGCGAAGACGTCCGCGGCCCGTACCGCGCGTAAGGCACCGGCGCGACCGGCGGCCAAGCGTGCGGCGCCCGCGAAGCGTGCTGCCGCGAGCCGTCCGGCCGGCGGCGGTACGGCGGCCGGTGGCATCCGGACCGGGCGGGGCACCGGTCGGTCGGTCCGCAGCTCGCAGGTGATCTCGTCGATCGCGGACCGGCCGGAGCGCCCGGGGCGCAGTCTGATCACCGCGAACCACGAGGTGATCCAGCGCTGGGCACGGGAGCGTGGCGCGAAGCCGGCCACCATCGCCGGCACCGAGCGGGACGGCCGGGCGGGTGTGTTGACCTTCAACATCCCCGGCTATCGCGAGAGCAGCAAGATTCGCGAGATCACCTGGGACCAGTGGTTCCACACCTTCGATCTGCGCCGGCTGAACCTGATCTATCAGGAGCAGATGCGCGACGGCCGGCAGAGCAACTTCTTCCGGACCGAGTCACCCGATCGGGAAGACGGCTGAGGTGTTTGCGGGAATGCCCGAGGGGTATGCGGCGGTTGCCAGAGACGGTGACCCCCGACTGGGGGATACCCGCCAGTTGTGACGGGCGAGACATCCAGTTGGGTTGAATCCAGAATCCGGGCGAACTAGCTTTATTGCACCGCGTCGCGCTTGGAAACGTTCGGGGGAGCGGCGGATCGATCAGATCCGTGCACCAGGCGAGATGCGAGGAACGGGTGGATCTACCGTTGGGGGACGGTGCCCACCTGTTTGGACCGGCGGCGTGAGCGGGCGATGCTTACGGGGGTGAGTGTTGCCCGCCGCCGCCGGCCCCACCAGCGGGCGCCCACCATGACCTTCGGGGCATGGTGGGCGCTTTGCGTGTTCGTACTCCCATTTGGTGAGGTCAGCGGGCCGGCGCGTGGTCCACGGCCGGAGCCGGCTCCAGGCCGGCGGCCCGGCGCAGCGCGGCGACGTGGCGCTCCCGGTGCGGCCCGGCCAGCAGGTGCCCAAGTGCGGCAAGCAGGCCCAGCCCGCCCACGATCAGCCAGTGCCCGTCGCCGAGGTGTTGCAGGCTCACCCCGCCCAGCGTGGGTGCGACGAACGCCGCCGCCGGGAACGTCAGGTAGAAGACCGACTGATACCGGGCGCGTAGCTGCGGTGGCGCCAGATCCGCGTTGATCTGCGCGTTGGGTGGGGCGGCGAGCATCGAGCCGACCGTCCAGACCGCAGCGGCGGCCAGGTAGACGCCCAGCACGTCGGCCACGGCCAGCACGCCGAAACCGACAGCGAGCAGAGCGGTCGAGACCGCCAGGACGACGTCCTTGCGGTGCCTGTCGATCAGCCGGGGCACGAACAATTGCCCCAGCACGATCAGCGCGCCGCCCAGGGCCACCACCACCCCGTACGCCGATGGGCCGAGACCGTCCGCGCGCATCGCCAGCGGCATGATCGTCGAGGTTTGCATGGTGAGTACGGCCAGCACGAATGTGAGACCGACGAAGACCAGGAAGGTCCGGTCGGTGAGCGCGGTACGCAGGCCGGGACGCCGGGCTCGGGCGGACTCGGCCGGTGGCCGGAGGTCGACGCTTGCAGCGGCCCGTCGCAGGGTCTCCGGGACCTTCCAGGCGATGAGCACCGCGGCGGTAAGCGTGGCACCCGCGTCGACCAGGAACAGCGCTGTGAAGCTCGCCTCGGCCAGGACCCCGGCGAGCAGTGAGGCCACCGCCATACCCAGGTTGAACGCCCAGAACTGGAGGTTGAACGCACGCGAGCGGCGTTGCGCGGGCACCACGTCGACGATCGCCGCGACGAACGCCGGGCTGGGCATCGAGTGCACCACGCCTACAAGCGCGGACAGCACCGCGATCAACAGCAGGGGCCGGCTGAAGGCCAGCGCCACCATCAGGGCGGCGGTGGCCAGGTGGGCGGCGACCAGGGTGGACCGTCGGCCCCACCGGTCGGCAAGCACCCCGCCGAGCAGCACGCCTGCCGCCCCGCCCGCTCCGTACGCCCCGACCACAGTGCCGGCCAGCGACTCGCTGGCGCCCCGCGCGTCGGTGAGATAGAGCGACAGGAACAGCATGGCGAACGCGCCGGCCCTGTTGATGAGCAGGCCGGCCCAGAGGTACCAGAAGGTGGCGGGAAGTCCGCCCGCGGTGTCGTTCCACAAGCGCCGCAGGGCGTGCACCCGACCTCCCGACAGTTCAGTTTCCTAACCGTTTCCCTGGGACGGTAGGAAGTCGGGCCCGTTCGCGCCAGTCGTATTGCTGATCATGGGCGGTACGTCACAGCGCGGGTCAGGCCGTCGCCTCGGCGGGCTGTGCGGCCGTCCGGGCGTCGGCAGGCACCAGCCCCGCACCGGAGCGGCGCAGCGCGTCGGCTCGCCGTTCCCGGGCCGGACCGGACACCAGGTGGGCCACCGCGGTCAGCACACCGAGCGCTGCGCAGCCGAGCCAGAGCGCGGAGTTGCCGGCGTGTTCGCGGACCAGGCCACCGAGGACCGGCGCGCTGGCCCCGGCGATCTGCCAGGAGAGCCCGAACACGCCCTGGTAGCGCCCGCGTAGCGCGGCCGGGGACAACTCGGCGATCAGCGTGGCGTTTGACGGCGAGTTCAGCATCTCGCCGACCGTCCAGATCAGCACGGTCAGCCCGTAGAACCAGGCGGAGCCGGCGAACGCGGTCAGCCCGAACCCGACCCCCATCACGACGGCGGACAGCGCGAGCACGTGCGAGCGGCTGCGGCCCCGGATCAGCCGGGGCACGAAGAGTTGGCCGACGACGATCAGGACGCCGTTGAGCGCGATCACCGAGCCGAAGGTGGCCGGGCTCAGACCGGAGTCGCCCATGGCGATCGGCAGCATCGAGATGTGCTGGAGGAAGACAAGCGCGGCGAACAGGTTCAGGACCACGAAGCCGAGGAAGACCCGGTCGGCGAGGATCGTGCGCAGGGCGCCACGAGGTGCCCTCGCGGTCGTGACGGTCGGCCCGGCGTGGCGGGTCTCCGGGACGCGGATGAAGATGATCAGCGCGGTGATCAGCATGGTGGCCGCGTCGACAAGGAACAGCAGCAGGTAGTCGGCCTGCGCGGCGAGACCGGCAAGGATGGCGGCGCAGGCGAAGCCCAGGTTGATCGCCCAGTAGTTGAGCGAGAAGGCGCGTAGCCGGTCCTTCGCCGGCACCACGTCGATCATCATGGCGCCGAACGCGGGTCGGGCCGCCTCGGCGAACAGGCCGAGCAGCAGCGCGCCCAGTGCCACGGCCCAGAGGTCCCGGGCCAGGCCGAGGGCGATCATCATGGCGGCCGCGCCGACGTGCGCGGTGAACAGTGTCGGCCGGCGACCCCACCGGTCGGCAAGGGTGCCGCCGACAGTGGTGCCGACCGCGCCACCGACGCCCCACAGGCCGAGCACCAGGCCGGCCTGGGAGGCGGAGAAGCCGCGTTCCTGGGTCAAATAGATGGCAAGGAAGATGAGGACGAACGAGCCGAGCCTGTTGATCAGGGTGCCGGTCCACAGGTACCAGAAGGTGGTGGGGAGGCCGCCGGTGGTGTCCCGGAACCAGCTCCGCATCGTCAACACGTCGTGCCCCCGCTTGCAAGTAATGACCGAAGTGACCGTAGCGCCTTACGACCCTAGTGGTGGTCCGATCGACGGGTCACCCGCTTTTTCACGTGGTGGTCGTCACGACGGGTGGCCGCGTGTCCCGTGCCGGGTTGAGGCAGGATGATCCGCATGACTGCGAGCGAGGGGCCCACCATCGGGACGCTGGTCCTGCTGCGGCACGGCGAGAGTGACTGGAACGCCAAGAACCTCTTCACCGGCTGGGTCGACGTCGACCTGACCGAGAAGGGCGAGGGCGAGGCGAGGCGCGGCGGCGTGCTGCTCCGCGAACACGACCTGCTGCCGGACGTCGTCCACACCAGTGTGATGCGCCGGGCGATCCGCACCGCCGAGCTGGCGCTGAACGCCGCCGACCGGCACTGGATCGCGGTGCGCAGGTCGTGGCGGCTCAACGAGCGGCACTACGGCGCACTGCAGGGCAAGAACAAGAAGCAGACCCTTGACGAGTACGGCGAGGAGCAGTTCATGCTCTGGCGCCGGTCGTACGACACCCCACCGCCGCCGATCGCCGACGACGACGAGTGGTCGCAGGTGGGCGACCCGCGGTACGCGCTGCTGCCGACCGAGCTGATGCCACGTACCGAGTGCCTCAAGGACGTCGTCGAGCGGATGCTTCCCTACTGGTACGACTCGATCGTGCCGGACATCCTGGCCGGCCGGACGGTGCTGGTGGCCGCGCACGGCAACTCGCTGCGCGCCCTGGTCAAGCACCTCGACCAGATCTCCGACGAGGCGATCGCCAAGCTCAACATCCCGACCGGCATCCCGCTGCGCTACGACCTCGACCCGCAGCTGCGTCCGCTCACCCTGGGCGGCACCTACCTCGACCCCACGGCAGCGAAGGCAGCCGCCGCGGCGGTCGCGAACCAGGGCCGCTAAGAAGTTAGGAAGGGCCCCTTGTTATGCATAAAGCGATAACACGGGGCCCTTCCTTGCACTTCAGCTGGCTGTGGGGGCGCTTTCTCCGGTGATCAGGTAGATCACGTGTTCGCCGGCGTTCACCGCGTGGTCGGCGAAGCGCTCGTAGAAGCGGCCCAGCAGGGTGGCGTCGATAGCGGTCTCCACCCCGTACGGCCAGTCGTCGCCGAGCAGCACCGAGAACAGGCTCTTGTGCAGCTCGTCCATGGCGTCGTCGTCACGGTCCAGCTCGCTGGCGAGGTCGACGTCGGGCTTGGCCAGCACCGAGCCGATCTTCACCGCCATCCGGTCGGCGATGTCGGCCATCTCGGTGAAGATCGCCCGCAGCTCGGCCGGCACGGCAGGCGACGGGTGCCGCCGCAGCGCTGTCTTCGCCACGTGGTCGGCGAGGTCGCCCATCCGCTCCAGGTCGGCCGCCACGTGCAGGGCGGTGATCATGGCGCGCAGGTCGGAGGCGACCGGCGCCTGCCGGGCGAGCAGGTCACACACCCGCTCCTCGACGTGCCGGTAGAGGTCGTCGATCTCGGCGTCCCGCTCGATGACCGTCTCGGCGGCCTGCCGATCGGCGGTGAGCAGGGCGCGGGTGGCCTGGCGCATGGCGGCGCGGACGCCCTCCGCCATGTCCACAAGCAGTTGGCTGACGATCTGGAGGTCGGCCCGGAACTCGTCGCGCATCATCACGTCCTGTGGTCGTCGCCGCCGACGGCTGTCGGCGCATGGGGCTGAGCAGGTGCGACGCCAACGGTAGGCGGCGTTGACGGATCCCGGATGAACCACGATGAACGACGCCAGACCGGTGGGTGAACAGTTTCGAAAGTGAGGGTGGTTCGTCCCGTTCTGCGTGGTAGCCAGGTTAACAATGACCCTACGATCGCCGGGTGGAGTGGGCAGTGGCGATCGTTGTGGCAGTGGCGCTGGTGGCCGGACTGGTCGCCGGTCTCCTGCTGCCCCGGTTCCTGCCGGCGCGCGACGCCCGCACCACATCGACGGGCAGCGTGAGCTCCCGATGGAGCAGGGGGAGGCCCGCGATAGCCGACGAACAGCAGACCGGGCTCGGCCGACGGACGATCGACTCGCTCCGGGCCGGTGTCGTGGTCCTGGACAACGACGACGTGCCTGTGCTGATCAACCCTGCTGCCCGCGCGATGGGGCTGCTGCGTACCGGCAGCACCCCGGGCTCGATCGCCGCGCACCCGCTGATCCGTACCCTCGCGGGCCAGGTGCGGCGCACCGGCGTGCGCCGCGAGATCGAGCTGGACCTGCCCCGGGGCCGCGACAGCGCGGGGGAGAACCCGCTCGGCGTGCACCTGCGGGCCATGGGTATCGGCAACGGCTTCATCGCTGTGGAAGCGGTCGACGTGACCGAGTCGCACCGGCTGACCCGGGTACGTCGTGACTTCGTGGCCAACGTGAGCCACGAGCTGAAGACCCCCATCGGGGCGCTCCAACTGCTCGCCGAAGCGCTGCTGGACGCCACCGAACCGGCCGACGCCGCGATGCCCGACCTCTCCGAGGACCTGGTGGCCGCCCGCCGGTTCGCCGAACGGATCCAGCACGAGTCGACCCGGCTGGGCCGGCTGGTGCAGGAGTTGCTGGAGCTGACCCGTTTGCAGGGCGCGGAGCCGCAGCCGCCTCCGGAGCCCGTGGCGCTCGACTGGGTGATCGCCGAGGTGGTCGACCGGACGCGCACCACGGCCGCCGCCCGCGGCGTCGAGGTGACGGTGGACGGCGAGCGCGGCCTCACCGCGTACGGCAGCGACGCCCAGCTCGCCACGGCCGTGGCGAACCTTGTGGAGAACGCCATCAACTACTCGGGGGAGGACACCACTGTGCGGGTCACCCTCCGCGGCGGCGACGAGCACGTCGAGATCGCGGTCGCCGACCAGGGCATCGGTATCGCCCCCACCGACGTGGACCGGGTGTTCGAGCGGTTCTACCGGGCAGACCAGGCGCGTTCGCGTGCCACCGGCGGCACCGGGCTCGGCCTGGCCATCGTGAAACACATCGCGAGCAACCATGGCGGTCGGGTGGAGGTGTCGAGCACTCTTGGAGGTGGATCGACGTTCACCCTC
Organism: Micromonospora sp. NRRL B-16802; assembly: GCF_001279555.1. NCBI lineage: Bacteria > Bacillati > Actinomycetota > Actinomycetes > Micromonosporales > Micromonosporaceae > Micromonospora > Micromonospora sp. NRRL B-16802. The sequence continues at coordinate 239,606 of NZ_LGEB01000053.1, read as the reverse complement.
CGGTTGCCCGCCAGCCCACCGGACGACCTGCTGGCGACACTGCCACAGGCTGGGATCGAGGCCGGTCCGGCCGAGCTACGGCAGGTCTGACAGCAATGAAAGGAACCCCCCGTTGAGCCGCGTTCTGGTGGTCGAGGACGAGGAGTCGTTCTCCGACGCCCTGTCGTACATGCTCCGCAAGGAGGGCTTCGAGGTTTCGGTCGCCGCGACCGGCACCGACGCCCTCACCGAGTTCGACCGGACCGGCGCTGACATCGTCCTGCTCGACCTGATGTTGCCCGAGATGTCGGGGACCGAGGTGTGCCGGCAGCTCCGGCAGCGTTCGGCAGTGCCGATCATCATGGTCACCGCGAGGGACAGCGAGATCGACAAGGTGGTCGGCCTGGAGATCGGTGCCGACGACTACGTCACCAAGCCGTACTCGCCCCGGGAACTGGTTGCCCGGATCCGGGCGGTGCTCCGTCGGCAGAGCCCGGAGGTGGCCGAATCCGGCGCCCCGACGCTGGCCGCCGGCCCGGTGCGGATGGACATCGAGCGGCACGTGGTCACCGTCGAGGGTGGGAACGTGCAGTTGCCGTTGAAGGAGTTCGAGCTGCTGGAACTCCTGCTGCGCAACGCGGGCCGGGTGCTGACCCGGGGCCAGCTCATCGACCGGGTCTGGGGTGCCGACTACGTCGGTGACACCAAGACGCTCGACGTGCACGTCAAGCGGCTGCGCTCCAAGATCGAGCCGGAGCCGTCCGCGCCGCGCTTCATCGTCACCGTGCGAGGGCTGGGCTACAAGTTCGAGCCGTGATCGACAGCCGCTCAGGTCAGAACAGCTTGCGCAGGGCGGCGGAGATCTCGGCGACCTCTGTCAGCCGACTCTCCGCCACGCTGATCACCAGATCGTACGCGGCGTCCTGATCCATCTCGTCGAGCTGGGCAATGGTGACGGCGCGGTTCTGCAGCAGGAAGGCGATCGCCGTGATCCAGCCGATCCGCTTGTTGCCGTCAATGAACGGGTGGTTGTTGACCAGGGAGTGCAGCAGGGCCGCCGCCTTGGTCCACAGGTCGGGGTAGGCATCCTCCCCGAACACGCTCGCCCTCGACCGCGCCACAGCCGACTCCACGAGGCCGGCGTCTCTGATGCCGACGCCGAGCTTGCGGGCGATGCGTGCCACGTCGGCGAGCGTGGGGTAGCGGACCTCCGCCATCACTCAGCCAGGCGGGCGAGCAGCGCGGCGTGGCGGTCGATGATCTCGTCAGCGAGGTCGTCGAACTCCTTGGCGTTGCGCCGCGCCAGGTACTCGTCGATCGCGGTGACGACTACCGCGTGCATGGAGCGCGCTTCCTCGTCGGCGACAAGGCGGAGTCGCCGTTCGCGTTCGTCGTCAAGCCGAAGCGTCATGGCCATGAGCGAATGGTAGCAACTCTGCTACCAAGATCAGCTGGGTTCGTCGGCGGGGTGCGGGGCGATCATGCCCTGCTTCACCCGGGCCGCGCACAGCTCGGCCAGCCGCTCGTACGCCGCCGCACCGATGAGCGCCGTCAACTCGGGCCCGTACGACAGGTACATCGGCTCGGTGCCGACGTGCGCATCCGTCGAGGAGGTGCACCACCAGTCCAGGTCGTGCCCGCCGGCACCCCAGCCCCGCCTGTCGAACTCGGCAAGCGTGGAGACCAGCACCTTCGTGTTGTCCGGCCGCTTGACCCAGTCCTGATCGCGCCGGATCGGCAACTGCCAGCAGACGTCCGGCTTGTATTCCAACGGGTGCACGCCGTCGCGTAGCGCCTGACCGTGCAGGGCGCAGCCACCGCCGCCGGGAAAGTCGGCGTCGTTGAGGAAGACGCACGGCCCCTCCGCGCCCTGGGTGGCGGTGCGGCGGGCCGGGTTCTTGCCGTCGATCGTGTCCTGGTCGGTCCAACTCTTGAAGCCGCGCCGGAAATGCTGCCAGGTCGACGGGGTGAGCCGCTTGACAGCGCTGCGGACGCGCTTCTCGTCGTCCGAGTCGGTGAAGAAGGCCCCGTGCGAGCAGCAGCCGTCTGCGGACCGGCCGGCGATGATGCCGTGGCAGCCCTGGCCGAAGATGCAGGTCCAGCGGGACAGCAGCCAGGTCAGGTCGGCGCGGATCAGGTGGTTGTCGTCCGCCGGGTCGGCGAACTCGATCCACTCCCGGGGGAAGTCCAGCGGCACCTCGCGGCTACGCGGGTCGCCCGGATCGTCCACCAGCACGCGGAGCTCCATCGTCACCCGGCCCAGCGTACGCCCGGTGTAGGCCATGGGCTGCCGAGCCACGCAAACGTGTTGCCCCTAGTGTCTTCACCATGCGACTGGGTGTCCTCGACGTCGGTTCCAACACCGTGCACCTGCTGGTTGTCGACGCGCACCACGGTGCGCATCCCTGGCCGGCGCACTCGGAGAAGGTGGTGCTGCGCCTCGCCGAGCAGATCGGCCCCGACGGCGCGCTGACCGAGGCGGGCGCGGACAGCCTGGTCAAGGCGGTCGGCATGGCCAGGGCAGCGGCCACCGGCCTGGAGGCCGCCGACCTGATCGCGTTCGCCACCTCCGCGGTCCGCGACGCCACAAACGCCGCCGACGTCCTGGCCCGGGTCCGCGACGAGACCGGCGTACGCCTGGAGGTGCTCTCCGGCGCGGACGAGGCGCGGATGACGTTCCTGGCGGTGCGACGCTGGTTCGGCTGGTCGGCGGGGCGAATGCTTGTGCTCGACATCGGCGGCGGCTCCCTGGAGATCGCCGCCGGGATCGACGAGGACCCGAACGTCGCGATCTCGTTGCCGCTCGGGGCCGGCCGATTGACCCGGGAGCGGCTGCGGGTCGAGCCGGACAGCACGGCGCCGCCGTCCGCCGAGGCCGTCGAAAGGCTGCGGGAGTACGTGGACGGCCGGCTCGACAAGGTGGTCGACCAGATGACCCAGGTGGGTTGGGAGCGGACGGCGGCCACCTCGAAGACGTTCCGTACCCTGGCCCGGCTCGCCGGAGCGGCACCGTCGGGCGCCGGGCTCTGGGTGCCCCGCCGCCTGACCCGCGCCGGGTTGCGGCAGGTAATCGGTTTCATCAGGCACATCCCCCCGGCGCAGTTGATGGAGTTGGAGGGGGTCAGCGCGGGCCGCGCCCACCAGTTGCTGGCCGGCGCTGTGGTCGCCGAGGCGGTGATGCGCAAGCTGGACCTGGACTCGGTGGACATCTGCCCGTGGGCGCTGCGCGAGGGCGTCATCCTCCGCCGACTCGATCAACTCGAACCGATGTGAGGACGGGTCCGGTAGCGGGTGTTTTGCTGATGCTCGTCCTGATAGTCCCGTGACAACCGGGCTACCCTGGCTGATGTGACTTCCCGCGTTCCCGTCCTCCTGTCCAGCTCGTCAGTCTTTCCCGAACCGACCGCTGCGGCGTTCCAGATGGCCGCGGCGCTCGGCTACGACGGCGTCGAGGTGATGGTCTGGACCGACGTGGTCAGCCAGGACGCCGGAGCACTGCGCGGCCTCTCCGAGCACTACGGGGTGCCGGTCCTGTCGGTGCACGCGCCCTGCCTGCTTGTCACCCAGCGGGTATGGAGCCCGGACCCGTGGGAGCGGCTGCGGCGGGCCGCCGAGCTGGCCGAGACGCTGGAGGCGCCGACTGTGGTGGTGCATCCCCCGTTCAGTTGGCAGCGCGACTACGCGCGCGGGTTCGTCGACGGGCTGGCCACCATCGCGGACCAGTTCAGCGGGCTGCACATCGCTGTGGAGAACATGTACCCGGTGCGGATGGCAGGCCGCCAGTTCGTCCCGTACGTGCCGGGCTGGGATCCCACCGAGGCCGGCTATGCGTCGTACACACTGGATCTGTCGCACTGCGCGGCCTCGCACAGCGACCCGCTCGCGATGGCCGACCGGATGGGCTCCGGGCTGGTGCACGTGCACCTCGGCGACGGCACCGGCGAGGGCCGCGACGAGCACCTGGTGCCCGGGCGGGGCACCCAGCCCTGCGGGGAGCTGCTCTCCTCGCTGGCCGGGCGCGGCTTCACCGGTTCGGTGGCGGTGGAGGTCGCGACGCGGGGAGCGAAGAGCCGCGCGGTGCGCGAGGCGGACCTACGCGCCTCGCTGGAGTTCGCCCGCCAGCACCTGAGCACGCCGTCCCCGGTCGACGCCTGAACGCCCGCGCCGGGACCCGGCGCGGGCCCGCCCTGCGCCGGCCGGTGGCCTAGCTGATCGGCGTCAGCGAATCGGCTTTCGCTTTCGGCTGCGAAGCGACAGTCGGCTGCTCGACGATCGCGGCCCGCTTACGGGCCCGATGCGCCGCAACGTGCGAGCGGGTGGCGCAGCGCTCCGAGCAGAACCGCCGGCAGCAGTTGGACGACGTGTCCAGGTAGACGTTGCCGCACCGTTCGTCGGCGCAGACGCCGAAACGGGCGCTGCCGTACTCGCAGAGCCACACCGACAGCCCCCAGACCGCGCCGGCCAGGTATTCCGCGCTCACCGACGCGCCCCGGCTGGTGACGTGCATGTGCCAGTCGCTGGAGTCGTGCCCGGAGATGCGCGGCTGGACCGGGAACGCCTCGAGCAGCGCGTTCAGCTCGGTCACCGCCTGGGCGTCACGCCCCGAGGTGCCGTACTCGAAGACGTCGCGGAGCCGCTTCTGCGCTCGCCGGAAGATCGCGATATCCCGCTCCGCGACCTCGTCGCGCATCCATTCGTTCTCGGCGGGAAAGAGCGCCCTTAGGTCGTCGAGGTCGTCCAGGCGGGCGTTGACCAGGTCAACACCGGTCCGGGCGTACGCGTCGAAGTTCACGCCCCCAACGGTAGACGACTCACGGGGTACGCGGCGCGTCGATGTAGTGCGGCAGGAACCGCGCGTAACCGTCGGTGATCAGGCTTGCGCTCTCGCGAACCCCGACGCCCGCCGACTCCCCGTCGACGATCCAACTCCCCAGCACCGTCCGATTGCCGTCGAACTGTGGCAACGCCCGGAACTCCTGATAGCACCAGCCCTCGTCGCCGTAGATCCCCGGATTGGTGATCTCCTCCTCGGCCGTCACGATGCGTACCGAGCCGCCCTCGCGACCGAGCAGCGGCTTCGCCACGTACTCCCGCATGCCGCGCGGCGAGTCGAGGTACGCCGGGAGCAGGTATTCGTGGCCCGGGTACAGCTCCCAGAGGATCGCGAGCAGCGCCTTGTTCGACAGGAGCAGCTTCCAGGCCGGTTCGATCCAGGTGGTCGGCGTACCCGGGTCGAGCGCCGGCACCCCGTACGGCTCGGCAAGCATCCACTCCCACGGGTAGAGCTTGAAACACGTGGTCACCGGGCGGTCCGCGGCGTCGATGAAGCGCCGGCCGTCCCAGCCGATCTTCTGGATGGGTTGCAGCTCGGCGTCCAGGCCGGCCTGCCGTGCCGTCTCTGCCAGGTAGCCGGCGGTCATGTGGTCCTCGCCCGACTCCTCCTCGTTCGACCAGAGCACGTGCACCCGGCGGTCGTGCAGCCCGGCGCCGATCTTGGCCCAGGCGCCGACCAGCCGCTCGTGCAGGCTGTTCCACTGGTCCAGGTCCGGCCGGGTCTCCTCCAGCCAGTACCACTGGATGATGCTCGCCTCGACAAGCGCGGTGGGGGTGTCGGCGTTGTACTCCAACATCTTCGGAGGCCAGGTGCCGTCGTACGCCAGGTCGAAGCGGCCGTAGAGGGTGGGCGGCGCCTCGCGCAGTGACCTGGCCACCGCCTCGGCCGCCCACTGCGGGATGCCGAACTCGGCGTACCGGTGCTTGGCGACCACGTGCTCGGCGGCAGCCACCGACATGCGGTGCAGTTCCTCGGTGGCCTCCTCCAGGCGCAGCACCTTGTCCAGGTCGAAGGCGTACGCGGCGGTCTCGTCCCAGTACGACATGATCCCGCCGTCGGGGAGCTCCGTGTCGACGTAGACGAGCCCCTGCTCCCGGATGGTGGCGTCCCAGTCGGGCCGAGGGGTCACCGGCACACGGCGCACGTCAACCTCCGCAGGCGGCGAGGTGGGTGCCGAAGCCGCCGCGTTCGGGCACGGCTGCTGTCGGGGGCTCCGGCGCCGCCCGACCGGCGGAGGCCTGGGGAATCCGCATCGCCAGCGCGACAGTGTCGCCGCCGCCGACCGGCCCGAGGGCGCAGTCGTCGTCATCGTCGTCGTCGGAGGTCATGTTGCAGCCGGAGAGAGCGAGCGCCAGGGCGGTGAGCGCGCCGAGCTGCACGGAGGCCGACCGGAGCCGGCGACGGGGGCGTTGTTCCACGGCACCGTTGTAGCTGATCGATGCCAACAGCACCGCCCCGCCCCCGGCTGTCAAAGGGGCCCGTTGTAGCACATAAACCCCCAAGTGACATCCGGTCGAGGTGCCCCGGCCGCTGCCCGGCGGAGGTACCGGCACGGGCGATACGCTCGGCTCATGCTCCGTTCCGTCATCCTCGCCGCCTCCCGGTCATCCCAGGTCGAGCGGCTTGTCGCGACTGCCCCGTACACCCGGGACGTCGTCCGCCGGTTCGTCGCCGGCGCCGCCACCGACGATGCGCTGCGCGTGACCCGCGGGCTCATCGACGACGGCCTGGCTGTCACCCTCGACCACCTCGGCGAGGACACCGTCACCCCCGAGCAGGCAGTCGCCACCCGGGACGAATACCTCAGGCTGCTGAAGATGCTCGCCGAGGCCGGGCTCACCCCGGCGGCCGAGGTGAGCGTGAAGCTCTCCGCCCTCGGCCAGATGTTCGACGAGCAGCTGGCGTACGACAGCGTCCGGGCGATCTGCGCGGCGGCCGACGCGGCGGGCACCACTGTCACGCTGGACATGGAGGACCACACCACCACCGACTCGACGTTGGAGGTGCTGGGCAAGCTGCGCAAGGACTTCCCGTCGACGGGCGCGGTGCTCCAGGCGTACCTGCGTCGCACCGAGTCGGACTGCCGGGAGTTGTCCTCGGCGGGGTCGCGGGTACGGCTGTGCAAGGGCGCCTACAAGGAGCCGGAGTCGGTGGCGTACCAGTCGGCACGCGAGGTCGACAAGTCCTACGTCCGCTGCATGAACATCCTGATGTCCGGCGACGGCTACCCGATGCTCGCCACCCACGACCCCCGGATGATCGCGATCGGCGAGGACCGGGCCCGCTGGTTCGACAGGGGAGCGGATCGCTTCGAGTTCCAGATGCTCTTCGGGATCCGTCCGGAGGAGCAGGCCCGGCTGGCCGGCGAGGGCTACACAGTGCGCACGTACGTCCCGTACGGCGACGACTGGTACGGCTACCTGATGCGCCGGCTCGCGGAGCGCCCGGCGAACCTTGTCTTCTTCGGCCGCGCCCTGATGTCCAAGAAGTAGCCCGCTGTGGCGGGTGGGTCCACAGGGTGGGTCGAGGTGGTAGCGGCTCGTTTGCTCCGGCGAATGGTCGTACCCTTCGGCGGGTGACTGACGAGGTGGAGCAGCCATCGCCGCGGCGGCTCTGGCCGCTGTGGACGGTGCTCGTGGTGGTCGTCCTGCTGCTCGGCTGTGGCCTGCCCGCGCTGCTTGTCGCCGGTGTGGTGCGGGAGTCCAGTGACCGGGCCACCGTCAGCCGTGCCGGCACCCCGGCCAGCGACGATCCGGCGACAGCCGTCGCCCGCGGACTGTCCGACCGGATGACCGCGCAGCTCCAGCGGCAGGCCACGGCACTGCTCGGCGGTGACCGGGCCGCCTACCTGGCCGTCGCCGACCCGGGCGCGCACGCCGACCTGCGCCGCCGCTTCGCCGCGCTGCGCGCGCTCAAGGTCACCGTGTGGCGGGCCGAGTCGAGCGGCCTGCCCGTGCCTGTCGTCGGCCGACCCGGCGAGTGGCGGCTGCTGGTGCGCTTCCAGTACTGCTTCGTGGTGCCCGACTGCCGGCCGAGCCCGGTGTTGATCGGTACCCGCTGGCGGGAGAACGGCGACCAGCCCCGGCTGGTCGCCGTGGAGGAGTCCAAGTCGGCGGAGACCGGCACCCGACCGTGGGAGATCAGCGACCTGGCCGTTGCGGTCGGCGCGCGGACCATAGTGGCCACCACACCGGCGCTGCGCGGCAAGCTGCCCGGCCTGCTGGCCCAGGCCGAGGCGGCGGCCAAGATCGCCGACGGGTACGTCGTGGCCGGCTCCCCGCCGGACCGCTACCGGATCTTCTACGCCGGTCGCACCGAGTGGCAGCGCTGGTACGGCGGCGGCCGGCCACAGTGGACCGGCGGTTACGCGGTGACAGTCGGCGGTGGCCACCACGAGGTGGTGCTCAACGCCGAAGGGCTGCCCAGCAGTGGCACGGACGACCTGCTCCGGCACGAGTTGACCCACGCCGCCTCGCTGCCGGAGCGCGGCTATCCGGGCAAGACGACCTGGTGGCTGGTCGAAGGGCTGGCCGAGTTCGCCGGTGCGGGAGGGCAGGCGGTCGACAGGTACGAGGGGCTCGCCGAGGTGCGCGCGCTGGTCAGGGGCAGATGGGACGGCAGGCTGGAGGGGATCACGCCCGCCGACAACGCCGAAGCCGAGCGGGTCGGCGGCAGCTACGGCGTCGGCTACCTCGCCGTCCGGCACCTCGTCGACAGGTTCGGAACGACCCAGCTCCTCGCCTTCTTCAAGGCCGTGGTGCACGAGCGCAAGCCCTTCGACGTCGCCGCCGAGGAGTCGTTCGGTGAGCAGTGGTCGACGCTGCACGACGAGTGCGTCGCGTACGTCCGCGCGGTCGCCGCCTGACGTCCGATGCGGCAGTGACGGTGCGCCGTACCATCGATGGGTGCGCCGCCCCCAGCCGCCGCGGCCCGCAAGCGTCACGCGGCCCCGCCTGCTCATCGCCCTGACCGCCATCGCCGTCCTCACCGCCACCACCGCCGCGTCCTGCGGCGACGAAGACCCCGACCTCGCGCTGGCGTCGGCCGCCCGCAACCCGGTCGCCGAGGTGATCGACGCCCCGGCGACGGTGACTGCCCGTGCAGCCGCGACCCTCACCGCACCCGCCGACGGCACAGTGGCCAGCCTGCGCGTTCAACCTGGTCAGCGGGTCAAGCGCGGCCAGGTCCTCGCCGTCGTCGACTCGCCGTCGGCGCAGCAGCGCCTGCGCCAGGCGAAGGAGGCGCTGACCGCCGCGAAGCGCGCCGGCCGAGGTGTTCCCACAGGCGACCTGACCGGCAGCCGCCGCGACACCGACAAGGCCGCCGGCGAGGCGTTCGACGCCGCCCGCAAGGCCGCCGAGAAGATCGCCGACCCGCAGGTGCGGGACGCGCTGCTGGCCCAGGTGACCTCCGCCCAGCGGCAGTACGACGCCGCCGCGCGCAGCGCCGACCAGGCCGTCCGCGCCGTGCAGCGGGGGATCAACGGGCTGAGCTCGGCCGTCGGCGCGCTCTCCGCTGCACAACGGCTCCAGGCCCAGCAGGCGTACGACCTGGCGAAGGCAACCGTCGACGCGCTGACCCTGCGCGCCCCGCTCGCCGGTGTGGTGCAGCCGGGCGGCACCCGGGCCGGCGGTGGCGCGAACGCCGGTCTGGCCGGGCTGCTGGAGCAGGCCGGTGGGGCTGGCATCGACCCGTCCGTGCTGGCCCCCGCTCAGGGCGGGCCGCCCGCCGGGGTCGACGACGCGGTCGCTGTCGGCGGCCAGGTAACCGCCGGCACGCCGGTGCTGACAGTTGTCGACATCGGGCAGTTGGGGCTGCTCGCCGAGGTGGACGAGACGGACGTACTGCTGGTCAAGCCCGGTGTGACAGCCACCGTCGAGCTGGACGCCGTCACCGGTGCCAGCTACGACGCGACGGTCCGCTCGGTCGACGTGCTGCCCACCAACTCCGCGCAGGGCGGTGTCACCTACCGGGTACGCCTCGCACTGGGCGCCGGGAAGCTCGCCGAGAACGAGCCGGCCCCGACGCCCCGCCCCGGCATGAACGCGATAGTGCGGCTGCGCGTACGCGAGGCGGCCGACGCGGTGACCGTCCCCGCCTCGGCGGTGTTCTCCGCCGACGGGCGGGACGCGGTATGGGTGGTCCGCGACGGCAAGGCGGATCGGGCGCCGGTGACAGTTGGCGTGCAGGGGCCCGACCTGGTGCAGATCCTCGACGGCGTCCAGCCCGGCGACCGGATCGTTGTGCGCGGCACCGACCAGGTGCGCGACGGCCAGGAAGTCCGGTGACCGAGCCGGCAGCGGGGCTGGCGGGGGAGCGCGTCGCTGCCATCGAGGCGGTGGACGTGTCGCGGACGTACCAACTGGACGGCGTGTCGGTCGAAGCGCTGCGCGGGGTGTCGCTGACAGTGCAGCCGGGTGACTACGTTGCGCTCGTCGGCCCGTCCGGCTCGGGCAAGTCCACACTCATGCACCTGCTGGGCGGGCTCGACCGGCCCACCGGCGGTCGACTGGTGATCGGCGGGCGGGACGTCAACGCGCTCTCCCCACCGGAGATGGCCACCCTTCGAAACGAGACGATCGGCTTCGTCTTCCAGGCGTTCCACCTGCTGCCGCGTACCTCAGCCGTGGAGAACGTGGCGCTGCCGCTGGTCTACAGAGGCGTGTCGGCCCGGCAGCGTCGGGAGCGGGCGGCGGCGATGCTCGGCCGGGTGGGCCTCGGGCACCGGCTGGACCACAGGCCCAACCAGATGTCCGGTGGCGAGCAGCAACGGGTGGCTATCGCCCGCGCGCTCGTCACCGAACCGACGGTGCTGCTGGCCGACGAGCCGACGGGCAACCTGGACAGCGTCACCGGAGCGGCGGTGCTTGAGCTGTTGGAGCGGTTGAACGCCGAGTCCGGGGTGGCGCTGGTGATGGTCACCCACGACCAGGAGGTCGCGGCGCGGGCCGCCCGTCGGATCACCATGCGCGACGGCGTGGTGGTCGCCGACAGCATCGCCGCCGAGCCCACCGGCCTTCATGATCGACCGCTGTCGGACGGCCACGGTCGACCTGAGACACTGATGCCCGCTCCCAGCGCGGAGCCCCGGTCCGTGTCCGGAAACGGCCCGGGGCACCCGCCCGGTGGCTCCGGTGGCGCCGCCGGAGCCACCGGGCGCCTTCCGCTCGCGCCCCCGGACACCGCCGCGACGGGCACACCGACCAGCGCCGACGCGGCGCTCGCGCCCACCGACGCCGAGGCTGGCCACGCTCCGGACGCAGGCTCCGGGAGCGGGTCGTGAGGGTCGCCGAGGCGTGGCGGGTGGCGTTGGACGCGCTACGCGCCAACCGGCTGCGCAGTGCGCTCACAATGCTCGGCGTGATCATCGGCGTGGCCTCGGTGGTGCTGCTGGTGGCGATCGGCACCGGCACCAAGCAGAAGGTGGAACAGCAGGTCGAAGGGCTCGGCTCCAACCTGCTGCTGGTCGTCCCCGGCCGGATCGAGGTGGGCAACGCCCCTGTCGTGTCGCCGTTGACCCTCAAGGACGTGGACGCCGTGACCCGGGTGGTCGGCGACCCCGAGCGGGTGGCGGTCACCGTCGCCTCGGGTGCTACCGCGCGGGCCGGCGCCTACTCCGACTTCACGACGGTGCAGGGCGTACTGGAGACGACCCCTGCGGTGTTCGCGCGGTCGCTGGCCCGGGGCCGCTACCTCACCGGCACTGACGTCGACACGAGCCGACGAGTAGCGGTGCTCGGTGACTCGGTGGCCCGCGCGCTCTTTCCCGACCGGGACCCCCTCGGCCAGCAGGTGACACTCGCCGGGGTGCGGTTCCGGGTGATCGGCGTGTTCACGCCGCTCGGGCAGAGTCTCGGCGTCGACCGCGACGACGAGGTGCACGTGCCGGTGACAGCCGCGCAGCGCCTCTGGGGCACCCAGCGGGTGGACGGCATCGCGGTGAAGGCGCCGGACCGGGAACGGATCGACGAGCTGGGCGAGCGCATCGTCGCCGAACTCAACCGTCGCCACCCGGACACCGAGTTCAGCGCCGTCACGCAACAGCAGATCCTCGGCGTACTCGGCGACATCCTCGGCATCCTCACCGGCGTGCTCGCCGCCATCGCCGGCATCTCCCTGCTCGTCGGCGGGGTCGGCGTCTCCAACATCATGCTTGTCAGCGTCCGCGAGCGGACCAGGGAGATCGGGCTGCGCAAGGCTGTCGGCGCCCGACCCCGCGACATCGGCGTGCAGTTCCTGCTGGAGGCGGTGCTGCTCACCACGATCGGCGGGCTGACCGGGATGGCGCTGGGCGTGGGCACCGCCCTGCTTGTCGACGCGTTGTCCCCAATTCCGGCGGCGATCACCTGGTGGTCGCTGGCACTCGCGTTCGGGGTGTCGGCGGCCGTGGGGATCGTCTTCGGTGTCGTCCCCGCGCAGCGTGCCGGCAGGCTCGACCCGGTTGTGGCGCTGCGCGCCGAGTGAGTGAGCGCAATCGGACAGCGGACGCAGGCGGGGAGAATCCGGGAGCGCGGATCGGGTGAACCAGCGATCCAAACATGATCAGTTGTAAGAAGGGATCGCGCCGGTCACAGCCGCCCCGCTACCGTACTGGTAACACGCGCGTCGCCGCCCGGCCCGGAGCATCCGTCGGGATGGCACGCGCCGGGCATGGGATGGGTCGGTGAGCCATGGCCGGGTCACAGTCCGACGGACGGCTGTCGGAGGTCAAGTTCCTGACCGTCGCAGAGGTCGCGACGGTCATGCGGGTGTCGAAGATGACTGTCTATCGCCTGGTGCACAGCGGTGAGCTCACCGCCGTGCGGGTCGGCCGGTCCTTCCGGGTGCCCGAGCACGCCGTGCACGAATATCTCCGGGGCGCCTTTCAGGAAACCGCCTGAGCCACCGCCGGGCCGATCGCGCACACAGTGACGGGCGCGCGTACGAGCCTGTCGGTGCCGACGGGAAGCGGCATCGGTGAGCGCCTGAGGTGGACGGGCGGGGCTGGTGGTCGCGTACCGAAAGCGGCGACGGCGGGGGCGCGTTGGTCCTGCTGACGCTCTCCCGCTACCCTGGAGCCCGACCGAGGCCCCACCGGTGCGCCCCGCCGCCCAGACTGGTCCGGTCCTTTGTCCGCATGCGGTCGCCGTCGCCACAAGCGTGGTGTCATTCGGTCCGCCCCGCACGTTGTATCGAAAGGCTGTCGTATGGGCTCGGTGGTCAAGAAGCGCCGTAAGCGCATGGCTAAGAAGAAGCACCGCAAGCTGCTGCGCAAGACCCGCGTCCAGCGTCGCCGTCTCGGCAAGTGATCGCCGCCGGGCTCATGGCCCGGCGTTCGGCGACTCTTGCCAACTGTCGACTTCCGGAGGCTCAGGTGATCAGGCCGTGGTCGTCCCGGCTCGGTCCCTCCTGCCGGTGTAGGTGCGTCAGATGACCCCCGGTAGCACCCCAGGTGCTCCGGGGGTCGTCGTCGTGACCGGCGTCGGTCGATACCTGGGCGCTCACGTTGCGGCGCGACTGGCGGCCGACCCGCGTATCGAGCGGGTCATCGGCGTGGACGTGCCGGAGCCCGGTGCCGAGTTCACCGACCTGCTCGACCGTGTCGAGCGGGTTCGCGTCGACCCCGGCTCACTCGGTGGGCTCCTCGCCGACCTGGACGTCGACGCAGTCGTGCATCTCGCGCTGGTCAGCTCCCCCGACCCGCAGCACGGTGGCCGGTCGGCAATGAAGGACCAGAACGTCATCGGCACCATGCAACTGCTCGCCGCCTGCCAGCGAGCGCCCCGGCTGCGCAAGCTCGTGGTCCGGTCCTCGACCGCCGCGTACGGGGTGTCGTTCCGGGACCCGGCGGTCTTCACCGAGGAGACCGAACCGCGCGAGGTGCCGCGCGGCGGTTTCGGCCGCGACATCCTCGACCTTGAGGGGTACGTCCGTGGTTTCCGGCGTCGCCGACCCGACGTCACGGCGACGGTGCTGCGGTTCGCCCCGTTCATCGGCTCCAACGCCGACACGACGTTGACCCGCTACTTCGCGCAGCCGTTCGTGCCCACCGTCTTCGGCCGCGATCCGCGGTTGCAGTTCCTGCACTTCGACGACGCGTTGGAGGTGCTGCACCGGTCGATCGTCGAGGACCACCCGGGCACCTACAACGTCGCCGGTCCGGGCGTCCTGTCGCTGTCCCAGGCGATCCGGCGGGCCGGCCGGGTAGCGGTGCCGGTGCTGGAGCCGGGCCTCTCCGGCGCGGCCGCGTTGGCCCGCAACATGGGCTTCGGCCGCTACGGCCTGGACCAGGTCGACCTCTTCGTGCACGGCAGGGTCGTCGACACCACCCGGCTTGAGCAGGAGTACGGCTTCACGCCCCGCTCCACCGCCGCCGCGTTCGACGACTTCATCCGCGCCCACCACGGCGGGGTCGTGCTCAGCCGGAGTCAGTTGGCCGCCGCCGAGCAGCTCGTCCTGGACGGCATCCGGCAGGTCCGCTCAGCGGTGCGGGAGCGGTCGTCGTGAGCGGGCCGGAAACGGGTCGTGAGCCGACGGGCAACGGGCGATTCGACGTACCCCCGGAGGTGACGCCGGACGTGGAGCCGGCGCGGCGTAACGGGCACCGACCGGCGGCACAGGTCGCGCCGACCCCGACCCCGACGCCGGCCGACGAGGTCGACACCGCGGCCACCGACGAGCCCGCGACCGCCAGTGGCGCGGCCGTTCCGGACCGGCCGGGTGACCCGTGGGACCGGCGTGTCGCCGACGGCCTGGCGTTCCTGCGCCGGCGGCTGTCCGGCGAGTACGAGGTCGACGAGTTCGGCTTCGACCCGGAGCTGACCGACGCGGTCTTCCACCCCCTGCTGCGGCTGCTCTACCGGGACTGGTTCCGCACCGAGGTCAGCGGCGTGGAGCACGTGCCCGTCGACGGGCCGGCCCTGGTGGTCGGCAACCACTCGGGGACCGTGGCGTTGGACGCGCTGATCCTCTCGGCGGCGCTGCACGACAAGCACCCCGCACACCGCTACCTGCGCCTGCTCGGCGCGGACCTGGTCTTCCGGATGCCTGTGGTGTCCGAGATCGCCCGCAAGACCGGCGGTACGGTGGCCTGCAACCCGGACGCCGAGCGTCTGCTCGGCGGCGGTGACCTCGTGGGCGTGTTCCCCGAGGGGTTCAAGGGCATCGGCAAGCTCTACGCCGACCGCTACAAGCTGCAACGGTTCGGACGCGGCGGGTTCGTGTCGGCGGCGCTGCGCACCGGCACCCCGATCGTGCCCGTCGCCATCGTCGGCGGCGAGGAGATCTACCCGATGCTCGCCGACATCAAGCCCCTCGCGCGGCTGCTGAAGCTGCCCTACTTCCCGGTCACGCCGACCTTCCCGTGGCTCGGGCCGCTGGGCATGGTGCCGCTGCCCAGCAAGTGGCTGATCGAGTTCTGCCCGCCGATCCCCACCGCGCACCTGACCGACTCGGCGGACGACCCGCTGGTGGTCTTCAACCTCGCCGACCAGGTGCGGGAGACCATCCAGCAGACGCTGCACTCGCTGTTGGAGCGGCGACCGGACCCGTTCGGCCCCTGAGGCGCGGCGTCAGCTGTCGCGGCGCCGGCGCTGGAGCGCCAGGCCGGCGGTCACCGCTCCGGCGACCAGACCGGCTGCCGCCGTCGACGGTACGGCGATCTTTGCCGCTCGCCGGCCGGTGCGGAAGTCCCGCACCTCCCAGCCGTCCTGCCGGGCCTGCCGCAGCAGGGTGCCGTCCGGGTTGACCGCCACCGCCCGACCGACCGCGCGGAGCAGAGGCAGGTCGTTCGCGGAGTCGCTGTAGGCCGCGCAGCGGGACAGGTCCAGCCCTTCCACGGAGGCGAGCTGGGTGACCGCCTCGGCCTTCGCCGGCCCGTGCATGAGGTCGCCCACCAACCGTCCGGTGTACGCCCCGTCGAGCACCTCGGCCACCGTACCGATCGCACCGGTCAGGCCTAGTCGGGTGGCGATCACCCGGCCGATCTCCACCGGAGCGGCGCTCACCAGCCAGACGCGCTGACCGGCGTCCAGGTGGGCCTGGGCGAGCTGGTGGGTGCCGCTCCAGATCCGCGGTGCCATCAGCTCGTCGAAGATCTCCTCCGAGAGCCGTTCGACGTCGTCGACCCGCCAACCCTCGACGAAGGCGAGTGCGGCCTCCTTGGCCTGGGACATGTCACCGGCGTGTTCCCGGGCGAGCACCCGGAACCGGAGCTGCTGCCAGGCGAAGCGCGCCAGGTCGGTGGTGGTGAAGTAGTTGCGGGCGGCGAGCCCGCGAGCGAACCAGTAGATCGACGCGCCCTGCATCATCGTGTTGTCCACGTCGAAGAAGGCGGCGGCGGTCGGGTCCGGTGAGGGTGGGGTCACCGGCGCCAGTTCGGTCTCCGCCCAACCGGCGGTGTGACCGTGGGCGTCGGTGCTGACCGTCACCTTGCGGCTGCGTGCCACGCGACCCCCTTCCTGACCAGGCGCGACGGATGTCTCCAGCGAGGGTATCCGGCGGCAACGGTCGACCGACCACTCACACAGGGAACTGTGGCGTGGTCGGTCGGAACGAGCGGAAAGGAAGCGTTCCGGCAGGTCAGCGGTCGCCGGGGCAGGTGGTCGGCGCGGGCCCGAGGCTGTCGCTACCGGCCGGTGCCGGCAGGCCGCAGGCGATCGCGTCGCGCAGCGCGTCCGAGCGTTCCCGGATGGTGTCCAGCAGCGCCAGCGACCGTCGGGTCCGTTCCCGGTCGGCCCGGTTGGCCCCGTCGAGCAGCTTGCTCACCGCCTTGTGCTGGCTCGCGACGAACGCGTTGACGGTGTCCAGGCTGCTCGGCTCGGCCCGTTGCAAGGCGGCAGCGGTGAGCAGGCGGATGCCCTGCCGGGTGTCGGCGTCCATGTCGTCGAGGACGGCGCTGTAACCGATGGCATCGCCGCGCAGTTCGGCGGCCTCGCCGAGCCTGGTCCGGGCGAAGTCAAGGAAGAGTTGGCCGCGGCTGATGTCCGAGCTGGCCAGGGCGAGCTGGGCGCGTTCGGTCGACCGCTTCATGCCGTACAGCGCGTCGCCGGGCACCGCGTTCTCGCTGGCTGCGGAGATCCCGGAGACAGCGACGGCGCCGGCGGCGATGCCGATCAGGATCGCGCCCCGGGCGCGGGCGCGCCGGGCGGTGGCCGCCGGAAGCAGTGACCCGCGGGCGGTGGTGGCGGCCGGACGCGCCACGGACGGTTCGGCGGTCGCCGGCGTGGTGCCCATCCCGTCGCGTTCGGCGGTGGCGAGCAGCATCGCCCGCAGGCCGGTGCGGAATTCGGGATCCACCTCGGGCGCGGGGGGATCGACGCTGAGCCGCTGGCCCACCGCTACCAGCGGTGCCAGTTGGCCGTCCACCCGGGACCTTACGTGGTGCCGCCGGCCGCCGTTGGCCTCGTCGAGAAGCTGCGCGAAGCGCTTGGCACGCCGGCGGGAGAAGAGGATGTTGTCCACCGCTGGCACCTCCTCTCGCTGGTCACGGCCGGTCGGCCGCCGTCGTTGCCAGCGACCGGTCGGCAGTGTGACACCACGGAGGTGAGGTGCCGTCCGGCGTACCGGTCGGACCTCGGTGTCCCGGGCCTGCCGGGACAACCACCGGTCGCACCCGGAGAAACGCGGCGGACGGGGCACGGGTTACGGGCCGGGCGGAGCGGAAATCACCGAAAGTGATGGCCGTCACCACGCGAAAGCGGCTCTGAGCTGCGCAAACGCAGATCAGCGCTCCGACCGCCCGCCGAACCACTACGGCTGGAAGCCGTCCGGCAGGAGCCGCGCCAGCGCCCGGACAGCCCGGTACTGGAGTGCCTTGATTGCGCCCTCGTTCTTGCCCATGGCACGTGCCGTCTCGGCCACCGAGAAGCCCTGCAGGAACCGCAGCACGATGCACTCCTGCTGCTCCGGATTGAGCTGCTTCACGGCGGTGAGCAGCGCGACGTTCGTGATGTGCTCCACCACCGCCGCCTCCGGGCTGCCCTCCGGGCCCCGGTCCTCCCGATCGGCGTCGAGTACGTCGCCGGTGGTGACCTCCAGCCGGTACCGGCCGGACTTGAAGTGGTCGGCGACCAGGTTGCGGGCGATTGTCACCAGCCAGGCGCCGAGATCGCGGCCCTGCCAGGTGAAGCTGCCGATCCGCTTGAGGGCGCGCAGGAAGGTGTCCGAGGTGAGGTCCTCGGCGAGCTGGCGGTTGCCGACCCGGAAGTAGACGAACCGGAACACGGTGTCCACGTACCGGTCGTAGATGAGGCCGAACGCCTCGGACTCGCCGGCCTGGGCGCGCTCGATGAGCGTCCAGACCTCGGTGGCCGGGTCGGACGGGTCCGGTCGGCTGGGGAACCCGGTAGGGGTCGTCGTCGTGGTGGTGGTGGCCTGAACGGCCGGGATCACCGCCGTCTCGCCCGCTGCCGGATCGCTTGTCACCGCAGGTGTGTCGCCGACGCGGCGGCCCTGGGCCGGCATTGTCGGCCGGGCCGGTGCGACGACCCGGCCACCCGTCGGCATCGCGTTGCCGCCGGGGACCGCTGGTCTCGGTGGCGGCTCGTTCGTGTGTGGACGATTGCGGGTCCGTTGCGCCGCAGTGTCACCCCGAATGGTGGCACCGTGCTGGTCGTCGAGCGGCGCACGGGCCGCCGGACGCTCGTTGACCTGGGCGCGGGTCTGTTGACCGGTCAGGCCGACCGGGCGTTCCGCGTAACCGAAGGCGGTCACCGCGCCGCCCCCGTCCCGTCGTTCGCCGGGCGGGCCGGTCTGCGCGTCGTCGGTGCGGACCGACCGGGCAACCGGTCGGGTAGGACGGTTCCGGGGTGTGCCGACAGGCGGCAGTTCCCCTTGAGGTGCTGGTCCAATGCGCTCACAGGCACGGGGGCCTCCTCGGGCTGAGGGGTGTCGACTCACGGCAAATGGGGTGAGCCGACCCGAGTGATAATAGGGCCAACGTCACCCGCGCGTGGCAAGTCCGTTACACAGGGCGGAAGTATTTCCCCCTGTGTCGCACACATGGCGGACCGCTTGTCCGTCGTGTGCGGTTGACTTTCCGCCGGGCCGGTGATCCAGGACGAAGTCCCTGCTCGGAGCACATTGGCCGGTCGGCCGCTTCACCACGACCGACGGTGGATGGTGTGTGTCCGGCCCGTCGACCGGGGGCAACGCACGTCCCATCAGGGGGACCCGTCAGCACCGTGGACGGCACATATCCGGTCCCGCTGGCGGGACCTGAGCGGTGCTCGCGATCGACTGTCGCGCATGGTCTGTCGCCGCCCGCTGTGCCAGACTCGATCACCGTGCAGGACGCAGCGGCAGACTCCGCGCCGAACCTCGCCGACCCGGTCCGCGGGGCGGCTCTCCACCACGGCGACAAGCCCGCGCTGCACTGGCGGGACGAGAGCATCAACTGGTCCGAACTGGACGTCGCGGTGACCGCCGCCGCGCACGGCCTGGCCGCCGTCGCGCCACCCACCGAGCCCGGCGGCACACCGCCCCGCGTCGCCATCGCACTGCCCAACACCCCCGACTTCGTGATCGGCCTGCTCGGCACCCTGCGGGCGGGGCTGGTCGCCGTCCCGGTCAACCCCGGCCTCACCGCGCCGGAACTGCGGCACGTGCTCGCCGACTCCGGCGCGTCGGTGCTGATCGGCACCGACCGGGTCCGGAGCCTGGTCGCCGAGGTGGCTGCCGAGCTGCCGGTGCTCACCGCTGTGCACGGCACGCCGCCGACCGCTGCGCACGCCACGCCCCCGACCGCTGCGTACGGCACGCCGCCAGCCGCTGCGCACGCCACGTCGCCGACCGCCGGGGCGCCCGGGCC
This sequence comes from Micromonospora sp. NRRL B-16802, assembly GCF_001279555.1. Classification (NCBI taxonomy): domain Bacteria; kingdom Bacillati; phylum Actinomycetota; class Actinomycetes; order Micromonosporales; family Micromonosporaceae; genus Micromonospora; species Micromonospora sp. NRRL B-16802. The sequence goes on along the minus strand of NZ_LGEB01000053.1, from coordinate 220,005 downwards.
GTCGGCGCTTCCGTCCCGGGGCGGCGACGACCTGGCCGTACTGCTCTACACCTCCGGCACCGAGGGCCGCCCGAAGGGAGCGATGCTCTCCCACCGGGCGCTGCTGGCCAACCACGAACAGGTCGACCGGATCGACCCGCCGGTGGTCGGCCCCACGGACACCGTGCTGCTGGCGCTGCCGCTGTTTCACGCGTACGGGCTCAACTCGGGGCTCGGCGCTGTCGTCCGCCATGGCGCGACAGGGGTGCTGCTCGACGAGCTGGGGCCCACCGCGGGACTGGACGAGATCGCGCGGCACCGGGTCAGCGTGCTGGCGGGCGTACCGTCGATGTTTCTGACCTGGGCCGACGCGCCGGAGGCCCGCGCGGCGACGGCGTCGGTGCGGGTGGCGGTGTGTGGCGCGGCGCCGCTGGAGCGCGCGGTCGCGGCGCGCTTCGCCGAGGCCACCGGACACCCTGTGCACATCGGGTATGGCCTCACCGAGACCGCGCCGATGCTCACCACGACCCTCGTCGGCGGGGTGGCCAAGGCGGGCTCGATCGGCAGACCGCTACCCGGCGTGCGGCTGCGCCTGGTCGACCCGGACGGTGTGGACCTGTGGCGCGACGGCGAGGCCGTGCCCGACGACGACCTCGATGAGCTGGACATCTCCGACATCGCGCCGGGCACCGACCCGGGGCAGATCGTCGTGGCCGGCGACAACCTGTTCGCCGGTTACTGGCCGGACGGCCGCGACGGCCCGGACGCCGACGGCTGGTGGCCTACCGGCGACGTCGCCTACGCCGACGCCGACGGTGACCTCTTCCTCGTCGACAGGCTCGGCGAGCTGATCCTGGTGAACGGGTTCAACGTCTATCCGCGCGAGGTGGAGCTGGTGCTCGGCGGGCACCCCGGGGTGGCCGAGTCGGCGGTACTGGGTGTGCCGCACCCTCGGACCGGCGAGACTGTGCGGGCGTACGTGGTGCCGGCACAGGGGCGGCCGGTGACAAGCGAGGAGTTGCTCGCCCACTGCGCACGGAACCTGGCCCGGTTCAAGTGCCCGACCGCCGTCGAGTTCGTCGACGCCCTGCCACACTCGGCGATCGGCAAGGTACGCAAGATCCAGCTCCGGTCGGCGACGCCAGCCGGCCCGCCCGCATCCGCCGACACCCGCACGGAGGTAACCGATGGCCAGTGACGCCCGGCTCGCTCTGATCACCAGGCCCGGTTGCCACTTGTGCGACGACGCCAAGGCGGCGCTCGACCGGGTGGTGGCGGTCACCGGCGACAGGTGGGTCGAGTGGGACGTGAGCGACAACCAGGACCTGGAACGGGAGTACGGGGACCGGCTGCCGGTGGTGATGCTCGACGGCAAGGAGCACGGCTACTGGCGGGTGGAGGAGGACCGGCTGCTGCGGGACCTGACCACCCCCCAGCTCTGAATCGCACCTATGGTGCTCGGATGAGCCCTGCGCACCCCCACCTGGTGTGGGACTGGAACGGCACCCTGCTCAACGATCTCAGCCTGGTGGTGGCCGCCACCAACGCCGCGTTCGCAAGCGTGGGAGGGCCGTCGGTCACCTCCGAGGAGCATCGGACGAGGTTCCGCCGGCCGATCGCCGACTACTACGCCGAGGTGCTCGGCAAGGCCGTCGACGACGAGGCGTTCGGCCGGCTGGACCGGATCTTCCACGACGCGTACCGAACCGGTCTGACCACCTGCGAGCTTGCCGCCGACGCGCAGACGGCGATGGCCAGCTGGGACGGCAGCCAGAGCCTGCTGTCCATGTGGTTCCACGAGGAGCTGGTGCCGACAGTGCACACCTACGGGTTGACCGGCCGGTTCATCAGGGTGGACGGGCTGCGGGCCACGGTCGGTGGCGGACGCAAGGCCGAGTCGCTCGAACGGCACCTGGCCGAGCTGGGCGTGGACGGCAGCTCGGTGGTGCTCATCGGCGACTCCATCGACGACGCGGACGCCGCGCTGGCCGTCGGCGGCCGGGCGGTGCTCTACACCGGCGGCTTCACCGACCCGGCCCGGCTGCGCGCCTCCGGCCACCCGGTCGCCGACACCCTCACCGACGCGGTGGCACTGGCCACCGGCAAGGTCAGTTCCGCAGGTACGTGAGGACGGCAAGCACCCGCCGGTGCTGCTCGGTGTCCGGTGGGAGGGTGAGCTTGGTGAAGATGTTGCGCACGTGCTTCTCCACCGCGCCGTCGCTGACAACGAGGGCGCGGGCGATCGCCGTGTTGGACCGCCCCTCGGCCATCAGGGACAGCACCTCGCGTTCGCGCGGGGTCAGCTCGCGCAGCGGGTCGTCCCGGCGTCGGCGTGCGAAGAGCTGGCTCACCACCTCCGGGTCGAGCACAGTGCCGCCGGCCGCCACCCGGCGCAGCGCGTCCAGGAACTCCTCGATAGCGGCCACCCGGTCCTTGAGCAGGTAGCCGATCCCGCCGCCGGACCCGCCCGCGGTGGCCAGCAGGTCGTCGGCGTACGACACCTCGACGTACTGGGAGAGCACCAGGATCGGCGTACGCGGCACCAGCCGGCGGGCCTCCACCGCCGCCCGCAGCCCCTCGTCGGTGTGTGTCGGTGGCATTCGGACGTCGACGATCGACACGTCCGGCCGGTGCTCCACCACCGCCTCGACAAGCGCGTCGCCGTCGCCGACGGCGGCCACCACCTGGTGCCCACTCTCGGTCAGCAGCCGCACCAGCCCTTCCCGGAGCAGGACGGCGTCGTCCGCGATCACGATGCGCATGGGTGTGGTGTCTACCACGTCGGGACTCCCGTGCGGGTCTCGATGCTCGCTCACAGTGGGAGATCGGCCCGGATCTCGGTGGGCCCACCGGTGGGGCTGATCACTGTCAGCTCGCCACCGGCAGCCCGGACCCGGTCGGCGATGCCGGCCAGACCGTGCCCCTTGGCCAGGTCGGCGCCGCCCTGCCCGTCGTCGCCCACCCGTACCTGGAGGTGGGTGCCGTGCCGGGTCACGGCGACAGTGGCCTCGGTGGCCCGGCTGTGCTTGGCGATGTTCGTCAGCGCCTCGGCCACCACGAAGTACGCGGTGTTCTCCACCGCCGGGTCGAGCCGCCCGCCGGGCGTGCCGAGCTGCGGGTCCACCTGTAGCTCGATGGGGATCAGCCCTCGGCCGGCGAGCGCGGCCAGGGCGCTGGGCAGCCCTCTGTCGACCAGGATCGGCGGGGCGATGCCCCGGGACAACGCCCGCAGTTCAGCGAGGGTGTCCCGGGTCTGGGTGACCGCCTCGTCGATGGTCCGGCCGGCGGCCTCCGGGTCGGAGGCGAGCTGGAGCCGGGCCCGGCTGAGGTCCATCGCCAGCCGGACCAGGCGCTGCTGGGGGCCGTCGTGGATGTCGCGTTCCAGCCGACGCAGGGCGGACGCCTCGGCGGACACGGCTGCGCGCTTCTGCTCCTCCAGCACTGTGATCCGGTCGCGCATCTCGGCCACCCCGGTCAGCATGGCCTTGGCGAAGCTGGCCTGGAGCAGCGCGCAGCCCCGGACCACGATCGGCAGCGTGATCAGGAAGAACACCCCGAGCGCGGTGTACAGCCCGATCCGGGCGGTTGTCGAGTCGCCCAGGCCGAGCAGTTGTGCCAGGTCGCTGTCTCCGTCGGCGTCGGCCTGGGGCAGCGCCCAGTCGTACGCCCAGTAGAGGGAGCCTGCGATCGCGGCGGCCCACCACACCAGGGTCACCACGAAGGTGCCCACCGCCGCGACCAGCCGCAGGATGCCGTGCGCAAGATCGAGCCAGGACTGGGCGTCCCGGATCGGTACGAAGATCCGCCGCCAGGCGTTCGCTCCCGCTTCGGGTAGCCGGTAGTGCGGCCGGATCCGGGGCTGCCGGAGGACTGCGGGCAGCCGCAGCCGCTCGATGTCGGCGAGCCCACGGGCGGCGTACAGGGTGCCGCTGAGGATCGGCAGGCCGATCACTGTGACCACCAGACCGACGCCGACCGCGAGGCCCACGACGAGGACGACGAAGCTGGCCACGGCCAGGGGGAGGCCGAGCAGCACGTACCCGGAGTCGACGAAGAGCTGGCGGGGAATGCTGGGTGCCAGCGTCCGGGGATCGCTGGCGGCGGTAGCGGCGGTCATGCCAAAAGGCTAGGCACCGAGGCTGCCCGTCCCCATCCCGAAGCCCAGCCTCTCTCCCGTAGTGCTGTCCCTACCCCGACCTCCTCCGGCGCGTCGATCTTGCACTTGTGGTCGCCAGATTGCCCGGTATGGGGCTACTGCGGGGGCAGCAACTGCAAGATCGCGGAGTTAGTGACGCACGGCGCGGAATTAGTCAGAGAAGTCGGGATTGAGCAATAATCGCCCCGAGCGGCCGACAGTCGGTTGGCTGCTGAATCGATCTTGCGAAAGGGAGGTGCTGGTGAGGCCGCGTCACGGGGCGACAAGATCGCGATTTGTGCACGTCTTCACAAGCGCCTACTCTGTAGTTCCGACGCGCCCTGCTAGCACAGCCGGCAATCTCGGTCGCCAGCGGGAGTCCACAAGCGGCCGACCTGCGACGTTGGCCGAGGATCGCACCGCACGGAGTCTCATGAGTCAGCACCGTCACCCAGGCGCGTCCGGCCGCGCCGGTGCCGTACCGACGCTCCCGGACCTACCCGAGGCGACCGTCGCTCGGCTCCCGGAGTACCTGCGCGCGCTCCACAACCTCGCCGACGCCGGCCACGAGACGGTCTCCAGCGAGGGCCTCTCCGCCGCCGCCGGGGTCAACTCCGCAAAGCTCCGCAAGGACCTCTCGCACCTCGGCTCGTACGGCACCAGGGGTGTCGGCTACGACGTCGCGTTGTTGATCGAACAGATCGAGTATGTGCTCGGGCTCACCCAACGTCGCGCCGTCGCTCTGGTGGGCGTGGGTAATCTCGGTCACGCTCTGGCCGGCTACGACGGCTTCGCGGGCCGCGGTTTCCGGATCGTGGCGCTGCTCGACGCCGACCCGTCCCGTGTCGGCGAAGAGATCAATGGGCTGACTGTCCGACATGTCGACGAGCTTCCGGCGGTCGCCGCTGCGGAATCGCTGGCCATCGGCGTGATCGCCACCCCCGCCGCGGCCGCCCAGAGCGTCGCCGACCAGCTTGTCGCGGTCGGCGTGACGAGCATCCTCAACTTCGCGCCGTGCGTACTCTCGGTGCCGGAGGGAGTCGACGTGCGCAAGGTCGACCTCGCCATCGAGCTGCAGATTTTGTCCTTCCACGAGCACCGCAAGGCGTCGCTGATCGCGCTGCCCGCCACCGGCGGGTCCGCCCTCACCGCTCTGCCGGGCGGGCTCGCGACCACCGACACCCAGGAGGCGATCGGCACGTGAAACTGCTTGTCGTCGGCGCGTCCTACCGGACCGCCCCGGTCGCCACGCTGGAGCAGCTGGCCGTACCCCCAGCCGACCTCACCCGCACCCTCGACCGCCTGGTCGCTCAGCCGTACGTGAGCGAGGCGGTGCTCGTCTCCACCTGCAACCGGGTGGAGGTCTACGCCGCCGTGTCCGGTTTCCACGGTGGGCTCGGCGACATCTGCGCCGTCCTGGCCGAGCAGGCCGGCTGCCAGCCGGCGGCGCTCGCCAGTCACCTGTACGTGCACTACGACACCGCAGCCGTGGACCACGTCTTCCGGGTCGCCAGCGGTCTCGACTCGATGGTGGTCGGCGAGGCGCAGATCCTCGGCCAGTTGCGTGACGCCTACCACTGGGCCAGCGGCGCCGACTCGGCCGGCCGTCTGCTGCACGAGCTGATGCAGCAGGCGCTGCGGGTCGGCAAGCGGGCCCACTCCGAGACCGGCATCGACCGGGCCGGCCAGAGCGTGGTCACCGCCGCACTGGAGCTGGCCGCCGGGCACCTCGACGGCGACCTCGCCGACCGTCCCGCCCTGGTGATCGGTGCCGGTGCGATGGGTTCACTCGGGGTGGCCACGCTGTCGCGCCTGGGTGCGGGGCCGCTCACCGTCACCAACCGGGGCCTCGACCGGGCCGTCCGGCTCGCCCAGTCGTACGGGGCGGGCGCCGCGCCGATGACCGAGCTGACCGACACCCTTTCCACAGTGGACATCGTAGTGGCCGCCACCGCGTCCGCTGAACCGGTCCTCACCCGCCAGGTGGTCACCGCCGCGCTTGCCGAGCGGGATCTGGGCCGGGGCCCGCTGGTCCTGCTCGACCTCGCCGTGCCGCGCGACGTCGAGGAGGGCGTCGCCGAGTTGCCCGGCGTCGAGGTGATCGACATCGACCGGATGGCAGGGCTGCTCGCCGACGGTCCCGCCGCCGCCGACACCGCCGCCGTCGAGCAGATCGTGCTCGGCGAGGTGGAGAGCTTCCTCACCTGGCTGCGCGGCGCCGACGTGGCACCCACCGTGGCCGCGCTGCGCGGCCGGGCCGACGACGTCGTCACCGCCGAGCTACGCCGGTTGGCCCAGCGTCGCCCCGACCTCGGCGACGACCTGCGCGCCGAGGTGGCCCGCACCGTGCACCGGGTGGTGCAGCGGCTGCTGCACCAGCCCACCGTCAAGGTCCGCCAGCTCGCCGCCGAGCCCGGCGGCGACCAGTACGCGGCACTGCTGCGTGAGCTGTTCGACCTTCAGGTGCCGCAGACCTCGCCGGTGGACACCGTCCCCGACGTGCTGACCCCCGACCTCGGTGCGGCGCTCGCGGGCGTCGACCCGACGGTCGGCGCGGACACCCCCGACCCCGCCCCGCCCACCGGAGGTGCCCGATGACCGCCCCCCTGCGACTCGGCACCCGGGGCAGCGCCCTGGCGATGGCCCAGTCCGGTCAGGTCGCCGAGGCGCTGACCGCCGCCACCGGCCGGCCGGTCGAGCTGGTCGAGGTGCTCACCGCCGGCGACCAGTCCAACGCGCCTGTACACCGGCTCGGCGTCGGGGTGTTCGTCTCCGCGCTGCGCGACGCGCTCACCGCCCGGACCATCGACTTCGCTGTGCACTCCTACAAGGATCTGCCCACCGCGAGCGACGGCGGGTTGCTCGTCGCGGCCGTTCCGCCCCGGCAGGATCCGCGCGACGCGCTGATCGCCCGCGACGGTCGGACGCTCACCGAACTGGCACCCGGGGCGACAGTGGGCACCGGCGCGCTGCGTCGCATCGCCCAGTTGAACGCCCTCGGCCTGCAACTTGAGGTCACACCGATCCGCGGCAACGTGGACACCCGCCTGGCCCGGGTGCTCGGCCCCGACGCCGACCTGGACGCCGTCGTACTGGCGCGGGCCGGGCTTGCCCGACTCGGTCGGGCCGATGTGATCACCGAGACGTTGGACCCGATGCTGATGCTGCCCGCACCCGCCCAGGGCGCGCTGGCCGTGGAGTGCCGGGCCGACGATCAGGACCTGATCGAGCTGCTCGCGCTGCTCGATCACGCACCGTCGCACGCCGCGGTCACCGCGGAACGCGCGTTGCTGGCAACCCTGGAGGCCGGGTGCAGCGCACCCGTCGCCGCCTATGCGGAACTCGCCGAAGGTGACACCGGCGATGAGATCTACCTGCGCGGGGCGGTGATCAGTCCGGATGGCACTCGTGACCTTCGGCTGTCCCGCACCGGAACGCCCGCCGACGCGGCGGAGATCGGTAAGGCACTCGCCGCCGAACTCCTCGAACTCGGCGCCGACTCGATCCTCGGCCACGAAGGACACACCGGCCCGGGGACCCAGGAATTTGGGAGCACAGAATGACCCGCACCCGTAAGCCCGTCGGTCGTATCGCATTCGTCGGGGCGGGCCCCGGTGACCCGGGCCTGCTGACCCGTCGGGCGCACGACGCCCTGGTAGACGCCGACCAGGTCATCTACGACCGGGGAGTCCCCGACTCCCTGCTCGCCGTCGTACGCGCCGAGGCCAGGGACGACGCCCAGTTCACGCCTGCCGAAGGCGCACCGGGGGACGTGGCGAAGGTGTTGATCTCCGCTGCCCGGTCCGGGCTGAACGCGGTGCACCTGGTGGCCGGCGACCCGTTCGGCCACGACTCGGTGGTCAAGGAGGTGCAGGCGGTGGCCCGCACCGCCGCCCACTTCGAGGTGGTGCCCGGTGTCGGCCAGGCCGAGGGCGTGGCCACCTACGCGGGTGTTCCGTTGCCTGGCGTGCGTACGGCCGCCGACGTCGAGGACGTCACAGCGCTGGACTTCGAGGCGCTGGCCGCTGCCGTCGGTCGGGGTTCGCTCGCGCTCGCTGTGGACGCCGGTGATCTCGCCGCCGTCCGGGACGGTCTGCTGGCCGCCGGGATCGACGGCACCACGGGCGTCGGGGTGACCGGCGACGGCACCGGCGAGACCCAGTACACGACGACGTCGACAGTTGACAGCTTCGTGGCCGCCGCGCTCGGCTTCACCGGCCGGGTGGTGCTCACCATCGGTGCCGGTGTGGGGCAGCGCGACAAGCTGAGCTGGTGGGAGAACCGCCCGCTGTACGGCTGGAAGGTGCTCGTACCGCGTACCAAGGAGCAGGCCGGCGCGATGAGCGCCCGGCTGCGGGCGTACGGGGCGATCCCGTGTGAGGTGCCGACCATCGCTGTCGAGCCGCCGCGTACCCCGGCGCAGATGGAGCGGGCCGTCAAGGGTCTTGTCGACGGCCGATACGCCTGGGTGATCTTCACTTCGGTCAACGCGGTCCGCGCGGTCTGGGAGAAGTTCGCCGAGCACGGGCTGGACGCCCGGCACTTCGGCGGCGTCAAGATCGCCTGCATCGGTGAGGCCACTGCGGACGCGGTCCGCGCGTTCGGCATCCAGCCGGAGCTGATCCCCGCCGGGGAGCAGTCCTCCGAAGGGCTGCTTGCCGAGTTCTCGCCGCACGACGAGATCCTCGACCCGGTGGGCCGGGTGCTGCTGCCGCGCGCCGACATCGCCACCGAGACGCTCGCCGCCGGGCTCACCGAGCGCGGCTGGGAGGTCGACGACGTGACCGCGTACCGGACGGTGCGGGCCGCGCCGCCGCCCGCCGAGATCCGGGACGCCATCAAGTCGGGCGGATTCGACGCCGTGCTCTTCACGTCCAGCTCGACAGTGCGCAATCTCGTCGGTATCGCGGGGAAGCCGCACGCCCGTACCGTTGTTGCTGTGATCGGGCCCAAGACGGCGGAGACCGCGACGGAGTTCGGCCTGCGGGTCGACGTCCAGCCGCCGCACGCCTCGGTGCCCGACCTGGTGGAGGCGCTCGCCGCCTACGCCGTCGAGTTGCGCGAGAAGCTGGCCGCCATGCCAGCCAAGCAGCGCCGCGGCTCGAAGGTGCAGGGGCCGACCGCCCTGCGCTTCCGGTAGCCGTCCGAGGAGGCCGAACATGTCGTACCCCGAGATCCGGCCACGCCGGCTGCGCCGCACCCCGGCGATCCGGCGGCTGGTGTCCGAGACCCGGGTCGACCCGGCCGAGCTGATCGTCCCGATGTTCGTCAAGGAGGGGCTGACCGAGCCCCGGGCCATCGCGTCGCTCCCGGGGGTGCTCCAGCACTCCCGGGACTCGCTGCGCAAGGCTGCCGCCGAGGCGGTCCAGGCCGGTGTCGGCGGGATCATGCTCTTCGGGGTGCCCGAGCGGCGTGACCCGACAGGCTCCGGCGGCATCGACCCGAACGGCATCCTGAACGTCGCCATCCGCGACGTGGTGGCCGAGGTGGGCGACAACACCGTAGTGATGGGCGACCTGTGCCTGGACGAGTTCACCTCGCACGGGCACTGCGGGCTGCTCACCCCCGGCGGTGAGGTGGACAACGACGCCACCCTGGCCGCGTACGCCGAGATGGCGGTGGCCCAGGCCGCCGCCGGGGTCGGCGTGGTCGGGCCGTCCGGCATGATGGATGGCCAGGTCGGCGTCATACGCCGGGCGCTCGACGCGGCCGGCTACCAGGACGTGGCAGTGCTGGCGTACGCCGTGAAGTACGCCTCGGCGTTCTACGGTCCGTTCCGGGACGCTGTGGAGTCTGCGCTGGAGGGGGACCGACGCACCTACCAGCAGGACCCGGCCAACCTGCGCGAGTCGCTGCGCGAGGTGGCGCTTGACGTCGCCGAGGGCGCCGACATGGTGATGGTCAAGCCGGCGCTGCCGTACCTCGACGTGGTGTCGGCGGTCCGGGCCGCGGTGGACGTCCCGGTCGCCGCCTACCAGGTCTCCGGGGAGTACGCGATGGTCGAGGCGGCCGCCGCGAACGGCTGGATCGACCGCGAGCGGGTGATTCTGGAGACGCTGACCTCGATCAAGCGGGCCGGAGCCCAGATCATCCTCACGTACTGGGCGGTCGAGGCCGCCCAGCTCCTGCGCGAGCGATACTGACCCCGAGGTCCGACCCCGGCCACGCTGTCTTCCGAGCGTGTGGGGGCGGTACCGGCTCGCGCACGGTTAGCGCGTCCTGACCGGGTATCCCGTCGACGGGCGGCGCGGTAGAGATTCCCGGACGTGCCGGCCCGCGGACCGACCGACCTGTGGACCCACCGGCAATAACGGCTTGCGGAGCGTAACCACATGACGAGCCGCCACCACGCCTCCTCCCGCCTTTGCTTTGCACCCATGACGGCGACGCTCACCCTCCGCTTTCGGCGCATATTGAGCTGCAGAGCAAAGGGGGCGGGCGTGGGGTGGTGTGTCTGCTGACGAGGATCGGAGCCTTCCTGGTCAGTCCGGTGGTGGGCCTGGCCTGGTCTGGCTGCCCGACGGGGGCAGCGTGCAGCCCTGTGACGCGCTGTAGCGGCGGTGTAATTGGCGCCGCAAGCACGGAAAGTTACCCGCCGAGCCGCAGGCGTTGTCCACAGGTCAGCTAGTTGTCCACAGGCCCGGCAAGCGGGATTGCGGCCAACTCCACCAGGCGGGACGGTGGCGGCATGAGTGATTCGTCTGCCGCACCCGAGCCGGCCCTCCTCACCGAGCCCTCCGATGCGCCCTGGCCGGCCGCCGGCATCGTTCGGGCGGTCCGCCGTCGCGCCGACCTGAGCCAGCGCGAGCTGGCCAGGTGGGCGGGTGTGCACCATGCCACCATTGGCCGAATCGAGGCCGGCCGCATGGTGCCGAGCATCGTCCTGCTCCGGCGCATCATCGGTGTGGTGGGCTGCCGGCTGGCCGTGGTGGACGAGTTCGGCCGGGTGCTGAAACCGATGCGGGACTGGCAGGACACGTACAACGGCGCCGAGCGTCGCTACCCGTCGCACCTCGACACCATTCTCGACCCTGAGCTGGGTGAGTGGTGGGCGGACATCTACGGGCTGGCCCGCCCGCCTGAGACGTTCTACCGCGACCGGGCAATTCGGGACGCGATGCGGCGCCTTAGCCAGTGGGAGGTGCGTGTGGCCCAACACCGGCACCTGCCCCGACCGCCGTGGCCCCCGCGCGGGGTGGTCTGACCTTGACACCAGTGAGGCCCGCCGGTCCGGAACGGACCTGCGGGCCTCACCGGGAACGCGCGACGTCAGTCGTCGTTGGTGATGGTGCCCACCGCCAGTGGATCGGCCAGGCGCAACCCGGGCACACCCGCCACCAGTAGCGTCAGCTTCTCGTCCGACTCCCGCTTGCGGTCACCGCGCACGGTCACCGGGAAGGCGACCGACGTCTGCCCGGCGGCAAGGGTCCGGCAACCGACGTACGGGTCGAAGTCCGAGCCGACCTGCGCGGTCACACCGACGGTGGCGGCGCAGACCAGCACCGGCTGGGACAGCGGCCGGGACACGGTGGCGGTGAAGGTGAGCTGCCGGGTTCCCTGGTTGCCCTCGACCACAGCCGTGTCGGCCACCGTCAACGACGCCCGCGAGCGGAACCGGGCCACCTGCGGGTCGTGGTCGCTGGAACCGCGCGACCCGTCAGCTGTGAACTCGGCCGGCCAGTCGGCGTTGATGTGCGCCGCCCGCACCTGCACCAGATCGCCGTAGAGCGCGTCGTTGACGAACAGATGGTCGAGCGTCTGCGCCTGCCCCTCGAAGCTGTACGAGTAGGCCGACGACGGCACGTCCGCGACCAGGTTGTCCCACAGGTTGTGCAGGCCCGCCTCGTACAGCGGGGCGAGCTGGTCCGACGGGGTGGGCTGGCTGCCCGTCGCGATCGGGTCGTCCGGACGCGGGAAGACGTTCAGGTCCCCGCCGTACACCACACGCGCGTGCGCGTCGGACGCCTCGATGGCGGTGACGATCGCCGCGCCGTACGCCGCCTGCTCCCGACGCTGCCCCACCCGGCTGTCGGGGCCGGAGGAGTAGTGGTTGCTCAGCGCGTACAGGGTGAACCGCTCGGTCGAGCCGGGTGCCGCGGCCACGCTGAACTTGCCCAGCTGGGGAGCGCGGGTGAAGACGTTGTTGCCGTCCCGCCCGGTGGAGGTGTCCACGTCTGCCGGCAGCACCGCGTTGAGGGCCTTCGGGTTCTGCACGTCGGCGTTGCCCGGCAGCCCCGCAGCGCGGTACTGGACGGTCGGCGCCGACCCCAACAGCGGGTCGCCAGCCGTCGCTGCGGCAAGCGAGAGCCTGTCGGTGCGGTACAGGAAGGCAGCGGTGATGCCGCGGGCGTCCGCGCCGGTCCGGTCATAGGCAGCGGCGTACGCCGGCCCGCCGGCCGCCGCCACCGCGAGCGCCAGCTCCTGGATGCTGTCCGGCGCGCCGTCGGCGTTGTCGGTGTCACCGCAGGCCAGCACCGTCCCGGACACCGTGCAGATGTCCTGGTCCTCGGCCTCCTGCACCAGGATCAGATCCGGTGCGTGCAGATCCTTGACGATCTGGTCGGCGAGCGCGGTCAGGTGCTCCCGGTAGTCCGCCTCGCTGCTCGGCACGTAGTCGAACGGCGGGGTGACGCCGGTGCAGCCGGCGTTACCGGCGAAGTCGCAGCCGTCGAACGGGTCATCGCGGTAGTCGTACAGGTTCTCCACGTTGTAGGTGGCGACCGCCAGCTCCTGCGAGCGGTCGGCAGGCTTCGGCGGGCTGTTCCGCGACGGGTCGGCCCCGGCGGCGAAGTCCGCCTGCTCGACCTGCACGCCGTACTTCTCGAACGAGTAGTAGACGCCGCCCACCGCGTCCGCGCGCAGCGTGTCGAACGTGCGTACCGGGGGGAGCAGCGCGGCGCTGTCCCCGGCGGTGGCCTTCACGCCCATGCTGCCCAGCAGCACGCGCTGCCCGTTGCCGTCGTCGAAGCGCCGGGTCGGGTCGTTGTCCAGCGGGTGCGAGTCCCGGAAGACCCGCCGGGCGTACGGGTCGGCGCGGTCCAACAGCGGGTCGTCCCGGTCGACCACCCACAGCTCGGCGTCGGCTGTGGACGAGAAGACGTCCCGGCCGCTCACCGCGCCGCTGCCCGCGCGTACCCGCATCCGGGAGCCCTCGTGCCGCTCCCAGAAGCGCTGCGCGTCGGTCAACTCGACGGGCGGCACCGCGTCGGTCACCGCGACCGCCGAGTTCACATCCAGACCGGTGGCGATCCGGCGGACCAGCGAGGCACCGGAGAGCTGGGTGAAGTTGAAGTACTCCGACACCCGTGCCCGGAGCACCACCTCGTCGCCGACCGTCGGCACGTAGCCGCCGATCAACGAGGTGAACGTGCCCATGAACACGAAGATGCCGTCGGAGCTGGTCGGGTCGCCGTCGGTGTCACCGGTGCGGCTCTGCAGGAAGAAACCATGCTGCTCCGCCCCGGCCGACGTACGCGCCCGGGTCAACTGGGTGATCACGCCGCGTACGTCGTACATCGTGCTGCTCGTGCCGTTGCCGCTCGCCGGCGCGAGCGGTGACCGGTCGGTCGGCCCCGACTCGGCGTCGGTGGTCGGGCCCTGCACCTCGCCGACTGTCAGCTCCCGGGTGACCTGCACGGCAAGCGCGCAGCTCGCGCTGCCGCCGTCCGCGTCGGTCGCGGTGACGGTGACGGTGTACGCCCCGGCGGCGAGGTCGGCGCTCGTGCCGATCGTGGCGCGGGCGGTGCCGCCAACCCCGTCGGCGGGGGTGACAGCGGTACGGGTGATCGACCCGGTGGCCGGCGTCGGGCTGACCCCGGTCACCGCCAGGTCGACGATCGTGTCGTCCGGGTCGGTGGCGGTGACCTCACGGGTCGCCGCGGTTCCCGAGGCCGTCACCAGCGGTCCGCCACAGGTCAGCGTGGCCGGTACGTCGACCGGGCCGCCGTCGTCCACGGTGTGCGCGCCGAGCCCGTCGAACGTGTCGACCGGGAAGCCGGCCCACTGCGCGGCCGGGTCGAACGGATCCGACGGGTCGGTGTCACCAGCGGTCACCGACGGCAGCCGGCGCAGCGTGTTGTCGGCAGTGCTGGTGACGCCGGCACCCCATTCGGTGCCGGGGTCGACGCCCACCTGGCCGATCGAGTCGAGCACTGCGGCACCCCGGCGCAGCACGATCGCGTCGTCGCCGTTGAACAGGCCCGCACCGGTGGTCTGGTCGGCCTGGGCGAGGATCGCGGCCCCGGCCGAGGCGCTGGCGAACACGAACACGTCCCCGGCTGCGACGCTGCCGGTCAACGCGATGGTGGTCGCCGTGGTGGAACCGTTGAAGTAGAGCTGGAGCTGGTAGCCGCCAGCGGCCAGGTCAATGGCCGCGCCGGTGCCGTTGAACAGCTCGATCGCCTTGTTGTTCGACGAGCCCTCGACGTACTCGGAGATGAAAAGGTCGGTGGGCGCGGCGCTGGCCGCGGTGGGTGCGACGCCGAGAGCCGCGACGGTAACAGCGGCGGTGGCGGTCGCGAGCACAGCCATGGTGCGGCGCGGGCGCATAGGGCCTCCACGATGGGTGGACAGGAGTCAACGCACGTTAAGGTGCGCGGCTGTCCACCGTCCATCCCTCATTGGACAGTTTCGTGAATTCCTCAGCGCGGCGGATCGAGCCGGTGCACCAACTCGGCGACATCGACGCTGTATTCGCACCAGTCCCGGTCGGGCCGGTAGCCAAGCTCCGCGTTGACCTTGAGCATGGCCTCGTTGGCCTGCGCGTTCCAGGTCTGCACCTCGGCCAGCTCAGGCTCGGCGGAACGCAGCTCCAGCAGCATCCGGGCCTTGATCGCCCGGTCGATGCCGTAGCCCCTGTGACTCTGCACGACGATCGTGTCGTACTGGTCGGCGCGGGTCGGGTGCTGCGCCGGCACCACCACCTCGGTCAGCCCCGCCACCTCGCCGCTCTGCTCATGCTGTGCGAGCACGATGTACGGCTTCATGCCCCGGCGGTGCAGGGTGTTCAAGCTGTCCCGAAGCCGCTCGGGGTCGTACGAGCTGGGGCGCAGCTCGCCGTCGTCCACGTCGCGCACCTCGGCCTTGGCCCGCGCGTACGACTCGATCAGGTCGTCCGGTGGGCCGCCAGGGCAGAACTCCAGGTGATAGCCCGAGCCGAGCCCGTTTGCCATCTCGGTCAACTCGGCCCAGTCGACAGTGGCCAGGTCGAGCACGCTGCGCGTCTCCACGTACTCCTTGGTGAAGCCGAGCGACTCGTAGAAACCCACCGCCGGCGTGTCGCCGACCACCTCGACGCCGATCGACTGGAAGCCCTCCTGGTAGACCCGCCGGGCGGCCCGCAACACCAGGTCACGGCCGAGACCGGTGCGGCGTACGGACGGGTGGACCAGCACCTCGATCACGCCGATGTCACCGAGGAGCAGCACATGCACCTGCCCGAGGACCGCGCCAGGCTCGTCAGGGCCGGTCGGCTCGGCCTGGGCGATCCAGGAGATTCGCCGTTCGCCGGGCATCACCTCAGCGAGGTATTCCCGCAGGGAGGTCTCCCGCCAGGGCGGGTCCTGCGGAAGATCGGCCGCCAGAACCGCGTTCAGCGTGGACAGCAGCGACGCGATCTCGGCGGACGACGCGGTCCTGGGGTCCCACTCGCGCACCATCACTCGTCTAGCTTGCCGCTAACAGCTGCCCGGGGGAAGTGTCCAGTTCTCCAATGTATGCGGACGATCACTTCACGTGCGGCTGGCTTGTCCGTATCGGTTCGCCGTGTCGTAGACGGCCTGGGCGTACCGGCGTACGTCGTTGTACGACAGGATCGCGTTCCACCAGTCGCCGGGGATGCTGAGATTCCGGCCGCCCTTGCACAGGTAGTTGCCGGCCGCCAGCGCGGCGTCGTCCAGGTCGTGCGGGTTCTTGACGCCGTCGCCGTCGGCGTCTGCGCCGATCTCCTGCCAGGTGGTCGGGATGAACTGCATCGGCCCGATCGCGCGGTCGTAGGTGGTGTCCTTGTCGAGCACCCCACGGTCGGTGTCGATGATCCGCATCCGGCCGCCGTTGCCGTCCAGCGGCAAACCGATGATCTCCGGCAGGGCCCTGCCGTCCGGCCCGAGCCGCGCGCCGTTGGCCGAGCCGTGGCCGGACTCGACCTGACCGATCGCGGCGAGCGTGGTCCAGCTCAACGCGCAGCTGCGGTTGGTCTGGGAGAGCACCCACTCGGCGTACCCGTACGCCTGCATGGCGACCGGGGGGATGCCGACCTTGGCGCCGACCTGCTGGGCCCAGCCGGCCAGGGCGTCCGAGGGGCGGCCACCGCCGCCCGGCAGCCCACCGCCCGGCCCACCTGGCAACCCACCGCCGGGCAGCGGGGCGGTGGGGAGCGGGCCGGTGGGCAGCGGAGCGGTCGGCAGTGCCCCCGTCGGTAGGGGGCCGGTGGGCGCCGGGCCGGGCGGTGTCAACCGTGGTACGGCCCCGGTCGGCGGGACCGAGGCGTCGACGGCCACGGGCCGGGGCGCGCGGATGGTCGCGGGAACGAGCAGCGCACCCGCCGCGGCCGTCGCCGCCACGAGAGCCAACAGGAAGAGGCCGGGAAGAGCGAGTCGGCCGCTGGGCCGGCGCGACCAGTCGCGGGTCACCTGAACGGCGGTCGCCGCGGCCTGGCGCGGGGGCAGGCGAACAGCGTGCGCGAACGGCACGCGTCGCCGCCGGCCACTCTGGGGCGCCGGCGGGACGGCCACGCCGTCCACGATGGTCGCGGCCGGGCCCGCGACGGTGGCCGCTTTCGGGTCCGCGACGGTGGTCGTCTTCGGGTCCGCGACGGTGGTCGTCTTCGGGTCCGCGACGGTGGCATCCGTCGGCGGGGAGTCGGTGACGGTCGCGCCGCTCGCCGGGCCGGCGTCGCTGGTCGGGATGGTTGCCGGGTCGGCCGCGTCGGCCGCTGGGGCGGCGTCGCGGGTCGGGCTGGTCTTCGCGTCCGGTCTTCTGCCGCTCAACCAGGGCCGGCGAGGGCGGGGCACGACCCGGGCCGCCGGGTCCGGTGCCGCTCCCGAGCCTTCGAGCGGCCCGTCCAGCGGCGCGGCGGGTCGCAGCGGTCGCACACGCGTCTCGTCCTCGCCGTCCACCACCCGTCGAGTATCACTCATGTCCCCGGTGGGCGTCAGGTCCACGTACCCTGGTTGTCATGCCCCGGTACGAGTTCCGTTGCCGCGCCTGCGGCGACACTTTCGAGGTCAACCGCCCGATGGTCGAGGCCGGCGCGCCGGCTGCCTGCCCGCAGGGTCATGCCGACACTGTCAAGCTGCTGTCCGCTGTGGCGGTCACCGGCCGCGGTGCCGGCGGTTCCGCCGGTGGTGCGCCCGCGCCCGCCGGAGGTGGCTGCTGCGGCGGCGCCTGCGGCTGCTGATCGGCCGTTCGCGTCCGACCGGTGGGCGGGCCTTGCCGGGAGCGGGCCCGAGTGGCACCTTGAGGCGGCACGTGCCCGGCCGTTCTCACGATGCGTGACTGCTCGGACTCAGGCAGCATGAACCCGACGTTACGGGCGGAGGTTCCACGCATGTCGCCACGGATCCAGCTCCCGAGCGGTTGGGTGACCTTCGTGTTCACCGACATCGAGGGCTCGACCCGACTGGCCCAGCTGCTTGGCGCGGACTACCGTCCGGTGCTCGCCGAGCACCGCCGGTTGTTGCGTCGTACGCTCGCCGCCACCGGTGGCGCGGAGCTGTTGACCGAGGGCGACTCGTTCTTCCTGGCCTTCGACGACCCGGCGGCGGCGCTGACCGCGTGCCTGACGGCCCAGCGGGCGCTGGCGAGTCACGACTGGCCCACGGCGGAGGCCGCCCCGCGGGTGCGGATGGGCCTGCACACCGGTTACGCCGAGCCGGGCGACGGGGAGTACGCCAGCCCCGAGGTGCACCGCGCCGCGCGGGTTGCCGCGGCGGCGCACGGCGGGCAGGTGCTCTGTTCGGCGTCGACTGCCCGCCGGGCCGATCCGTTGCCGCCCGGTGCCACACTGCTCGACCTGGGCCTGCACCGACTACGCGGCTTCGACGACCGGGAGCGGCTGTTTCAGCTCGTCGCACCGGGGCTGGAGCGGCAGTTCCCTCGTCCCCGCACCGCCGACGCTGTGGCGCACAACCTGCCTACCCAGGTGACGTCGTTCGTCGGCCGGCAGGTCGAACGCGCCGAACTGAGTCGGCTGGTGGAGCAGCATCGACTGGTCACAGTGCTGGGCGCGGGTGGCGCGGGCAAGACCCGGCTGGCCGTCGAGCTGGCCGGTGGGGTCGTCGAGGCGTACCCGGACGGGGTGTGGTTCGTCGACATCGCGGCGGTGACCGACCCGGGGCTGGTGGCGTTCGCGGTCGCCGCCGTGCTCGGGCTGCGACCCGAGCCGGGCCGGCCCATGATGGACACCCTCGTGGAGTACGCGGCCGGCCGCCGGATGCTCGTCGTGCTGGACACCTGCGACGCGCAGCCGTCCGCCTGCGCCGAGGTGATCTCGCGGCTGCTGTCCGGCGGGGGCGGCGTGCGGGTGCTGGCGACCAGCCGCGAATCGTTCAGCCTGCCCGGTGAGGTCGTGTGGCGGATTCCGCCGCTCTCGGTCGACCCGCGTCCGGACGGCGCGGAGAGCGACGCGGTGGCGTTGCTGCTGGACCGTACGGCGGCGGCGCGCGGCGGCCGGCAACCGGAGGCCGCCGAGTCGGCCGATCTGCGCCGTGTGGTGCAGCGGTTGGACGGGCTGCCGCTCGCCATCGAGTTGGCGGCGGCCCGGCTGCGGGTGCTCTCGGTAGGTCAGCTCGCCGAGCGGCTGGAGGACGTGCTCGGCACGTTGGACGCGGGTCGGGAGGATCCGGAGCCGCCGCCGGTGGAGCGGGGCTGGTCGGGTAACCAGCAGGACACCGTGGACCTGGTGGCGGCGGCGATCGGTACGCCACCGCCCACCCCGGCGAGCAGGGCTGTGCAGCGTTCCGCCACCGAACGCCACCTGACGATGCAGGCCACAGTCACCTGGTCGTACCGGACGTTGGGCCCCCGGGCCGCGCGGCTGCTGCGGTGGCTTGCCGTGTTCGCCGGGCCGGTGGACCTTCCGACCGTGGAGTGGCTGCTGGGGGACGACCCGCTGGATCCGCTGTCGGTGCTCGTGGACAAGTCGATGGTGCTTGCCGAGCCGCGTGCGACCGGCAGTTCGTACCGGATGCTCGACCCGATCCGCGCGTACGCGGCGCGGCGGCTGGTCGAGGCCGGTGAGGAACAGGCGGCCCGGGACCGGCACGTGGCCTGGTCGGTGCACGCGTTGGAGCGGGCGCATCTGGGCCCGGACGGTCGGCCGGTGACGCTGTCGCTGTACACGCTGGACCCGCTCGCCGACGAGCTGCGGGCCGCGCTGCGGTGGTGCGCGACCGGCGGCAGCGCCCGTGCCGGCCTGCGGCTGGCCGGGGGCCTGGACCAGTGGTGGCGCGAGCGTGGGCTGGCCCGGGAGGGGCGGCTCTGGCTGTTCCGGCTGTACGGGCGGATCGCCGAGACGGGCGAGCGGATTCCGGAGGCGGAGCTGGCGGCGGCGTACCACATGCATTCGCTGCACGCCGGTGCCGACGGGGAGTTCGCCGAGGAGCTGCGCTACTCGCAGCGGGCGGAGGCGGCGGCGCGGCAGGCCGGTGACGCCGGGCTGCTGGCCCGGGTGCTCGCCGGCCGGGCGGCGCCGCTTGTCGACATGGGGCAGTTCGTCGAGGCCGAGCGTGTGTGCCGGGAGGTCATCGACTGGGCACACGGGCAGGACGTCGTCGGCGAGGCGCTGTTCGCCGTGTTCAGCCTCGCCCAGTTGCTGTGGCGGCGTGGCGAGCTGGAGGAGGCGGCCGAACTGCTCGGGGCGGCGCGGCCGGTGGAGGCGGCGCGGCCTGTGGAGCGGGGCCGGCGTTCGGTGGACATGCTGCTCGGGATGGTCGCGTTGGCCCGGGGCGACGTGATCGCCGCGCACGAGCACCTGCTTGTGGCGTTGCGTTCCCGGATGTACCACGGCTACCACGGCCGAGCGTGCGACACGTTGAACGCGATAGCTGTGCGCTGCGCGCTGAGTGGGGAGCGGACGACCGCCGCCCGCTTGTTCGGAGCGGCGCAGGTGACGCGGGCGAGCATGCGGGGTACGCCGGGCATCTACGGCGGCTACTGGGCCGACCAGCAGGCGGAGCTGCGCGGGGTGTTGGGTGACGCGGCGTTCGACGACGCGTACGGCGAGGGTGCCGAGTTGGGGTTGGACGAGGCTGTCGCGCTGGCGCTCGACGTGGAACACCCGGACCTGGCGGCGGATTCGACACGCTTCAGCACCATGCCGGCGGCCTCCGCGCCCCAGCAGGCCGGTGCGGAGCAGGATCGGCGTCCGGCCGGTCGCACCGAACGGGCCTGATCGTCACGCCCGATCTCGCACGAGATGGTGTCGCTGGCGATCTTCGGTGCGGCCATCCGGTATCGCTGAATGGCCGCACCGAAGAGTGGGGCGATGCTCAGCGGGCGGCGGCGCGGGCTTCGGCGTCGGCCTTCATCCGGGCAGCGCGGTCGATGTCCGCCTGCTGGACGGCGGCGACCGACCCGAAGATGTTGACCGCCTGGTAGTAGGTCCAGGCCAGGCTGTTGCAGGCCGGACGGACGACCGCGTTGTACGTGGCGCAGACCCGCTTCAGGTCGGCGTAGAAGGCGTTGTCCAGACGGGCCTTGTTGCCGGAGAACTGCCCGACGGCCTTGTAGTTGCGGTAGCCGAAGTCGTGCCGGTAGCAGCTCAGGTTGAAGGTGAACCCGAGCGGGTTGTCCGGGCTCGACGAGCAGTAGTCGGTGGACCAGTTGAAGTTGTAGTCGGCCCAGGGTGCCCTGTTGACCCGGGCGCTGTTCCACGAGTTGTAGCTGGACGCGCTTGTCTGCGTCCAACTGGACAGCACCGACAGCTTCTGCTGGGGGGTGACGGCTGCGGCGGGGGAGGCGACAGCGAGGCTGGCGAGCAGTGCGAGCGCGCCCGAGGCGAGCATTGTGGTGAGACGTCGGGGCACGGGTGACCTCCGCGGGGGTGAGCGGGGATGTTACCGGCGGGTTACCGGGTGTCGACAAGTCTCGATCAACTGATCAACTTGTCGGTATGCGTCCCACCAACTATTGGTGACATGCGTCGAAACAGACGAATGCCCCGGGTGCCGTGGCACCCGGGGCAGTTCAGCAGAATCGTACGGTCAGCGGAGGACGAAGGCCGGCGGGCTGGCCGGGCTCTCGTTGGCGGTCCGGTCCAACGCGGTCACCTGGTAGGTGTAGCGCTGGCCGGGCTCGGCCGACGTGTCCACCCAGGACTGCGCTCCGGGCGTGGCCCGGACGGTGTCGATCAGGTGGGCGGCGTCCGCGATGCCGCACGGGCCCGGCAGCGTGGTGCCGTCGAAACGGTAGATGGCGTACGAGGTGGCAGTGCCCAGCGGCCCGACGCCGTCGGCGGGCTGACGCCAGGTCAGCCGCACCCCTTCGGCCTCCCGGACGGCCTTGGTGACCACCGGGAAGAGCAGCGGCTTGGCCGGCAGGTGCTGCATTGACGGCACCAGCGCCGGCCGGGAGTAGTGCTCGGCGGCGTAGATGTCGGTGGCGCCGAGCCGGTTGGCCCGGACCTGCACGGCCGAGAAGTGCACATTGCCCTGCACCTCGGGGTACGACCGGTTGAGCGTCAGATGATCGGACAGCTCGCGCGGGTTCTGCCAGAACGGCCCGTACGCCGGGTCGCCGCTCTTGTAGTCGGCCTGGCCGATGTAGAGCTGCACGCGGGTGCCGCGTACCGTCTCGGCCCACCACGGGACCAGCCGCGCGTAGTCGGCGGCCGGGTACTGGCCGATGTACCAGTAGAGCTGCGGCACCACGTAGTCGATCCACTCCTGCTTGATCCACTTGCGGGTGTCGGCGGAGATGATGTCGTACGACTGGCTGCCGGTCGTGTCCGAGCCGAGCGGGTCGGCGGTCTGGTTGCGCCAGATGCCGAACGGGCTGACCCCGAACTTCACCCATGGCTTCGCCGCCTTGATCTTGGCGTTCATCTCCTGGATGAGCAGGTTGATGTTGTCCCGCCGCCAGTCCGCCCGGTCGGTGAAACCCCTGTTGTACGCGGCGAAGGTGGCGTCGTCAGGCACCTGGTAGGTGCCGCTGGGGTAGGGGTAGAAGTAGTCGTCGAAGTGCACCCCGTCGACGTCGTACCTCTTGACCGCGTCCATCATCGCGGTCTGGACGAACTCGCGTACCTCGGGAATGCCGGGGTTGTAGTAGAGCCGGCTGCCGGCGACGCCGGCCGGCGGGTACGCGAAGGTCCAGTCCGGGTGCTGCTGCGCCGGGTGGCCGGGCGCGAGTTGCGTGAGGTCCGCGCCGGCACCACCGGGGGCCGGCATGGAGACGCGGTACGGGTTGAACCAGGCGTGGAACTCCAGGTTGCGGCGGTGCGCCTCGGCGACGAGGAACGCCAGCGGATCCCAACCGGGGTCCTGGCCACGGACGCCGGTCAGGTACTCCGACCAGGGCTCGTGCGGCGACGGCCAGAGGGCGTCCGCGGTCGGCCGGACCTGGACCACGACGGCGTTGTGGTTGAGTCGCTCGGCGAGGTCGAGCAGGTCGCGGTATTCGGCCTGCTGGGCGGCGACCCGGTCCGGGCTGCTCTGGGATGCCTTGCTGGGCCAGTCGATGTTGACGACCGACGAGATCCACATTGCCCGGAACTGCCTCTTCGGCGTGGCCGGATCGGTGACGCAGGTGGTGGTCGAGGAGGTCTCCACGCTCGCCGGGGCGGCGCTGGCGGGAGTGGCGGCGACGAGCGTGCCGAGCAGGGCAGTGACCAGCCCGGCAGCTCCTAGTCGAGGTGCTTTCATGCGGTGTGTCCCTTCGTTGGGGCTACCGGTGCTCCGAGCGACAGGTTCGGCAAGATTCGCCGCTGACTATTTGTCGCTGGAAGGAAATTTTCACACTCCGGCCCACCGCCGCAAGGGGTTCACACCACATCTGGCCGACAGTCGGAGTTCGGGGTGTCCGGCGTCGATTGCCGGGTTGCCGCCCGTGATGTTTCGCATACCGAACGTCAGATTTCCAGAGCGGTTGACGGTACCAGTCGGTGGGTAGCAACGCCGGTCACCGGCCGCCACGGGGGTGGTCGCGCGGTGGGAGGGGTGAGCGCATGTCGATGCTGCGAACCAAACCAATCAAGGACGTCATAGCCCAGGGCGAAGCCGACGGCAGCGAGGGCCAGTTGGGGCTCAAGCGGCGGCTCGGCGCTGTCGACCTCACCGGCTTCGGCATCGGCATCGTGATCGGCACCGGCATCTTCACGCTCACCGGCATCGAGGCGCGCGACAGCGCCGGACCGGGCGTGGTGATCTCCTTCGGCATCGCCGGGGTGGCCGCCCTGCTCGCCGCCCTCTGCTACGCCGAGTTGGCCTCCAGCGTGCCGACAGCCGGCAGCGCCTACACCTACGCGTACGCGACGATGGGCGAGATCGTCGCCTGGATCATCGGCTGGGACCTGCTGCTGGAGTTCGCGCTCGGCGCGGCGGTGGTGGCCCGAGGCTGGTCCGGCTATCTCGCCGAACTGCTCGACCTGCCGACCCGGTGGTTCGGCGAGGAGGGCAGCACTGTCAACATCGGCGCGATCGCCGTCGTGCTGATCCTCGGCGTCGTGGCGATCGTCGGTATCCGCGAGTCCGCCCGGATCACCAACCTGCTGGTGCTGGTCAAGGTGTCCATCTGCGTCTTCGTGGTGGTCGCCGGGCTGTTCTTCGTGAAGGCCACCAACCTCACCCCGTTCATCCCGCCGGCCGAGCCCGCAGGCAGCGGCGACGACGGCATCAAGCAGCCGGTCACCCAGGCGCTGTTCGGGCTGGAACCGTCGGTCTTCGGTTTCGTCGGGGTCCTCAGCGCCGCAGCCGTCGTCTTCTTCGCGTACACCGGCTTCGAGGCAGTGGCCAACCTCGGCGAGGAAACCCGTAAGCCCAAGCGGGACCTCACACTGGGTCTGCTCGGCACGCTGCTGATCTCCACGGTGCTCTACATCGGCGTTTCGCTTGTGGTTGTCGGCATGGTGCCCTACACCGAGATCGACCGGGGCGCGCCCATCGCGTCGGCCTTCGAGTCGGTCGGCGCCGGCTGGGCGGCGGTGCTGGTCTCCATCGCCGCCGTCGCCGGTCTGACGAGCGTCATCCTTGTCGACCTGGTGGCGATGGGCCGGATCGGGTTCGCCATCGCCCGCGACGGGTTGATCCCGCCCTCGATCGCGACTGTGCACCCGCGCTGGGGCACGCCGTACCGGATCTCAGCGATCATGACGGTGGTCGTCGCGCTGCTGGCCGGCTTCCTGCCGCTGTCCGCCCTGGCCGACCTGGTCAGCATCGGCGCGCTCTGTGCGTTCGTGCTTGTCTCGATCGCCGTGCCGATCCTGCGCCGCAAGCGGCCTGACCTGGAGCGTCCGTTCCGGGTGCCGTTCTCGCCGGTGCTGCCGATCGTGTCGGCGCTTGCCTGCTTCTACCTGATGCTCAACTTGTCGGTGGAGACCTGGCTGCGGTTCCTGGCCTGGATGCTGCTCGGCGCGGTGATCTACTTCGGCTACGGCTACCGCCGCAACCGGCTTGCCCAGCACGAGCCCGCCGTCGCCCCGGCGCCCCGCGAGCCGTCCGCCTGACCCGACACGTGCGGAAGGGCCCCCGCTCCGGCGGGGGCCCTTCCATGCGATCCGCTCAGGGTCGAGGCTGCGGTGAGGCGGTCGGCCCCTTGACGACAGGCTTGCCGTCGACCCAGGTCACCTCGTCGAGCCAGACCTGCCGACCGGGGTCGGTGCTGCCCTCCAGGCCGGGCGGCCACGCGTGGTAGAGCAGCCACGTGCGGCCGTCCTTGACCACCATCGAGGCGTGACCGGGGCCGGAGGCGGCGTCGGTGCTCTTCAGGATCGGGTTTTCCGCCGCCTTCACGCACGGGCCTGTCGGGCTCTCGCAGACCGCGTAGCCCTCGGCGTACTCCGCCCGGTCGTAGGCGTTGGCAGCGAAGAACAACAGCAGCCGGCCGTCCTGACGGTGGAAGAACGGCCCCTCGATCAGGGTCCCCTCCCACGGCTCGGTCTGCTTGAGCAGCTTCGTCGGCTCACCGACGAGGGTCAGGCCGTCGTCGGAGAGTCGCTGCGACCAGAGCCAGGTGTCCACCCCGATCGCGTTGCCGTCGTTCTTCCACAGCAGCCAGAGGCTGCCGTCGGTGTCCCGGAACGGGCTCGCGTCGATCGCCCCGCCCAGGTCCGCCTGGCAGATCAGCGGACCTGTCGAGTCGTCCCGGTACGGGCCCTGCGGCGCACTTGCCACCGCGCGACCCACGCACTGCCGCCCGGACTCCCGGCCGGCAACCGTGTAGTAGAGCAGGAACTCCTCCGGTGCCAACTGGATCGCCTCGGGCGCCCAGGTCTTGCCGGCGTCCGCCCAGCCCGGCAGCGCAGGCAGGGCGTCCCCCGCCTCGGCCCAGTCGACAAGGTTCGCCGACGTCAGCACCGGCACGTTGCGGCCGCCGGAGTTGGTGTGGAACAGATACCAGGTGTCACCCACCTGGATGGCCTGCGGGTCCGGGGCGTCGGTGCGTACGACCGGGTTGGTGAACATGCTTGAGTCGCTCCCGCTGCTCGTGGGGGTGGATTCGCTGTCTCCGGTGCAGCCCGAAACGAGCAGCGCGGCGGCCAGAACGACCGCCGCCGCGCCACGTCGCAGGGTTGTCGCCCGCGTCATCCCTTCAGACCGCTGCGGGAGACGCCCTGGATGATGTGCCGCTGAGCGAGCACGAAGAGGATCAGCACCGGCACGCTTGCCAGCACCGCACCCGCCATGATCACCGGGTAGTCGGTGACGTACGAGCCCTGGAGCAGGCCCAGGCCCGGCGGCAGGGTGAGCTTCTCCGGGCTGAACAGCACGAAGATCGGCCAGAGGAAGTCGTTCCAGTTGGTCAGGAACGACAGCACCGCCAGGGTGGCCAGGGCCGGCTTGGACAGCGGCAGCACCACCCGGAAGAAGATCTGCCACTGGTTGGCGCCGTCAAGCGTCGCGGCCTCCTCCAACTCGTTCGGCAGAGACAGGAAGAACTGCCGCAGGAAGAACACCCCGAACGCGCTGGCCGCGCCGGGCACCACCACGACGGCGAGGGTGTCGATCCAGCTGAGCTGGTCGACGATCAGGAAGTTCGGGATGATCAGCGAGGTCGGCGGGATGAACAGCGTCCCGACGATCAGCGCGAAGGTCACCCCGCGCCCGCGGAACCGCAGACGGGCCAGGGCGTACGCCGCCATCGAGGCGGTCACCAGCACCAGCAGCGAGTGCAGGGTGGCGGCCACCATGCTGTTGAGGAACCAGCGCAGCACCGGGTTGGCCGAGTTGTTGAGGATCTGCTCGTAGCCGTAGCCCGCGACAGGGTTGGGCAGCCAACTCGGCGGGATCTGCTGGGCGGCCGTGTAGGTCTTCAGCGAGGTGATGACCATCCAGGCCAGCGGGACCAGGAAGATCAGGGCCAGCACCACAAGGGTGGCGTAGAGCACGACCCGGCCCGTGAGAGCGGAACGGCGGGCGGTCGGAGTGGGCGTCGTCATGGCGTACCCCTCAGTCTTCCTTGTAGCGGAAGAGACGGAAGTTGGCGATGCTCACGACCACCAGCATCAGGGCGAACACGAGGCTCATGGCGGCGGCGCGGCCGGCGTTGTTGTTCCGCAGGCCCTCCTCGACGATGAACCACACCACGGTGCGGGTTTCCGTCCCGGGCGTGCCCTGGGTGATCAGGAACGACTGGCCGAACATGTTCGCCGAGGCGAGAACTGTCGTGGTGATCACGAAGAGCAGCACCGGCCGCAGGCCGGGCAGTGTGACGTTGCGGAACCGCTGCCACGCGCTGGCGCCGTCCATCCGGGCCGCCTCGTACAGCTCAGGCGAGATGTCCTGAAGGCCGGCCAGGTAGATCACCGCGTTGAAGCCCGAGGTCCACCAGACTGTCACCCCGACCAGGGAGATCCACGCCCACGGCATGTTCGTCACCCACGGGGTGTCCGACGGCAGCCCGACCACGCCGAGGAGCCGGTTGACCAGGCCCAGGTTGGCGTCGAGCAGGAAGCGCCAGAGCAGGCCGATCACCGCAACACCCAGCACGTACGGCGCGAAGTACACAGCCCGGAAGAAGGTCCGACCCGGGAAGGAGCGGTTCAACAGCAACGCCAACCCGAGCGGTACGACAACGAGCAGCGGCACCGACAGCAGCGTGAAGATCGCGGTCGCCCGGACACTCTGCCACCAGTCGCCGAAGACGGCGGAGTCGCTGGAGAAGAGCTGCTTGTAGTTGTCCAACCCGACGAACGGGCGGTTGGGCAGCTGGAAGTCCCACTGGTGCACGCTGAGCCACACGCCCAGGATGATCGGCAGCAGGCCGAACACCCCGAACAGGATCAGGTAGGGGGCGAGGAACAGATACGGCGTCGCCCGTCCGGTCCGGCCCGCCGTGGCGCCCCGGCGGGGAGCCTTGGCCGCCGAGGGCGGCGCGTCATCGCGCGCCGCCCCGACCTCGATCACGTCCGCCACGGGTTATCAGCTCCCGTACTTCTTGCGGTTGTCCTCGAGCTGCTTGTTGGCCTTGGCAACACCGTCGTCAAGCGCCTGCTTCGGCGTCTTCTTGCCCAGCGCGGCCTCGTTGAACGAGTTGTAGAAGGTCGTGATGACCTCGCCCAGCCCCGGTGCCGCCGGCGGGAAGGCCGCGTAGTCCAGCTCGGGGGCGAGCGCCGAGATCTCCGGAAGCGCCTTGAACTCGGCACCCTCGCGGACATCCTTACGGGCCGGGATCTGACCGCCCTTGGCCCAGTCCAGCGAGTGCTGGCTCAGCCAGTTGATGAAGACCTTCGCAGCCGAGACCTTGTTGGCGTTGTTGGCCCGCTGCTTCACGATCGTGAAGTTGTGTGAGTTTGCCCAGGCCGCCGGCTTGCTGCCGATCTGGGGGAGCGGGGCGACGCCCCACTGCACCTCGGGGCTCTTCTTCAGATCGTTGATCTGCCAGATGCCGTTCCAGGTGAAGGCGTTCTTGCCGCTCTTGAACGCCAGGTACTCGGCGTCCTGACCGACGTTCGCAGGTGAGTGGCCCTGCTTGATCATGTCGACGAACCAGGTGCACGCCTCGACCGCCGGGTCCGAGTTGAACGTGGCCTTCGCCACGTCGGCGTCGAAGAGGGTGCCGCCCCACTGGTTGAGCAGGGAGTAGAAGGTCATGCCGCCGGTGAACTGGAACGGGCTGACCCAGAAGCCCTGCACGCCGGACTTCTTCAGCTCGACAAGAGCCGCCGTGAAGTCGTCCTTGGTGGTTGGCGGCTTGTTCGGGTCGAGGCCGGCCTTCTCCATGACGGACTTGTTGTAGTAGAAGCCCAGCGGGTGCATGTCCAGCGGGATGCCGTACCGCTTGTTGTTGTAGAGCCCGCCCTTCCAGACGGTCGGGGCGAAGTCGCCCTCGGAGAGCTCCAGGTTCTTGGCCACGTCGTCCAGCTCGCTGATCACGCCACGGGCGGCGAAGGTGGCGAGCTGATCCATGTGCATGACCGCGATGTCCGGGCCATTGCCGCTGGAGGCCGCACCGGGGAGCTTGTTGTAGTAGTCCTCCCACTGGTACGTGGCCACCGAGACGGCGATGTTCTGGTGCTCGGTGTTGAACTGGTTCACCAGAGTCTTGAAGATCTCGCCGTCGCCGCCGGTGAAGCCGTTCCACAGCTTCAGGTCGACCTTGGGTCCGGTGTACTCCTTGCCGCCGTTGCCCGCGGCCGGCCCGGAGGCGCCGTCATCGTCGCCGCCGCCGCAACCGGCGAGCGTCAACGAAGCCGCGGCACCGAGTCCGAGACCAAGGCCGAGCAGGCGGCGCCGGCTCATGTCGTTCTGGATCATGCTGGTATCTCTCCTTGGGGGGACGGAATGAATTGTGCCTGGTCAAGCCCGGTACGACATCAGACGGCGGCCGGGCCGAAGCGCAGCACGCTCCAGGACACGGCGGGGAGGCGTACGGTGCACCGGCCGCCGTCGGTGGTGGGTGTGGGGAGTTCCCGGGGCGTCACCCGGTCGGGCTCGGCCTCGGTGTTCGTCGCCGACGGGTCAGACCCGGCAGCGATGCTCTGGAAGGAATAACCGGATAGTCCTGGCAGACCGCGCAGGTCGATGTCCAATGCGAGGTCCGTCTGGTCACGGTTGACTGCGAAGACGGTCAGCTCGCCGGTCTCCTCGTCGTGTACGGCGACGGTGTCGAGCACCGGCACGTCCCCGAACTTCTTCGTGTCGTAGCGCGGCGACACCGGCTCGGTACGCAGGACGGTGCCCCGGGCGTACCGGGCGGTGAGCGCGAACGGGTGGAAGATGCTCTGCCGCCAGGCGGGACCGCCGTTGCGGGTGCGGATCGGCGCGATGACGTTGGCGAGCTGGGCCTGAGCGGCCACCCCGACCCGGTCGGCGTGGCGCAGCAGGGTGATCAGCAGGTCACCGACGACAACCGCGTCGACAGCCGTGAAGTCGTCCTCGATCAGCGCCGGCGCCTCGACCCAGCCACGCCGGTCCAGGTCGGCCTGGAGGCGGGACTCGTACCAGACGTTCCACTCGTCGAACGAGATCTTCAGCTTGCGCTTGTGCCGCTGCTTGGCAGCGACGTGGTCGGCGGTGGCCACCACCTCGGTGATGAAGTTGTCCATGTCGACGGCTGAGGCCAGGATGCTGGCCTGGTCGCCGTCGGACGGGTCGTAGTAGGTGTGCGCCGAGATGTAGTCGACGTGCTCGTAGGTGTGCTCCAGCACTGTCGCCTCCCACGCGGCGAACGTGGGCATCCGCCGGTTGGAGCTGCCGCAGGCGACCAGGATGATCGACGGGTCGATCATCTTCATCGCGCGGGCCGCCTCGGCGGCCAGGCGCCCGTACTCGTCGGCGGTCTTGTGGCCGACCTGCCACGGGCCGTCCATCTCGTTGCCGAGGCACCACAGCCGCACCCCGTACGGGTCCTCCGCGCCGTGCTTGCGACGCAGGTCGGAAAGCGCGGTGCCGCCCGGGTGGTTGGAGTATTCCAGCAGGTCAAGGGCCTCCTGGACGCCGCGAGTGCCCAGGTTGACAGCCATCATCGGCTCGACGCCGGCCTCGGCGGCCCAGGTCATGAACTCGTCCAGCCCGAACGCGTTGGTCTCGATCGTCTTCCAGGCCAGGTCGAGGCGGCGCGGCCGGTCACCGACCGGGCCCACCCCGTCCTCCCAGCGGTAGCCGGAGACGAAGTTGCCGCCGGGGTAGCGGACCACCGATACGCCCAGCTCGCGGGTCAGCTCAAGCACGTCTCGGCGCAGGCCGCGGGAGTCGGCGTTGGGGTGGCCGGGCTCGTAGATGCCGCCGTAGACGCACCGCCCCATGTGCTCGACGAACGAGCCGAAGAGACGTCGGTCGGCCGGGCCGATCGCGAAGGCCGGATCGATCGTCAGCTGTGCCGTCCGCAAGGGATGCCACCTTTCCTCGGTGCTGGACCGGGTGACCGCAGTCACGGGCCACCCCGGTGTCCCTCGTTTCTACAACGTTGTAGGCAACGTTGTAAAGAGCTGATGACGAGGTATGGTGCGCTTGGTTACAGGGGAGGTTTCGCAGTGCGACACAGGCTCAAGGACGTGGCCGAGCGGGCCGGCGTGTCGGTGAAGACCGTTTCGAACGTGGTCAACGGTTATGTCCACGTCCGGCCCGACACCCGGGCCCGGGTCGAGCAGGCCATCGCCGAACTCAACTACCGGCCGAACCTCTCCGCGCGCCACCTGCGCAAGGGCCGCACGGGTGTGATCGCCCTGGCCGTGCCGGAACTGGACATCCCGTACTTCGCCGAACTGGCCCGCCACGTCGTCACCGCCGCCGCCGACTACGGCTGGACTGTGCTCATCGACCAGACCGGCGGCCGGCGCGAGCAGGAACGGGTTGTCGCGTCCGGCATCACCGACCACCTCATCGACGGGCTCATCTTCAGCCCGCTGGCACTCACCGCGGAGGACCTGACCGGTCTGGACGGCGCCCCGATGGTGCTGCTCGGCGAGCGGGTCGACCACGGCCCCGCCGACCGCGTCGTCATCGACAACGTGGCGGCCGCCCGCGAGATCACCAGCCACCTGATCCAGCTCGGCCACCGCCGGATCGCGGCCATCGGCTCGCAGCGCACCGACGAGGGCGCCAGCGCCCGGCTGCGCCTCGCCGGCTACGCCGACGCACACCGCGCCGCCGGCCTCGACTTCGACGAGACCCTCGTGGCGCCCGCGGCGGCCTGGCACCGCGCCGACGGTGCCGCCGCCATGCGGGGCCTGCTCACCTCAGGGGTACGCCCCGACGCCGTCTTCTGCTTCAACGACACGCTCGCACTTGGTGCCCTGCGTGCCCTGCACGAGGCCGGCCTACGGGTGCCCGACGACGTGGCGGTCGTCGGTTTCGACGACATCGAGGACGGCCGGTTCTCGATCCCGACGCTCACCACCGTCGCGCCGGACAAGGAGCGGATCGCCCGTCTCGCCGTCGAACTGCTCGCCAACCGTCTCGACGGCGACCGGGCTGCTCCCGCCCGGGAACTCTCCGCCCCCTACCGCGTGGAACTACGAGAATCCACCCAGAAGGTCAGTGCCCTCGCTGCCGGCGTACCGCCGCAATGACGTCCTGACCAAGCCGGCTGGGGCGGGCGGATCAGTCGAAGAAGCGGGCCAGGTGGGACTGGGGTGCCGGGTCCTCGTCGGGGGGCAGTGGGGTCAGGTCGGCGAAGATGGAGGCGCCGTCGCAGCCGGCGTGCAGGGGATACCAACGCGGCGTGCCCGGCGGCCGTAGCTGACAGATCCCCTTGAACGTCTGCACGTCCATCAGCCGCACGTGTGTCGGGTCCGCCACCGCGTTCACGTGCCCCCACCAGGGGCTCATCACGTGGAGCACGCCACCCGGGCGGAGCACCCGGTGGCACTCGTCCACAAGCGGTAGGAAGTCGATCAGGTGCTCCAGGATGTGTACGGCGAAGAGGACGTCCACCGAGTTGTCGGCCAGGGGCAGCGAGCCGGAGAGGTCCGCCACCGCGTCCACACCCGGCGCTGGATAGATGTCCAACCCCAGGTTGCCCTGCCACTGCTTCGTCGGTCCGCAGCCGAGATCCACCACCACCGGCTTCCGCCCGCCGACGCCGACCCGGCACCAGACGCCGTAGACCCCGGCCAGCCGGCCCACCATGTCGCGTACCAGCCGTAGGTCTTCCTGCTCGGGCACCTCACCACTGAGGTGCGCCACCCCCCGGTCGAACCGCACCTCGACCGCCAAGCCGCGCAGCCGGTCGTCGTGCCGGACCTGGTCCGCCCAGGCCCGCGCGAGGAACTCGTCGATCGCCCGCAGCCGGTCGGCCGAGGGTGGAGTCTGTGCCAAAGCAACCATTGGGGCCACCTCCCGCCGCGCGTTACCCGCATCCGCGCCCGGTATGCCCCACTCGTCCACAGCCTCGGCGTGCCGTCCAGTCGGCGTGTCGCAGGACCGACGGGGACACTGCGGCGAGCGTGATACCTGAGAGTCATCAAAATTCCTCAGAGGTATCACGCCTCGACGAGCCCTGGGCCCCGCACCCGCACCCGCACCCGCACCCGCACCCACGCCTTCGCGTCACGCCCCGCGCCTCCGCGTCACGCCCCGCGCCTCCGCGCCACGCCCCGCGCCTCCCCACGCCCCGCGCCTCCGCGCCACGCCCCGCGCCTCCGCGCCACGCCCCGCGCCTCCGCGCCACGCCCCGCGCCTCCGCGCCACGCCCCGCGCCTCCGCAGCCACGCCCTCGATCCCGGGCCGTGGCTGCGAGCCGTTGACCACGAGCCGTGAGCCGTGAGCCCTGAGCCGCGTCCGGGTGCGGCGAATCGGACCGGGCGGCAGGGTGCGCCGGGGCCGGCCAGAGCAGGGGTGCGGCAGGTCAGCCCGAGAGGGTACGGCGGCCCGGTCGGCCCGCGCCGCGCATCCGCTGCCGGGGTGGGGGATCGGTGGCCTTCGGCCGCTTGAGGTGGTATCGGTGCAGTTCGTTGTTGCCGGGCAGGGACGGGTCCTCGCTCATGGAGACCAGTTCCCAGCCTTGGTCCCCGGCCCTGTTGAGGTGGGCCAGCGAGGTGTCGCCGTACGGCGTCACGTCGACCATCGAGCCGTCCGGGCCGTACCAGACGAAGACGACCTCCCAGCCGAGGTCGGTGGTCGCGGCCTGACGGCGGCGGACCAGCAGGGCGTACTCCCACTTGAGCATGGCGACATTCTCACCCCGCGACGGTCCGCCGGCACGGATCAATCCTCGGCGATCCGCCCGGCGTCCACCCGCAGTCGACGGTTCGTCTCGATGGCGGCAAGCATCCGCCGGTCATGGGTGACCAGCAGCAGTGTTCCCGGGTAGCTGGCAAGGGCCGATTCGAGCTGCTCGATGGCGGGCAGGTCCAGGTGGTTCGTAGGCTCGTCGAGCACCAGCAGGTTGACGCCCCGACCCTGGAGCAGGGCCAGCGCCGCGCGGGTCCGCTCTCCGGGGGAGAGGGTGGCTGCCGGCCGCGGGACGTGCGCCGCCCGCAATCCGAACTTGGCCAGCAGGGTCCGCGCGTCCGCCGGCGACATGTGGGGTACGGCCGCGTGGAACGCGTCGATCAGCGGGGCGTCGCCGAGGAACAGCCCTCGGGCCTGGTCGACCTCGCCGACCACCACACCCGGCCCCAACGAGGCGGTGCCCTCGTCCAACGGCAGCCGGCCCAGCAGCGCGGCCAGCAGGGTGGACTTGCCGGAGCCGTTCGCCCCGGTGACCGCGACCCGGTCCGCCCAGTCGATCTGGAGGTCGATCGGGCCGAGGGTGAAGCCGCCACGACGTACCACCGCACCTCGAAGCGTGGCCACGACGGCGCCGGCGCGGGGCGCGGCGGCGATCTCCATGCGCAGCTCCCACTCCTTGCGGGGCTCCTCGACCACGTCGAGCCGTTCGATAAGCCGTTCGGTCTGCTTCGCCTTGGAGGCCTGCTTCTCGGTCGCCTCGCTGCGGAACTTCCGGCCGATCTTGTCGTTGTCGGTGGCCTTGCGCCGGGCGTTCTTCACGCCCTTCTCCATCCAGGAGCGCTGGGTACGCGCCCGCGCCTCCAGACCGGCTCGGGTGTCGGCGTACTCCTCGAAGTCGGCGCGGGCGTGCCGGCGCGCCACCTCGCGCTCCTCCAGGTAGGCCGCGTAGCCGCCGCCGTACTGGTTGATCTGCTGCTGGGGCAGGTCCAGCTCCAGCACGCGGGTCACCGTGCGGGTGAGGAACTCCCGGTCGTGGCTGACAAGCACCGTGCCGGCCCGCAGCCCGGTGACGAACTCCTCAAGCCGTTCCAGCCCGGCCAGGTCCAGGTCGTTCGTCGGCTCGTCGAGCAGGAACACGTCGTACCGGCTGAGCAGTAACGACGCCAGCCCGGCGCGGGCGGCCTGACCGCCGGAGAGCCCGGTCGTCGGGTGGTCCAGAGCCACCGCGAGCCCCAGGTCGGCGCTTACCTGCTCGGCGCGCTCCTCCAGATCCGCACCGCCGAGGGCGAGCCAGCGCTCCAGGGCGTCGGCGTACGCGTCGTCGGCCCCTACCGCCCCGGCGGTCAGCGCCTCGGCCGCCGCGTCCAACGCGGCCTGCGCGGCGGTCACCCCGGTCCGGCGGGCCAGGAAGTCACGTACCGTCTCGCCCGGCCGCCGCTCCGGCTCCTGCGGCAGGTGTCCGACGCTTGCGGTGGGCGGGCTGAGTCGGACGCTGCCGGCCTCCACCGGAAGCAACCCCGCGAGGGTACGCAGCAACGTCGACTTGCCGGCGCCGTTCGGCCCGACCAGGCCGACCACGTCGCCGGGGGCGACCACCAGGTCCAGGCCAGCGAACAGTGGTCGGTCGCCGTGCCCGGCGGCCAGGTCCTTGACGATCATCGTGGCGCTCATCAGGACGGCAGCCTATCCGGCTGCCCGCATACGAACCGACGGCAGCGGGCAGACTCAACAGCGTGGTGACCACACTGGCGATCGACTGCGGTGGCGGCGGCATCAAGGCGTCGGTGCTCGACGAGGCCGGCACGATGCGCGCCCGGCCGCTGCGCGTGCCGACTCCGTACCCGCTGCCGCCCGCACTGTTCGTCCAGACGCTGCTGGACCTGGGCGCGCGGCTGCCGACGGCGGACCGGCTGACCGTAGGCGTACCCGGCATGATCAGGCACGGAGTGGTGGTCGCCACCCCGCACTACGTAACCAGGAACGGTCCGCGCACCCGCGTCGACCCGGACCTGCTTGCCGAGTGGTCCGGCTGGGACGCCCGCGGCGCGTTGGCCGACGCGTTCGGGGTGCCCGCGCTGGTGCTCAACGACGCCGAGGTGCACGGCGCCGGGGTGGTCGCCGGCACCGGCTGCGAGCTGGTGCTGACCCTGGGGACGGGGCTGGGCAGCGCCCTCTTCGACGGCGGTCGGCTCGCGCCGCACCTTGAGCTGTCCCACGCGCCGGTGCGGTGGGGAACCACCTACGACACGTACGTCGGTGAGCCGGAGCGTCGGCGACTCGGCGACGCGTTCTGGTCCCGCCGGATCCGACAGGTGGTGGACGGGCTCCGTCCCGTGTTCCGCTGGGACCGCCTCTATCTGGGCGGAGGCAACTCGCGGCTGATCCGGCCCGAGCAACTGGCCCGGATGGGCGACGACGTGGTGGTGGTGCCGAACACCGCAGGCATCGTCGGTGGCGTCCGCGCCTGGGAGCTGTCCACCGGCCGCCGGAACGCCCGAACCTGACCCGATCTCGACATCGGGAACAGTCGCCAAACTCACAGCGTTGTGCCAGCGTCGGGACAGGTGACGGTACGACCCGAGGAGGTGGACAGATGGATCTTCTGGCGGACTACCGGCGGGCGACCATGTTCTTCGAGACCGGCGACCCGAGCGGGGCGGCCCGACTGCTGGAGCCGATCG
This sequence comes from Micromonospora sp. NRRL B-16802, assembly GCF_001279555.1. Lineage (NCBI taxonomy): Bacteria > Bacillati > Actinomycetota > Actinomycetes > Micromonosporales > Micromonosporaceae > Micromonospora > Micromonospora sp. NRRL B-16802. Next base: position 183,943 of record NZ_LGEB01000053.1, on the reverse strand, counting down.
TGGACGCCGAGCCCGGCAACGCGGCGGTCCGGCAGTTGCTGGCCCGGGCATACTTCCAGTCGGCCCAGCTCAACCGGGCCGAGGCGCACCTGCGGGAGCTGGTCGACCGGGACCCGAGCGACCACTACGCGCACCACGTGCTTGGGCGGACGCTGGAGCGGCTGAACCGGCACACCGACGCGCTGCGGCACCTGCGGATCGCCGCCGCCATGTACGCGGCCAACGACGACTATCGGGTGGCGCTGGATCGGGTCGAGGCCCGTGTCGGCGGCACGCGCTGAACGAACCGGCGACGAGCAAGGGGCGGTCCTGCGGGGCCGCCCTTCGTCGTACGGCGGGGTGCCCGCCGAGCATGCCTAGGATGGCGGGCATGGGACCTGACCGGCCGGGGGCTGCGGCATGAAGCTCAAGCTGGACCTGCACGAGATCTTCAACAAGGGCCAGGACATCGACCGGGCGCTGCGCGGGATCATGGACGAGGCGGTGGCGAAGAAGGCCACCCTCGTCGAGATCATCCCCGGCAAGGGGTCGGGGCAGCTCAAGAAGCGGGTGCTGCGGTTCCTCGACCAGAAGGACGTCAAGCAGCTCTACCACCGGGTGGAGAAGGACTCGAAGAACTTCGGCCGCCTCTTCGTGCACTTCCGCTGGAAGTAGTGTCGTGCTGCCCGCGAGGCAGGTTCAGAGGTCCAGGACGCCAACCGTCTGGCCGCCACTCTGCTCGCCTGTCGGCCGGAAGCCCAGCTTCAGATAGAACTCCTCCGGCCCTCCTGCCCGGGGCTCCCAGGTGACGTATGCCTGGGTGCCGCCCCGGGCGCGGATCTCCCCGCAGGCGGCCGCGGTGGCGAACCGGCCGTAACCCTTCCCCTGTGCGTCGGCCGCGATGTTCAGCCGCCACAGACCGGAGCGCAGGTCGTCCGGATTGTCGCCCCACGGGATGTCGAGGAAGGCCATGAGAAAGCCGACCAGCCGGTCGCCGTCGTAGATCAGCCTGGGCCAGGCGTGGTCAGGGAAGACGTACGCCTCGGCCAGCGACTGGACCACCGGCGCGACCAGATCCTCCTGATCGGGGCGCACCGACAGTTCGAGGGCCGCCTCGTAGTTCTCCGGGGTGATCTTCTCCAGCCGCATGTCGCGGACCATAGCGGGCGGAGGTTGGACAAGCGACTGGGTTAGGCCGGAGCGGCTCCCGGCTGGTAGATTGGATCGAAGTAAGATCCGATCTAGCTTTGGAGAGGCTATGTTCGTCGGTCGGCGCACTGAACTTGACCTGCTCACCAAGCAGCTTGATCATGTGAAGCGCACCGGCGGTGGCCGCTCTGTCGCTATCCGCGGGCGGCGGCAGGTGGGCAAGTCGCGGCTCGTGCAGGAGCTGTGCGATCAGGTCGAACTGCCGTACTGCTTCTACACCGCCGTCAAGGGCGCGTCGAGCGTCGAAGCGGTCGGCCACTTTCTCGGCGCGCTGCGCGACTCGTCGCTGCTCACCTCCGGCGGTCGTGACCTCCTGCCGTCCCAACCGACGGCCGGTGGCTGGGGCGACATGCTGCGGGTCCTGGCGGGCGTCCTGCCCGACACGCCGAGTGTGGTCGTCTTTGACGAGTTGCCCTGGATCTCCGAGCAGGACGCGACGTTCGACGGGCACCTCCAGGTCGCCTGGGACAGGCTCCTCTCCAGCAAGCCGGTGCTACTACTGCTGCTGGGCAGTGATCTGCACATGATGCAGCGGTTCACCGAGTACGACCGGCCGTTCTACGGCAGGGCCACGAACATGGTCCTCGGCCCGTTCAACCTTGGCGAAACCGCCGCCGTGACCGGGCTGAGCGGCGCCGATGCGATCGATGCGCACCTGATCACTGGTGGCTTGCCCGGTGTCGCCCTGGAATGGGCCCCGGGAACGCCCCCCGCCGACTTCTTGCGACAGGAGATCTCCAACAAGACCTCGGCGTTGTTCACCGTCCCCGAGCAGTCCCTGGCGTCGGAGTTTCCCGCACCGGACACCGCCCGGCGCATTCTGGAAGCGGTCGGCGGCGCAGGCGGTCGCACGTTCAGCAACATCGCCGCAGCCGCCGGCGACCGCGGCGGCCCGGTCAGTTCCGGCACCCTGTCCCCGCTGCTGCACAGGCTCGTCGAGGAGAAGCAGATCCTCACCGTCGACAAGCCGTTGTCCACCAAGCCCAGCAAACTGGCCCAGTACCGAATCGCCGACAGCAACCTGCGCCTTTACCTGGCCATCTTGCGCGACGTGCATCAACTGGTTCTGCGCGACCGGACAGCGGCCGCCCGCGCTGTCCTTGACAGTCGGTGGTCCACCTGGCGGGGCAACGCCGTCGAGCCGATCATTCGCGATGCGCTGGCCATCTCCGCCGGTGCCGGACGCCTGCCCTGGGCCGACACGTGGGAAGTTGGCGCCTGGTGGAACCGGCAGTTCAACCCGGAGATCGATCTTGTGGGAGTCGACCGCACCCCGGTCGCCTCCCGCATCGCGTTCGCCGGCTCCATCAAATGGCAGGAGGGCCCGTTCGACAGGCGCCATCTCGACGAACTGCGGCGCGACGCCCCGCTGATCCCGGGTTTTCAGCTCGGCGTCAGCGGCCTGGTCGTCGTCAGCCGTTCTGGAGTCGACCTCCCGGCGGACTCTGTGGATCTTGTTTGGGGACCTGACGACATCGTCCAGACGTGGTCGGCCTGATGCAGGCAGACGTTGCGATGGGTGCGACGTTCTCCCCGCCAGCGGTCGCATGGACGCGACGAAGGCCAGCATCCACCGGTCAGAGGCTCGTGGTGAGGACGCCGCACGCGGCCAGCGGTAGCACCGCGCTCAGCGTGCCCACCAGTGCCGACGAACGGATCCGGGTACGGGACACGAGCGCCGCGAGCAGCGTGAGGCTGACCAGCAGCGCGAGGAAGAGCGCCGGCGCGGCCACGTAGAGCCCGAAGCTCAGCATCCTGGACCGCTCGGAGTCGCACCCCTCGCCGCAGCCGGCGGGAACAGTTCCGGAGCGCGTGCCGAGGAACAGGCCGAACGCCACGACGACTGCCGCGTACCAGCCGGCAAGCACCAGGAGCGAGGTGCGGGGGTCGGCCCTGCCCGTCCCGGCGCGGGCGGGGCGTGTCGCCGACAGCGTCATCGCCGAAGTATCCGACATCGCGCGAGCGGCGTCAGCCCCGTGGCGTACCGCTGGAACGGGCTGGCATCGTCGGGTCGACGGGGACCACGTCCGCGAGCCGTGGGCGGCTACTAGGTTTCGGAACATGTCATCTGGACCTTCGCGCCACCGTCCCGGAGTTGGTTGGCTGGTTCGCCGGCTGCCGACCCGGGCGGTCGAGGCGGCGTCCCACCTCCAGGCTTTCGTGCTCTCCGGCGTGGTCACGGTGCTGGCCGTGCGGGCGTACCTTGAGGCGGCCGACTATCCGCAGATCGGCGGCGGCGGGCTGCACATCGCCCATGTGCTCTGGGGCGGCCTGCTGCTCGCTGTCGGCCTCGGGATCCCGCTGGTCTTCCTTGGCGAAGGGCCACGCACAGCCGGGGCGATCGTCGGCGGCATCGGGTTCGGGCTGTTCATCGACGAGGTGGGCAAGTTCGTCACCACCGGCACCGACTACTTCTACGCCCCGGCCGCCGCCATCATCTACGTCGCGTTCGCCCTGCTCGTCCTGCTCACCCAGGCGGTACGGGGGCGTACCGGCCGATCGCAGTTGACCCCGGCCGAGCGTACGGCCAATGCGCTTGACGTGGTGCTCAGCGGTCAGCCTGCCGGGCTGACCGACCGGCGCCGGGCGGAGGTGCGGCGTCTCGTGCGGGGCACCGGGCCTGCCGTCGAGGCTGCCATGGAGCAGTTGCTGGACACGATGCCCCGACGGGAGCCGCCTCCGGTCCGGTTCTGGCAGCGGGCGGCGGAGGGGGCCCGGCGTCTCGCCGCCTGGGCGACCCGGCAGCGCTGGCTGGTCTGGCTGGTGGTGATCTACCTGGTGGTGGAGCCGGTGCTGGTCGTTGTGGCGGTGCTGCTGGACGGTGTGACCGGAGAGCTGGACCAGGAGCGCGAGTGGGGCGCGGTGCTCGGTGTCACCGCCACCGCGCTTGTCACTGCGGTGCTCGGTCTGCGGGCGGCGTGGCTGCTGCGCCCGAACCGGCTCGACGCGTTCCGGCTGTTCAAGCTCGCACTGCTCGTCGACCTGCTGTTCGGGCAGATCTTCAACTTCACTGTCAACCAGTTCAGTGCGGTCGCCGTGGTCGCGATCGACCTGGCCCTGCTGGGGGTGGTCACCGCCGAGCACCGCCGGTTGCGGCGCGCCGCCGACCAGGGTGCCCTCCTCGGCGCTCCCTAGGATGGCTCACCGACCACGGTCCTAGCGAGGGGGCGTTTCCATGGTGGACAGGAACGACATCGAGGCGGCCGCCGCGCTGGTCGCCGGGCGGGTCCGGGAAACCCCGGTCATCGCTGTCGACGGGGCAGACCTGGGCGTGGCCGGTCAGCTCAGTCTCAAGCTGGAGCTGCACCAGCACACCGGCTCGTTCAAGCCGCGCGGCGCGTTCAACCGGATGCTCCAGGGGGCGCTGCCGCCGGCTGGGGTGATCGCCGCCTCGGGCGGAAACCACGGTCTCGCTGTCGCGTACGCGGCCCGGTCGCTGGGCGTACCGGCGGAGGTTTTCGTGCCGGTGACCTCCTCGCCGGTGAAGGTGCAGCGGCTCGCCGGGCTGGGTGCCCAGGTGCGGCAGGTGGGTCAGCATTACGCGGAGGCGTTGGCGGCGAGCACCCGACGGGCGGAGGAGACGGGCGCGCTTGTCGTGCACGCGTACGACCAGCCGGAGGTGGTGGCCGGTCAGGGCACCGTCGGGCGGGAACTGGAACGGCAGGTGGACGGCGTCGACACCGTGTTGGTGGCGGTCGGCGGTGGTGGGTTGGTGTCCGGCATCGCCAGTTGGTTCGACGGGTCGGTACGTGTCGTCGCCGTCGAGCCCGAGCAGATCCCCACGCTGCACTCCGCTCTCAAGGCGGGCGGGCAGGTCGACATCGCTGTGGGCGGCGTCGCCACCGACTCGTTGGGTGCCCGACGGATCGGTGAGATCGCCTTCGACACCGCCCGCCGTACCGGGGTGGTTTCGGTGCTGGTCCGCGACGAGGATCTGGTGCGGGCGCGTCGGCTGCTCTGGTCGGAGCTGCGGGTCGCCACCGAGTTCGGTGGTGCTGCCGCGTTGGCCGCGCTGGTCGGCGGGGCGTACGTGCCGCAGGCGGGGGAGCGGGTGGCGGTGATCGTCTGCGGCGGCAACACCGATCCGAGTGACCTGGGACCGGCCGCGCCGCACTGAGCTGGCCCGGCGGGGAGCACCCCCCGCCGGACCAGCGGCGGGTGGGTCAGAGGGGATAGGTGCGGGCGACCGCAAGCATGTCGGACCTGTGCGACCCGACGATGCCGACGTCCGGCGGTCGGGGGCGGAAGCCGGGCAGCGCGTCCAGGCCGTCGCTGGCGTCCATGGCCCGCACCACTACCGGCCCGCCCTTCGGGCTCACTGTCAGGGTGACCTCGAAGCCCTCCGGCGGCAGGGCGTGGAAGACCAGCCCGAAGCCCCACTTCCCCTTCCGGGGCTCCATCGGCACCGGTCGGCCGGCGACCTCGGCGCGCAGCACCGTGGCGGTCGACGTGTCGACGTGCAGGGTGGCCAGCCGGGCCGGCCGCTGCGGGGTGAGCCGCAGCCGCAGGGTGCGCTCGGTGCCGGAGGTGCTGTCGGCAAGCACGTCCACCTTCGGCGCCGGCAGGTTCGTCACTGGTGCCGGCCCGGTTCGCAGCTTGGCCTTGCCCAGCCCGGGGAAGTCGTCCTCGACGCTTGTGAACCCGCCCACGTAGCCGTCGGTCCACGGCTGCGGATCGGGCTCGCGGCTGAGCCAGCGGGCCTGGCCGGTGCCGGCGTCCAGGGCGTACATCAGGTGGGTTGGCGCGGGGTGGTCGGCGTCCAACCGGTCCACGACGAGCCCGACCCCGGCGAGCACCACCGCCGCCAGGGCGGCGGCCACGGCCGGCAGGACGGCGAGCCGTCGGGCGCGCAGGGCCACCAGCCCTCGCTGGCCGCCGGCCTGCGGGTGCAGCAGGTCGACCACCGGTAGGGCGGTCAGACCGAGCAGTACCGCGACGAGCGCGGCAACTCCGCCCTTCGCCATACCCAGCGCGGGAAAGAGCAGAGTCACCGTGGGCAGCAGGATGATCACGCCGACCGCTGCGGCGACGGTCGTCGCGACCACCGGCCACGGCCCGGTCTGCCGGGTCCGCAGCGCGACGAGCCCGGCGATGCCACCGGCCAGGGCCGGCAGTGTGGTGAGGTACGCCCCACCGGGCACCGCGACGGCGAGCAGCACCCCGAACACTGCCAGCCAGGCCAGCCCGCCGAAGGCGAGCGCGGCCGGGCCGACCCGGCGGCGGGTCAGCGCGTACCAGGTGAACAGGATCGCGGCGGCGAGCGCCAGCACTGCCATTCGGTACCAGATCGGCCGGTACGGGTCGAGCAGTTGGGCGTACCCCGGTCGGATGGCCCTGATCGCCAGCCAGAGCAGTTGCGCGGCGGCCGGCGCGGCCACGATCGGCACGAGGGCGAGCCCGAAGCCGGCGGCCAGGCGGCCGGTGCTGGCCCGGCCCTGGCGGCGGGTCAGCCAGCCCAGCGCGGCCACCGCGAGCACCGCGAGCAGGGCCAGCGGCAGGGTGAGCCAGCCGGGATAGCGGACCAGCCCGCCGGGGACCGGGAAGTAGGTCGCGTCGTCGCCCGCACGCAGGGCGGTCAGGTCGGTGCTGCCGAATTCCCGGGCGAGGCCCAGCGCGTTGTCCCCGTGCTGCTGGAGGCTGCCTTGGTTCACCGCCGCAGGCGTGTCCAGCGGCGTGTGGTAGACCGCGCCGCCGTCGATGTACGCCGAGTTCAACCCGACGAACTTCTGGTCGAGGAAGGCGGTGAAGTCGGTGTCGTTGGGCAGCGCTCGATAGATCTCCACTGCGAACGAGGTGCCGACCGGGTGCGGGGCGGCCCGGCTGAAGACGTCCACGAGCTTCGCGTTGTCCTGCGACGTCTCGAACATGATCACCGGGCCGGTGGACCCGCGCGCCTCCAGGTTGAGCACCACGCCGCCGTCGGCGGCCAGCGGATGGCTGGCGGAGAACGCCACAGCGCCGCAGAGGCACGCCTCCTCGGCGTCGGTGAGCACGAAGACGATGTCGTTGCGCGGCCGCGGGCCGACGCTGAGGGCGCGGGCCACCTCCAGGACGGCAGCGGTGCCGGCGGCGGCGTCGTTGCCACCCGGCCCGGTCTGCACCGAGTCGTAGTGGGAAACCAGGAACACCCGGCCCGTCGGGTCGGTGCCGGGCAGCCGGGCCACCACGTTGCGGACCCGGGCCAGGGCCGTCCCGCCCGCCGCCCCGCTGAGTTCACCTGCCTCCGGTGCCACGGTGTCCTGCACCTCGGTCTCCAGGCCCAGCCCGCGTAGCCGCTGCTCAAGGTGCGCGCGGACCTGGTCGTTGGCCGGGCTGCCGGCGGCGTGCGGCCGGGCAGCGATCACCTGCACGTCCTCGAACGCGCGGGCGGCGCTGAACTCGCCCGTCGGAGCGTCCGCCGGCCGTGGCGTCGGCGTGCGCAGGTCGAGCAGGCTGCTGGCGCCGACGGCGACCAGCGCGACGAGCGCCGCGGCGGCAGCCAGGAGCCGCAGGCGCGGTCGCGCCAACGCACGGTCGGCAGCGGGTACGCCGCGTTTCGGGCGGGTCGGTGTGTCGGCCGTGGCGGCTGTGGAAGGTGCGCCCACGGGAACTCCTTGGGGATGGTGGGACCTGAGGGGTGGCATCATCCTGCCTTCCGACTCCCCGGATGGCACGGCCGAACGTCCATCTATCTTCGGCCCGGCGGCGAGCAGTGACCCGGCCCATGCCCACCCGTGCCGCGCCCATCGTGTTGTGTGCGACCGTTGTCTAATACAGGATCAGCGGGGCACTCGGAAGGAGAGCGACATCACCAGCGAACTCCCGCGTCTCGCGGCGGTGACCCGGCCGCAGCGGGGAGCCGGCATTGCCGGTTCCCCAGTGGTGCCGTACCCCCACGGTGGCCTGGGGCGACACGCCAGCCTGCCGCCCGGTGAACGGTTGCGGGTGCTGCTGGTGGAGGACGACGAGGGCGACGCCTTCCTCGTCGGTGAGTTGCTCGCCGAGACGAACTCGATGATCGACCTGTTGGTCGCCACCAGCCTCAGCGAGGCGCGTCAGCGGATCACGAACGTCGACTGCGTCCTGCTCGACCTCGGCCTGCCCGACGCGCAGGGCCTGGACGGGCTGCGCCAGGTGCTGGAGATGTCCAGCGGCGCCGCGGTGTGCGTCCTGACCGGCCGCTCAGACGAACACCTGGGCATCGTGGCGGTCGCCGAGGGTGCACAGGACTACCTGGTCAAGGGTCAGGTGGACGGTGTCCTGCTGACCCGGGCGCTGCGCTACGCGGTGGAGCGCAAGCGCGCCGACGTGAACGCCCGCCGGCTGCGCGAGGTCGAGTTGCGCCAGGCCGAGTCGGCCCGGCTCGAACGTGGCCTGCTGCCCCAGCCCCTGATGACGACCGACCAGGTGGCGGTGCACACCTTCTACCGACCCGGCCGGCACGCCGCGTTGATCGGTGGAGATTTCTTCGACGTGGTGCAGACCCACCCGGACCGTCTCGACCTGATCGTCGGCGACGTCTGCGGGCACGGGGTCGACGAGGCCGCGCTCGGCGTGGAGCTGCGGGTGGCCTGGCGGGCACTGGTGCTCGCCAGGGTGCCGGACGACGAGGTGCTGCCCGCGCTGGAGCAGGTGCTGATGAGCGAGCGCCGCCTTCAGGAGATCTTCGCGACGGTGGCCGCCGTCCGCCTGGACCTGGATGCCAACCGGGCGACCGTCCGGCTCGCCGGGCATCCGCCACCGCTGCTGCTTTCCGGCGGGCGGGTCACTCCGGTGCCCGCGCCCGGCGGCCTGCTGCTGGGCGTACGACCCCGCCGGCCGATCGCCTACGACCTGGAGTTCGACACCGATGACTGGTCCCTGTTGATGTACACCGACGGCCTGATCGAGGGGCGGGTGGGCGCGAGCGACGATCGGCTCGACGTGCCGGGCCTGAGCGGGCTGCTCGACGAGCCGGCCAACCGTCAGGTGCCGCTGCCCGAGCTGCCGGCCTGGTTGGTGGGTCGGGCCGAGCAGATCAACGGCGGCCCGCTCGCTGACGACGTGGCCATGCTGCTGGTCAGCCGGGGCGGTGGCAGGTGAAGTCGATGGTTGGCGGCTGGAATCTGCGCCGCCGGGTCATGACCATGCTCGTCGTCGTGGGTCTGCTGCTGATCGGACTGGCCGGCGCGGAGGCGGCGGTGGCCGCCCGCAACCGCACGCAGATCGACGCGATCCTCAACAAGACCGCCCCGCTGCGGGTGCAGTCGCAGGAGTTGCTCAACGCGCTGCTCGACCAGGAGACGGCGGTCCGCGGGTACGCGGTCAGCGGTGACCCGGCCGACCTCGGCCCGTACCAGGTCGGGCTCGACCAGGAGCGGGACACCATCGCCTCGATGCAGATGCTGCTCCACGACTACCCGCAGATCGGCCAGGAGCTGCGGATAGTCGAGGAGCGTACCGAGCAGTGGCGGCGGTCGGTCGCCGAGCCGGTGATCACGGCAACCAAGGAGAGGGGCACCAGGGCCGGCCAGGAACTGGTCACCGACGGCGCTCGGCAGCAGTTCGACGAGTTGCGGGCTGCGGTCGGCGATCTCCAGGAGGAGATCCTGAGCGCCCGGGAGCAGTCCGCCGGCGACGTACGTCGCAGCAGCAACCTGCTGGTCGTGCTGTTGATCGTCGCCGCGTTGGTGGTGGTCGTGGCCGGCTCGGCCCTGCTGCTGTCCCTGGACCGGATGGTGATCCGGCCACTGATCGGGCTGGCCGCCCAGGTCCGTGAGGTCGCCGACGGTGACTACCAGCACCGCATCGCCACCACCGGCCCACCGGAGTTCGTCCGGCTCGGCGAGGACGTGGACGCGATGCGCCAGAAGATCGCCGCCGACCTGGCCGAGGTGCGGGAGGCCCGCGAGCGCATCGAGTGGGTCAACACCCAGCTCCAGAAGCAGGCCGAGGAGCTGACCCGGTCCAACCGCGACCTGGAGCAGTTCGCGTACGTCGCCTCGCACGATCTCCAGGAGCCGCTGCGCAAGGTGGCCAGCTTCTGCCAGTTGCTCCAACGCCGCTACTCGGGGCAGCTCGACGAGCGGGCCGACCAGTACATCGCCTTCGCGGTCGACGGCGCGCAGCGGATGCAGCGCCTGATCAACGACCTGCTCGCGTTCTCCCGGATCGGTCGGCTCACCACCGGTTTCGTCGACGTCGACCTGAACAAGGTGATGGGGGACGTGGCCGGGCAGACCGAGGCCGCCCGGCAGTACGCCGACGCGGAGTTGACCTGGACCGAGATGCCGGTGATCCGGGGCGAGGAGCCCCTGCTCACCAACCTGCTGGCGAACCTGGTCAGCAACTCGATCAAGTTCCGTCGTCCGGACGTGCCGCCGAAGGTGCACATCTCGTCCCGCCTGGTCGACGGCGAGTGGGAGATCACCTGTCAGGACAACGGCATCGGTATCGAGCCCGAATTCGCCGACAAGATCTTCGTCATCTTCCAGCGGCTGCACTCGAAGGACGCGTACCCGGGCACCGGCATCGGGTTGGCGATCGTCAAGAAGATCGTGGAATATCACGGCGGCCGGGTCTGGGTGGACACCGACGTGCCGGAGGGTACGGCGATCCGGTTCACCCTGCCGGTACGGCCCGAGGACCTGGAGGCGACCGTCGCCGCCGACCCGGCGGAGCAGCCGGAGCGGTCGGACCAGCCGGAGTCGATCGCTACTGACGAGACAAAAGCCGCAGACGAGTCGCCGGATGCCCTGCCGGAACAGTCCGCCGGGTCGGACCGGAAGGACGGGGCCGACGGGTCGCCGGAAGGCGGTAGAACGGGTGACATGAGGGAGACGGTGGGATGACCGCGCCGGCCGACGGCAAGAGCCCGATCGAGGTCCTGCTCGTGGAGGACGATCCGGGTGACGTGTTGATGACCCAGGAGGCGTTCGAGGAGCACAAGCTGCGCAATCGGCTGACAGTCGTCTCCGACGGCGCTGAGGCGCTCGCCTACCTGCGGCGGGAGGGTCAGTACGCGGACGTGGTGATGCCCGATCTGATCCTGCTCGACCTCAACCTGCCCCGCCGGGATGGTCGGGAGGTGCTCGAAGAGATCAAGAAGGACGATGAGCTTCGCCGCATCCCGGTGGTCGTGCTCACCACCTCGCAGGCCGACGAGGACATCCTGCGCAGCTACCAGCTGCACGCCAACGCCTACGTGACGAAGCCTGTCGACTTCGAGCGCTTCATCTCGGTGGTCCGCCAGATCGACGAGTTCTTCGTCAGCGTGGTCAAGTTGCCGCCTCGTGGCTGACACCCTGCTCGACGACGTCGGCGACCTGCTCCTGGAGGCCGCCGACCAGGTCGTGCTGCCGTTGTTCCGCAAGCTCGACGAGGCTGACGTGTCGGAGAAGGCACCCGGCGAGGTGGTGACCGTCGCCGACCGTCGCGCCGAAGAGCTGATCTCGGCAGGGCTTCGCCGGCTCCGGCCCGGCTCGGTGGTCGTCGGTGAGGAGGGCGTCGCCGACGACCCGGGGCTGTTGCGGCACCTGCGCGACAGCGGGGACGTCTGGCTGGTCGACCCGGTCGACGGCACCGCAAACTTCGCCGCAGGCCGCCGCCCGTTCGCCCTGATGGTGGCGCTGCTTACCGACGGCCGCCCGACCGCAGGCTGGATCCTCGACCCGCTGGCCGAGACGATTGCCGTCGGGCGGGCCGAGGACGGCACCCTGCTCAACGGTCGGCCGGTGGGCGCCGCCGCGACGGTGCCGCCGGTGGGCGACCTGCGGGGCGCGGCGATGACCCGGTTCCTGCCGCCGGAGGCCCGGGAGCGGGTCCGTGCCGGTGGCCGACGGCTCGGCGAACTGTTGCCGGGCCAGCACTGCGCCGGCCGGGAATACCTGGACATCCTCACCGGCGAGCAGCAGTTCACCCTCTTCTGGCGCACCCTGCCCTGGGACCACGCCCCGGGCACCCTGCTGGTCCGCGCGGCCGGTGGTGTCGCCCGCCGGTTCGACGGCGTCGACTACCACCCCGCCGACGAGGGCCGCGGGCTGCTCGTCGCCGCCAACGAGCAGGTTTGGGCCGACGTGCACGACGCCCTGCTCAGCGCCTGACCGGCGTACGGCGACGGCCGCGACACGCTGCGTCGATATCGCAGCGGCCGGGCGGTCACAGGACTGGCCACCCGGGCGTGTTCCGGTATCGTGACCGGCGGTCTCCGCCAGCAGGCCGCCGACCGGCGCCGGCGGGGACGCCGCCGCGCGAGGTTCACCGGGGGCCGGCGGTCGACGGAAGGACGCTTTCGTGCCCAGGAACAGGCTCGCCCAGCGCGGTCGCCGCGTGCTGCTCCCGCTGCTCGCCGTGCTGCTGGTGCTCACCGGTACGGCCGTGCCCGCGTACGCCGAGCCCAACGAGGGTGGCAGCAAGAAGCTCCAGGACGCGCTGGAGTCGACGGCCAAGGGCCACATTGAGGCCAAGGCCAAGTTGGACACCTCCAAGCGTCGGCAGACCGCGCTGGCCGGCGAGCTGAAGGCCGTCGAGGGGCGGCTCGTCGGGCTCACCGAGCAGGTCGGCGAGGTGGCCGCGCAGTCGTACCGCGTCGGTCGGATCACTCCGACGGCAATGCTGCTCAACACCGCCACCCCGCAGGCGTTCCTGCAACGCGCCGCCGACCTGGACCTGATGGCCCAGCGCGACAGCAAGCGGTTGCGTGATCTCGCCGAGGCTCAGCAGCAGGCACAGCAGGCCAAACTCGCTGTGGACGCCGAGGTCCGCGAGCAGCAGAAGCAGCTCGCCGTGATGGCGAAGAAGAAGAAGGAGGCCGAGGCGGCCCTCGCCGAGGTCAGCTCGGGTGGCAGCGGTGGCTTCAGCGGCGGCAGTTCCGCCTCGGCGAAGCCTGCGCCGCGCAACTCCGACGGGTCCTGGCCGTCGGAATCCTGCTCGGTGAAGGACCCGACGACCTCCGGCTGCATCACCCCGCGCACCCTCAACGCGCTCAAGCAGACCCAGGCGGCCGGCTACAAGCGGCACGTCTCCTGCAAGCGCGAGGGCGGCAGCGGCGAGCACCCGAAGGGTCGCGCCTGCGACTTCTCGGCCGCCACGAACGGCTTCGAGGACCGCAACGCGACAGGCGGCGACAAGGCGTACGGGGACAGCCTGGCCGCCTGGCACGTGCGCAACGCCGACCGGCTGGGCGTGCTCTACGTGATCTGGTATCGGCAGATCTGGCATCCGGGGACGGGGTGGCGGTCGTACAGCGGCAGCGGCAGCCCTGCCGCGAGCCACACGAACCATGTTCATCTCTCGATGTACTGACCCGGAACGCCAGCTTCGCTGCGTACCATCGCGACGATGAGCTCCCCACCGTCCGAAATCGCGACCCCGCCGGCCCCCGCGGCCCCGCCCGTGCCGGTCACCGGCCGGGCGTTGCCCAACGGCTTGGCCGCGTTCCTGGTCTTCTTCTCCAGCGGCGCCGTGCTGGTGCTGGAGACCGTCGCGTTGCGCCTTGTCGGCCCCTACGTCGGGGTGACCCTCCAGGTGACCAGCTCGGTCATCGGCATCGCCCTGGCCGCGATCGCGTACGGGGCGTGGTCCGGCGGCTGGTTGGCCGACCGACGCGACCCGCGGGGCCTGCTGGCGCCGGCGCTGGTGCTGGCCGGCATCGCCACCGCGATCACCCTGCCGGTGGTCCGGTACGCAGGTGAGGTGCTGCGTGGCGGCGCGGCCAGCGCCATCCTGCTGCTTGTGGCGCTCGCCGTGTTCGTGCCGGCGGCACTCCTGGCCGCTGTCACCCCGCTTGTGGTGAAACTCCAACTCGCCGACCTGCGCCGCACCGGCCAGGTGGTCGGCCGGCTGTCCGGCATCGGCACGCTCGGCGGCATCACCGCGACCCTGCTCACCGGCTTCGTGCTGGTCGCCGCACTGCGCAGCACTGTCATCCTGCTCGCACTGGCGGTGTCGCTCGGGCTTGTCGGCGTCGGCCTCGGCTGGTACCTGCGCCGCCAGGCGCCCACCGAACTGCCCGGTCCGGCCCGCACCCGGGCCGCGCTGGCCGTGCTCGGCCTGATCGGGGCGGGACTGAGCACCGTCGCGCCGAACCCGTGCGACATCGAGACGGCCTACCACTGTGCCGAGGTGACAGCGGACCCGGACCGGCCCAGCGGTCGGGTCCTGCTGCTCAACTCGGCCCAGCACTCGTACGTGGACCTGGCCGACCCGAAGCACCTTCAGTACGCGTACACCAAGTGGATCGGCGCGGTCGCCGACGTGGCCGCGCCGGCCGGGCAGCGGTTGGACGCGCTGCACCTGGGCGGCGGCGGATTCACGGTGCCGATGTACCTGGCCGCCACCCGACCGGGCACCGACAATGTCGTGTTCGAGATCGACGGCGGGCTCGTCGAGCTGGGCAAGCGGGAGTTGGGCGTACGCCCGGGGCCGGGCCTGCGGGCCGAGGTGGGCGACGCCCGGATGCTTGTCGTCGGCGAGCCGGCGGACAGCCGGGACCTGGTCGTCGGTGACGCGTTCGGGCATCTCGTGGTGCCCTGGCACCTGGCCACCCGGGAGATGGCCGCCGAGGTCCGCCGGGTGACCCGCCCCGGCGGCGTGTACGTGCAGAACGTCATCGACTATCCGCCGCTGCGGTTCATCCGTGCCGAACTGGCCACTGTCGCCGCCGAGTTTCCGCACGTCGCGTTGGTGGCCCCGCCGGAGGCGCTCGCCGAGGAGCGCGGCAGCAACTTCCTCATCGTCGCCTCGGAAGCGCCGCTGCCGCTAGCCGCCATCAGCGCCCGGTTGGAGCAGGTCGACCGCACCGTCAGCCTGATCTCCGGCGCGGAGCTGACGGAATTCGTCGGCGGGGCGCTGGTGTTGACTGACGACTACGCCCCGGTGGACCAACTGTTGGCGACCGCCTGATCGGGTGAAACTCGTGACCGATTCCGATCGGTCAGGTGTAGTCCGGTGGCGTACGGGCAACAACGGCCACCATGGGTGGTGAGGATCGGAACGGTGCACAACTCCTCGATGAGCGGTACCGGCTGGTCGAGCAGCTCGGTGCGGGCGGCATGTCGGTGGTCTGGCGTGGCTACGACGAGGTGCTCGGCCGCCAGGTCGCGGTAAAGGTGCTGGCCTCCCGGCTGGCCAGCGACCGGGCCTTCCGGCACCGGATCCGGATCGAGGCGCAGGCCGCCGCGCGGCTGTGTCACCCCAACATCACCAACGTGTACGACTACGGCGAGTCCCAGCAGGTCGGCCTGACAGTGCCGTACGTGGTGATGGAGCTCGTCGACGGCGGTTCACTTGCCGGCCGGCTCAGCCGCGAGGGGCAGCTGCCGTGGCGGGAGGCGGTGGCCATCGGTGCCGAGGTCAGCTCGGCGCTTGCCACCGCGCACAGCCGTGGAGTCGTGCACCGCGACGTCACCCCGGGCAACGTGATGCTCACCCCGACCGGGGTGAAGGTCGTCGACTTCGGCATCTCCGCGCTGGTGGGGGAGAGCGAGAAGGGCCCTGACGGCGCACTGCTTGGCACGCCCGCGTACCTCGCACCGGAGCGGCTCGACAACGGCCAGGTCTCCCCGGCCACCGACGTGTACGCAGTCGGGCTGCTGCTCTACAGGATGCTCACGGGCCGGCTGCCGTGGGAGGCGACCACCACCACGCAGATGCTGCGGGCGCACATGTACAGCGACCCGGACCCGATGCCGTCGGTGCCGGGGCTGCCCGACGAGGTGACCGACCTGGTGCGCCGCTGCCTCGCCAAGCGACCCGGTGACCGGCCGGCCACCGCCGAGCTGGCCCGTACCCTCGCCGAGGCGGCCGGAATGCCGGCGGCCGTGCCGGTGTCACCGGCGGCCCATCTGGACCCGGCCGCCTTGGCCAGCGCGGGCACCACGATCCTGCCCTGGTCGGCGGCGACCGACGCGCTGCCGCTGTCGCGTACCCGTAACCGGGCTCGGCGGGTGAGCCGGCGCCGGCAGGTGGAGGCCTCGGTGGCCGCCGTGGGGCTGATCGCTGTCACCGGGGCGATGTGGGGGTTCACCTCCCGCAGCCCGGCCAGCGGCGAGGAGCGCCCCACCGAGGCGCGGATGGGTCTGCCGCAGGTCGCGCCGTGCGAGGTGTCGTACGCGCTGCGCACGGATTCCGGCAAGGACTTCACCGCCGAGCTGACGCTTACCAACACCGGGGAGCGTGAGCTGCGCGACTGGACGATGAGCTTCACCTTCCCCGGTCAGCAGAAGGTGACGAAGGCGGAGCCGGCCCCGGTGCGGCAGGACGGCGGCGAGGTGCAGATCCGGCCGGCAGAGCACCGCACGAGCCTGGCGCCGGGCGCGGCCGAGAAGGTCACCCTGACCGGTTCGTACAGCGGGTCGAACCCGCTGCCTGTGGAGTTCCGCCTCGGCGACGCGCCCTGCGGGGTACGCGTCTCCGGTGTGGCGGGCACGGCCCCGGCCGTCGTCCCGCCGAGCAAGGCGCCGGCACCCAAGGCGACGACGAAGACCCCGGCCAAGACGACGAAGACCGCGCCGAAGGCACCGAAGAAGGCCGCGCCGAAGCCCGAGAAGCCCGGCAAGGGGAAGGGACCGGGTGGTGGCCCGGGAAAAGCGGAAAGGTGACGAAGGGTGAACGGAAGGGTCCGGGCGGCGGAAAGAAGTGAGCAACCTCAGCGGAGCCTCGCGAACCGGTGCACCTGGTCGATCCCACCTTCCACGACGAGCACCCCTTCCCGGGGCAGTGGTGTGTCGTCCGCTGCGGACCGGAAGTGTTCCCCCGGCACCTTGAGGCCGACCACGCGGACTCCGTAGCGGTCGTCCGGGCGCAGGTCGAGCAGGGTCCGCCCGGCAAGGGACTCCGGCACCCGGACGGCGGCGATCGCGAAGTCGTCGTCGAGTTCGACGAAGTCGAGCAGCTGACTGACGATCAGGTGTGCCACCCGTTCGCCGGTCTCCGCCTCCGGAAAGATCACGTGGTGCGCGCCCACCGACGACAGGATCTTCGCGTGCTTCTGTGAGGTGGCCCGCGCCCAGACCTGCGGCACTCCCAGCTCGACAAGCGCCAGCACGGTGAGCACGCTTGCCTCCACCGAGGCGCCGATGGCCACCACGGCCCGCCCGAAGCCCGCGACACCGAGTTGCCGCAGTGACCCGTCCTCGGTCGCGTCGGCCTGGACCACCCGGTCGAGCTGTGCCGACCAGCGCTGCACCCGCTCCGGGTGCTTGTCGATGGCCAGCACCTCGTAGTTCATCCGGGTCAGCGAGCCAGCCAGGTGGCACCCGAACCGACCCAGCCCGATCACCACGACGCCTTCGCCGTCCGCGCGCCTAGTCGACACCTCGGCCTCTCCCACTTCTAGCCGACAACGGGTTGCTCCTGGGGGTAGCGGTAGAGCCGGCGCCGCGTGTTCAGGGCGATCGCCGAGCCGAGGGTGAGCGGCCCGACCCGACCGATGAACATGAGCACGGTCAGAGCCAGTTGGCCGCTTTCCGGCAGCGTGCCGGCCAGCCCGACGGTCAGGCCGGTGGTGCTGAACGCGGACGTGATCTCGAACAGGGCAGAGACGAAGGGGACGCCCTCGGTGAGCAGCAGAAGCGCCATCGTTCCGACAGTGACGAGCGCGACGCTGAGCAGGGCAACAGTGACGGCCTGCCGCTGGCTGGCGGTGGCCACCCGGCGGTGCCCGACCGTCACGTCGGGCTCGCCGCGCAGCTCCGCCCAGATGGTGAACCCGAGCAGGAAGAACGTGGAGACCTTGATTCCACCGGCCGTGCTGGCGCTGCCGCCTCCGATGAACATCAGCACGATCAGCAGTGGGTAGCTCTCCTCCTGCAACGCGCTGATGTCCAGCACACTGAAGCCGCCGGTGCGGCTCATCGCGATCTGGGTGAACGACGCGAGCGCCTTGCCCCGGGCGTCGTACGCGCCGATTGTCTCGGCGTTTGTCCACTCGGCCGCGAGCAGGCCGGCGAAGCCGAGCAGCAGCAGCACGACAGTGCCCCAGATGGTCAGCTTTGTCGACACCGCCCAACGGGTCGGCTGACGCCACTCGCGGGCCGCCTCGAAGAGGGCCGGAAACCCGAGCCCGCCGACGATCGCGCCGAACGCCAACGGCAGCGACACCCACGGGTCGCGATTGAAGGCAATCAGACCGTCGGAGTAGAGCGCGAAGCCGCCGTTGTTGAACGCCTGCACTGCGTGGAAGACACCCGACCAGAGCGCTCGCCCCGGCCTGTAGTCGTAGGTCAGCCAGAGCCGGCCGGCGACCACCGCTGTCATCACGGCCTCGCAGGCGAACACGGTCACCGCGATCCGGCGCAGCAACCGCCCGACGTCACCGAGGCCGAACTCCGCCGTCTCGGCCTGCACGAGCAGTCGGTTGCGCAGCCCCAACTGGCGCGAGACCACGAGGATGACGAGCGCCGCCGCGGTGAGGATGCCGAGACCGCCGAGCTGGGTGAGCAGGGTGATCACCAGCAGGCCCCCGCCGGACCAGTAGTTGGGGGTGTCGGTGACCGCCATGCCGGTGACCGACACCGCCGACGTGGCGGTGAACAGCGCGGTGATCAGGGGCGGGCGCTGGTGCTGCACTGTCGCCCAGCGCGTCATGAGTAGTCCGGTGCCGAGCAGGATCGGCACCAGGAAGGCGAACGGCACCAGCCGCACGGGGTTGCGGAAGAACCGGCGCACCAGACAATCTTCCGTTTCCGGGCGACTTCCCGAGTGAGAACGGCCCATTCCAAGGACACGCCCGCCGCGCGGCCCCCTGCCACCGTTCCAGGATCGAGCACGATCTTGAAGGTTGCTGATGGATGGCGTGGGGCGACACAGGCGCCGGGCGGGCCGTGGGGGTCGACGCCATCGGAAGGGCGGGTCCGAGGGTGGCAGGGCGGCCCGTTGTAACCTCCGGCCACCTCATTCCTGTTACTTGTGTGTTTCTGCCACATAGCTCGTGGGTGACGTCACTTCTAGCGTGGGCCGTCACAAAGAAGTTCTCTCCCTCCGAGTCCTCATGTGGAGTCGCAATGACGGTCCGGACGACGCGGCGGGTGTTCCTCTCCGCCGCCACGATGATGGCCGCGGCGTTGGCCGCCACGGCCTGTGGCAGCCCGCAGGACACCGCCACCGGCGGCGGCGACAGCGCCGCGCCGGTAAAGGTCGGCCTGGTGTACTCCCAGTCGGGTGCGCTGGCCAGTTACGGAAAGCAGTACATCGAGGGGTTCAAGGCGGGGCTCGACTTCGCCACCCAGGGCACCGGCAAGGTCGGTGACCGCACGATCGAGATCAGCGAGGTCGACGACGCGGGAGACCCCGCCAAGGCGGTGTCCGCCGCCAAGGACCTGATCGGCAAGGGTACGAAGATCATCGCGGGCTCCACCGCCTCCGGCGTGGCGCTGCAGGTCGCCCCGATCGCGGCGCAGAACAAGGTCCTGTTCATCTCCGGGCCGGCCGCCACCGACGCGGTGACCGGCGCCAACAAGTACACGTTCCGTTCCGGCCGGCAGTCCTACCAGGACGTGGTGACCGCCAAGTCGTTCATCGGCGACCCCACCGGCAAGAAGGTGGTGGTCTTCGCCCAGGACGGCGCGTTCGGCGACGCAAACGAGGCAGCCGTCAAGGCGGTCATCGGCGGCGCGGGTGCCACCGTCAGCAGCGTACGGGCACCGGCCAGCGCCACCGAGTTCACGCCGTTCGCCAGCCAGATCAAGACCGCGAAGCCGGATCTGCTCTTCGTGGCCTGGGCCGGCACCACCGCCCCGGCCATGTGGCAGACCCTCGACCAGCAGGGCGTGCTCTCGTCGACCACTGTCGTGACCGGCCTCGACATCCGCGCCTCCTGGCCGACGTTCGGCGCGGCCGGCACGAAGATCTCCTTCCTGTCGCACTACTTCGACGGCGCCTCCGACACCGAGGCCAGCAAGGCGCTGAAGGCCAAGGTCGGCACCGTCGACCTGTTCCACCCGGACGGCTTCGCCGCGGCCCAGATGGTGGTCCGTGCCGTGCAGGAGGGCGGGGAGGACGTCGACAAGATGGTCACCGCCCTGGAGGGCTGGAGCTTCGACGGGGTCAAGGGCAAGATGACCATCCGAGCCGAGGACCACGCGCTGCTCCAGCCGATGTACCAGGCCAAGCTCACCGGCAGCGGCACCGCCTTCTCGGCCACCGCGCAGAAGAGCCTCACCGGTGACGAGTCGGCGCCGCCGGCCGTGGCGATGAAGGGCTGAGAAATGCTCGCCACCCGCGGTCTGACCTGGCGGATCGGTGAGGTCGCCATCGTCGACAGCGTCTACCTCGACCTCGCGCCCGGAGAGTTCCTGGGCGTGATCGGGCCGAACGGCGCAGGCAAGACCTCACTGTTCAACCTGATCACCGGCCTGCGCCGGGCCACGGAGGGCCGGATCACCCTGGACGGGCAGGACATCGGGGCGCTCCCGCCGCACCGGCGGGCTCGCCTCGGTCTGGGCCGTACCTTCCAGGCATCCTCGGTCTTCGGTTCGCTGAGCGTGCGGGAGAACGTCCGGCTCGCCGTGCAGGCGCACCGCGGGGGCTCGATGGCACTGTGGCGGCGGGCGGCGGCCGACCGGGAGGTGGCCGCCGCCGCCGACGCGGCGCTCGACCGGGTCGGCCTCGCCCACCGGGGTACGGCGCTGGCCGGCACCCTGGCCCACGGCGAAAAACGCAAGCTGGAGATCGCCCTGCTGCTCGCCGGTGAACCGCGGGTGATGCTGCTGGACGAGCCGATGGCAGGGGTCAGCGCCGAGGACGTACCCGAACTGGTCGCGGTGATCAAGTCGTTGACCGGGGACAGCAACCGGGCGGTGCTGATGGTCGAGCACCACATGGACGTCATCCTGGAACTGGCCGACCGCATCGCCGTCATGCACCACGGCGCGCTGCTGGCCTGCGACACCCCGGAGACGGTGATGGCCAACGCCACTGTGCAAGAGGCCTACCTGGGGGAGTCGCTCTGATGGAACCGATCCTCAGTGTGGAGGACCTGTCGGTCCGGATCTCCGGGCTGCACATCCTCCAGGGGGTGTCCTTCACTGTCGCCCCGAGCGGCGTGACGGTCCTGCTCGGCCGCAACGGCGTCGGCAAGACCACCACGTTGCGCGCGATCCTCGGCCTCACGCCGCCGGCCGGTGAGGTGCGCGGCAGCATCCGGATGGGCGCGCAGAGCCTGCTGGCCCGCCCCACCCACCGGCTGGTCCGCGGTGGGCTGGGCTACGTGCCCGAGGACCGCGACGTGTTCGCCGGTCTCACCGTCGCCGAGAACCTGCGGCTCGCCGAGCGGCGCGGCACGACTCCCGCGTACGACAAGGTTTTCGCGCTCTTTCCGGAGCTGGACCGGCGCGGACGGCAACGGGCGGGGTCGCTCTCCGGTGGGCAGCAGCAGATGCTGTCGATCGGGCGGGTGCTGCTCAACGACAACCGGCTGCTGCTGATCGACGAGCCGACCAAGGGGTTGGCACCAAAGGTGGTGACCGAGGTGGCCGAGGTCCTGGAACGGGTCGCGGAGTCGGTGCCGGTGCTGCTCGTGGAGCAGAACCTGGCGGTGGTACGACGGTTGGCCCGCGATGCCGTGGTGCTCGCCGCCGGAAAGGTGGCCTGGACCGGCGACGCCCGCGAGTTGCTGCTGGAGACGGCACTTACCAAGTCGCTGCTCGGCGTGGGCACCGGTGAGGCGCACCGTCCGACCGGCGCGGACCGGGCTGCCGTGGCCGGGAAGGACGCAGGCTGATGGGGACCGTGATCCTGTTGGCGTTGACCGGGCTCGGCCTGGCGGCGCTGTACTTCCTCGTCGCCTCCGGCCTGTCACTGGTCTTCGGCCTGGCCGACGTGCTCAACTTCGCGCACGGGCTGTTCCTCGGTGTCGGCGCCTACGGCACCTGGTGGGCGGCGGGCAACCTGCCGGGCGCCAGCGGCGACGGCTGGGGCTTCGTGCTCGCTGTCGCGTTCGGGGTGGCCGCCGGCACGCTCGTGGCGATCCTGGTCGAGCTGGTGCTGATCCGCCCGCTCTACTCCCGCACCATCGAGCAGGTGCTCGTCACCGTCGGCCTGTCGCTGGCCGGGGTGGCGCTGTTGCAGGCCACCTGGGGTGCTGACGCCCGACCGTTCCCGCGCCCGGACTGGACCCGACAGGTCACCGGGATCCTCGGCGCGCAGGTGCCGAACGGCGGCCTGCTGCTGATCATCGCGGCGGTGCTGGTGCTCGGCGCGATCCTCGCCTTCCTGCGCTGGACCCGGTACGGCCTGGTGATCCGGGCCGGCGTGGAGAACCGGGAGATGGTGACGGCGCTCGGCATCGACGTCCGCAAGGCGTTCACGCTGGTCTTCGCGATCGGTGGGGCGGCCGCCGCGCTCGCCGGCGCGCTGGGCGGTGTCTACTTCGGCACCGTCTCGCCCGGTCAGGGCGGCTCGTTGCTGATCTTCGCGTTCATCGTGGTGGTGATCGGCGGGATGGGCTCGGTGGTCGGCTCCGCGTACGCGGCGGTCGTCGTCGGGCTGGTGCAGCAGTTCGTCAACTACTACGGCACGTCCGGGCTCGGCGACATCTGCGTGGTCGGGCTGCTGGCCGTGGTGCTGCTGCTGCGCCCGCAGGGCATCGCAGGAAAGGTGGCAACGGCATGACGCTCCTCGACGTGACCCCGGCGGCGGCAGCACCTCCCGCTCCGAAACCGGGCCGTGTGCACCGCGTACGCCCGTTCCTGCCGCTCGTGGCGTTGGCGGTGCTGGTGATCCTGCCGTACTCGACGCTCTCCCTGCCGGGGATCTTCGAGGGGCCGATCAACTCACCGGGCACCCTGCAACTGCTCGCCATCTGCCTGATCTTCGGCGGGCTGGCCGCCGGGTACGACCTGCTCTTCGGCCGGACCGGGATGCTCTCCTTCGGGCACGCGCTCTACTTCGCGGCAGGCGTGTACGGCACGGACATCCTCATCACCCGGGCCGGCCTGCCGCTGTGGCAGGCGGCGCTGCTGACCATCACCGGCGGCACGATTCTCGCCGCGCTGCTCGGCGCTGTGGCGCTGCGGACCGTGGGCATCGCGTTCGCCATGGTGACGCTGGCCTTCGCCCAGGTGGGGGCGATCCTGGTGGCCCGGGACTTCGGTGGGCTCACCGGCGGCGAGGAAGGTCTGCCGCTGGACGTGTCCGGGCTGCCCGCCGGGCTGGTCGGGGTGACCAACACGGTGAACCTGTACTGGCTGGCGCTGGCGTACCTGACGCTCGTGGTCTTCGTGGTGCACCGGGTGAGCGGTTCACCCACCGGTCGGGTGCTCGCCGGCCTCCGCGACGACGAGCGGCGGATCGGTGTGCTCGGGCTCGACCCGTACCGCTACAAGCTTGTGGCGTTCACCCTGGCCGGCGGGCTGGCGTCGGCGGGCGGGGTGGTCTACGTCCTCATCGTCGGCGGCGCGTCACCGCACATCACGTCGTCCGAGCTGACCCTTTCGCTGCTGGTCATGGTGGTGCTCGGCGGGCCGGGCACCCGGTGGGGGCCGGTGCTCGGTGGCATCCTCTACATGTACCTGGACCACCGGCTCACCGCGTTCGGCACGAGCGACGCGGTGGACAACCTGCCGGCCTTCCTCAGCAACCCGCTGAGCCAGCCGCTCTTCGTCCTCGGCACTGTCTTCATCCTGGCCGTCTACTTCTTCCCAGGAGGCCTGACCAGCCTGGCCCCCCGCGTATCCCACCTGACCCGCTCCCTCCGCTCCCGCTAGGGCTTCCCGTCGATCATGAAGTTATTGCTACGCCACGCCGTGGTTGAGGGCGGTAACTTCATGATCGACGGGATTCTCTGCACGGGGAGGTCGGGGACATGGTTGGGCGACTTGCGGTTGTCAGTGGGGGCGGGACCGGGATCGGCGCCGCCGTCGCGGGGGTGCTCGCCGGGGACGGCTACGACGTACTGATCGTCGGCCGACGGGCGGACGTGTTGACCGATACCGCGGAGCGACTCTCTGTCGAATGTGGTCGTACCGACGCCGTGACCGCCGTCACCGCCGATCTGACCGACCCGGCGCACCTCGACCGGGTTCTCGCGGCGATCGGTGACCGGCCGGTCGACGTGGTGGTCAACAACGCCGGCGGCTACCTCGCCGGTGACACGAGCACGCTCGCCGGAACCGCCGCGCACTGGCGGGCCAACCTGGACGCCAACGTGCTCACCGCAGTGCTGCTCACCGAGGCGCTGCGGCCTGCCCTTCGCCGACCGGGCGGCCGGGTGATCCTGATCAGCTCGATCTCCGCCCAACGCGGCGGCGGTGGGCCGTACTCGGCGGCGAAGGCGGCCCTGCACGGCTGGTCGTACGACCTGGCAGCGCAGCTCGGCCCAGAGCAGATCACGGTGAACGTGGTGAGCCCCGGCTATGTCGCCGAAACCGAGTTCTTCGGCGACCGGATGACAGCCGAGGGGCATGCGAAGCGGGTGGCGGCGACCCTCGTGGGGCGGGCCGGCGTGCCGAACGACGTCGCCGAAGCCGTTCGCTATCTCACCAGTCCGGCCGCCGGCTACGTCACCGGTCAGGTGCTCGGCGTCAACGGGGGTTCGGTCCTCGGTCGCTGAGCACGCGACCGTCCAGACACGACGAAGGGGCGGCGGCCCCCCGTGCGACCGCCGCCCCCTGCGTCGTGACTCAGCCGTTCAGCAACTCGTACGCCATCGCTGGTGCCTTGATGGCGGCGGCACCGGTCGGCACGCTGATCTTCGGCGCGGTGCCGTAGTCGGTGTACTTGACGACGTAGTCGTACGCCTTCGCCTTGCCGGCGGCCGGGATCTTCAGCGTCAGCGAGGTCAGGTGCTTGTCCGCGCCGACCACTGCGGTGAACGGCACCTTCTTGGCGGCCTCGCCGAGCGCCGCGGCCTCACCGTCCTCAAGCGACTTCGCCGCTTCTCCCCCGCTCACGTCGATGAACCCGACGTACCGTCCGGGGCTCTGCTCCTCCACCGAGGTGGCCGCCTCAAGGAGCGGCCCGGCGTTGCCCTGGTCCGCGCCGTCGTAGGTGGGGATGGAGGCGGCGTCGGTCAGCTTCGCGGGGTCCAGCTTCATCCACTTGTCCGGGAGCTTCGGCAGGCCCGGGCGGCCGGTGAACTTCGCCTTCATCCAGGTGTCGTCACCGATCACGAGGAACGACATCTTCACGGCGATGCCGTCGGAGTCCGGCGGCAGCGTGGTGTGGAGTTCGAACGCCTTCGACTCGTGGTCGATCAGGCCGGTGAGCGTGCTGGACGCATCCTTGCCGCTGAACCGGAACGTCCCCTCGGTGCCGTCGGGTACGGCGTCGACGAGCGCCTCCTTGGGGCTGACGCTCGGGGCGTCCTGCGGCGCCGCTGCGGGCTCGTCCTTCGACCCGCAACCCGCGAGCAGGCTGGCCGTGGCCAGCACAGCGGCGACCGTGCCGAACGTCCGTCGGATGGTGCCGGCGGTGCCCGTTGCCTGTGTCATCACACTTCTCTTTCTCGATGCGTGGCTCTTGCCGACGACGATGCTGCCGGCCGCCGCGGCGGTCCGACTGCCGATATGCTGCCGTCCGGCTGCCGGGCACTGCCGTCCGGTGCCCCACGGGGGTATCAGGAGCGGAAACTCGCATGTCAGGAACGCTGCGTTTCGAGATCCTCGGGCCTCAGCGGGCCTGGTACGCCGACCGGGAGATCGACCTCGGCCCCGGCAAGCAGCGTGCCGTGCTTGCCGTCCTGTTGCTCTCCGTCGGCCGTCCGGTGCCCACGGGGCAGATCGTCGAGGCGGTCTGGCCGGAGGATCCACCCGCGAACGGCCCCAACGTGGTGCAGAAGCACGTCGCCGGGTTGCGCCGGGTGTTGGAGCCGGAGCGGTCACCGCGTACGCCGGGGCAGGTGCTCAGCCTGACCGACGCCGGTTACCTGCTGCGGGTCGACCCCGAGGGGGTGGACGCGGTCCGCTTCGAGCGGGCGGTGCACCGCGCCCGGCAACGCCACGCGGAGGGCTGCGCCACCGAGGCGCTGAGCGAGTTGGCCGCAGCTTTGGAGCTGTGGCAGGGAGAGCCGTTCGTCGGGTTCACCGGGCCGATCTTCGATGCCGCGCGCCAGCGGCTTGTCGAGTTGCGGGCCGTGGCGCTGGAGACCCGGGCCGAGCTGACACTGGACCTCGGCCGGCACCGGGAGGTGATCGGCGAGCTGCGGGAGTTGGTGGCGGAGTTCCCCGTTCGGGAACGGCTGCGGCACCACCTCATGCTCGCGCTCCACCGCAGCGGGCGGCAGGCCGAGGCGCTCGCCGCCTACCGGGAGTTCGGCAGCCTGCTCCGGGAGGAGTACGGCATCGAGCCTGGCGAAGCCCTCCAGGAACTGCACAGGCGCATCCTGCGCTCCGACCCGACGCTCACGGCACCGGCGATGCCGCTCACGGCACCGGCGGAGGCGCTCGCAGCACCGGCGAAGCCGTCGGACGATCGGCAGCCGCCCGCGTTGGCGCCGTCCCCGACCGCCGGCCTCAGGTCCGGCCCCTGGGAGTCGCCGACCACGTCGGATCGGTTCCCGAGCGACGTCGGCTATCCGCCGCCGATCCTGCTCCCGCAACCGGTGGCGGACAGCCGGCCTGCGAGACCGCAGTCGCCGCCCTGGGCGAGCAGGGCCGCCACCTTCGCCGGTACGGTGCTCGTCCTGTTCTCCTTCGGTTGTCTGACCTGGCTGGTGATCCTGGCCTACGCGGTCTGGCGGCGTAGCTGGCGTCTCGCCGTCGCCGGCATCGGCTACCTGGCGATAGTCGTCGTCGAGGTGGCACTGCTCGACATCGAGCACCCGGACGCCGAGGTGCCCGGCCTTGAGGCGGTGACGTTCCTCGGGCTGGCCGTCGTCACCTGGATCCTCGGAGCGGTGCACGTGATCCTGCTCAGCCGAGGGCTCTGGGCGGCGATCACCGGAAACCTGGGCGGCAGCGCGAAGCAACGCGCCCAGGAGGAGCGGCGCATCCGTCGTGAGCACGCCCGCTACCTGCTCTACCACCACCCGGCGGCTCGCGACGAACTGCGCGTGGGGCGGCCCGACCTTCCCCGGACCTTCGACGACGGCGGTCTGATCGACGTCAACGCGGTCCCGGAGCAGGTGCTCACCGGCCTGCCCGGCCTGACGTCCGAGCAGTGCCGGCAGATCGCTGTGGACCGGTGGCTGCGCGGCCCGTACACATCGATGGAAGAACTTGCCGCGCGCTGCCTGCTGCAGCCGACGGCCACCGAGCCCCTGCGCGACCTGCTGCTGTTCCTCCCTCCAGCCGTACTGGCCGACGAGGCGCGGGCGCACGGATCGTGACCGCCACCTCCCGCGCGGGCCGGGGTTCTGACGCACGGCGCTGGTAGACATGTCGGGTGGAGACAGCAGAGCGGGCGGCGGTACGGGAGCGGGCCGAGGCGGTGCTGCGCCGGCTGGCCGGTGAGCACGCCCGGCTGCGTGAGGACCAGTGGCGGGCCATCGAGGCGCTTGTCGTCGACCGGCGGCGGGTGCTCTGCGTGCAACGCACCGGCTGGGGCAAGTCGGCTGTCTACTTCGTGGCCACCGCGCTGCTGCGCGACAGCGACAAGGGCGGCGCACAGGGCGGCCAGCACGGCCCGACCGTCATCGTGTCGCCGCTGCTGGCGCTGATGCGCAACCAGGTGGAGGCGGCAGCTCGGGCCGGCATCCGGGCGCGCACGATCAACTCCGCGAACCTCGACGAGTGGGACGCCATCACCGCCGAGATCCAGGCCGGCGCTGTGGACGTGCTGCTGATCAGCCCGGAGCGGCTCAACAACCCCGATTTCCGCGACGGCGTGCTGCCGAAGCTTGCCGCGACCACCGGCCTGCTGGTCGTCGACGAGGCGCATTGCGTCTCCGACTGGGGGCACGACTTCCGGCCGGACTACCGGCGGCTGCGCACGTTCCTCGCCGAGCTGCCGGAGCGCACCCCGGTGCTGGCCACCACCGCCACCGCGAACGCCCGGGTCACCCAGGACGTGGCCGAGCAGTTGGGCGACGCGCTCGTCCTGCGCGGCACCCTGGACCGCGAGTCGCTGCGCCTCGGTGTGCTCGACCTGCCCACACCGGCGCACCGGCTGGCCTGGCTCGCCGACCACCTGGACGAGCTGCCCGGCTCCGGCATCGTCTACACGCTCACCGTGGCGGCAGCGGGGGAGACGACCGAGTTCCTGCGCTCCCGGGGCTATCCGGTCGCGTCCTACACCGGGCAGGCCGAGGACGCCGACCGACGAGCCGCCGAGCAGGACCTGCTGGACAACAAGATCAAGGCGCTGGTGGCGACCAGTGCGCTGGGCATGGGCTTCGACAAGCCCGACCTGGGCTTCGTCGTCCACCTCGGCGCGCCGCCCTCACCGATCGCGTACTACCAGCAGGTCGGTCGCGCCGGCCGCGCCGTCGAGCACGCCGAGGTGCTGCTTCTGCCCGGCGCCGAGGACGCCGCGATCTGGCGCTACTTCGCCTCGCTGGCGTTCCCGCCCGAGCAGCAGGTCCGGGCCGTGTTGGCAGCCCTGCACACCGACCGCCCGCTCTCCACCCAGGCTCTCGAACCCCTTGTCGACCTGCGCCGCGCCCGGTTGGAGCTGATGCTCAAGGTCCTCGACGTGGACGGCGCGGTCCGCCGGGTGCGCGGTGGCTGGCTCGCCACGGGCGAGCCCTGGGTCTACGACGAGGGCCGGTTGCGCCGCGTCGCCGAGGCGCGCACCGTCGAGCAACAGGCCATGCGGGAGTACGCGTCGACACCCGACTGCCGGATGCGATATCTGCGGGAGCGCCTGGACGACACCGGGGCGACCGACTGCGGCCGGTGCGACACGTGCGCCGAGCCGCTGTTCTCCGCCGACGTGTCCACAGCCGCGCTCACCGCCGCGCAGGCGTTCCTGGGCCGCCCCGGCGTGGAGATCGCGCCGAAGAAGCTCTGGCCGACCGGGTTGGAGGCTGTGGGCGTACCCCTGAAGGGCCGGATCGCCCCGGCGGACCAGACGCTGCCGGGCCGCGCCGTGGGCCGCCTCTCCGACCTGGGCTGGGGTGGCCGGCTGCGCGAGCTGGTCGGCCCGGAGGCCCTCGACACGGCGGTGCCCGACGACGTGGCCGGGGCCGTCGTGGAGGTGCTGAAGGCGTGGGCGCACGGCGACGACCCGTGGCCCCGCCGGCCGGTGGCGGTGGTCGCGGTCGGGTCCCGGCGACGGCCCCGGCTGGTCGGCTCGCTGGCCGAGCGGATCGCGGCCGTGGGTCGGCTGCCACTGCTGGGCGAGATTGCCTCGACAGGTCCGGGTGGCCCCGGTGGGCCGCGCGGCAACAGCGCCCAGCGGGTACGCGCGCTGCACGACGCCTTCACGGTGCCAGCCGACCTGGCCGACGCACTGACCGCCCTGGACGGCCCGGTGCTGCTCGTCGACGATCTCGTCGACTCGGGCTGGACGATGACGATCGCGGCCCGGGCTCTGCGCCGGGCCGGCGCACCGGACGTGCTGCCCCTCGCCCTCGCGGTGGCCGGCTGACCTGTCGCTCCCCGGCCGGAGCGGAAAAGTTCCCGAGGCGGGCGGATTGCGACGGTCGCCACGCCGTCGCGACGTCGACCAGGGCTGGCCAGCGGCGACGGTACCGTGGGCGACATGACCGATCCGCACCCCGTCCCCCGCGCGCGCCCGCTGGACGCCGGTGCCGCCGCGACGGGCCACGTGCTGGACGCCTGCGGTGTCTGACCAGGTCTCCGCCGTGGCGGACCGGAGCACGATCCGGCTGGCCCTGGTGGTCGGCGGCCTGGTGCTCGCCGTGCTGCTCGGGTTCGGCCTCGGCCGTCTCAACGGCGGTGGGACCGGCGGCACCGCCACCGCCGGTGTGTCGTCCTCGACCGGCGGGCACACCCACCCGCCGGGCACCGGAGTCCACGATCACGGTGCCGTGACGGGCACCGACGGGCAGGCGGGCGCCGAAGCTGGCGGCCTGTCGGTCAGCTCGTCCGGCTACACGTTCGCGCCGCTGGCCACCGAGTTCCCGGCCGGCCAGCCGGGGCAGCTGCGTTTCCAGGTGCGGGACGCGCAGAGCCGGCCGGTCACCCGCTTCGCCGTCGTGCACGACAAGCCCATGCACCTCATCGTGGTCCGTCGGGACCTCACCGGCTACCAGCACCTGCATCCGACAATGGCGCCCGACGGCACCTGGTCGGTGCCGCTGACCCTCGCCCAGCCGGGCGTCTGGCGGGCGTACGCCGATTTCACAGCGGTGGCCGACGACGGCGGCCAGACGGCCGTGACCGTCGGCGTGGACCTCGTCGCGCCAGGCGGCTACCAGCCGCGCCCGCTGCCGAAGCCTGCCACGTCGACGACTGTGGACGGGTTCACCGTCAGCTACCAGGGCAGCCCGCAGGCCGGGGCGACTGTGCCGTTGACGTTCCGGGTCGACGGCGTCGGCGGTGTCGCGGCGCTGGAGCGCTACCTCGGCGCGTACGGGCACCTGGTGGCGCTGCGCGAGGGCGACCTCGGCTACCTGCACGTGCACCCGGAGCTCGAACTGGTGGACGGCCAGGTGAAGTTCTGGCTGACCGTTCCCGACCCGGGGCGCTACCGCCTCTACCTGGACTTCCAGGTCGGCGCGAATGTGCACACCGCCGAGTTCACACTGACGATCCCCTGACCCGCCTCGCGGCGGGGTCAGCCGGCTCGGCGGATGGGGCGGCGGGCCAGGTAGCGGAGAAGGTCGCGGATGTGGTGTTTCTCCTCGGCCGGGACCGTGGGGTCGGCCAGCCGGTCCAGGATGACGCGGACGTCCGCCTCTACCGGACCGTCGTCGCCGCGCTTGCGGGGTGCCGGCCCCGCGTCGGGCAGCCCGAGTGCCCGGAACGCGGCGGCCACCGGCAGATCCAGTGCGGCGCAGAAACCGCGCACCTTTGCCAGCTCGGGGTAATCCTGCCAGTCGCCAGCCAGCCAACGGAACACCGTGGAGCGACCCACGCCCGTGTGTGAGGCAAGATCGGTCACGGTCCAGCCGCGCTCGTCGCGCGCGTCGTCGATGGCGCGACGGACGAAGCGGGCGAAGGCCATCTGCGGTGTAACGTCTGAGGAACCCATCCGTGTGTGTTGATCCCTCCCGGCTGGGCACTGGGCGATGCATCACGAGAGTAGTACGCCCGCAGGCGGAAACCACTGACTGACCACACAAACCGTCCCATCGATGAGACTCCGTCTCCCGCTGTACCCGTACCACCACCGAGCGATCATCGTCGTTCTTCTACTAAGCTCGGTGCCCGTCCCGGCAGGGCGTTTGTTCGCCTGTCGCCTCCGATCGGACCACCGCCGAGGAGCACCATGGCCGAATCGAGTCGTCCGCGGCCGTACCAACCTGGTGCGGTGAGCCTCTTCTTCGTCGCCAATGCTGGCGTCTTCGCCGCCGCGTTCTGGATCTGGTTGCTGTGGATGGTGCTCCGCACCCACGAGGCGACAGGTGCGGACGTGCTCGCCGCCACCGGTGCCATCACCACGACGCTTGTCACCGTCGTGCTGGGTGCCCGGATGGCGTTGCAGCGTAACGCCGCCATCCGGCACGCCGAGACGAAGAAGCTGCTCGTCGACATTTCGTGGAACGCCTTCGCGGCGGCCGGCAACGCCGAGGGCGCGGGCAAGGTGGTGCCCTTCCCGATCAGCCCGGTCGGGGGCGACCGCGCTGGCCAACGGCCCGACGGGGACCGGGCGTCGGCGTTCGGCCGTGGTCTCGGCGGTCGGGACCGGGGCAGCAACGGCGGCCGGCGACGCTGAACCGCCGTACCGGTCAGGCGACGGGCGGCTGCTCGGCGGTGGCCAGCAGGGTCTCCAGGCGGGGCGTGACCCGCCACTGGTCGACCAGTTCGCGGTACTCCGCACGCTGGGCCCCGGTTGCCTCGGTGCCGGTACGGCGGGCACGGATCAGCAGGTTGCGCGGGGTGTGCTGGGAGTCCACGAACTCCACCACCTCGGACCGATAGCCGTGTACCCGCAGCAGCCCGGCGCGCAGCGCGTCGGTGAGCACGTCAGCGAAGCGCTCGCGCAGGATGCCCTGCCGGGTCAGCAGGTCGTACGGGGTTGGTGCGGGCTGTGCGCGTAGCTGCTTCGCGAGGTCGTGGTGGCAGCAGGGCGCGGCAAGCACCCAGCGGGCCTCCCAGCGCACCGCGCGGGCCAGCGCCTCGTCGGTGGCGGTGTCGCAGGCGTGCAGCGCCAGCACCAGATCCGGGGCGGGATCGACGACCGCGTCGGCGATCGTCCCGGCCACGAAGCTGACCTTGTCGGCCCAGCCCATTCGCTGTGCCAGCTCGGTGTTGCGCCGCCGCTGGTCCTCCCGGACGTCGACGCCGATCAGTTCGACGTCGAGCCCCCGCCTGGACAGGTACCGGTACGCGGCGAAGGTCAGGTAGGCGTTGCCGCAGCCCAGGTCGACAACCCGCAACGAGCCGGTCAGCTCGTCGGGCAGGGTCGCGGCCAGGGCCCGCAGGAACGCGTCCACCTGGCGGCGTTTGGCCGCCGAGCCGCCGATCTCGGCGAAGATCTCGTCACCCGGGTCCAGCAGGTATTCCTTCGCCCGGTCGTGCCCGGCTGGCGCCGCCGCTGGTCGGGCCGTCGCCGCCCGGTGCACCTGCGCCTCGCCGGACTTGGTCACCCGCAGTTGGAGCGTCGCGTCGGCCGTCTCGACGTGCCAGTTGCCGAACGGCTCGGCCAGCAACTCGTCGACCGCCGCTGCCGACTCCGCACCGGGGGCGACATTGCGGGTGTACGGGCGTACACCGTCGGAGGTGGCGATCTGGAGCCGGGGCCCGGCCTTGAGCGTCACCGGCCGCAGTTCGGCGCGGGCCACAGTGGGACGGCGACCCCGTCGGCGGCCGGCGGCGACAGCCCGGGTCAGGGTGGGGTCGAGGAGCAGGGTGCGGACCTCGGTGAGGGCGGCGTCCAGTGGTTCCGGCATCGTTCCATCTTCGGCAGGTGGGGCGGGAAGGGAACATCCCCCGTACCGCGCTCAGGCGGTCCGGGGGATGTCGGGTGGGTCTGTGAGTCAGTCCGCGGTCGCCTCGGCCGGCGTACCCGCGCCGGAACCGCCAGAACGGCGGCGCCGGCGGCGACGCGGCTTGGACGGGTCGCCGTCCGCGGCCGCGGACGGCTCGGCCGGTGCCGCGTCGGCGGAGATCACCGCGGTGGCCTCGCCCGCGACCGGCTCGCCGGCCCGGCGGCGACGACGGCGGCGGGGAGTACGGGTGGCCTCGTCGCCAGCCGCGTCCACGGGCACCTCGGCGGCCGGCGCGGCGGCGTCGGTGCGGTCGCGGCGGCCGTCGCTGCGACCACGGCGCTCGCCCCGCCCCTCGCTACGGCTCTCACCGCGACGCGGACCGCGACCACCGCTGTCGCCCCGGCGGGAACGGGTCGTCCCACCCAGGTCTTCCTCGATCTCGGCGGACAGCCCGGCCCGGGTGCGCTCCGCCGTGGGCAGCGTGCCGCTGACCTCGGTGGAGATGTGCAGGTCGGTGTAGAGGTGCGGCGACGTGTGGTACGTCTCCGGCGGCTCGGGCATGTCCAGACCGAGGGTCTTGTCGATGATCCGCCAGCGGGGCATGTCGTCCCAGTCGACGAAGGTCACCGCGACGCCCGTCGCTCCGGCCCGGCCGGTCCGGCCGATCCGGTGGGTGTAGGTGTCCTGGTCTTCCGGGCAGTCGTAGTTGATGACGTGGGTGACGCCCGTGACGTCCAGCCCTCGGGCCGCCACGTCGGTGGCGACCAGGATGTCGATCTTGCCGGCCCGGAAGGCCCGCAGCGCCCGCTCGCGGGCACCCTGGCCCAGGTCACCGTGCACCGCGGCGACGGCGAACCCACGGAAGTCGAGGTCCTCGGCGACCCGGTCGGCAGCCCGCTTGGTACGCGTGAAGATCATGGTCAGCCCGCGACCCTCCGCCTGGAGGATGCGCGCCACCACCTCGACCTTGTTCATCGAGTGGGTGCGGTAGACCAGCTGCTGGGTCTGCGGCGACGGGCCGGTCTCGGCGGTGTGCCCGGCGTGGATCGTCATCGGCTGGCGCAGGAAGCGCCGGGACAGGGTGACGATCGGGTCCGGCATGGTGGCCGAGAACAGCATCGTCTGCCGGTCTTCCGGGAGCATCGCGAGGATCTTCTCGACGTCGTCGAGGAAGCCCAGGTCGAGCATCCGGTCAGCCTCGTCGAGGACGAGCGCGCGCACCCGGTCCAGTCGGAGGTGCTTCTGCTTCTGGAGGTCCATCAGACGGCCGGGGGTGCCGACCAGGATCTCGACGCCCTTGCGCAGCGCGTCGATCTGCGGCTCGTACGCCACGCCGCCGTAGATCGGCAGCACCCGGATGCCGCGCGTGCGGCCGGCGGCGGCGAGGTCCTTGGCGACCTGGATGCCCAGCTCACGGGTGGGGACGACGACAAGCGCCTGGGGGACGCCGTCGCTGCCCTCGCTCGGCGCGAAGACCCGCTCCAGCAGCGGAACGCCGAAGCCGAGGGTCTTGCCGGTGCCGGTGGGGGCCTGGCCGATGAGGTCGACGCCGCGCAGGGCGATCGGGATCGCGTACTCCTGGATGGCGAACGCGCGGGTGATGCCGGCCGCTGCCAGGGCCTCGACGGTCTCGTCGCGGGCGCCGAGCGCGGCGAAGGTGGGGGCCTCCGGCCGAACCGGGGCTGTGGGTGCCAGTTCCTGGCCGTCCATCAGTTCTTCAATCAGTTCGCTCATGTGGATTTGGGGGTGCCCTCTCGTGGGTGCGCCCGTCATGTCCTCAGGGCGCGTTCGGTATGACGCGGGCCACACGGTCGGGGGCAGACTGCCGAGCCGGACCGGGCCGCACGCGCGCCGCGGGCTGAGCTTCGATCAGATCGGCGCCCACGGCAACTGCTCCATGCTACCTGAACAGGCAAGCTCACGTCCCGATTCCCGGGCGGCCAGCCGCCACGCGGGGGCATTGATTGTGACCTGCGCCACAGGGCCTGTCGAACGGCTTCCTGGGTCGGCTACGCGTTGCCCCAGGCTGTCGAGCGGCCCGCGCTCACTGCGCTCATCGCGCAGGGCGTCCGGGCCGGATGTGTCGGGTTGTCCAGGCGGCTCACTGCGGCGCACACCGGACGAATGGCAACCGTCGGGCTGAGCAGGCGACCTACGCGCCGGATGGTGCGGTCCCGGCCCGCGGCAGGTGGGCGACGCCGACCTGCCGCAATGGCCGGACCAGTCAGCGGACGGTGAAACCGACCGATCGGGGGGACGCCTCGGCGATCTCGACGTAGGCGACCTTCTCGACCGGAACGATTACCCGCCGGCCCTTCTCGTCGGTCAGGGAGAGCGTGCCGCCATCGCCGGCGAAGGCGTCGGTCACGATCTGCTCGATCTCGGCCGGCGACTGCGCGCTGTCCAGAACCAGCTCGCGCGGCGCGTACTGCACGCCGATCTTGACCTCCACTGTGCCTCCTCAACTGGGGCGAAAGAACCGCCCTGCGAAGGCTATCCGATCACGGGGGCGGTGGTCAGGCTGACTCACCTTGCAGCGGGAAGCTCGCGATGCCCCGCCACGACAACGCCGCCACCAACGCCTCGGCCTCGGCCTTGGGCACCTGCCGGCCCCGGGCCAGCCAGAACTGCGCGGCCGTCTCCGCCGCGCCCACCAGGCCGGAGGCGAGCAACTCGGCGTGCGACCTGCTCACGCCGGTGTCCGAGATGATCGTGTCGGTGATCGCCGCGATGCAGCCCTGCTCGACCCGCTCCACCCGCTGCCGTACGGCCGGGTCGTTGCGCAGATCCGACTCGAAGACGAGGCGGAACGCCTCGCTCTCGTGGTCGACGAAGTCGAAGTACGCCCGCACCGACGCGCTGACCCGCTCCTTGTTGTCGCTCGTGCCGTGCATCGCGTCCTGCACTTTGGCAACGATGGCATCACAGTGCGTGTCGAGCAGGGCGAGATAGAGCTCCATCTTCCCCGGGAAGTGTTGATAGAGCACCGGCTTGGAAACCCCGGCCCGCTCGGCGATGTCGTCCATCGCCGCAGCGTGGTAACCCTGCGCGACGAACACCTCCTGCGCCGCCGCGAGCAGCTGCTTACGGCGCGCCGAACGGGGCAGGCGGGTGGGCCTGCCAGCGGTCTGTGCACCGTTCCCCACAGCGGTCATGGGATCCTCCGAGTTCTCCGTACGAGCCGGCATTTTCCCCCCAAGACGGGGCGGCCCGCGATCGCGTCGTGGAAATGGCCCGCCGCTGTAACTTATCGCCACTCTCCCCACACGGTAGCCTCAGCGGGGGCGACCAAGGAGCGCGCGGTGAGTGAAACAGGGCAACCCGGAGCCGCCACCCCGGGAGAGCACGGTGACGGAACGGGTCAGCACGACGACCCGGGCCGTTCCGGCGACGGGTGGGCGCCCCCGGCGGGCGGGTGGTCCCGAGCCGCCGAGCGCGAGGCCGCCCGGGAGCAGGCGGCACGCTGGCAGCCCGACCCCGCGTCCGGTTGGCGGGCCGCCTCCGCGCGGCACGGCGATCTGCCCGCCCCGCTGGGCGGCAGGCCCGGGGAGCCCGAGCCCGAGCCCCCGGCGCGGGTCAACGGTCACCACACCAACGGCGTCCGCCGCGCCGACTTGGAGACCAACGGCGTGGGACGCGCCGACGCCGAAACCCACGGTGTACGCCCTCCCGGCGCCGATCTTCCGTCGAGCCGTCCCGCGCCGGTGAGCGCGCCGCCCGGGCTGACCGCGGAGGCCCGGTCCGACGCCTCCGGTGACCGTCTGGTGGTGCCGGCCCAGCGCCCCGCGCCGCCGGGCGAGCAGACCGCCGGCGACACCGACGCCGTGCGGCACTCCACGGCCGATCCGACGGGCCCGCGTAGCGCCCGCTGGGCCGACCCCGGGCTGCCCACCTCGACGCCGTCACCCGTCCAGGTGCCGCCCGTCGGCACCGCCGCCTCGGGCTTCGAGGTGCCGCCCGGACTCCACGCGCCGACCGGCGAGCGGCAAGCCGCCGACGCCGAGCGTGCGTTCGATGCTGAGCGTGGCTTTGACGATGAGCGCGGCTTTGACGATGAGCGCGGGCTTGACGCTGAGCGCGGCTTTGACGATGAGCGCGGGTTCGATGCTGAACGTGGTCTCGACGGTCCGCCCGACCGCCCCGCTGGGGACACGCACCGGGCCGGGGAGTCGGCGACCATCGAACCGGACTGGTCCGGGCCGAGCTGGAACCACCCGAGTCGGGGCAGTGGCTGGGAGCCGCCCTGGTCACGCCAGGCCGGTGAGCCTGCCGGTCGTCAGGCCCGGGACGAGTCCGCGCCGGGCTGGGCCGCCGAGCCCAACCGCCCGTACGAGCCGGTGCCTGTCGAGTCACCGCGCCCGTACGAGCCGGTGCGTGCCGACCTGCCGCAGGCGTACGACACGACCCGGGACGACCCGGACGCCGAGGATGCGACCGAGTCCGGCGCGGCCGCCCGCTCGCCCTGGGCAGACGGCCCCGCCCCCACCAGCGGCCCGCCGGCCGACCGTCCGTCGTGGGCGGGTGGTTCGGATCGGGCACCGGTCAGTGCTCCGCCGTCCCGCCCGTCGTGGACCGGTGGGTCCGATCCGGCCCCGGTCAGTCCGCCTCCTCGCCCGTCGTGGGCCGGCCCGGCGTCGACCATCCCGTCCCCGCCCCGGCCGTCCTGGGCTGGCGGTTCGGACCCGGCGCCGACAAGTGGTCCGCCGTCGCGTCCGCCCTGGTCCGGGTCGGACCCGGTGCCCACCAGCGGCCCGCCATCCCGGCTGCCCTGGTCCGGTCCGGATCCAGCGCCGACCAGCGGTCCCCCGTCCCGTCCGCCCTGGTCCGGTTCGGACCCGGCGCCCACCAGCGGTCCCCCGTCCCGTCCGGCGTGGCCCGGCGACCCGACCCCCGTCAGCCCGCCTGCCGGTACGCGGCCGTCCTGGGCCGGCCCAGCGCGAACCGACGGCCCAGCGCCGACCGACGGTCCAGCGCGAACCGACATCGCACCGCAAGCCGACAGCCTGGTGCGGACCGACGGCCCCGTGCGGACCGACGGCCCCGTGCGGACCGGCAACCGAACGCCGGCCGACCTGCCGTCTGCGCCCGCCGGCCCACCGCCGACGCTTACCGACGCGCCACCACCACCGATCGCACCGCCGGCGACTCCGCCGCTGGGGGAACCCGTACCACCGGCGGAGCGCCCCTCCTGGGCCGGCGGAGCGCCGACGACCCCGGCGAGCGCAGGCACCGACCGGCCTGACTGGTCCGAGGGGCGTCTACCAACGACCTCGACCGATCGGCCGTCCTGGCCGGCTGCCCGTCTGCCCGGCGCACCCCGCGCGAGCGACGCGGGGGAGTCGGCCGGGCCGCTCCGGCCGGAGGCACGCCCGGTCGCACCGTTCCGGCTCAGGCCGGAGCCGCCCGAGCCGTCCGGTCCGCCTTCCGCCGAGTCGTCCCGCACCGCTTTCCCGGCGACCGGTCCGTCCGCCGGCCCGCAGCCCTCGGCCGGTGCCGTTCCGGCCTCTGCCAACAGTGGGTCCGGGCGTCACGACCGGCCCTCATCCACGTCCGTCCCTCCTTACGCCGCTCGCCGATCCGCCCCCGACCTGGCGTCGCCGGCCGATTCCGGCAGCGGCCGATTGCCGGACACCGCGGTGCTGCCGCAGCGCGTCCCCGCGGAACCGGACGTGCCCGTCGTGCCGGAGCCGCCAGCCGTGGAACCACCTGCCGAAACTCCCGAACTCGCCCGTATCGCCACCCACCTGCGACGCGACGACGAGCCCGCACCGCTGCGGGAGCGTCCCGAAGGGTTCGACGTCAACGCCATCCTGGACGCCGTACGGGAGGTGGCCGGCGTCCGCGATGCCGCGCTGCGCCGTACCCCGGCGGGCGCGCACAGCCTGCGACTGGACCTGGCTGACGGAGCCGACCCGGCCGAGGTGAGTCGGCAGGTCGCACGGCTGCTCCAGGATCGGATGGGGCTTGCCGCCGCCCCACAGAACGTGCCAGGCCTGCCAACCGCCCCGCCGCCACCGGTCCGCCGCCGTGCGGCCGACCCGCGTGCCGTCGAACCCACTGGCATCGAGCCGCGCGACACCCTCGCGCAGGCGCGACCGGCCACCGAGGCGGCGGCCGGTCGCCCAACGGGGAGCAGGGTCGAGGCCACGCCTGCGGCACCGGAGCGGTGGTCCGGCCCGGACGCCGCGCGTCGACGGCGGGCAGCCGCCCCGCACCGGGGCCGCGCCACAGTCGAGGAGCCCGGCTCGGTCTCGTCCGCGCCCACCGGAGCAGCCACCGGCAGTCCGGCGACGGTGGGTACGTCGTACTCCGGTGGTCAGGTGACCACGACGGAGTCGGCGCCCTCCCGCCCGCTGGACACCGGCGGTACGCCGGGGCCGCGGGTGGTCATCGACCATGTGCAGGTCAGCACCTTCGGCCTGGACGCCAATGTGGAGGTCCGGCTGCTGGCCGGCGACGACAGCGCCGCCGGGTACGCCACCGGTCCGGCGGTCGACGGCTACGTGCTGCGTCTCTGCGCGGTGGCTGCGGGCGCCGCCGTGGACGAGTTGCTGAGCGGCGCCGAGAACGCCGAGCGTGGGCGCTGTTTCGTCGAGCACGCCGCAGTGGTGCCGTTCGGCAACTGCGAGGTGGCAACCGTTGTGGTGCTGCTGGTCTGCGACGGTTGGGTCGAGCAGCTCGCCGGCTCGGCCCTTGTGGCAGGCGACCCCCGGCAGGCGGTGGTACGGGCCACGCTCGCGGCGGTCAACCGTCGGCTGGAGGCGCTGCTGTCCTGAACGGTCCGGGGCAGACTGGAGGTATGAAGCGCGCGACCCTCTGGCCGGACCATCTCCTTCCCGAGGCCGACCTTCCGCCGCCGTGGCCGGGCCGGGAGGTCCGCTTCGGCGGTTCGGCGTTGTACGTCCGGGACACCCCCGCCACGTCCGCCGGTGCGGAGCCGGCGCTGTACGTGCACGGGCTGGGAGGCTCGTCGCAGAACTGGACGGACCTGGCCGGGCTGCTGGCCGACCGGTTGGACGGTCAGGCCATCGACCTGCCGGGTTTCGGCCGTAGTGAGCCGGGTCGCCGCTACACAATTCCGGCCTTCGCGGACCTGGTCATCAGATGGATCGAGCACTCCGACCGGGGGCCGGTCCACCTGTTCGGTAACTCGCTGGGCGGCGCGATCGCGGTGCAGGTGGCCGGGCTCCGACCCGACCTGGTCCGTACCCTCACGCTGATCTCTCCGGCGTTGCCGTTCCTGGACTTCCGGCGCTCGTTGCAGGGTCGGATGCTGCCGGTGCTGGCGATTCCCGGTGGCGAGCGGCTGGTCGCCCGGTACCTCACCCAGCTCGCGCCCGAGATCATGGCCCAGCAGGTGCTGGAGGCCTGTGTCGCCGACCTGAGCCGTATCGGTGCGCAGCGCCGCGCCGAGGCGTTGGAGGAGATCCGGGTGCGCTACGAGGCGGCGCACTACGCGGCCGCGTACGTCCGGACGTTCCGGGGTCTGGTGTCGAGCTTCCTGCGGTCGTACCTGCCGGGGCCGGGTTCGCTGTGGCGGCTCGCCGCGTCGGTACGCGCGCCAGCGCTCGTTGTGGGTGGCCGGGCGGATCGCCTTGTCGACGTACGTGTCGCGCCGCAGACCGCCCGTGTCATCCCGGACAGTCGGCTGCTGATGCTTGACGGGGTCGGTCACGTGGCGCAGTTGGAGGTGCCCCGGCTGGTCGCCCGCGCGGTGGTCGGTCTGCTCGCCGAAACGGAGGAGTCCGGGCGGCGGTCTGATCTGGCAGGCTGAGCCGGATGCCCACGTCTGCTCGCCGTCGCCGGCGCTTCGCGTTGATCGCCCAGCTGGTGGCGGTGGTGGTGGCTGTCGTCGCGGCGGTGACAGTCGTCGCCGAGGGGCCGGGCCGCAAGCCCGACCAGTTGTCCGCCGAGGAGGTCGGCCCGCCGCCGCTCGTGGCCGGGCCGTTGCCACCGTCTGTCGAGCCGTCCCCGTCCGTGACGGCGGTGACTCCGTCGAGCCCGGCGCCGGTGCTGCGGATGCCCGGGCCGGTGCCGACAGCGGGCACCGGCCGGTTCGGCTACGACGACCGCACCGGTCCCGTGTTGGGCCGTGCGGGTGTGCTGCGCAACTACCGGGTGGCGGTCGAGGCGGGCAGCAACGAGGACGTCGCCGCGTTCGGGCAGGCGGTCGAGACGGCGTTGGCCGGGCCGGGCAGCTGGGTCGACAGCGGTCGGCTGCGGTTGCGGCAGGTGCCGGGGGACAGGCCCCGGGACTTCACCGTCTACCTGGCTACCGCCCGTACTGCGGGTCGGATGTGTGCCGCCGGTGGGGTGAACATCTCCATCGGCGGGCGGCCGTACACGTCGTGCCGTGCGGCCGGTCAGGTGATCATCAATTTGGATCGGTGGCGGCTGTCCGTGCCGCACTTCGTGTCGGCTGGTGTGCCGCTCTCGGTCTACCGGACGTACGTGGTCAATCACGAGGTGGGCCACCAGCTCGGGCACCGGCATGAGCGCTGCCCGGGTGCGGGCCGGCCGGCGCCGGTGATGATGCAGCAGACCATCTTCCTCAAGGGGTGCCGCGCCAACCCGTGGCCGTACCTGAACGGTCGGCGCTACTCCGGCCCTCCGCTCTGAGCTGCTGCTCCGATACGCCGACCGGGTTCGCCGCCTTCAGGTCGTCTTGCGTAAATAGCGGTAAAAGCGGAGATATGCCCGAATAATCTGGCAGGCTGACACCATGATGCCGTCTGCCCCTTACGGCCCGCCCGAGCCGCACGACCCAGCGGACCAGCCGGCGTACGAGGGCGCGCGTCCCACGCTCGTCCGGATGCGACGGCGGCGACGCCGCAGCCTGCTTCTCGGCGTACTCCTGCTCGCCACCGCCATCGGCGTGACAGTGAGCCGCGGCGGTGAAGACCCGGTCGAGGCGCCGGCCACCACCCAGGGCGGGATGGGGCACGGTGGCGGGCTGGGCGCGCACCCGGAGCCCACCGGGTATCCGTCGGTCGGCGCGGGCCGGTTCACAGCCGCCGACGGTGAGACCCCCGTGCACGGCAAGGACGGGCCGTTGCGCCGCTACCGGGTGGTCGTGGAGCGCGGGACCGGCCAGGACGCCGCTGCGTTCGCCGCCCGGGTGGACGCGGTGCTCACCGACCCACGCAGCTGGATCGCCTCCGGTGAGCTGCGGATCCAGCGGGTCGCCGACGCCGGAGCCGCCGACTTCACCATCTACCTGGCCACGCCTGTCACCTCCGAGCGGATGTGCGCCGAGGGCGGGTTGACCACCGAGCGCTACACGTCCTGTCGGCTGCCGGGCCAGGTCATCATCAACCTCGCCCGCTGGCAGGAGGCGGTGCCTGACTACGGGGCACCGCTGGAGACGTATCGCACATATGTGATCAACCACGAGGTTGGCCACGAGTTCGGTGAGGAGCACGAGGCGTGCCCCGGCCCGGGGGAGCCCGCGCCGGTGATGCAGCAGCAGACGTACGGGCTGCAGGGCTGTGTGGCGAACGCCTGGCCGTACCTGGACGGCCGCCGCTATTCGGGCGACATCGTGCCCTGATCGACCCCGGTCGTCGTTATTCCCGCTCCCGCATCGCGGGCCAGTGTCCTCCCTCATGGCCGACACGGGCTCCGGCGAGCAACAATGGCGCGGTTCGCACCGCCGATCCCGGGGAGTCCACCGTGCCGTTGCCCCCGCTCGTCGAACCCGCCGCCGAGCTGACCGTTGACGAGATCCGCCGCTACTCACGCCACCTGATCATCCCGGACGTCGGGGTGACCGGGCAGAAGCGGCTGAAGAACGCCCGGGTGCTCTGTGTCGGCGCCGGTGGCCTCGGCTCGCCCGCCCTCATGTACCTCGCTGCCGCGGGTGTCGGCACCCTCGGCATCATCGACTTCGACACCGTCGACGAGTCGAACCTCCAGCGTCAGATCATCCACGGCGTGTCCGACATCGGCCGGTCCAAGGCCGAGTCCGCCGCCGCGTCGATCCGCGAGATCAACCCGCTGGTCAACGTGGAGATCCACAACACCGCCCTGGACCGGGAGAACGTCCGCGAGATCTT
This sequence comes from Micromonospora sp. NRRL B-16802, assembly GCF_001279555.1. Classification (NCBI taxonomy): domain Bacteria; kingdom Bacillati; phylum Actinomycetota; class Actinomycetes; order Micromonosporales; family Micromonosporaceae; genus Micromonospora; species Micromonospora sp. NRRL B-16802. The sequence goes on along the minus strand of NZ_LGEB01000053.1, from coordinate 140,809 downwards.
CGCCCAGTACGACCTGATCGTGGACGGCACCGACAACTTCGCCACCCGTTACATGGTCAACGACGCGGCGGTGCTGCTCGGCAAGCCGTACGTCTGGGGCTCGATCTACCGGTTCGACGGCCAGGCGTCGGTGTTCTGGGCCGAGCACGGCCCCTGCTACCGGTGCCTCTACCCGGAGCCCCCGCCGCCGGGCATGGTCCCGTCCTGCGCCGAGGGCGGCGTGCTCGGGGTGCTCTGCGCGTCGATCGGGTCGATCCAGGTCAACGAGGCGATCAAGCTGCTCGCCGGCGTCGGCGAGCCGCTTGTCGGCCGCCTGATGGTCTACGACGCCCTGGAGATGGAGTACCGCAAGATCAAGGTCCGCAAGGACCCGAACTGCGTGCTCTGCGGCGAGAACCCGACGGTCACCGACCTGCTGGAGGACTACGAGGACTTCTGCGGCGCGGTCTCCGAGGAGGCCCAGGAGGCCACCCTCGACTCGACGATCACCGCCCTGGAGCTCAAGGAGTGGCAGGACGCCGGCAAGGACATCTTCCTCGTCGACGTGCGCGAGCCGGCCGAGTACGAGATCGTCCGGATCCCCGGCTCCACCCTGATCCCCAAGGGCGAGATCCTCTCCGGTGAGGCCCTCGTGAAGCTGCCGCAGGACCGGCAGGTCGTGCTGCACTGCAAGTCCGGTGTCCGCTCGGCGGAGGCTCTCGCCGCGCTCAAGGCGGCCGGGTTCCGTGACGCCGTGCACGTGCAGGGCGGCGTGCTGTCCTGGATCAAGCAGATCGACCCGTCGCTGCCCGCGTACTGACCGGCCGGCTCGGGGCTGCGGTGCACGCCGCGCCCCGAGCCGCCCCCGGTACGACGAGCGCCCGCACGGCAAGCCCGTCGACAGTGCGGCAAATCGACGCGAAAGCGCTCCGAGCAGCCCTGTGACCGGAGCGTCGCAGCCATACCGGCCTGGCCGATTCCCCGAGGCGGTATCACGTCTGCGCAGGTAGCGTCTCTGCCGTGGTCGACTTGAATGCCGCGATCGGGTTCGTCGTGGCGCATGGGGATGCGGTGGAGCGTGCCCGCCTCTCCTGGCTGCGCAACGGCACACCCCCGCCTCCGGAGGTGTTGGACACCGCTGAGATCGGCCAGTCGCCCGACGGCGGATGGCCCGCGACGTGGGGCGGCGAGATCGCCTCGGTCGACGCCACCTGCTTCCGGCTCGCCGAGTTGGACGACCTGGGCGCGCTCGCCCGTCCCGCCGCACGCCGCGCCCTCGACTGGCTGGCGTCCCGGCAGCAGGCCGACGGCGGCTGGGACGAGGACGCCTCGCTTGCCGGTTCGGCGCCGGAGTGGGCCCGCCCCGGCGACCCGGAGGCCAAGCTCTTCCTCACCAGTAACGCCGGGTTCTGGCTCACTGTCGCCGGCCTGGACGCCCGAGCCTCCGGCCCGCTCGATCACCGAGTCGGCGGGGCGTACGCCGGGGTGGTGCAGGCGGCGGCCCACTCGATCGCCGCGCGGCTGCGACCGGACGGCAGTTGGCCGTCGTTCCTCGCCGCCGGGTGGCTGAGCGCTGCCGTCCTGCACCGGCAGGACATGTTCCAGGAGTCCGCGCGGATCCAGGTGGTGCTCGCCGAACGGATGCCGAAGATGTCCCCGGGCGACGTCGCCTGGCTGGCGGCCACGCTGCGCCGGGTCGGCATCGACCTCCAGGACTGGATCATGGTCCGCGCCCTGCGGCGACTGGCCGAGACCCAGCGCAGCGACGGCGGTTGGGAGAGCGAGGACGGCCACCAGTTCGACGTGCACTCGACGCTGTCGGCGATCCGGGCCTGCCGTCCGGCGACGGTGCCCGGCCAGAAGCGGCCCGCCCTCCAGGCCGGCGGGCCACCCGTCCGTCCGGAGGCCAGGCCACCGGCCCGCCCGGCTGCGGTGCCGCCTGTCCATCAGACAGGCGTGCCGCCCGTCCGTCCGGCTGCGGTGCCGCCGGCCCGCCAGGCTGCCGTGCCGCCCGTTTGGCAGGAGACCGCGCCGCCGGGGCTGGCCGAGACCGCCGGTTGAGCCGCCGCGTCAGCGCAGGTGGCCGTTGCCGGTGACGACGTACTTGGTGCTTGTCAGCTCCGGCAGCCCCATCGGGCCACGGGCGTGCAGCTTCTGCGTCGAGATGCCGATCTCCGCGCCGAAGCCGAACTCGCCCCCGTCGGTGAACCGGGTGGAGGCGTTCACCATCACCGCCGCCGCGTCGACACGGGCCACGAAGTCGCGGGCGGCGTTCGCCGAGTCGGTGAGGATCGCCTCGGTGTGCCCGGTGCCGTACGTGCGGATGTGCGCGACCGCCGCGTCCAGCGAGTCGACCACCGCGACGGAGATGTCGGCCGACAGGTATTCGGCGGCGTAGTCCTCCTCGGTGGCCGGGACCACCGCCGGGGAGTACGCGGCTACCTCGGGGGAGCCGTGCACCGTCACCCCGGCCTCGGCGAACGCGGCGAGCATCGGCGGCAGGAACGCGTCGGCGACGTCGGCGTGCACCAGCAGCGACTCGGCGGTGTTGCAGGTGGACAGCCGCTGGGTCTTGGCGTTCAGCGTCACGGCCACGGCCTGCGAGACGTCCGCTGCGGCGTCGACGTAGACGTGACAGTTGCCCACCCCGGTCTCGATCACCGGCACGGTCGACTCCTCGACCACAGTGCGGATCAGCGAGGCGCCACCGCGCGGGATCAACACGTCGACGAGCCCTCGGGCGCGCATCAGCTCCTTGACCGACTCGCGGGAGCTGGCGTCGAGCAGTTGCACGGCGTCGGCCGGCAGCCCCGCACCGGCGACCGCGTCCCGCAGCACTGCCACCAGCGCGGCGTTTGAGTGCGCGGCCGACGACGACCCGCGCAGAAGGGCGGCGTTGCCGGACTTCAGGCAGATGCCGGCGGCGTCCACTGTGACGTTGGGGCGCGCCTCGTAGATGATGCCGACCACCCCGAACGGCACCCGGATCTGGCGCAGCTCCAGGCCGTTGGGCAGTGTCGAGCCCCGGACCACCTCGCCGACCGGGTCGGGCAGCGCGGCCATCTGGCGCAGCGCGTCCGCGATGCCGGCCACCCGGCCCGCGTCGAGCGCGAGCCGGTCCAACACGGCCGCGCTCAGCCCGGCGTCGCGGCCGGCCGCGAGGTCCGCCTCGTTCGCGGTCAGGATCTCCGGTGTACGCGCGACAAGCGCGTCGGCCATCGCGACAAGCGCGGCGTCCTTGGCGGTACGGGTGGCCACTGCCAAGGTCGCGGCGGCGTCCCGCGCCCGTCGAGCCTGCTCGGCGACGCTCATTCTGCACTCCTCGGTGTTAGGAAGGGGCCCCTTCACAACGCCAGGCGTTAACAAGGTGCCCTTGCTTACAGCAGTACGAGGTCGTCGCGGTGGACGACCTCCCGTTCGTAGGCCGGGCCGAGCGCCGCGGCGAGTTCGGAGGTGGAGCGACCGAGCAGCCCGGGCAACTCCACCGCGTCGTAGTTGACCAGCCCACGGGCGACCGGAGCGCCAGCGGTGTCGACAAGGTCGACCGGGTCGCCGGCGGTGAACGTGCCGTCCACGGCGGTGATGCCGGCGGGCAGCAGCGACTTGCGTCGCCCGACGACGGCGGCCACCGCACCCGGGTCGAGGTGCAGCCGGCCGCGTGGCGAGGTGGCGTGGGCAAGCCAGAACAGCCGGGCCGTCGGGCGCTGGCGCTGCGGATGGAACAGCGTGCCGACCGGTTCGCCGGCCAGCACCGGTCCGGCCAGGTCGGCGGAGGTGAGCACCACCGGAATGCCGAAGCCGGTGGCGATCCGGGCCGCCTCGACCTTCGTCACCATGCCGCCGGTGCCGACCCCGGACCGGCCGGCGCCACCGATGGTGATGCCGGCGAGGTCCTCGTCGCCGCGGACCTCCGCGATCCGCGTCGACTGCGGGCGGGCCGGGTCGCCGGTCCAGAGCGCGTCCACGTCGGAGAGGAGCACCAGCAGGTCGGCGTGCACAAGCGCGGCCACAAGCGCGGCCAGCCGGTCGTTGTCGCCGAACCTGATCTCGTCGGTGGCGACAGTGTCGTTCTCGTTGACGATCGGCACCGCGTGCAGGTCGAGCAGCTTGCGCAGCGTGCGGTACGCGTTGCGGTAGTGCGCCCGCCGGGTCACGTCGTCGACGGTGAGCAGCACCTGCCCGACGGTCAGGCCGTGGCGGGCGAAACTGGCGGCGTACCGGCCGATCAGCAGGCCCTGGCCGACGCTGGCGGCGGCCTGCTGGGTGGCCAGGTCGCGCGGGCGTCGGGTCAGCCCGAGCGGGACGAGGCCGGCGGCGATCGCGCCCGAGGAGACGAGCACCACCTCGCGGCCCTGGGCGGCCAGCCCGCCGAGGGAGTCGACCAACGCGTCGACGCGCTCGTCGGCCAGCCCGCCCGTGGCGGTGGTCAACGAGGAGGAACCGATCTTGACGACGACCCGCCGGGCCGCCGTGACTGCGTCACGCACCCGCCCATTCTGCGTGGTCAGGGCAGCGTCGCCCGGCGGCCTTCCCATATGGTGGCCGATTGTGACACCTGACGAGTACGTCGAGGCGGTGCTCGACCTGGTTGAGCGGATCCCGCAGGGTCGGGTGATGTCGTACGGGGCGGTCGCCGACGCCCTGGCCGAGCGGTCGGGGCGAGCCTCGGCCCGGCTGGTGGGCAACATCATGGCCCGGCACGGTGGCTCGGTGCCCTGGCACCGTGTGGTGACCTCGTCCGGTCGGTTGCCGCCGGGGCACGAGCGGGAGGCGCGGGCGCGGCTGCGGGCCGAGGGGGTGCCGTTGCGCGGCGAAGGTGTGGACATCGCGGCGGCGGGCTGGTCGCCGGATGAGGGGATGTGACGCGCGCCATAACGTGAGTAACATTCGGCCCCATGAACCAGCCGCCGGGTGACGCAAGCCCGCCCGCCGCAGGTCCGCTGCCTCGTCCGGTGCACGCCGGATATGCGCTCGGATCGCTTGCCACCGGCGCGTTCGGCACCGTGCCCGGTCTGCTGCTGCTGCCGTACCTGACCGACACACTGGGTGTGGCCGCCGGCCTGGCCGCCCTGCTGGTGCTGCTGCCCAAGGCGTGGGATGTCCTGGTCAACCCGGTCGCCGGACGGATCTCCGACCGCACCCGGTCGCGCTGGGGCGCCCGCCGGCCGTACCTGCTCGTGGCAGGCCTCGCGCTCGCCGTGCTGTTCGCGGGCATCTTCGCCGCACCGTTCGGCAACGGCCCGGCCGCCGTGGCGTACGTGGCGCTCGCCTTCCTGGCCACGGCCACCGCGTTCGCCTTCTTCCAGGTGCCGTACGTGGCGATGCCGGCCGAGATGACCGACGACTACACCGAGCGCACCAGGCTGATGACCTGGCGGATCGCCGTACTGGCGCTCGCCATCCTGGTCTCCGGCGCGGTGGCCCCGCTTGTGGTGACCGCCGGTGGCGACGGTGTGCCCGGGCACCGGTGGATGGGCCTGTTCGTGGCGGTGCTCATCGCCGTCGGCGCGGTCGGCGCGTTCCTCGGCACCCGGTCCGCGCCGAGCGGTGTGGTGGGGGCGAGCGAGCCGACACTGCGCGCCCAGCTAGCCGTGGCCGGCGCCAATCGACCGTTCCGGGCGTTGCTGATCTGCTTCGTTGTGCAGTCCGCCGGGGTGGCGACGATCCTCGCTGGGGTCAACTACTTCGCCGGGCAGATCCTGCGCGACGAGCGGAGCGGGCCGACCCTGCTGTTCGTCTGCTTCGTCGGGCCGGCGCTGCTGGTGATGCCGCTCTGGTCCCGCGTCGGCGCCCGGGTGGGCAAGCGGGCAGCGCTGGTCGCCGCCGCGCTGATCCTCGCCGCGGGGGCGCTCGGCCTGGTCGCCGCACCGGTGCTGCCAGCGGTCGCCGTCTACCTTGTGGTCGCGGTGATCGGCGTCGGGTACGCGGGTCAGCAGGTGTTCGCGCTGGCCATGCTGCCGGACTGCATCGCGTACGACACGGCGCGGACCGGCCGGCGACAGGCTGGCGTCTTCACCGGCCTCTGGACCGCCGGGGAGACCTTCGGTCTGGCCCTCGGCCCCGGCATCTACGGGCTGGTGCTCCAGCTCTCCGGCTACGTCTCGTCCGACACCGGCACGGCGGCGAGCCAGTCCGACACAGCGAGGCTCGGCGTCCTGCTCGGCTTCACAGTCCTGCCAGCACTACTGATAGCCCCACCTCTCCTGCTCCTACGCCGCTACAACCTGACTGCCGAAGTCCTAGCCGCCGCCATTCCCCACGAAGGCGTCGATCATGGAGTTGTGGTGGGGGATGAAAGCGGTAAACGATGACAAGAAAGGCACCACGACTCCATGATCGACGAGAGCAGGGTTGCGGGCGGGGCACTGTCGCCTGACGGGGTGGCTGCTGAGGACGTTTTGGCTTCGGTTCGTCGGTTGCGTACTGCTGATCGGCCTACGCACGGGGGGCGGTTGTTCGCCTACGTCTACGACCCGGCCGTGCCGGGGCTGGACGAGCTGGCCGCCGCCGCGCACCGGGAGAGCGCGCACGTCAACGGGCTCGACCCGACCGCGTTCCCGTCCCTGCTGGCCATGGAGAACGCGTTGGTCGGCGCCGCCGGGCGGGTGCTCGGTGGTGGGCCGGGAACGACAGCGCCGGACGTGGTCGGCAGCGTCACCAGTGGCGGCACCGAGTCGCTGATCCTCGCCGTCAAGACGGCCCGGGACGCGCACCCGGAGATCACCGCACCTCGGATCGTGGTGCCGTCGACCGCGCACGCCGCGTTCGCCAAGGCGGCTCACTACCTGCGGGTGGCGCTGGACGTGGTGCCGGTACCGGTGGCCACGCTGCGCCCCGATCCGGCCGCGATGGCCGCCGCGATCCGCCCGGAGACGGTGCTTGTGGCCTGCTCCGCGCCGTCGTACGCGCACGGGGTGGTGGATCCGGTCGCCGAGATCGCCGCAGTGGCCGCCGACGCCGGGGTGCGCTGCCACGTCGACGCCTGCTTCGGTGGCTGGACCCTGCCGTACCTGCGCCGCCTCGGTGAGCCGGTGCCGGCGTTCGACTTCGCGGTACCCGGTGTCACCTCGATCTCGGTGGACCTGCACAAGTACGCGTACGCCCCGAAGGGCGTGTCGGTGCTGCTGCACCGGAATGCCGCGCTACGCGCTCCGCAGTACTTCGCGTACGCGGACTGGCCCGGCTACACGATGATCAATCCGGTGATCGCGTCCACCCGTTCGGGCGGGCCGATCGCCGCCGCGTACGCGACCCTGCGGCACATCGGCGACGCCGGCTACCTGCGGTTGGCCACCGTCACCCGGGACGCTGTCGCCAGCCTCGCCGACGCCGTCCGCGCCGTCGACGGCCTGCGGCTGATGGCCGAGCCGGAGTCCACAGTGGTCTGCTTCACCGCCACCGAGGGCGGGCCTGACCTGTTCGTCCTGGTCGACGAGTTGACCGAGCGTGGTTGGCACACCCAACCCCAACTGTCGTACGCCGGCCTGCCGGCAAGCGTGCACCTCACGGTGACGGCCGCTGTGGCCCCCCGGGTGGCCGAGTTCGGCCCGGACCTCGCCGAAGCCGTGGCGGCGGCGCGGGCGGCCGGCCCGGTGCGGCTGCCGGCCGAGTTGGCAGCCCTGGTCGGCGCCCTGACCCCGGAGGCGTTGACCCCGGAACTGGTCGTCGGCCTGGCCGCCGGACTGGGCCTGGGCGGACCGGGCGCGGGCAACGAGTCGGGCGCGGGCAACGGGCCGGGCGCGGGCAGCGGGCCGGGCTCTGGGCCGCTGCCGGAGCGGATGGCGCTGGTGAACACGCTGCTCGACGCCGCGCCCCCGGCGCTCCGCGAGCGGCTGCTCGTCGAGTTCGTCGGCCTGCTGCAACGCCCGGACTGGGGTTCGGCCGACTGAAATCGAGCGGTGCCCCACCCTGGCGAGGTGGGGCACCGGCGTTTCAGAGCTGGCCGGGCAGTCTCGCGCTGTTGTCGTCCTTCTTGAGGTCGGGCCACTCCCGACCCTGGTCGTCGTAGTGGAAGACGAAGAAGCTCCGGGCCCTCGCGTCGGCACCCGAGCGGTCGGGCACCAGGTAGACGAATGTGTAGCGCCGCGACTCACCGGCCGGCACCCCCGGTAGCCGGCACGACAGGTTGTCATCCGCCGCCGCCGCGTCCCGGTCGCACCTGGACCAGTCACCACCCGCCGGCTCACCCACGTCGAGGCCGTTGAACTGGATCTTCGGAGCGTCGACCGGCCCCGCGTTGGTGACCGTGAGGACGGTGGTCAACTTGCGACCACCCGGTGCGTCGACGAACTCGTGGTTCATGGTCAACCGCAGGTCGGTGAGGCGGGGATCCTTGCCGAACTTCGTGGGGCCGTCGGTCTGGCGGAACTCCTCCCCGGTCCACCGGTACGTCCGCACCTGCTCCCGCACCAGGTGTTTGGGGGTGCTGCAACACGGCTGGATGTCGCCCACCCGCACCTGCACCGCCCCGGAGGCGATCTCCGTGCCGAGGATGTCGTCGAAGCCGTCGCCGGTGCGTACCACCCGGCCCATCGTCACGATCCGGCCGTCCCGATCCCGGTCGAAGGCGACTACCTGCTTCGCCCATGTCTCGCCGTACCCACGGCAGCCGATGAGGGCTACCGTCTCGTCGGCGCCGTCGCCGTCGAGGTCTCCGTGCTTGATCGCGACGCCGCTCAACCATGGAACGTCGGTCGGCTTCGCGTCGCCCCGGAGCCGCACGTCCGAGGTGATGCATCGCTCGGGTGTCTCCGACGGCCATTTCGGCAGGTCGACGCGGGCGGCGAGCAGTTGCGCCCGGCTGATCCGGCCGTCCGGCGCGCTGGGAGCCGTCGACGGTGTCGCGCTCGGTGTCCCGGTGATCGATGGCGTCGGCAGCGGCCCGGTCGTCGGCGGGTCCGTCGGACTCACCGTCTCCGCCGGGGCCGGTGTCCTCCGCTCACTGTTGAGCGCGGCGTTCGCGACGACAGGCGCCAGCACCAGGACGACGGCTGCGGCGGCAACGGCCACCGCCCTCGTCTGCCGACGTCGACGCAGGGTGCGCCGGGCCTGGTCGGGGCCGGGACCGGCGACCTGGGTGGTGACATCGACGCGGTACGCGGTGAACCGCTCACGCAGTCGGGGTTCGAGATCAGACATCGGACACCCCCTCGGTGTTCTCGTCGAGCAGTCCGGCCAGGGCTGTCCGGCCACGGTGCAGCCAGGACTTGACGGTGCCCTCGGCCACCCCTTCCTGAAGAGCGATCTGGTTGACCGACAGGTCGGCCAGGTAGTGCAGGATGACGGCCCGCCGATGGTTGGCGGGGAGCTTCGCAAGCGCCGCGTCGATGGCTACCCGGTCCGGCGTAGGGCCGTCCACCTCGGCTTCGACCCGTCGCTGCCGCATGAGGTGGTCCCGGGCGGTACGCAGGCGGCGCCAGCGGCTGCGGGCCAGGTTCCAGGCGACCCGCCGCACCCAGGCCACCGGATCGTCGTAGCGGACGAGGCGGTCCCAGCGGGCCAACGCCCGGCAGAACGCCTCCTGGGTCAGGTCCTGCGCGTGGCCCAGATCCCCCGTGTACGCGCACAGCTGTGTGGTGACGCTCCGGAAGTGCGCGTGGTAGAAGTCGTCAAAGGTGATCGTCACCGCGTCCAGCCTGCTGGCGGTCAACGCCGCAGGTGGTTCGTTGGCACGGGCTCCCATCGTTGCTGTCACTGCCCCTCCCCGTAGCCGTCGGGCCGATGCCCTAGGCGCCGGTAACACTCCACAGCAGCGGGTGTGGTTGCGTGGTTTCCTGCCGCGAACCCGACTGTTCCGACCATCGGCCGGTGCCGACAGCGCCCCCGGGGGTCCGGGGCCCGAGCTGTGGTTGACTGTCCGTGAGGACATGAGGGAGGCGGTCGTGCAGCTACCGGCAGTGCTCGGCGAGCCGATCCGGTTCGTGCTGAACTGGGGGCGACGCTACTCGCTCTGGGTGTTCAACTTCGGCCTGGCCTGCTGCGCCATCGAGTTCATCGCCACCAGCATGGGCCGGCACGACTTCATGCGCCTCGGGGTGATCCCGTTCGCCCACGGCCCCCGGCAGGCCGACCTCATGGTGGTGTCCGGCACGGTGACCGACAAGATGGCTCCGGCGATCAAGCGGCTCTACGACCAGATGCCCGAGCCGAAGTACGTCATCTCGTTCGGCGCCTGCTCCAACTGCGGCGGTCCCTACTGGGATTCCTACTCGGTGACAAAGGGCGTCGACCAGATCATCCCCGTCGACGTGTACGTGCCCGGCTGCCCGCCCCGGCCGGAGGCGCTGCTGCACGGCATCCTGCGCCTTCAGGAGAAGATCGCCGCCGAGCAGGCCGGTATCGGCGGCGTGTCCCGCCCAGACCTGCTCGCCGCGCCACTGGACACCGCACCCCGCGAAGCCGCCGCGCCGCGCTCCGTCGACTCGCTCACCGCCCCGCCGGTACGCCCACCAGCGGCTGATTGACGCCAAGGGTGGCTGGGCGGGGCTAGCCTGCGCAGCATGAGCAACTCCGTGGACAAGCGATCCGCCCACATCATCGACGTGCTCACCGAGGAGTTCGGCGCGTCGATGGCGATGGACCCGGCCGCCTTCCGCCGCAAGTTCCGCAAGATGGCCGCGTCACCGTTCGCCTTCTACCGGGGCAGCGCCGCGCTGTTCTACGCCGACCAGCGCGGCGACTTCGCCGACGACCGGTTCCTGGACGAGCGGACCGGCCGGGTGTGGATCCACGGTGACCTGCACGCGGAGAACTTCGGAACCTACATGAACGCCTCCGGGCAGCTCGTGTTCAACGTCAACGACTTCGACGAGGCGTACGTGGGGCCGTTCACCTGGGACCTGCGGCGGTTCGCGGCGAGCGTGGCGCTGCTGGGCTACAGCAAGGCGCTCTCGGATGCGGTGATCGGTGAGCTGGTGGCCGGCTTCGCCGGGTCGTACCTGACCGAGCTGCGGGCGATCGCCGACGGCGGGGACGACGCGATCGGCTCGATCACCCTGGACAACGCCGACGGTGTGCTGCGTCGGGTGCTCCAGCAGGCCCGGCTCAACACGCGGGTCGACCTGCTGGCCACGCAGACCACCGTCGACAACTACGAGCGGCGGTTCTCGATCGGCGACGGGGTCTTCGAGGTCGACGGCGACACCCGGGGCAAGGTCGTGGCGGCCTTCCAGGAGTACCTGGGCACCCTGCCCGCCACGTCGACCCGGCCCCGCCCGCTTGCCGCACAGATCAAGGACGTGGTGCTGCGCAAGGGTGTCGGCATCGGGTCGGCCGGGCTGCCGTCGTACAACCTGCTGCTGGAGGGGCACACCCAGGCGCTGGAGAACGACGTCGTGATCTACATGAAGCAGGCGCAGGTGCCGGCGGTGGCCCGGTACAGCACCGACGAGTCGGTGCGGAACTACTTCCGGCACCAGGGGCACCGGACCGCCGAGTCGCAGCGGGCGTTGCAGGCGCACGCCGACCCGTGGCTGGGCTTCACCGAGCTGGACGGGGTGGGCCAGCTCGTCGCGGAGGTCTCCCCGTACGCCGCCGACCTTGACTGGGCGGACGTCAACGAGCCGGAGGAGTTGACCGGGATCCTTGCCGACCTGGGCCGGGCGGTGGCCCGGATGCATTCGGTCGCCGACGACGAGTCCAGTCACGACCTGGTGGACTACTCCACCGAGGAGGCGATCGTGGCGGCGGTGGGCTCCGACGAGTCGGGGTTCGTCACCCACCTGGTGGACTTCGCGCACGCGTACGGGGTGCGTGCCCGGCAGGATCACCAGCTCTTCGTGGACCTGTTCCGCAACGGTCGGCTGCCCGGCATCTGAGCGGCAGCCCGCCGTTCAGGAGGCGAAGTCCAGCACCACCTTGATGTCGTCCGGCCCGGCGGTGTACGCCTCGGCGTACCTCTCCACAGGCATCCGCCGGGTGATCAGCGAGCTGAGCCAGTTCTGGTCGGCCTGGGCGAGCGCCTGCGCGGCGAGGTCCCAGTGCCGGCGGTTGGCGTTGACGGAGCCGAACACCACGTTGTTCTCCAGCACCAACTCCCGGTTGAGGGCGCCCGCGTCGAAGTTGATGCGCCGACCACCACTGGACACCCCGGCAAGGCAGACGATGCCGGTCGGGGCGGCCTTGCACATCACGTCGAGGACCACGGTGGGTGCGCCGGTGCACTCGACCACGACGTCCGGCTCGACTTGAAGGTCGTTCACCGACACCGTGTGGTAGGTGGCGCCGAGCGCGGCGACCAGCTCCGGCTTCGGCCCGCCGGTCGTCCGGTCCAGCACGTGGACGGTGAAGCCGCGCTGGGTGGCGAGCAGAGCGGCCAGCAACCCGATCGGCCCGGCCCCGGTCACCAGGACGGTTTGCGGCTGCCACTCGGCCCGGTGCCCGATGCGCTCGATGTGGTCCCACGCCTTGGCCACGACGCTCGTGGGTTCCAACAGCACGCCGACGCTGGACAGCGCCGGATCGAGCTTGACGGCGAAGTGGGGTTGGATCCGCCACCGGTCGCGGGCGAAGCCGGCCAGCGCCTTGATGCCGTGCTCGGTGAACAGGCCGTTGCGGCACATGTCCCACTCGCCGGCCGCGCAGTTGGAGCAGGGGACCGGATCGGGATGCCTGACGATCCCGGCCACCAGGTCGCCGGGCTGCAGGGTGCCTGTCGGGTCCTCCAGCACCCGGCCCAACGACTCGTGCCCGATGACCAGCCGGTCCGCGCCGGGCGGCGCCTCGCCGTACAGGCCGGCGATGATCTCGTGGTCGGTGCCGCAGATGCCTACCGACAGCGCCTCGACGAGGACCGCGCCCTCTTCGGGCGCCGGCTCCGGCTGATCCTGGATGAGACTCAGCGAGTTGGCGACTCCGGGTTCCACAGTCACAGCGCGCACACCCTCATCTTTCCCCGTCGGTCGTCGCATCGCCCGGCAAAGCCTGCAGATCGCCGGGGCGCTTGTGGTGCGGCGCGGGCCGGGCCAGTGCCGGACCGACGCCCTAGGATCAGCGGCATGACTCCCGAAGAGGTCGGCGCTCGGCTGGTCGCGCTGCTCGCGCCGGTCGAGGCGACCCCGTCGGTCTCCGGCGGGCAGCAGTACGCCCGGGCCACCGTCGACGTCCCCCCGTCGAGCTGGTCGGCCGCGGTGCGCGCGGCACGCGACGACACCGAGCTGGCCTGCGACTACTTCGACTGGCTGTCGGCGGTGGACGAGCTGGCCGAGGGCTTCGACGTGGTGGTTCACCTCTGGTCGACGCGGCTGCGGCACGGCGTGCTGCTGCGCACCCGGTTGCCGCGCGGCGCGCCGACTGTGGCCTCGGTGGTCGACGTCTACCCGGGTGCCGCGTGGCACGAGCGGGAGACCCACGAGATGTTCGGCATCGGCTTCGACGGCCACGGGGAGCTGCGACCGCTGCTGCTGCCGCCGGAGTTCGAGGGCCATCCGCTGCGCAAGGAGTTCGTACTCGCCTCGCGGGTGGCAAAGCCCTGGCCGGGCGCGAAGGAACCGGGCGAGTCGGAAGCAGGCGGTGGCCGTCGACCGATCCGCCCGCCGGGCGTGCCCGCCCCGGGCGAGTGGGGGACGGTTCCCACGCCCGCGGGTGCGGGCGGCATGGGGGAGGGGCCGCGAGGTGGCACCCCGGCGCGTCCGGCCGGTGAGCGTCCCGCCCGTCCGGCACCGGGGGCCCGTCCGGCGCGTACTCCCCGGGTCGCCGGCACCGCCGACGGCCCGGCTCGGACCGACAAGGCCGCGCCCGCCGACGGCCCGGCTCGGACCGATGAGCCCGCGCCCGACGCCGGCCCGGCCGGCCGGCCCGCGACGGGCGACCAAGACGGGGGTACGCCCTGATGCCGCTCTGGGTGGAGTTGGTGCTCCGGATCGGCGGTGTGGTGGTCGCGTTCCTCACGCTGCCGCTGCTCGTCGGTCAGGCCGAGCACAAGGTGATGGCGCACATGCAGGGTCGCCTGGGCCCGATGTACGCGGGCGGCTTCCACGGCTGGGCGCAGCTCGTGGCCGACGGCGTCAAGTTCGTCCAGAAGGAGGACATCACACCGCGCGAGGCGGACCGGGCGGTGTTCCGGCTGGCGCCGGCGGTGGCGCTCGTGCCCTACCTGCTGGTGCTGCTTGTCATCCCGCTCGGCCCGAACGACCTTGTCGGGCAACCGTTGGACATCGGCCTGTTCTTCGTGCTGGCCGTCGTCGGCGTGGGTGTGGTGGCGGTGCTCATGTCGGCGTGGGCGTCGGCAAACAAGTACAGCCTGCTCGGTGGGCTGCGCGGTGCCGCCCAGTTGCTCGGCTACGAGTTGCCGCTGGTGCTGGCGGCGGCGTCGGTGGCGATGGCTGCGGGCACGCTCAGCTTGTCGGGGATCGTCGAGGCGTGGCAGCCGTGGTGGCTCATCTGGCAGGCACCCGCGATGATCATTTTCTTCGTGGCCGGGCTGGCCGAGATCCGCCGGCCGCCGTTCGACATGCCGGTGGCCGACTCGGAGCTGGTGTTCGGCTACATGACCGAGTACACGGGTCTGCGCTTCGCGTTCTTCCTGCTCGCCGAGTACGTGGGCATCGTGGTGATCGCCGCGCTGACCACGGTGCTGTTCCTCGGCGGCTGGCAGGGCCCGTTCGCCGACGATCAGCTGGGCTGGCTCTGGACCCTGCTCAAGGTGTTCGCCGTCGCGTTCGTGATCATCTGGCTGCGGGTGTCCTACCCGCGTCTGCGTGAGGACCAGCTCCAGCGGCTCTGCTGGCTGGTGCTGGTGCCGGCCGCCCTGGCGCAACTGGTCCTCACGGCAGCGGTCCGCGTCGCCCTGTAGAGCCCGCCCCCCACCGCGCCGACCTTGCACTTTCTGCCCCGACGAACGTGGCTAACCGGGCATACCGGCGTCACAAAGTGCAAGATCCCGGGGGTGGCGGGGTCGGGGGCCCGGGGTGGCTCAGCGCAGCGGGGTGTGTGCCGGGTCTACCGGCTCGGCGGGGGGTGGAGGTGGGGTGCCGTCGCCGAAGGGGCGGCCACCGAGGGCTTCCCGACCGTGCGGGGTGAGCCAGTTGGACAGGTCAGGACCGAGCGGCACGACGCCGGTCGGGTTGATGTCCCTGTGCACCTCGTAGTAGTGCCTCTTGATGTGGTCGAAGTCGATGGTGTCGCCGAACCCGGGGGTCTGGAACAGGTCCCGGGCGTACGCCCACAGCACAGGCATCTCGCTCAGCTTCTGCCTGTTGCACTTGAAGTGGCCGTGGTAGACCGGGTCGAAGCGAACCAGTGTGGTGAACAACCGCACGTCGGCCTCGGTGATGGTGTCGCCGACCAGATAGCGCTGGTCGGTCAGCCGCGCGGTCAACCAGTCCAGCCGGTCGAAGAGCCTGTGGTACGCCTTGTCGTACGCCTCCTGGTTGCCGGCGAAGCCACACCTGTAGACACCGTTGTTGACGTCGGCGAACACCACGTCGTTCACCTCGTCGATCTGCGCCCGCAGGTGCTCGGGATAGAGCTGCGGTGCGCCGTCGCGGTGGTACGCGGTCCACTCGGTGGACAGGTCGAGGCTCATCTGCGCGTAGTCGTTCGTCACCACCTGCCCGGTCGGCACGTCGACGATCGCCGGCACCGTGATGCCCCGCTCGTAGCCGGGGAAGCGCTTGAAGTACGCCTCCTGGATGCGTTCGATGCCGAGCACCGGGTCCCGCCCGCCCGGGTCGAGGTCGAAGGTCCAACTGCGGGCGTCGTGGGTCGGGCCGGCAACCGCCATCGAGATGGCGTCCTCCAGGCCGAGCAGCCGCCGCACGATGATCAGGCGGTTGGCCCACGGGCAGGCGCGGCTGACCGCCAACCGGTACCTGCCCGGCTCGACCGGGTAGCCGTCCCGCCCGTCCATGGTGATCCGGGTGGCGATGTAGCGCTGGTCCCGGGTGAACTCGCCGCCCGGCTCGACGTATTTGCCGCCTGCTTCCTCGCCCACGTCACCCTCCTGGTCAGGTCAGTGTCTGTCCCTATCCTTACGGATCTCCAACCTGCCGATGCGGTGAGCCCGGCTACCCTGCCGTCATGACGGATGTGGAGGCGGCCGCGCGCCGCTTCGTCGCCGACGTGTGGAACGCCCGCCAGGAGGAATCGGCGTACGAGTTGATCGCCGACGAGTGCCCCGGGCTGGGCGGCACCGGGCCGGAGGCGACGCTGGCCTGGCATCACGAGCGGCGGGCGGCCTTCCCGGACCTGCGTTACAAGATCGTGGACGTGGTGGCCGCCGGCGAGCGGGTGGCCGTGCACTGGCGGGCGGCCGGCACCCACGCGGGCCAGTTCGGGCCGGTGCCTCCGACCGGTCAGGTGGTCAGCTACTCGGGCGCGACGTTCCTGCGGTTCGACGCGACGGGCCGGATCGTCGAGGTGTGGAGCTGCACCGAGCTGTTCCAACTGCTCCAGCAACTCGGCGTCGAGATGCTGCCGCCGATCGGCGGGCTCACCGCCCCCGGGGTGTGAGCCGCTCTCGGCGTCGGCCACAGTCCCGCCGCAGACCTGCGGGGGGTGGTCGCGCGCGCCCGGGCCACAGGGCAGGATGGTCGACATGACCGACCCCAGCGAGCACGGCGACCCGGCCGGTGGCGCCAGCGAGCGCGGCATGCCCGGCGCGGGCCTGGTAAAGGGGCTGGCGGTCACCTTCAAGACGATGACCAGCCGCTCGACCACCCAGCAGTACCCCGACGTCGCCCCCGAGCTGCCGCCCCGCTCGCGTGGAGTGATCGCCCTGTCGGAGGAGAACTGCACGGTCTGCATGCTCTGCGCCCGCGAGTGTCCGGACTGGTGCATCTACATCGACTCCCACAAGGAGGAGGTGGCGGTGCCCGGCGCCGCCCGCCCCCGCCAGCGCAACGTGCTCGACAAGTTCGACATCGACTTCTCGCTCTGCATGTACTGCGGCATCTGCATCGAGGTCTGCCCGTTCGACGCGCTCTACTGGTCGCCGGAGTTCGAGTACGCCGAGTACGACATCAAGGACCTGCTGCACGACAAGGACCACCTCGGCCAGTGGATGGCAACGGTTCCGCCGCCGCCCGCGCACGACCCCAACGGCGAGCCCGCCAAGGAGGAGACCGCGGCGGCCCGCAAGGCCGCCGTGCGTCCGGCCCCTTCCGCCGTACGCCCCGAGCCGGGTTCCGCGTCGTGACACCGCAGACGGGGTATGGCGGCAGGAGGGTGGCCCGGTGACCGGGGCGGACGTGCTGCTGCTCGCCCTGGGCGCGGTCGCGGTCGGTGCCGGGGTGCTGGTGGTGACCACGAAACACCTGGTGCGGGCCGGGCTCTACCTTGTGGTGTGTCTGGGCGCGCTGGCCGGCGACTACCTGGTGCTCGGTGCCGAGCTGGTCGCCTGGGTGCAGGTGCTGATCTACGTGGGCGCGGTGGTGGTGCTGCTGCTGTTCGCGGTGATGCTGACCCGGGCTCCGATCGGCGCGTCCGACGATCTGGACCGGCCCGGCTGGCCGGCCGCGCTGATCGGCGGTGGCGCCGGCCTGGGCCTGAGCGTCCTGCTCGTCGACGCGTACCGGTGGAGCACTGTCGAGTTTCCCGACACTGGTACTGCCGAACGGCTCGGCGAGCAGATCTTCGGGGCGTGGGTGCTGCCGTTCGAGGTGCTGTCCGTGCTGCTGCTGTCCGCTCTCGTCGGCGCTGTGGTGCTGTCCCGGCCGGACATCGGCCGGGCGGCCCCGCGCGGCGACGGCACGGGTACGCCGACCCGCACGGCGGCCGAGGTGGACTCCGGGGGTCGCCGGTGAGGCCGGTCATCCCGTACGTCACCGCCGCGCTGCTCTTCGGCCTCGGCGTGTACGGCGTACTCCGCCGTCGCAACGCCGTGCTGGTGCTGATGTCGGTGGAGCTGATGCTCAACGCGGTGAACCTCATCCTCGTCACCGCCGACACGACTGCCCGCGCGGTGCTGCCGCACTCGGGTCAGGTCTTCGCGTTGTTCGTCATCGTTCTCGCCGCCGCGGAGATCGGAGTGGGGTTGGCGATCGTCCTTCAGCTCTACCGGCTGCGGGCGACAGTGGCGGTGGACGAGGTGCCGCTGACCGAGCCCGCTGACCCGCCGGAGGTCGGCGCTGGGCGGGAGCCGGCGACCGCAGGCCCGGAGGTGGGCAGGTGAGCGGGCTGCTCGGGGCGTTGCTGCCCGCCGTACCGCTGGTGGCGGGTCTGGTCGGGCTGTTGCTGCCGCCGGCCCCGCGCGACCCGGGCGGAGGCGACCGGGCGCGGCGGGTGGCAGTGGCGCTCGGGGTCGCCGGTGCTGCCGGCGCGCTGGCGCTTGCCGTCGCGCTGCTTGTCACAGTCGACTCTCCGACGGAGACGTCGACGACCTGGATCGACCTCGGCGGGTTGACGGTGACCCTCGGCGTACGGCTGGACGGCGCCGCCGCGCTCGTCGCCGTCGCTGTCACAGCCGTCGCGCTGGCAGTGCAGGTCTACTCGATCGGCTACCTGCGGCGCGGTCCACACGACGACGTCGACGTCGACCACCGCTACCCGCCGTACGCCGCGCAGATCAGTCTCTTCACCGCCGCCATGTTGCTTGTGGTGGTCGCGGGGGACCTGGTGATGCTGCTTGTCGGCTGGGAGGTGATGGGCCTCTGCTCGTACCTGCTCATCGCCCATGACCGGCGACTGCCCGGCGCGCCGGCCGCCGCCATGAAGGCGTTCCTGGTGACCCGGGTCGGCGATGTGGGCTTCCTGCTCGGCATCGCGCTGCTCGGCGTGTCGGCGGGCAGTTTCCGGATCGCCGACGTGCTCGCCCACGACCACTCCGGCGTGACAGTGACCGCCGCCGGTCTGCTGCTGCTGGCCGGGGTGGCCGGCAAGAGCGCCCAGTTCCCGCTGCACACCTGGCTGCCGGACGCGATGGCCGGTCCGACGCCGATCTCCGCGCTGATCCACGCCGCGACGATGGTCGCCGCCGGGGTGTACGCGGTGACCCGGCTCTACCCGCTGTTCACCGCCGCGCCCGTGACGCTGACAGTGCTCGGCGTGATCGGTTCGATCACACTGCTGCTCGGCGCGCTGGCAGCCACCGCGCAGGACGACATCAAACGGGTGCTGGCCTGGTCGACGGTCTCCCAACTGGGTTACATGACTGGCGCGCTGGCTGTCGGTTCGCCGTCGGCGGCGCTGTTCCACCTGCTCACGCACGCGGCGTTCAAGGCGTTGCTGTTCCTCGCGGCCGGCGCGGTGATCCACGCGGTGGGCAGCACCCTCATGTCGGAGATGGGTGGGCTGCGCCGCAGCATGCCTGTGACGTTCTGGTGCACCGTGGTGGGCCTGGGCGCGCTGGCCGGGGTGCCTCCGCTGGCCGGCTTCTGGAGCAAGGACGGCGTGCTTGCGGTCGCCGAGTCGGCCGCGCTGGAGGGCACCGGCCCGGCGCCGTCGTGGGTGGGCTGGCTGGTCTGGCTCGCCGGGCTCGTGGGCGTGGCGATCACCGCCTGGTACGCCGGCCGACTGCTGCTGCGAGCCTTCTTCGGCGCTCCCCGGCTGCCGCTGGTCCAGCCGCACGATCCGCCGGCCGTCATGCGGTGGCCGGTGCTGCTGCTGGCCGTGCCGGCCGCGCTGCTCGGCCTCGCCGGGTTCGTCGGGGCGTTCGCCGACCGGCTGCGGTTCGCCACGGTGCCGGTGGCCGGCGCCGAGGACGGTCTGGTCCACATCGGGCCGGGGCTGTTGCTGCCGCTGGCGCTGCTGCTGGTCGGGGCGGGGCTGGTGTGGCTGGGCTGGCGGCGGGACACCACAGCCGACCCGGCGGGCGCGCTGGGTCCGCTGCGGCCGGTCTTCGCCAGCGCGTTCCGGCTCGACGACGTCCAGCACACCCTTGTCGTACGTCCGGTCCGGGCGCTGGCGCGCGCCGCGCGTACCGGTGACGAGTCGGTAGTGGACGGCGCTGTCGAGGGCAGTGGGCGGGCCGCGTCCGGGCTGGGTGCCGGGCTGGCCGCATTGCACCGCGCGGCGTTGCCCCGAGCGGCCGCCGGGGTGCTTGCCGGTGCGCTGCTGATCGGCCTGGCGGCGGCCCTGATGGGGGTTACCCGATGAGCATTGGCCAGGTGTTGCTTGTTGCGGTGCTCGTGGTGCCGGCGCTCGGCGCGGTCGCGGTGGCGGCGACGCCCCGGGACCGGGCGGCCCGGCTGGTGGGTACGGTCGCGGCGGCGCTGACACTGCTGGCCGCGGTGCCGCTGGTGTTCGGGGGCCGGGGGTGGTTCGCCTGGTCGGCGGGCACGCCCGCGGTGCGCCCGTGGCATCAGGTGGACCTGCCCTGGGTGCCCGGCCTGGACCTGCGCTTCCACATCGGCGTCGACGGGATCTCCTGGCCGCTCGTGGTGTTGACGGCGCTGCTCACAGTGCTGTGCTGCGCGTACACGATGTGGCGGGTGCCCGACGGCGGCAGCGGCCGGGCGCTCGTGGCGTTGCTGCTGGTGGTCGAGGTGGGCATCCTGGGCACGTTCCTCGCCCTGGACCTGGTGTTGTTCTTCCTGTTCTTCGAGGTCGTCCTCCTGCCGATGTACGCGATCATCGCCGGCTGGGGCGGCGCGGACCGGCGGCGGGCAGCCCGTAAGTTCGCGCTCTACACGCTGTTCGGGTCGGTGCTGCTGCTGGTCGGCGTGTACGTCGTGGTCGCCGCCGCCGGCACCGCCGACGTGGTGGCGTTGACCGGTGGCGGCGGGCTGTCCCGGGGCACCCAGTTGGCCGCGTTCACGCTGCTCGCGTTGGCGTTCGCTGTGAAGAGCCCGCTCTGGCCGCTGCACTCCTGGCTGCCCGACGCGCACACGCAGGCGCCGACTGTGGGCAGCGTCGTGCTGGCCGGGGTGCTGCTCAAGATGGGCACCTACGGCCTGATCCGGGTGGCGGTGGGGGTGGCACCGGAGGGTGCGCGGTGGGCGGCGCCGGCGCTGGGCGTGCTTGCCGTCGCCGCCATCCTGATCGGTTCGCTCGTCTGCCTGGCCCAGACCGATGTGAAGCGGCTCATCGCGTACTCCAGCGTGGGGCACATGGGTTTCGTGCTGCTGGGCGTCGCCACGTTGACGGCCACTGGCATCCAGGCGGCGCTGATCGGCAACATCGCGCACGGGGTGATCACCGGCCTGCTGTTCTTCCTGGCCGGGGCGGTGAAGGACCGTACCGGCACTGGCACTCTCGCCGACCTGTCCGGGCTGCGGGAGACCGCGCCCCGCCTGGCCGGTCTGCTCGCGTTCGCGGCGGTCGCGTCGCTCGGCCTGCCCGGGCTGGCCGGCTTCTGGGGGGAGGCGTTCGCTGTGGTCGCGGCGGTGCAGGTGGGCGGACCGCTGTGGACCACCCTCGGGGTGCTGGCGGCGGTCGGTGGCGCGCTCACTGCCGCGTACTTCCTGCGGTTGTTGCGTCAGGTCACCCACGGCCGGCCGAGCCCGGCGGTGGGTCGGGCCGGCCCCGGCCTCGCTGGCGCTGAGGTGACAGCGTGGGCGCCGCTGGTGCTGCTCGCGCTTGCCATCGGGCTGGTCCCGGCGCTGGTCCTGGGCGTCGCCGAGGCGCCGGTCGACGCGCTGATCGCGGTGGTGGCTCCGTGAGCGCGAGGAGTGAGCCGGGTTTGCGAGCCCCGCAGTCGCGAACGAAGGTGGCTCAGTGACCATGGTGCAGAGCGTGGACAGCGTGGCGCTGCTGCCGGCGTACCTGGCGGCCGGCACCGCCGTGCTCGTCCTCCTCACCGATCTGCTGCTGGCCCGGCCACGGGCGACGATGGTGGTGGCAGCGCTCGGCGCGGCAGGCACCGCCGTCGGCTCCGCTCTGGTCGGCGCGGGGGAGCCGCGGCGGACGTTCTGCGTCGGCGCCGACTGCTCCTGGATCTTCGGCGGGCGGGCGGCTCTGGTCGGCGCGGTGGTGGCGCTGCTCACCCTTGCGGTGCTCGGGTTGTCGGTGCCGGCGCTTCGGGCCGGGCGGTCGCCGGTGGGGGAGTTCTGCTTCCTGCTCGCCTGCTCGATGACCGGCGGCGTGGTGCTCGGCGCTGCCGGTGACCTGATCACCCTGATCGTGGCACTGGAGACGCTGACCCTGCCGCTGTACGTGCTTGTCGGCCTGCGTCGGGGGAGCCTCGCCAGTGCCGAGGCGGCGGTGACGTTCTTCGTTGTCAGTGTGGTGGCCACCACCCTCACCCTGCTCGGTGCGGCCCTGCTGTACGCGGTGACCGGCGGGCTGCACCTGGACCGGCTCGGCGCGTTGCTCGCCGAGCGGCAGGAGTTGCGGGACCTGCCGCTGACCACCGCGGCCGTGGCGTTGCTGCTGCTGGGGCTGGCGTTCAAGGTGGCGGCGGTGCCGTTCCACGCATGGGCGCCGGCAACGTACGACGGGGCGCCGCTGCCGGTGGCCGCGTACCTGTCGACGGCGTCGAAGCTGGGTGGCCTGGTGGCGCTGCTGGCAGTGGTGCAGCGGGCGTTGCCGGCGGACCAGACCGGCCCGGTGCTCGCCCTGTTGGCGGTGCTCACGATGACCGTCGGCAACCTGGTGGCGCTGCGCCAGCGGCGTACCGTCCGGCTCCTCGCCTGGTCGTCGGTGGCCCAGGCCGGCTACATCCTCGCCCCGCTCGGCGCGTTGGCCCTGGTCGCCGGCCGCACGGACGAGGCCCGGTCCGCCGCGTACGCCGCCGCGATGGCGTACGCGGTCTTCTTCGTGGTGTTGGAGCTGGCGGCGTTCGCCGGGGTGGTCGCGTTGCGCCCGGTGGGGGCGGACGGCGGCACGCTTGAGGATCTGCGCGGGGCGGCCCGCCGGCACCCGTGGCGGGGCGCTGCTCTCGGTCTCGCGCTTGTGGGTCTGGCCGGCCTACCGCCAGGGCTGGCCGGGTTGTTCGCGAAGGTGACTGTGGTCCGGTCGCTGCTGGACGGCGGCGGCGCGTGGCTGGCGCTCGTGGTGGCGGTGAACGCGGTGATCGGGTTGGCGTACTACCTGCGGGTGACCGCCGCGCTCTGGGCGCCGCCGCGCCTGGCCGCACCCGCGGGTCCGAGCGGCGTGGCGGCCGTACCCGTGGTGGGCGTGGTGCTGGCGGTGGCGACGGTGGCCGCCGTGGTGCTCGGCTTCGCCCCTCAGTTGGTGCTCGACCTGGCCGGTCGCTGACCCGAAACCTGCTCCGACCTGGGCATGTCTCAGTGAACTCTCAGCGTTGAGATGGATGGTTGGTGGGTACCGGGTTGTTGAACCGGTCGACGGATCCCGGCGATCCGTGCACCGAAGGAGAGATCGTGCACCACAACCGTCTGAAGACCGCCGCGCTGCTCGGCCTGCTCACCTCGCTGATCCTCGTGGTGGGCTACTGGTTCGGCGGCAGTGGCGGCCTGGTCATCGCTGTCGTCGTTTCGCTCGTCATGAACGGCGTTTCCTACTTCTACTCCGACAAGATCGCACTGCGCTCGATGGGGGCGCAACCGGTCAGCGAGGCACAGTTCCCCGAGCTGTACCGGATGGTGCGGGAGCTGGCGGCGGAGGCAAAGCAGCCGATGCCGCGTCTCTACATCAGCCCCACGGCACAGCCCAACGCGTTCGCCACGGGTCGTAACCCGCAGAACGCCGCTGTCTGCGTCACCCAGGGCATCACGGAGATCCTCGACTACCGCGAGCTGCGCGGTGTGATCGGGCACGAGCTGTCACACGTCTACAACCGGGACATCCTGATCTCCAGTGTGGCGGCGGGCCTGGCCAGCATCATCACGCTGCTGGCGAACCTCGCGTTCTTCCTCCCGCTGGGCGGCGGGGACGACGAGGACAGGCCCAACCCGGCTGTGCTGCTGCTCACCCTGATCCTGGGCCCGATCGCGGCAAGCATCATCCAGCTGGCGATCAGCCGGAGCCGCGAGTTCCAGGCGGACGCCTCGGGTGCGGCGCTGAGCCGTGACCCGCTGGCGCTGGCCAGCGCCCTGCGCAAGATCGATGCGGTGGCGCGGCGTCGACCGCTGCCGGCCCAGGGGCAGCTCACCAGCACCGCACACCTCATGATCGCCAACCCGTTCCGGGGTGGTGGTGTCTCGGCGCTCTTCGCCACCCACCCGAAGATGGAGGACCGGGTCGCCCGGCTGGAGAAGATGGCCGCCAACTCGGGGCCTGTGCAGTTCCAGCGCTGACCCGCTGACGTTCGACACTCCGCCCGCACCCATCACCGGGTGCGGGCGGAGCTGTGTCGCGGCCGATATCCGGTACCAGCCCACCGATCGGCGGCGTTAGGGTCGTAACGGCTCACGCTCATTACAATCTCGGAGGTTCCACGGTGGCAGCGCTGCGTCAGTACCTGGGCGTCTGGCGGATTCCCGGTGCTCCCATGCTGCTGGTCGCCGGCATCATCGGGCGGCTCGGGATCGGCATGACCCCGCTGGCGCTGCTGCTTGTGGTCGAGCAGGTGACCGGGCGGTACGCCCTCGCCGCCGCGGCGGGCGGGATCTACGCCGTCTCCGGCGCTGCGCTCAGCCCCGTGGCCGGGCGGATCGCCGACCGGGTCGGCCCGACCCCCGTCCTGCTGGTCACCGCCGTCGCCCACCCGCTGGCGCTCACCGGGCTGCTGCTGGCCAGCCGGGCGGGCGACGACGGCCTGCCGGTCATCTACCTGGCGGCCGGCGTCGCCGGTGCGACGTACCCGCCGCTCAGCGCCGCCATCCGCGGGGCCTGGAACGAGCTGACAAGCCTCAACTCCGGCCGATACGCCCTGCGCAACACCGCACTGGCCGCCGAGACCTCGCTCTTCGAGATCGTCTTCGTGCTCGGGCCGCTGCTCGTGGCCGGCTTCGTCATCTTCGCCGACGCCGCCGCCGCGCTGATCGGAGCGGCAGTGGTCACCCTTGTCGGCACGACCGCCGTGGCCCTCGGTCGGGTCATGCGCGGCTGGCGACCGCACCCGCGTGAGCACCATGCCCGAGGGCTCGGCCCGCTGCGTGTAGCCGGCTTCCCGGCACTGCTGGTCTGCGTGGCAGGCCTCGGCATCGCGTTCGGCGCCGCAGGTGTGACAGTCCCCGCGTACGCCGGCAACTCCACCGCCGACGACCCGGAGAGCCTCGCCGGGATCCTGCTGGCGGTCTGGGGTGTCGGCAGCGCGATCGGCGGATTCTGGTTCGGTGTCCGCCGGCCGGCGGCGAACATGACCCGACAGTTCGCGCTGCTGCTCGCCGCGGTGGCCGGCTCGTTCGTGGTGTTCGCGCTGATGCCCACGCCCCTGGCGCTGGGCGTCGCGCTTGTCATCGGTGGGGCCACCATCGCACCCGCGCTGACCCTGGAGAACACACTTGTCGGCCGGATCGCCCCGACGGGCATGCTGAACGAGGCGTACACCTGGGTGGTCACCGTGGCCGTGGCGACGAGCGCCGTCGGCGGCGCGGGAGCCGGCCTGATCGTGGATCACGCCGGTGGGGTGCCGTGGGCCTTCGTGTTCGCCGGTGCGGCGGTCGCCGTCGCGGCCGTGGTAGCCGCACTGCCCGCCGGGCCCATCGCCCGAGCGGAAACCGCGACGGTACGCGTCGAAGAGCCGATCACCGTCTGACCGTGTGCCGGCTCTTGTTGTGGTCGTCGACCTCACCCACGCGGGGCTGGCTGAGCCTCAGCGAAGGGCAGCGGACAGCAGGCGCTGCCCGCGCAGGCGACCAGATCGTCACAGCCGGCCGAGATCGCCGCCAGCAGGGAGTCCCGGACGGCGGTGAGGTCGGCAAGCCTGCGTTCCACCTCGGCCAGCTTCGCCGTGGCCCGGGCCGACAGGCCGGTACGTGCGTGGGGACGCCGGCCCGCGCCGAGCAGGTCAGTCACCTCGTCGAGGGTGAAGCCGAGACGCTGTGCGGTCTTGATGACCCGGATCCGGGTGACCGACTCCGCAGGGTAGAGCCGATGCCCGCCCGGCGAGCGCCTGGGCGCGGCGAGCAGCCCACGACGCTCGTAGTAGCGCAAGGTCTGCGGATTCACCCCGGCAGCGTCCGCGAGTTGTCCACTGCGCAACCCGTCGCGTGGGCGCGTGGTCGCGGGCGGGTCTGCGGGGGTCGGCGCGCTGCTGTCGGGGGCGGCTGCGGCGTTGGGCGCCTGTGCGCTGCTTTCGGGTGGAGGCGTGCCGTCGGGTGCGTGCGTGCTGGGTTCGGCTGAGGGCGTGCCGTCGGGTGTGGCTCTGCCGGCTGCGCGTACCCGGTTGGAGAGGGCGTCGAGGATGCCGACGCGCGACTCTGGCACCTGAACGTCGAAGGTCACCGCGTCCGGGCCGTGCCGCGTGACGTCGAAGGTGAAGAACGAGCAGCACGCCGACTCTCGGGCGCTCAGGTCCCGCGCGGCGTGCTCGGCCTCCGCCGTGCCGGTCAGGTGTAGTCGCAGGTGTCGTGCCGACGGCCGGTCGAGCCGCCGGACGGACTCGGCGAAGAACCTGTCGAACTCGGCGAGGCGGACGGGTTGCTCGACTGTGGGCAGGCGGCAGGACTCGGGAACCCACGTGTCGCCGGCCGCTGGGTGTTCGTCGGTCACCATCCGACGGTAAGCCCGTACCCGGGTACCGGATGCAAGCCTTAGCCCGTCGCCGTCGACGTACCCCATGTTGCGAATGCTGGCGACGGCGGCCGTGGTGTCGGTGTTCCGGTTGCCGGCGTGCCGCTGATCTGCCGCCTTGAGCCGGTCCAGCAGACTGGCCACCATGGCCAAGCTGCTGTACTCAGCGACCGCGTCACTCGACGGCTACATCGCCGGGCCGGGCGGAGACATGTCGTGGCTGACCGAGCACCTCACCGGCGAGAACGCGACAGCCGAACGTCTGCTGGCGAACGTCGGCGCCATCCTGGCCGGCAACCGCACCTTCGGCGGCGACGACCCCAACCGCGGCACCGACAGTGAGGGAGCGTTCGGAGGCCAGTACCACGGACCGGTGTTCGTGCTCACCCACCGGCCGCCGGCCGAACCAGCCGAGGACGTCACGTTCGTCGGTGACCTGCGCAGCGCCGTCGCGCAGGCCAAGGACGCTGCCGGCGACAGGTACGTGAACGTCCTCGGCGCGGACGTCGCCAGACAGTGCCTGCGCGCCGGACTGCTCGACGAGGTGCTGATCTTCTTTGCGCCGGTGCTGCTCGGAGACGGCGTGCGCATGTTCGACGACCCGGGCGGTGCGCAGGTGCGACTGGCACCGATTCCCGGCGAAACCGCGCACTGGTACAGCGTCGTCCGTTGACAGAGCGGCCCGACCCGCCGTCCAGCGTGCTTCGCCTCCGGCGGCGGCCGGACCTGACTAGCGGTAGTTGGTGAACTGGAGGGCGACGCCGAAGTCCTCACCCTTGAGCAGCGAGATGACCGCCTGGAGGTCGTCGCGCTTCTTGCCGGTGACGCGCAGCTGGTCGCCCTGGATCTGGGCCTGGACGCCCTTGGGGCCCTCGTCACGGATCTTCTTGCTGATCGCCTTGGCCTTGTCGGTCTCGATGCCCTGGATCACCTTGCAGTCGATCTTGAAAATCTTGCCCGAGGGTCGAGCCTCGCCGGCATCCAGCGACTTCAACGAGATGTTCCGCTTGACCAGCTTCTCCTTGAAGACGTCCAGCGCGGCGCGGACCCGTTCCTCGGTCTCCGCCTGCAAGCCGATCGCCTCCTCACCCGACCAGGAGATCTCCGCGCCCGTACCGCGGAAGTCGAACCGCGTCGAGAGCTCCTTCTCCGCCTGACGGAGGGCGTTGTCGACCTCCTGGCGGTCAACCTTGCTCACGATGTCGAAAGACGGGTTCGCTGGCATGCGTCTGCTCCTGCTGTCCGGCGGTCTGGTCCTACCATCGGCCGCCGACCAGCGGCACGACCCCCTGACCGTACCCGGTTGCGCCGGTCCCGGGGTGAGCCGCTATCCTTGCTTCCGCCGCCGCGTTGCGACGCGGTGGGGTGCCCTGGCGGGTTGCCCGAGCGGCCAATGGGAGCGGACTGTAAATCCGTCGCGAAAGCTACAGAGGTTCGAATCCTCTACCCGCCACCAGGAGCACCAACGGCCCCTGACCAGCAGGAATGCTGATCGGGGGCCGTTGTCGTTTGTCTGGCCGAGTCCGGCTGCGTCCAGCCGTTGACGACTGGTTGTGGGCAGATGGTGGGCAGGTCGATCTTGCCTCTGAGCGCTTCGCTGGGGCTTCGCCTGTTGGTGTTGACGGCCGTTGCCAGGCTGGCGCGGGCCGTGCGCGTAGGGACTGGCTGAGGGCTCTCGCGCTGGCGTGTCGCTGGCCACGGGAGGCAGGCCGGGGGCAAGCCAGTCCCGGGGTTGGACTGGCGCGGCAGTCGGAAGCCCCGACCCTCGACCAGGTCGACTCGTTCGGCTTCCGTACCGCCTGGCCGTGATCGTGCCGGTCTCGTGGGTCGGGGGGCGGCGGTCCGGCGGCAGTCGGTGGCTCTCCGCCCCGGCGCCGGAGGCGGCCGGGGCGGCTTGCCGCCGGCCGGGTTACCGCCCCGCGTCGCGCGCAGCGCGGCGCCTTGATCCAGAACAGAGGAAATCGGCAGTAACGCCTCTGCGTGTCAGCGCCCTGAAGCTGTGAATGCTGGCAAGGCAGTCGCTGAAGGGCGTGTGCGTCAGCCGCACACTGATTGGCGTTTCTGACGGCTACGAGGTGCCTCGTCAGCGCTCTTCGGCGTGGCGTCGTCGGGACCCGAAGCGGGCCCTGCGAGCCGAACGGAACGGACTGGACCGGGGCTCGCGGTCGCTAGGTGGCCAGTGGTGAAGGTCCTTGACGCCAGAACGCTTACGTGCGCAAGGGACTCTCTTACGTGGACTTGTGCGCGTCTTACGTGGACTGATACTGTCTCGGGCGGACGATCCCGAGTTCCTTGGAGGCGCTGTGACCGAAGGACAGATGTTCTCGACGGTAACGAAGCCCGTTGAGCACGACACGAGTGATGCGGCCCAGCGTGCCGCGCTGGAGGAGGCTGCTTCATCGGGTGGCAGGGTCTTCCCTTGCATCGCGTTCTACCAGGGCGACAGGCTGATGCTCTCCACGAGCTTTCCGCTGCCGTACGTAGAGCGCCACGTGAGGTCGAACCCGGCGACGAAGGGGACCAGTCCGCGCGAGAGCACCAACCGTCCCTTGATCCCAGAGCACGCCCGGTCCATCAAGGACTACATTGTGGCGAACTCGCGGAACTACATCTTGCCGCCTGTAACTCTGAACGTTCGGGTCCTTCCATCGGTGCATGTGCAGGCGTCGAACGCTCCCACGCGCGCCGCCTGGATGGTGGTCCACGACTCGACCGTCTTCTACGTCACCGACGGTCAGCACCGCATCGCTGCGCTTACTGGGTACCCGGCCGGCCGCGGTACTGCCTCTGGTGCCCTTGACGAGGTGGAGAGCCTCAGCCACAACGGCCTGGCAGTTCTGATTGTGTACGAGCGGGACATCTCCCGTACCCACCAGGACTTCGCGGACGCGGCGCAGACGAAGCCGATTCCGGCGAGCCTGCTCGCCGTGTACAACACGCGGGAGCCGGTGAACCGGGTCCTTGCGGAGATTGTCGACAGGTCAGCTCTGCTGAAGGGCCGTATCGACGAGACGTCGAAGACGCTACCGAAGATGTCGCAGCATATTTTCCTGCTCAACCAGGTCCGGGGGATGGTTAAGGAGCTACTGGTCAGCGACTACGCGATGGCAGAGGACAGCCTGTCGAGGCACGCCAAGCAGTTGATTGGCACGACCGAACAGCAGGACGAGTTCATCCGGCGTGCCATGGAGTTGATCGACACGTTGACGGAGCACATGGAGCCCTGGAACGCCATCGTGGGGCTGCCCCACAGCGGAGGTGTCGCAAACAGGATCCCGGACCTGCGAGCCGCGTACGTCAACCTGACGGCGACTGGCCTGAACATCATCGGGCGGTTGGGGTATGAGATCGGCAAGGACCCCTCGGAGTCGGCTCGCCACGACCGCTACCTCGACTTGGCCAAGAAGATCGACTGGAAGCGCGACGCCCCGATCTGGCGTCACAACATCATCTCTGATGGGGGCAAGATCTCGACCCAGCGAGCCCCCGTCGCCGCAGCGGTCGCCGCCGTCCGCCAGCAGCTAGCGCTCTAGCGAAACTCGAGCGGAAGTTTCTTCGCGGGCGGCTCCCGCCTCGCCCTAGGGCAACCCATCGCGCCTTGCTTGCACTCGTTGCCCCCTTGCCATGTTGCCCCATTGCCCCGATTGGTACACTGCCCCTACGCGTCGTTCGTTGCTGGAGCGTCCGGGGCGTGCACCAACCGAGAGGGGACCAGATGACCGAGCGAGGCACCGGCAGCCTTCTGGAGGTAGATGGCAGACGAAGGATCAGCCTTGGGGCGCTGGCAGAGCACGATCGCTACCTTGCGCACGTGGAGGAGGACGGCACCATCGTTCTCACGCCAGCAGTAGTTCTACCGCTCGCGGAAGCTCGGCTGCAGGCAGCAGCTGATACGGCACGAGAGGTCGACGAATTCCTTGAGAACCCCGAGATTGCTCTTCGACGCCAAAGGCCAGCCAGGCCGAAGCGTCAAACCTGACCGCGATTCCACAGGGGAATTGCGGCGGTTCGCACGAAAGTGAGTAGAAGTGGTAGCACTTTTCTCACCGGGCGCTGCTCGCGCCCTGGACGAGTTAAACGCAGATCCCGCTAGAGATCGTCTCGTCGACGCGATCTGGGATATCGTCGATCTCGTCTCCGACCGTCCGAACTCGGCTGAGGCCAGGAGGCGGGCGCTTCGGACCCCGAAGGGTCACCCTGTGTGGCTCGTACCGATTCCCTGCCGGTATGGCGCTGATACCTGGGTGCTGTTGTGGCAGCCCCGTGGTGAGGATGCCCTGATCGCGTACATCGGCCCTGACGACTTCAGGCCGTGGCGCAACGAAAGCTAGTCCAGCGTCTAGGGTGGCGGAGAACCTTCCGCCACCCTAGGGCGTGAAGACCTCGGGCGACAGCAAAGGCTGCGCCACTGCGCGAAGGTTGCTGCGTCTTCGACCACTCGCTTACGTGACGTCCTTGCGGCCTGACCTGAGGCACCCCGGAAGGCAGCTCGTCGAATGCGGCTCAGGCCGCCAGCGCGACGAATCGGAGACTCCTCTCCAAGTTCACACTGCGAGCGGCGGCTGGGAGGACGAAGGCGCCACGTGGCGGGCTCGCGGTCGCACGTGGACTGGAGACGATCAGTCTGGCAAGCTCCTGACCCATGGACGTTCTTGATCTCGAAGAGTGGCTGCGCCAGCAGTGCGAGGAGTACCAGTTTGACCTTCGCGGTGTGCTGCGGGTGGACAGCGAGATCGCAACGTGGCCTCTGCAGGCCGGCGATCCAGGCGACCTCGAACAGCGGCTTGCTCTGGGCGGCCACATACTCCCGCTGCCCCAGGAGTCAGCGGCGTTGGCGAACGTTCTTGAGGTCTCCATCGTTGATTTCATCATCGCCCGTCTTCACAGGATCGCGGGCGGACAGGCCTCACGTGGCTCAGACCGCGGCTACCCCGACTTGGAGATCACCGGTCCTGCTTTCGGCGGCGGATTCCACGCGGTTGACATTAAATGCGCCCGTCGGGCGCCCAGCGGCAAGAGTACGCAAAGCAACATTACCCTGTATACGGGAAACACATACTTCAGGCACCCGGACCTGCACTGGCCTGGCGTTCCACGGCCGTTTAATGACTACTCGTCGCACCTTGACGTAATTGCGATCTATACCCTCCGTCCAGACCTGCCCCACAGGGTTGACGACCTGGAGATCATTGTCCAGCAGCCGTGGCGGATAGCAAGCAAGAGTCGATCCTCGAACACTAGGCAGTACATCGGGGCGGTAGGAAAGATCGACGACCTTCGTGCGGGCAGGGGCAAGTTCAAGACCCCCCAGGAGTTCTACGCCTACTGGCGCAAGTACCACTTCGCGATCTCTGAAGAGGTTCAGAACCAGTACCAGAAGGCGCTTGAGGCCACGAGACTGGAGTTGGCGCGATACAAGGCCGCTGAGGAAGCCGCAGATGGGGCAGAAGGGCAGTAACCGGCGGCACGTCAGGCCAACGGAGGACTTTGTCGGTTCTGTCTGGCATGATCCAGCCGTGGACCACCAAGGTGTAGCGATCTCCCTCTTCTCCGGCGCCGGTGGACTCGACCTCGGCGCGGAACGAGCCGGCTACGAGGTACGCGCCGCTGTGGAGTGTGACCGCGACGCCGTCGCCACCATGGAGAAGAACTTCCACCGAGCCTCAGTGATCCCCCGTGACATCCTGAAGGTCTCGACGGAGGAGATCCTCGCTGCTGCGGGCCTCGGTGACACGGAGCGGCCGGACCTGCTCATCGGGGGGCCGCCCTGCACGCCCTTCTCCAAGTCCGGCTTCTGGTTGGAGTGGAAGCGTGACGGACTCGACCCGACGGCGTCGCTGCTGCAGGAGTACACACGTGTCCTTCGGGAGGCCAAGCCGCGGAAGTTTGTCTTGGAGAACGTTTACGCCTTGACCTACAACAACAAGGCCAGTAGGCCGGCGTTCGAGCGGCTCATGCGGGAGATCGACGCAGCGGGCTACCACTGCGTGTGGAAGGTGCTGGTCGCTGCAGACTACGGCGTGCCGCAGGCTCGCCCGCGGCTGTTCGTTCTCGGCGTACCGAAGACCGAGCCGTTGCCAACCCACCCGCAGCCGAGCCATGGCGGCCTGTGGGAGGGGAGCCCCACCGGCCACGCCGCCCAGCCACACGTTACCGCCGGGCAAGCACTCGATGGTCTCGTGACTGAGCCGGAGGCAGCGGAGGTCGTCGCAGGCAAGTACGGTCACCTTCTGCCCGATATCCCCCCAGGGGACAACTACCTCTTCTACACAGAGAACCGCGGCCACCCGGACCCTCAGTTCAAGTGGCGAGGCAAGTACTGGTCGTTCCTGCTCAAGCTCTCGCCCGATAAGCCCGCACCGACAATCCAGGCGCAGCCAGGTCCTTACATTGGTCCATTCCACTGGGAGAACCGGCGCCTACGCGTCGCCGAGCTTAAGCGCCTGTTCACCTTCCCTGACGAGTTCGAGTTCGTCGGCACCCGCAGCTCTGTCCAAGCGCAAGTAGGAAACTCCGTACCGCCCCTGCTCGCGGAGAAGGTAGTCCGCGCACTGCATGGCGAGGACGCCGAGTTGTAGGTTCACTTGATGGCAGGTTGAGTCAGCACAACCGGGCGGGCCGCCACCTTCGTTCCGAAGGAACCGTGGTGGCCGGTTAACCTGCCCAGGCGCCGGTCGGCACGCTGCTCGGGCGATAGGACGAGCAGCAGGGCCGCATTAAATTGCGCGAGCGAGCGTTCGTAGCTCCTGTAGGACATGCTGGCGGGACACATCGGACCGCTCGTGCCGCCGAACATGGGCCCCGGTTGCCAAGGTGACCTGGATATCGCAGCGCGATGGGCTAACTAGCACTGCGCACACCGTCACAGCCTTCGCCGTACGCTTCGGGCCACCGGTCATGCATAGGAGGTGGCCATCGTGCGTCGGGATAAGCCGCCACACCCGGTCGTGGACGCCAGCGGTTGCCAGCCGATTGGCTACCTCCAGCGCGTTACTGGGCCGAGCAGCCGGGTCCACGGCGAGGCATTTCTCGAGGACCTGCCCAAGACTCTTCGAGATGTGAGGGCCCAGGTCTCGAACAGGTCTCTTCTCTCCAGCCTTGACCCGCGCTAAGACACGCGCCGTATCGCCACGGGTATCGACAGGAAACTTGCCGGTCAGGAGGTAGCAGATAGTGGCCCCGAGTGAGTAGATGTCCGAAGCGACACTACACGCACCTCGGGATAAAACCTCGGGAGCAACCGTTGCAGGAGTTCCATCAGGCGGAGCGCTGCCCGACGAGTCGAGCCGATGAGCCTTGCCAAGGTCCCCCAGTAGCGCCTTCCCGTTCTCCCCGAGGAACACATTCGCTGGCTTAATGTCGCGGTGCACAAGACGATCAGCGTGAATCCTCTCAAGTCCGTGGGCAATCTCGATCGCCCACCGGATCGCCTGGTCCGTGCCGACCCCGCATGGTGTTGCCTTTTTGTGGAGGTCACCGCCAGGCATGTAGGCCATGGCTAGGTACCTTAAGTCCGATGGGTGCAATATATCCGCGTTGTACACAGGCAGGAGAAATTCCGACTTCAACTGCTCTAGCAGCTGGGCCTCGTCCCATGTTGCTGTCTGACCGGGACGTGGAGCGAGAATCTTGAGGGCCACGTCCTTGTGTAGGTACTCGTCGAAGACCAGGTAGACGTGTCCGTCACTACCCTTGCCTAGATCCCTGGTGGCCGTGTAGCGATCATTGATCCGTTCCCCTTCGGCGGGGTATGGCTGTGCGGGCGCAGACATGACGATGAGCGTAAGTTATCCGAGTGACTACCATCGGTATCGCGGTGTCGATGACGCCGAAGCGTCCCGTCGTTTCCTGCGTTCTCCTGGATGGCACCCGCAGCGACCCAACGACAGTTGGCTCCTTCGACTTGAAAACTGCCAGCGACTATGTTATGGATCAAGGGGAGGACCTGGCCAAGCAGCTAAGCAGCAAGCTCGCGGCGCTTGGCGTTGACGCAGCGGTGATCCGCATTGCCGACTTCGCCCCAGTCGCGAGTCGTTCGGCCGCACCTCGTCACAGGCTTTTGATCGAGGGTGCGTTAGGCTTTGTGTGCAAAAGCCGGCTCTCAGACGTATGGGTACGAACGGGTAAAGAAATCGGCCTGGTGCTCGGTATGTCGAAGCCAAAGGCTGAGTCTGCTGGCCGAGCGCTTGACAAAACTCGCGCAAGCGCTGCAAGTGCGGCTCTCAGTGCTCTGTCAGCAGCCTGACCTGCAGAGGCGAGATCAGACCTGCAGGATCTCCAAGGAGTCCACGCCGCACTCTGCTGGGCCAACAGCATGCGGAAGCGCGTGCAAAGCGGCTCCCGCCACCCGGCCAGCCCCTGCTTGCCGAGCGCGACGAGCGGCGTTAGCCATCCCCGTTCCACTAGCCAAGTTGACGTCTACGACCAGCACCGGCTCTCCCCTAAGGTCGAGCCCCCCTTGCGAATACATCAAGGCGCGGAGACCTGGGGTCATCAGGAGCGCCGCGCCGACAAGACGCTCTGCCGCAGGGCTCGCGGCAATGAGACGGGTCATGCCATAACTGTTCGCTACTGACGCAACCCGGGTAGCGGCCTGTCGGAGGTGGTCCCTGTCAGATAGCTCGTTCACGTTGCGCTCGCTTGCTGCAACGATGTCCAACAGACTGCCCACAGCGTCCTCCCACCATCGCGAACATGCGTGCTAACGACTGGAGCCCAAGTATGGGCTTACAAAGCCAGACGCGCGGATCTTGATGAGGTTCGTCACCTCAACGTTACCTGCGTCTTGTCACAAAGGGGCCAATTTGACCGCGTAGTCGTTTGTGCAGCATGACTACACCCCCGCCGTCCGTTTGCCGTCAACCCGCCCACCGTGGGAGCTAACTGCCGCCCGATGCGCCGCCGTCAAGCGAGCCTTGACCCAAGTTTGGACGATGGTGCGCCAGGCGGCGGTCTGCTCGGCTCGCCCGGTGGGCAGGTTGGCCTGCAGTTCCATTGCGGACCGGCAAGCCGGCCGACAATCACCAGCCCATCCGGGAGTTGAAGCGCCTGTGGGAGGCGCAGGAGCCGCAACCCGTATGGTGGCGCCGGGTTGGTCGATGGGCCGGCGTGCGCTCCCCCGCACTGGGGGTCCTGGCCATGCGGCTCCGCCGGCTGCCGGCCCGTGTTGCGGGCGTCCTGGGAGCCGGTATTTCTAATGATTGATTGGGCGTAGTCGATAGGTCCTAGTGACCGTCTCAACCTTCTTTCCTCTTCGCGCAACAGTCTCGCACTCGATTAATGCCGCTCCGACCTCGACGCCGAACAGGGCTGCTAGGTCTGTATCGGCAGAAACCTCGCATTGCCTCGTTTCCAGGTCGCTACGCTGATCCGAGTTGCGGTTGCAGAGGTGGACGTTTGCGTAAGTGCCCCTACCGTGTTCGGTGGTAGCCAAGCCGCCCTCTCGCAGGACAGCTATGGCTTGCCGAATTGTGCCCCGACTTGCCTGAAATTCGGCGGTGAGCACGCTTTCGGTTGGCAAGAGGGCTCCGGGTGGGATGACGCCGCTCTCGATGCGCTTCCTCAGCTCGTCGGCAATGACGCGATAGCGGGGCTGGCCGTGGTGCGGGATGGGCACCTGCTCACCGTACCTGGCACTTGTCTTACCAAGTGCCAACCAACTACTTGATTTTATGTATAGACAACTCGTCCACTTGTAGGTACGTTTCCGAGTGTGCGGCCAGGGTGACGGTTCGTGTCAGGGGTGGTCACGCGCCGGCCCTGGTCGCACCTGATGCGCGGCGTCCTGTCGGACCGGTTGCGGTAGCCGCGCGTGCAAGTTGGTTCGGCGATACCCGACCCGTCTGGCGTCGGACGGTGCGCCGTGCCTTCATCCGGGCCGGTGGTCGGCTGCATTCCCCCGTGGCTGGCCACCGGTCCCCGCCTACCTGTGGAGGTGCGATGTCCGGCTCTCATCGTCAGCGCCGCCGGTTCTCGTCCTGGTGGTCCTGGTGGCGCCCGTCGACCCGGGCCACCAGCTTCAACGCTATGTCGAGTTCACGCCCGGC
This sequence comes from Micromonospora sp. NRRL B-16802, assembly GCF_001279555.1. Taxonomy (NCBI): domain Bacteria; kingdom Bacillati; phylum Actinomycetota; class Actinomycetes; order Micromonosporales; family Micromonosporaceae; genus Micromonospora; species Micromonospora sp. NRRL B-16802. Next base: position 104,330 of record NZ_LGEB01000053.1, on the reverse strand, counting down.
TTCTGTCCCGCCCTCGCATCGGTGGCCCTCGGGGCCGACGCGGGAGCTACCCGCCCTGCGGTACGCGCCACCGATGACGCGGGCGCAGCTGTACCGGGGCAACGGTGGGCGGTGGCCGCGATGAGCCGCACGAGCAAACCGGCCGACGTCACGAGCCACCCGGACTGGTGCGCCCCGGATCGTTGCGGTCACCTGGTGCCGCCGCTGATGGCGCACATGGCCCGGCGCCATCGTGGTCCGATGTACCGGGTCGGTGATACCCGAGCGAGCGGCCACATCGTCACGTACCTCATCGGTGCAGACGCCACGGCGCCCTTGATCGCGGTTCACGCGACGTGCCGGGCCGGGATGGGCTGGGCGGAGTTGCCGTTGCCGCAGGTTGCCCAACTGATCGAGCAGCTCCGCGGACTGCTGAAGCAAGCTGGCGGCCAGCAGGGGGCCGACAATGAGTGAGGACGAGCCCATCACGGAGCGTCAGCCCTCGTCCTCGATCGAGCCGGCCGTGTGCCCGGTCTGGTGCCGGGGCTGCGGACCGAACGACCCGATGCACCGGGGCTTGCCGTCCACCATCGGGCGGGAGCGGACCGGCTGGGTCACCGTTCAACTGCTCGTCGACCGGTTCGCGCGTCGGGACCTGGCCGTGAAGCTCGACGCGACCCGCTACGGCGCCACGCAGACCGTGCTCCTATCGCCGGCACAGGTGGACCGGCTCATCGACGAGCTGACCCGCGCCCGCCTGGAGATGCTGGCACCGATTAGCCGACACGAACGTGCGGGAGAAACTCAGTGAACTCCAACAGCCGGCGGGGCGTAGCCGTCCCTCGTACTCCCGGCCCTCGTCGCGGGCAGTCGACGCGCGCCGCGGTAGCAGTCCCTTTGGTTCCCGAGCGACCGGCGGGTGGGACCACATGGCAGACGTTGGAACGTCTAGGGGGTACGGTGGCCGGTGTGCATAGCCGGGACTGGCGCCCTCGTTACCTGCAACTCGCTGAGGAGTTGCGGGCGAAGATCATGAGCGGGGAGCTGCCACCGGGCATTCTGATGCCGAGCGAGACCGAGTTGGCCGAGTCGTCCGGCCTGTCCCGCACCAGCGTGCGCAACGCCATCCGGCAGCTCCGGGAATGGGGCCTGGTTCGGGCGGAGCAGGGGCGCGGTACCTACGTGCGGGCTCCCCGCCAGCGGGTACGCCGTCGCAACACCGAGCGGTACCAGTGGGAGAAGGATCGGGTCCTGCTCGACGAGGCGGAACGGCTGAAGACCGGCGCCACCGAGCACGACACCGGCCTGACAGTCGATGATCTCAAGTTCCACGCCGAATACTCGCGGGTGAACGCCGACGAGGAGATGGCGGCGGCCCTGCGCGTCGAACCGGGTACGCCGTTGCTGCGCCGGGTCTACTGGACGTCGTCCCGGCATGAGAACGCGCCACTGACGGTGTCGTACTCGTACCTGCCGTACGACCTGGTGGCCGCGAATCCGGACCTGCTCGACGAGGGCAAGGAACCGTGGCCGGGCGGTACACAGCATCAGCTCTACACGCTCGGCATCGAGCTGGACCGGATCGACGACGAGGTTCGCGCGCGTCCGCCGTCGCCGGATGAGGCCGAGTTGCTGGACATCGACCCGGGCGTCTCCGTGCTCACCGTGCGGAAGACCTCCGTCGACACCACGGGCCGGGTCGTCGAGGTCGCCGACGTGGTGATGCCGGGTGACCGCACCGAGCTTGTCTACTCCCACAAACTCCAACGGTGGAAAGCTTGACGCAGCTCGTCTCGGTCATCACCCCGGTCCACGCGCCCAGCATCGAGTACCTGGCTGGCGCCTACGAGTCGTTGGCCAAGCAGGAGATGCCTGACGGCTGGGACTGGCAATGGCTCGTCCAGGAGGACGGCCAGACCGGCGCCCTGGTCGACGTGCTGCCCGACGATCCTCGGATCAGTCCCGGCACTGGCCGTCCCGGTGGGCCTGGTGTGGCTCGTACCCTCGCGCTGTCCCGGGTTTCCGGGCAACTCATCAAGGTTTTGGACGCTGACGACCAGTTGACCCCTGGCGCGCTCGCCCGGGATATCGCCGCGTTCGACGCGCACCCGCAGATCGGTTGGGCTACCTCGCGGGTACTCGACCTGCTGCCCGACGGGTCGACGGCCGGATGGGACCAGGACCCGGCCGGTGGGGTCGTCGACCGCGGATCGGTCCTGTCGTTCTGGCAAGCAAACGGCTATCGCGCGTCAGTGCATCCGGCGACGCTGTGCCTACGGCGGGATCTCGTCTTCGCCCTGGGCGGCTGGATGGCTCTGCCGGCCTCCGAGGACACCGGCCTTCTACTCGCTGCGAACGCGGTCAGCCAGGGCTACTTCACCCGCGAATACGGCCTGCTCTACCGCAAGTGGCCCGGTCAGGTCACAAGCCAGGCCGCGCACCGGGAACCTGCGGAGTATCAGGGACGGATGAAGATCATCGAGGCCAGAGCCAACGCCCTGGCCTCGATGCTGCCTAACGGATTGCCGCTCACGCCTCCGGCGTAGCCTCGTGCCCCGGCATGCCAGGGGTGCGGCGCCGCTGCTTCATCTCCGCCTCGTAGATGTGCCGCCGCCCGCCGGCCAACTGCTCCCGTGCCTCCCGTTCGATCTCCTGGAACGCGGCGTAGTAGCCGTCGTCGAACTCCTCCACGATCTGGAACGTCCACCGGCCCGGTAGCACGTTGCGCCCCAACAACTCGCGCTCAACCCGGTCGGCCACCTCGTCGTGCCCAGCCTCGCGAAGGAGCTTCACCACCCGGTCGAGGGTGAGATCCGCACCGCCGACGAGTTGGTGCGCCGAGTACAGATGCCCTCGGACCCGGTGGATGGTCTCCAACGCCTTACTCAATTCACCCAAGGCCTCAACCGCTGTGTCGTCCACTCCCGCCGGCCGCGAGTGTTGTTCGTCTACACCTCTGGCCTCTTGCATCCTTCTCATAGTGCCCCTGTACCCAACTTTGCACTTTGGAATCTCGAAGTAGGGCAAGAAATCCAAGATTGGCTTTCGTAGCCTAGGAGTGGACGGGGCTCCCTAGCGCTCTTCCTTCTGGCCAGGTGACTGCTCTAGTTGAAGTTCGCGCTTGCGCTGCTCCTCGCGCAACCTTTCTACATTTGCAGCGAAGAGGCGAAGTCTTTCAGCTTCAGCGGCAGCATCATCGGCGCCATCCTTCGACACCGCGTATTCGTGCAGACGGAATTGAGTGGCATTGTAGTGCTTCTCGATTTCGTCGGCGGTTGACTGGAGGTTGTATCCACGCTCCCTGAACTTGAAGTACGCAGCTAGACCTGCCGTAATGCTGATAAAGGCCGTCAATCCAGTAGAAACCCAGCTTAGTGGGTGCGCATCAGCCATGACTGCCGTCGTCGTAGAGGCAGTGATCGAACCGATAATGATGATCGCCTGGATGGAGTTATGCGCCCGAAGATTTCTAGAGGCGCGGGTCCGGAAATGCGTCACAATATCCTGAGAAGCCTCACGATAGATGCGCAAAGATTCGATCGAATTCGAAGGTACGCGCGTTGCTGCCGTCTGCTTATCATGATTTAGATTGCGAACCTCTAGGTCAAACTCGATTATCTGACGGCGATTCTTCAGGGCAAGAATGCCAATGCCTATACATAATGCGAGAAGGGCGACCAGGCCGACGTAGCGAGTAGCGACAGGCTTTTCCTGCCACAAACCAACTATGACGGAGTACGCAAGCAATCCAATGAGTGCAATGCTGGAAATGAGAATTACCCAGTAGATTAACTGGGCCGACCTTGCTGAACGAAGGCGACCCGCCGCCAGCTCGTAGTTTTTGCCGATCTCTCGGTATCTCTCTTGCGGGCCGGGAAGGGCTTCTTCTTGCGGGCCAAGAGGAGCTTCCTCTTGAGGGCCAGGAGGGGTCGTCACGGACGCTCCGCGTTCTCTCGGTTGCTGGGAGTTGCAGGTCGGCCAGCATGAACACTTTTTCTGAGCGAGTCGACCCCTTTGTCAGGAACGTGTCAGCATCGCTCTAGTAAGAACTTGTTGACTTGTCTGCCAAGTGCCGTCTACCTTGGAGTCTCAACTTGGCAGACATGCCAACAACCTGGAGGTTGAGCGATGGCTCTGCGTGGCGGTACGAGGTTCGCCGTGCGTTGTGAGGACGTGTTCCCGGCGGGATGCGCCCTGGTCCCCGAGTCCCTCGGTGAGGTCGAGGACTACGACGAGAAGACCGGCCGGCGTAGCCCGGCCAAGGACAAGCTGACCGGTCAGCGGGTGTGGCAGGTCCGGGTGATGGACCTGGACCCGGAGCTTGGCAAGCGGTCGCGGGAGACGACGGTGAAGATCTCGGCGGACTACCAGCCGGTGCCGCCGACGGGTGCCCCGTTCGAGGCGGTGGAGTTCGAGGGCATGACGGTCACGCCGTACGTGTCGAACAACGGCCGGATGGCGTACTCGCTGCGGGCGACCGGGATGCGGGCCCCGGCGGGCTTGGCCACGAAGGCGGCGGCGTAGCCGCATCAGGTGGGGGCGGGGCTGTCAGGTCTTGGCGGACGGCAGCCCCGCCCTCTGTCTCTTCCCCCTGCTCTGTCGAGAGAGGTAGTGACGTGTCCAAGCGTAGGCGTTCGCCTGCCCCGGCTCAGTCTCGGTGCGGCGTGTGTCAGTCCCGGTTCGACCCGGCCGGCGGCGCGGCTGACCGCTGCCCGCTCTGCGTCGGGCAGCTCGTTCTTCCCCTTCCTGCGGTCCGCGATGCGTCGGGCCGGTTTGTGTCGCTGCGGGGTGCGCGATGATGCGCCGGCCCCGTGGCGGGGTAGTGATGGTGACCGCCGGGGATCTGATGGTGATCCGGCCGAAGCAGTTCAAGCTGCCGATGTGGGCGGTCATGCTCGGCCTGGTGCTGCGCTGGCTCGCCCTGGCCTGCTGGTGGTGCCTCCGTCACCCGGTCACCGTGGGCCTGGCCGTGCTCGCCGTCGTCCTCTACGCCGACTACGGCTGGGCGGGTCTGGTCGTACCGCTGGTCCTGGCGTCAGCGCTGTCCGCAGTGTGGCGGTGGCGCGACGAGGCGTCCTGGTGGCGGTGGTGCGCGGGGCCGCTGCTCGGCCGGTTCCGTCAGGTCTTCGTGTACCGGCGGGCGTGGCATGAGGTCATGACCCTGTGCGGTCTCGCCGAGACGTACGACCACCGGGCCGTCTTTCCCGAGCTGCTGCGCGTGCGCTCGGATCAGGCCCTCGACGTGCTGACTATCCGCATGGTCCGCGGGCAGACCCCCGCCGACTTCCAGCGGGTGACGGCGAACCTCGCGTACGCCTTCGGCCGGCGGCACGCCCGCGTCTACTCCGAGCGGCCCGACGGTCCGCCGACCCGGACCGGCTATTGGGCGTTGCTGCTGGGGATGGTGGATCGGGTGCGGTTCCGGGACCGGCCGACCGTGGTCTACCTGGTGCTCGTCCGCACCGATGCCCTGCGACCGGTGGTGGCACCGTTCGAGGCTCCGGCCGTCCCGGACTTCACCGCGCTGCCGCTGGCCCGGCGGGAAGACCTGGGTGTCTGGTCGCTGCACCTGCTCGCAACGCACGTCCTGGTCGGCGGGGCCACCCGGTCCGGCAAGGGCTCGGTGTTGTGGTCGCTGGTTCGCTCGCTGGCCGGCGGGATCGCCTCCGGCCTGGTGCGGCTCTGGGTGATCGACCCCAAGGGCGGGATGGAGTTCGCCATGGGCCGGCCGCTGTTCGCCCGGTTCGCCTGCAAATCCTTCGAGGCCATGGCGGACCTGCTCGACGAGGCCGTGACGGTCATGCGGGAACGTCAGACCCGGCTCGCCGGCACGGTCCGGGTGCACACGCCGACCGAAGCTGACCCCCTGGTCGTGGTCGTCGTCGACGAGATGGCCGCGCTGACGGCGTACCTCCAGGATGTCGACCTGCGGAAGCGCATTGCCGGCTCGCTCGGGTTGCTGCTGTCGCAGGGTGCCGGGGTCGGCGTCTTGGTGGTGGCCGCGTTGCAGGACCCCCGCAAGGAAGTGCTGCCGTTCCGGGACCTGTTCCCGACCCGCATCGCGCTCGGGCTCACTGAGGCGTCCCAGGTCGACCTCGTGTTGGGCGATGGTGCCCGCAACCGGGGTGCCCTGGCCGACCAGATGCCCCGCTGGGCCAAGGGCGTCGGGTACGTGATCCTCGACGGCACCCCCGAACCCCTGCGAGTCCGGTTCTCGTATATCAGCGACGACGACATCCGCGACATGGCGCGGCAGTACCCGGCACCCGTCGACGCGTCGGACATCCTCGCCCAGGTCGGCCGCGAGTCGGCCCCGGAACCGGTGCGCCCTCGGCTGCCCCGCAAGCCGTCCGGGCCACTGCTGCCCGATGCGCTGCGCAACCTGCTCGACCGGGACAGCGGGGGTGATCCCCAGTGACCGACGCGCCGAACGGCCGCCGGTTCTACCGGCTCCGCACCCCCGAACCGACCACCGCCGTCTCCGTCCGGGTCGACCCCGAACGGTCCGACCCGTACCCGGTCTATCTGGCGGTCGGTGCGGGCCGGCGACGGATGTCCCTGACCCCCGACGAGGCGTGGGCGCTGTGGCGCTGCCTCTCCGAAGCCGTCGCCACGCTCGGCACCCCTCCCGACTACATCCGCACCGACATCCGACCGGCCCGGAGGTAACCGCCATGAACACCCTCACCCGCCTCATCAACCGGCTCCGGCGTCCGCTGCGCATCCAACTCGTCGGCCCCGCCGACCAGACCGCCGCCGCCCTGCACGGCCTGGCGCAGATGGTCAACCGCCGCCGCGACATGAACGACCGGCGCATCCGCATCGACGTGACCATCCGCGAGAAGCCGTTGGAGGAGTGGCGATGACCGAGCGCACCGAATCGGCCGTACGCCTGGTGATCCTGCTCGCCATCGGCACCATGGCCGGCGCCGCCGCCTTCACCCACGTCCACGACCTGTCCGTGGCCCACGGCCAACCGCACTGGATCGGCTGGGCCAACGCCGTGGCGGTCGAACTGATGGCGATCTACCTCGGGCTCGAACTCCGCGCCCGTCGGCGCGCCCGTCGCCCGGTCGGCCTGGTCGCGGCGCTGCTCGTCGCATTCGCGCTGCTGTCTCTCGCTGTCCAGGTCGCCGAAGCGGAACCCTCGGTGTGGGGCTGGATCGTCGCGGCCGTGCCGTCCCTGGCGTTCCTCGCCCTGGTCAAGGTCGTCCTGTCCAACGCCCCAGCCACCCCGCCCGCTCCCGAACCGGACCAACCCCCGGTCGACTGGTACGAGGCGCCCGAGCAGGCCGACCCTGAACCGGAACGTCCGGCCGACCCCGTGCCGCCGGCTGTCCCGGCTCCGGCTGTCATCTCCGCCCCGGCGGCGGTGCTGCCTCCCCGTGTCGTCCAGCCGAACCGGCCGCACGTCGTCGGGATCATCCGATGACCGCTGCGACCCTGCCCGGCCTCGCCCCCGCCGCCCCGACCCCGGTTGTTCCTCGGCCGGGGTCGCGGGCGGCCCGGATGGCGCTACCTCGCTCGGTCGACGTGCTCAAGGAAATTGCCGCTGAGTACGGCGTCTGCGTCCGTCCCCTGGCGATGCGCCGGACCGACCTGGACACCGGCCTGACCGAGGTCATCGACCTGCCCTGCGGGGCCACCCGTGAGGACAAGTGCGGGCCGTGCGCGAAGAAGAACCGCCGGCTGCGGCAGGCCCAGATCCGCGAGGGCTGGCACCGCGACGACGAGCCGCTACCCGGCCCGGAACCCGCGACCGAGGCGCAGAAGTCGCTGATCCTGTTCCGCGCACACCTGGAGTTCTCCCGGGACGAGGCGGTACGCGCCGCCCAGTGGGGCCAGGTCACCGACATCGAGGAGGCCATCCGCGAGGTAGAGGAAGCCATCGCCGCCGAAGGTCTGCGCGGGCGCGTCGGACCACCCCACGGCAGCGTCGACGAGGACCAGGACGACGAGCCCGGCCGCCGGCGCAAGCGCTCCACCAGGCGCCGCCAGGATGCCCCCGACCTGCCCCGGCGCAAGGTCGAGCGGCGCACCGTCGGCAAGACCTACACCGCCCTCGACGGCTCAACCTTCCGGCCGTCGATGTGGCTCACGCTCACCCTCGACTCGTACGGCCCCGTTCGCCCCGACGGCACCCCGGTCAACCCCGACCGGTACGACTACCGCCGCGCCGCCTGGGACGCCGTGCACTTCCCCCGGCTGCTCGACCGGTTCTGGCAGAACCTGCGCCGATGCGAGGGCTGGAACGTCCAGTACGCCGGCTGCGTCGAGCCCCAACGTCGCCTCGCCCCACACGCGCACTTCGCCATCCGCGGCACCATCCCCCGCGACGTGCTGCGCACCGTGGCAGCAGCGACGTACCACCAGGTGTGGTGGCCGAGCGTGGATGTCCAGCGGTACACCTTCGACCGGCTCCCGGTCTGGGACGAGCCTGCGGCGGCGTGGGTCGACCCGGACACCATGACGCCGCTGACCACCTGGACGGAAGCCCTCGACGCCATCGACGACGACCCGGACGCCGACCCGGTCCACGTCGTCCGCTTCGGCACCCAGGTCGACGCCCGCGGCGTCATGCCCGGCACCGCCGACGCCGAACGGACCATCCGGTACGTCACGAAGTACATCACCAAGCACACCGGCGACTGCCACAAGGCGACCACTGACCGGCAGCGCAAGCACCTCGACCGGCTCTGGCAGCAACTCCAACTCACCCCCTGCACCGACCGCTGCGCGAACTGGCTCCTGTACGGCGTCCAGCCGAAAAAGGCGCACGCGAGGCTCAAGCCGGGCCGCTGCAAGGGCAAGGTTCACCAACGCGACACCCTCGGCATCGGCGGCCGGCGCATCCTCATCTCCCGCGACTGGTCCGGCAAGACCCTCGCCGACCACAAGCACGACGCGCGGGCCTGGGTGCGTGCCCTGCTCGGCGCGACCACCGACAGCGGCGCGGCCGGCGAAACTGGGCAGCTCGTCGACGACCAGGGCGCCACCGTCGAACGGGTCCGGCACGCCTGGGAACTCGCCCGACCCGATGACCCCGACGTCGGCCCGATGTCCCACCGGCTCATGCGCTCGATCAGCGAACGCGCCCGCTGGCGGTCTGAACTGCTCGCCGCCAAGGACCGGGCCGCGCAGGGGTCCTCAGATCTTTCGGCAACTCAGCACAGCGCACAGCACCACGGGGAGGAAACGCAGTGAACGAGGAGTTGTTGACCGTGCCGGAAGTGCTCGCCGAGCTGCGCGTACCGCGCTCGACCTGGTTCTACTGGCGGCAGACCGGCAAGGGACCACGGGTGATCAAGCTCCCGAACGGGCAGCTGCGGGTCCGCCGGTCCGCGCTCGGTCGGTGGCTCGGTGACCTGGAGCAGGACGCGGCGTGAAGAGCTACGAGGTCCAGATCTGGGAGATCGGCAAGCGCGCTGACCGGAAGGCTCGACCCTGGCGGGTCCGCTGGGCAGTGAGCAACCAGCGCTTCGAGGAGATGTTCCGTACCAAGGCACTGGCGCACTCGTTCCGCGCCGAGCTGGTCCAGGCGGCCAACGCGGGGGAGCCCTTCGACCCGGCCACCGGCCGCCCGGTCTCGGAGGCAAGAACCAAGAACCCCACGACGTGGTACGCGCACAGCCGCGCATACGTCGAGATGAAGTGGCCCCGGGCGGCGGCCAAGACCCGGCGGTCGATCGTAGAAGCGCTGACCTCTATCACGGTGACCCTGACCCGGCCGACGAAGCGGGGCCGACCGGATGACGCGCTGCTCCGCGAGGCGCTGTACCTCTACGGGCTGAACCCGCGTCGCTGGTCCGACGAGATCCCGGCCGACCACGCGGCGGCGCTGGCCTGGCTGGAAACCGCGTCGCTGCCGGTCGTCGAACTGGACTCGCCCGCGATGGTCCGCCGCGTCCTGGACAGCCTGTGTGTACGCCTCGACGGCAAGCCCGCGGCTGCCTCCACCGTCCAGCGCAAGCGGGCCACCTTCTACAACGCGCTCGGGTACGCCGTCGAGCTGGAGTTGATCGCCTCCAACCCGGTCGACCGGGTCCAGTGGACCGCCCCCGAGGTCGCACAGTCCATCGACCGGCGGGTGGTGGCGAACCCGGCCCAGGTCGCCACGCTGCTGGAGGCGGTGAAATCTCTCGGCAAACGGGCCGACAAGGTGACGGCGTTCTTCGGCTGCCTCTACTACGCGGGCATGCGGCCCTCGGAAGCGGCCGACCTCCGGCGGGAGGACTGCGACCTTCCCGGGCACTGCCTCGGCTGCGGGACCGACTTCGACGACCTGGCGGCGGTGAAGCCCTCGGCGTCATGCGATCACGAGAAGATCGAATACCGCTGGGGTCGTTTGGTGCTCGCCGGAACCGCCCCGCGCGCCGGGTCGCACTGGACCGATGACGGCGGCTCCCACGAGCGGCGCGGGCTCAAGCACCGGGGCCGGCAGGAAACCCGAACCGTCCCCATCCCGCCCCGGCTCGTCGAGCTGCTGTGCGCGCACGTCGAGAACCACGGCGTCGGCCCGGACGGTCGGTTCTTCCGCGGCCTGCACGGTGGGCCACTCTCCGAGTCGGTCTACGACCGGTGGTGGAAGCTCGCCCGCGAGAAGGCCCTGACCGAATCGCAGGTCGCATCGCCGCTCGTCCGCCGGCCCTACGACCTACGGCACGCGGCGGCCTCGCTCTGGCTGAATGCCGGCGTCCCGCCGACCGAGGTCGCCCGGCGCCTGGGCCACGGCGTCGCCGTCCTGCTCCGCGTCTACGCCAACTGCATCGACGGGGGAGACGACACCATGAACGACAAGATCGGCGACGCCCTCGGATGAGGCTTGAGTGGACGAGATGCGCTAGACGTTAAGGGATGGAATTGCCCGCATCACAACAAGCCTCATCTCGGCCTGGAGTCCACGTCACGGTCGGTTCGACCACGACCAGTGAGAGCCCAGTGCCAGCGCTGCGGCTATGGGGAATCCGCCGGTCGATAGCTCTGGCCGTCACGGCCGCGTTGGCGTTGGTCGGCGCCTTGATCGTCGCCGCCTTGTGGTACGCGGGTTGGCCCGACATCCAACGGGATGCAACCGTCACGGCAGCTACCCTTTTCAACCTCTTGAAACTTGTCTTTGCCGTCGTGGCGGGCGTGGGTGGCGTCGCGGCCTTGGTAGTTGCATACCGGCGGCAACGAGTCTCGGAGCACACGAACGCGCTGGCGGAGTTCGCACACCAACTGGCCCACGCCGCTGACCTCCGCGCTGAAGTCACCAAGGCTCTCGCTGAGGCAGCAGACGAACGGGCCAAGGTAGAGACCGATCGCAATGGCGTCCGCCTGTTCAACGAACGCTTCGCCAAGGCGTCTGAGCAGCTCGGATCGGAGAAAGCGGCAGTACGGCTGGCCGGGGTCTATGCCATGGCTGGTCTTGCGGACGACTGGCGAGAAGTGCGTCAGACCTGCATCGACGTCCTCTGCGCCTACCTCCGCATGCCCTACACGCCACCGCCGGAGACTCCGAATGAAGCGCCGGCGCAGCAGGGTGACGACCAGTTGTCCATTGTAGATATGGAATTCGTCCGGGCCGCTCGCGAGGAGCGGGAGGTGCGTCATACCGTGATCCGGCTCATCGGGAGGCATCTACGTCTAGCCGAAGAGCATCCGGCATCATGGCGCGGCCTCGACTTCGACTTCACCGGCGCAGTTTTCGACGGTGGCGACTTCTCGGATGCAGTCTTTAGCGGCGGTCGGGTGTCTTTCGTCGGGGCGGCGTTCAGCGGGGGGGAGGTGTCTTTCATTGCGGCGGTGTTCAGTGGTGGCGAGGTGTCCTTCGACGGGGCGATGTTCAGTGGCGGCGAGGTGTTCTTCGGCGAGACGAGGTTCAGTGGTGGCCGGGTGTCCTTCGATCGAGCGCGATTCAGCGGCGGTCGGGTTTCCTTCGCTCTAGCGAAGTTCAGCGGCGGTCGTACTTTGTTCGACAACGCGAAGTTCAGTGGTGGGGTGGTGCACTTCGGCGTAACTGGGTTCAGTGGCGGCCGGGTGTCCTTCGACGGAGCGGTCTTCGACGGAGGCGAGGTGCCGTTCGTTACGGCGATGTTCAGTGGTGGCGAGGTGTCCTTCGACGGGGCGATGTTCAGCGGGGGGGAGGTGCCGTTCGTTTCGGCGGTGTTCAGTGGTGGCGAGGTGTCCTTCGACGGGGCGACGTTCAGCAGGGGCGGGGTGTCCTTCGGCAGGGCGATGTTTAGGGGAGGTCGTGTGCGCCTCCACGAGGCGTCGTTCCATGTGCCGCCAGAGTTCGATGATTGGCCGGGTGGTTCTCCTCCGCGTGGTCTATCACTGCCGGAAGCGAAGGCATGAGCGTGTACGTGGGCGGATGGTGGGCAGGGATCGGTTAGCGTGGGCTTGATGGAGAGGAACAGCAGCTCAGCATGCTGACGCCAGCAAGATTACGGACGCCCTGTAAATCCGTCGCGAAAGCTTCAGAGGTTCGAATCCTCTACCCGCCACCAGGTGCAAAGAGGCCCCTGACCAGCGTGAACGCCGGTCAGGGGCCTCTTCCATTAGCCTCGCCCAAATCCCCTAGCCTGCTCGATTCTCGCTGGCTATGGCGTAGCTGCGTCGCCAGGTCAACTGGACTGGGCGTCGTGCGCGTCGATGCCTGGCGGCCGGAGTCGGAGCGGTCTGCCGGCCAGAGCCGGAGCGAGGTGCCGGCCAGGCCATGGCCCGCCGGTCGCGACCGATAGCCGCACGCGGCCGGCCCGTCACCGCGGTTCGTAGACGACCGCGCGGACGACCCCCGAATCCTGGCGGATCCACCCGGCGATGCGACCGAGGTCGTCGAGGTCGACGACCTCGCCTTGCATGCTGACCCCGGCGAGGCTGAGGTCGTGCAGGACGCCGCGCCGCCACAGCGCTGGCCGGGCAAGATTGTCGGTTGCCGTGGACATGGCCAGGATCTCGCCGTTGTTGTTGATTGCCCGTGGCTCGGTGGTGTTGCCGCCGAGGGTGCCGATGTCCAGGGCGCGGCCGTGCCGCCAGAGGATTCCGCGCGGGTACTGCTGGGCTGAGAACTGCCAGCCGATCGTCCAGCCGTGGTCGTTGAGGGCGTACGTGTTGCTGCGGTTGAAGGGGCCCGCGCCGAGGTCTGTGCCGCGGCCAAGGTGCCACAGGGCGGCGTGGAAGCCGTCCGGCACGTGTATCCCGCCAGGAGACCTGGCCGCTCTCGTTGATGTCGGACACTGTGGCCAGGGGCAAGGGCCGGGCGTGACCGTTCGTCCACAGGACGGGGCCTGCATCGCCGCTGCCGACGATCTGGCCGCGGTCGTTGATCGCCACGGGCGCGGCGGGCAGGCCGGCCAGTGGCCGCAGGACACCCTGGTGCCAGACGTGGGCGCCTAAGCCTCCGTCACGGGTGCCGATGACCTGGCCTTGGTTGTTGACGTCGGTGGGTGTGAAGGTGCCGAGGTCGACCATTTGGCCGCGGTGCCAGAAAAACCCCCGGTAGGTGCCGTCGGCGACCTGGGAGCGGCCGACCACGTCGCCGCGGTCGTTCATGGCGCTGGCGAAGCTGTTGTCGCCGCCGAGGGTTCCGAGGACCACCATGCGATAGCCGGGCGCGGCGACGGTGGGTACCTGGGTGGGTGCGGCCGTCAAGGCGGCCGCGAGGAGGGCGCTGGCGAGGATCGATGGCACGGGGACGGCTCCTTTCAGAGCATCGCCGGGCGAAGTGCGCTCAGCGTAGGCGCGTCCTGCCGTTCCGGCGGGTTGCCGTCACGTAGCGGACAGCAACTCGCAGAGGTTGAACTCGCGGTGCTGCCGCGCCTGTCCACTTGCGCGGAGGACACGCGCGCCCGCCGACGAGACGGCGGCTGGTCTCGGGGCGTCGATGATCCCCGCACCGGCCGCCACGAGCACGGCCTTTTTATCGAAGGGCGGGAAGGAGGTGGGCCGCGTCGTTCCTGGTCGCAGCCAAGATCCACATATCGCGCTGAACGGGTTCGCTCGCTTGCTTGTGTCGAGCCCGTTAAAAGGTATGGTGGTCGATGCGTGGACCCGCGTCGATGCGCCTCCATGCCGTTCCGGAAATCACGGAACGTAACCGGTTGTGATGAGGCCGGCGAGTGCTCCAGTGCCCTGGGTGAATTGTGCTGAAGGTCGCATCAAGCGCTCTATGAAGCGCTGATGTTGCAGGAAGGGGCCCTGATCTGGCCCAGCTTGTCGAGGCGGAGTGGGCCGAAGGGTGCAACCTCGCGAACGCTCGGACGGGTCCAGCCCTCACCGCTTTTCTGCGTACCGACCGTGTGGCACGATCGTGGAATCTCCACCATCCCTGTGACACTTCCCCGACAGGAGCAAACATGTCTGGTCGAAGGCTGGGCCGGCTGCTCGGCTCGCTCCTCTTGCTCGCTGCTGTCCTCGGTGGACTGCAGGGCGCCGGTTCCCTGGCCGGCGGTAAGGCTCAACTGGCCGATGTTGTCTGGGGCGCGAGTCAGGACGGTGACGTTGTCTGGGGCGCAGGCCAGGACGGTGACGTTGTCTGGGGCGCAGGCCAGGACGGTGACGTTGTCTGGGGTTCGAGCCAGGGTGACGTCGTCTGGGGCGTCGACGCCCTCCGGTAACTGGCGAGGTCGCCGCCCGTGAGGGCAGCACCAGCGGGCGGCGTCTCTTCGAGGGAGCGGTATGGCCAGGCGTGACCAGCGACGCAAGTCCACGGACCACGCTTGGCTCATCACCGGCCCGCTGGCTCTGCTCGCCGTCCTCTGTTGCACTGCCATCAGCGTCATCTCCGATGAGCCGTTCGGCAACTGGGGCCTGGCGTTCCTGATTTTCCTGGCGATGGCGGGCATCAGCATTCCGGTGCTGAACTTCGTCGTCCGCCGGCAGTCGGTGGGCGTGACGCTCACCGAGATCCCCCTCGTCGTGGCGTTGTTCTTCCTGCCGCCGCTGACCGTTGTCCTGATCTACACGCTCGCCTCGTTGATCTGGAGCGCCACGCAGCGCTTCCCACCGGCGAAGTTCTGGTTCAACGTCGCAAAGGCCGCAGCGGCCACGTCGATTGCCAGCCTGCTGCTCCTGCGGCTGCCGTCACTTGACGACGTGGGCCCCGGCACCTGGGGCAGCCTCTTCCTCGCGGTGAACACCATCACCCTGGTCAGCCTTATCTCGGTTGTCGGCGTCCATGTGCTCCTGCAGGGCTGGCAGGCGGGCCGGGAGGCACTGCGGACCACACCGTCGGTGTTCCTCACCACCTCGATCAACGCGTCCGTCGGTCTGCTCGTCCTGATCGCGCTGGAAGCGACGTGGTGGTCAGCGTTGCTGCTGGCTGCCCTCTTCGCCGCTCTGGCCCTGGTCTACCGGTCCTACGCCCAGTTCTTCCGGCAGCACCGCACCCTCACCGGCATGTACGACCTGGCCCGGCTGATCACCACAAGCGGTGCCGACGCGGCACTCGCCGATGTCCTGCTCGACCGGGTTCGTGCCCTCATGCAGGCGGAGTCCGCCACCCTCTGGCTGCCCGCTCAGGGCCGGCATCCGGAGGTGCTGTTGACGGCCCGGGTCGACACACCGGGGTTGCTGGACGTCGCTCCGACGCCGGCGATCCTGCGGGTACGGGCGCGGGATCTTGCGAAGACGTTGTCGATGGGGCGTCTGCTCGGCGACGAGAGCGCCCTGCGCCGCGAGATCAGCGCCCGCGAGATCAAAGACGTGATCGTGGTGCCGCTGCGCTCCGGGCAGGCCGTGATCGGCACCCTGGAGGTGGCGAACCGGCTCAGCGACATCGGCCACTTCGCCCCCGGCGACATCCCCATCTTCGAGACGGTGGCGGCGCACGCGGCGGTCGCGCTGGAAAATTCGCGGCTTGTCGACCGGCTGCGGCACGACGCCTACCACGACACGTTGACGCGGCTGCCCAACCGCCGCCGGATCATCGCGGCGCTTGACGAGTCAGCCAAGATCGGGGCGCCCGACGAGGTGGTGGCGCTGCTGCTGTTCGACGTCGACGGGCTGCGTCAGGTAAACGAATCCCTCGGCCACGCGGCCGGCGACAAGGTTCTCGTCGAGGTCGCCAACCGGTTGCGGGCCAGTGCGCCGTCGTCGGCCCTGGTCGGTCGGGTCGGCGGTGACGAGTTCCTGGTGACGCTGCGTCTGGAGAGCGCCGAGGCGGCGTTGGAGTTGGCCGGTCAACTGCGCGACCAGATCCGCGACGAAATGGTCTTCGACGCGCTCACCCTCGACGTGAACACGGCGGTCGGTGTCGCCGTACACCCGGATCATGGCAGCGATGCCGCGACCCTGCTGCTGCGGGTCGATTTGGCGGCGACGGCCGCCAAGTCGGTGCCGGGCAGCGTGCAGCTGTTCAACCCGGCCCTGGAGTCCCGGTCGTTGCGCCGGTTGGGCCTCGCCGGCGACCTGCGCCGGGCACTGGACCAGAACGAGCTGGAGGTCTACTTCCAGCCCAAGGTGACATTGCGTGACCGGCGGCTGGTCGGCGTGGAGTGCCTGGCCCGGTGGGAGCATCCCACCCACGGCACTGTCGCCCCCGAGGACTTCGTGGCGGTGGCGGAGCACACCGGCCAGCTGAGCCGGCTCACCGAGGTGGTGCTCCGCGAGGGGTTGCGGCGGAGCCGGGACTGGGCCCAGGCCGACCAGGCGCTGCCCATCGCTGTCAACCTTGCCGCCCGAACGCTCACCGACCGGCACTTCCCGGATCGGGTGCAGGAGCTGTTGACCGAGTACGGCGTGCCGGCGCAGCGCCTCACCCTGGAGATCACCGAGGCAGGGGTGCTGGACGGCACCGACAGGCCCATTCCGACACTGCACCGGCTGCGCGATCTCGGCGTCCGGCTGTCGGTGGACGACTTCGGCACCGGCGACTCGTCGCTCGCCCACCTACGCCGGCTGCCCGTGCACGAGGTGAAGGTGGACCGCTCCTTCGTGCAGGGCATGGCGACCGACCCGGGCGACCTGGCGATCGTCAACGCGGTGGTGACGCTCTCCCAGCAGTTCGGCCTGGCCGTGGTCGCGGAGGGCGTGGAGAGCGAGCTGACCTTGGAGCTTCTCCAGGACATCGGCTGTGAGATAGGTCAGGGCTTCCTGTTCAGCCGGCCGCTGCCGTACGAGCGGCTGGCGGCCTGGTTCGGCGCCCAGGCCGACCCGGAAGCGACCTCCGGCACGGAGCTTCCGCGCCTTCGTGTCGTGCCCTGAGCTGGGCGTAGAGGGTCACCGGGGATCCGATTTCACCTGCCGGCAGGTGCCGTGTACTCTTACTTCTGCGCGCCCCACGGGGAGATCGCGCAGGCCCCCTTAGCTCAGTCGGCAGAGCGTCTCCATGGTAAGGAGAAGGTCTACGGTTCGATTCCGTAAGGGGGCTCGAGGGTTCAGCTGGACCCACCGCGGCGGTGTAGCTCAGATGGCAGAGCAAGCGGCTCATAATCGCTGTGTCGCCGGTTCAAGTCCGGCCACCGCTACTCTCGTCTTCCGGGCTCGTTCCCGGTGGTCGTGAACCCGGGCGCCAATGGCGCCCACTTTGCATGTCCGCGCAGTCAGCGTCTAGGCTGACGCGTCGTAGTTGTTTCCGTTAGCGAGGAAGGCACTCCGCCGTGGCGAAGGCTACCGATGTCCGGCCGAAGATCACTTTGGCGTGTGTGGAGTGCAAGGAGCGCAACTACATCACGCGCAAGAACCGCCGGAACGACCCCGACCGCATCGAGCTGAAGAAGTTCTGCCCGCGTGACGGTCGGCACACCGTTCACCGCGAGACCCGCTGACTCGTGGCCGGCTTCGCGCCGGCCACCGTCGCAAGCTTTCCGATCGCCGATCTGACCGGCCCGACGCGGCTTGACCGCCGTCGACCGTCCAGGTCGGCGATCGTGTTGTACGTGTAGGTTCGCGGCATGTCTCTGGACCCTTCCTTCGTCGGCCGGACGTATCCGCCGACGGCCCCCTATCAGGTGGGCCGAGAAAAGATCCGTGAGTTCGCCACCGCCATCGGCGCCACCGATCGGGCCTACCACGACCCAGCGGCTGCCCAGGCCCTGGGCCATCCGGACGTGGTCGCCCCGCCGACCTTCCCGGTGATCGTCGCGGGAGCGGCGAACCAGCAGATCTTCGAGGATCCGGCGTTGGGCGTCGACTACAGCCGCGTGGTGCACGGTGACCAGCGTTTCGCGTACACCAGGCCGGTCGTGGCGGGCGACGAGCTGGTCTGCACGAGCACCATCGAGGACGTCACCACCCGGGGCGGGCACGGCTTCCTGACCACCCGCACCGACGTGAGCACCGTCGCCGGCGAGCCGGTGGTCGCCGTCTGGACCAAGATCGTCGTACGCGGGGAGGCCTGAGATGGATTTGCCAGCCAAGACTTTCCGGGTGACCCGTGCCGACCTGGTCCGCTACGCGGGCGCCTCGGGGGACTTCAACCCGATCCACTGGAGCGACAGGTTCGCCACGAAGGTGGGGCTGCCCGGTGTGATCGCGCACGGCATGTTCACCATGGCGCTTGTCGGTCGGGCGGTCACCGAGTGGGCCGGCGCGCCCGACGCGGTGGTCGAGTACGGCGTGCGGTTCACCCGGCCCGTTGTGGTCCCTGACGACGACGAGGGGACCGAGATCGAGGTGTCCGCGGTGGTCCGCGAGGTGACCGAGGACGGCCTCACCCGGCTCGATGTGACCGCCACCTGTCTGGGGGAGAAGGTGCTCGCGCAGGCGCGGGCGACCATCCGGACGGCACGCTGAAACAGACCCGCCACGCGTGGCGGGTAGACCGGTTGGGAAAGTCGGGCGGCTACCCGTACACTGGTCCGCCGTGGGGCAAGTGACCCCTGCTCGGTCGTCTGTGACCGCGTGGGGCGAGTGTTGCCGCACAGGGGTGTAGCTCAATTGGCAGAGCAGCGGTCTCCAAAACCGCAGGCTGCAGGTTCAAGTCCTGTCACCCCTGCGCCTCAGGCCTGACCGTTCCCGTGGGTCGCGCCGCCGAGATGGCGGCGTCCGGCCCGTGGTGGTGGCATCGGCGGGGTGGGTCCGAGGCATTCGGGCACCCCGGTTGATCCACCGGCCGCGGCCCGTCGCGGGACGGTTGGGCCCGGCCGGCGTGACCAGCGCCGCGTACGCCACCCGGCGTGCGACCCGAGATTCCGCGACGGAGGGCGAAGTGGCCGACAACAAGCGGCGCGGCGACGACGACGGCGACGATCGTCTGGACGACGAGATCGTCGACGAGGCAGCCGACGACGACGCCACCAGCGCGGAGGACGAGCCGGTCTCCCGGGGTGGCACCGCAACGCGGTCCCGCGCCCGGGCCGAGTCGGCGGACAGCCGGCCGACCACCCGGTCGGAAACGTCTCGGGTAGGCGTGTTCGGCCGCATCGCCCGGTTTTTCCGCGAGGTCGTTGCCGAACTGCGTAAGGTCATCTGGCCGACGCGCAAGGAGCTGCTGACCTACACCGGAGTGGTGGTGACGTTCGTCGCGGTGATGCTGACGATCGTGGCCCTGCTGGACTACGGGTTCGCCAAGGTCGTGTTGTTTGTCTTCGGCAACTCGGACTGACCGGCTGCCTCCAGAGCCGATAGTGACGGAAGTGAGCGAGCGTGCCTGAGTACGACGAGACCGCCGGACCGGTGGACGAGCAGTCCACCGTCGCGACGGCGGCTGGTGACGAGTCGGTTGAGGCCGCCAGCGAGCCGGAGTTCCCCACCACCGAGCCAGCGCCGGACGAGGAGTACGACCCGGTCGCCGAGTTGAGGCAGAAGCTGCGCTACGCCCCGGGCGACTGGTACGTGGTGCACTCGTACGCCGGCTACGAGAACAAGGTGAAGACCAACCTCGAGACCCGGATCACGAGCCTCGACATGGAGGACTTCATCTACCAGGTCGAGGTGCCGACCCGGGAAGAGGTCGAGGTCAAGAACGGTAAGCGTTCCCAGATCCAGGCCAAGGTCTTCCCGGGCTACATCCTGGTCCGGATGGAGTTGACCGCCGAGTCCTACTCCTGTGTCCGCAACACCCCGGGCGTGACCGGCTTCGTCGGCGCGACGGACCGGGCTGACCGGCCCGCGCCGCTCTCCCTCGACGAGGTGCTGAAGTGGCTGGCGCCGGCGGTCGAGACCGAGCAGAAGAAGGCGAAGCCGGAGGTCAAGGTCCTCGACTTCGAGGTCGGCGACTCCGTCACCGTCACCGACGGCGCGTTCGCCTCGCTGCCGGCCACGATCAGCGAGATCAACGCCGACCAGCAGAAGCTCAAGGTGCTGGTGTCGATCTTCGGTCGGGAAACCCCGGTGGAGCTCAACTTCAACCAGGTCGCCAAGATCTGACCCGGTCGTCGGCGGCGGGTCGACCCGCCGCCGACGACGGCGTACGCCCTCCCGCTCGACCTCGGCGGACGAGCGGGCAGCGGCCTGCGCTACCCTTGAACGTCGCCGCTGTCGCGTCGCGCTGACCGTGCGCGCCCGCTCGCTGTGGCGTCAGCCGCATTTTCCCAGCTCCAAGCCCCAGGAAGTGACATGCCTCCGAAGAAGAAGCTCGTCAAGACGTTCACGCTTCAGCTGCCGGCGGGCCAGGCCACGCCGGCGCCGCCGGTCGGCCCCGCGCTCGGCCAGCACGGCGTGAACATCATGGAGTTCTGCAAGTCCTACAACGCGCAGACCGAGTCCCAGCGGGGCGACATCGTCCCCGCCGAGATCAGCGTGTACGAGGACCGGTCCTTCACCTTCGTGCTGAAGACCCCGCCCGCCGCCCGGCTGCTGATCAAGGCTGCCGGTGTGCAGAAGGGCTCGGGCGTTCCGCAGAGCGAGAAGGTCGGCTCGGTCAGCCGCGCCCAGCTGCGTGAGATCGCCGAGAAGAAGATGGCCGACCTCAACGCCAACGACCTGGACCAGGCCGAGAAGATCATCGCCGGCACCGCCCGGTCGATGGGCATCACCGTCAACGACTGACGTCGGCCCTTTCGAAGACCCGACCGTGGGAGGGCCGCTCCGAGCGGCCCGCCAGAGACCACAGGAGTATTCAGCAATGCAGCGCAGCAAGAGCTACCGCAAGGCCGCCGACGTCATCGACCGGTCGAAGCTGTACACCCCCGCCGAGGCCGTGAAGCTGGCCAAGGAGACCACCAACGTCAAGTTCGACGCCACGGTCGAGGTCGCCATGCGCCTCGGCGTCGACCCCCGCAAGGCGGACCAGATGGTCCGCGGCACGGTCAACCTGCCGCACGGCACCGGTAAGACCGCCCGCGTGATCGTCTTCGCCGGCGGCGCGAAGGCCGAAGAGGCTGTCGCGGCGGGTGCTGACGAGGTGGGCACCGACGAGTTGGTCGCCCGCATCCAGGGTGGTTGGCTCGACTTCGACGCGGCGATCGCCACGCCGGACCAGATGGCCAAGATCGGCCGGATCGCGCGGATCCTGGGCCCGCGCGGTCTCATGCCGAACCCGAAGACCGGCACGGTGACCATGGACGTCACCAAGGCGGTGCAGGACATCAAGGGCGGCAAGATCACCTTCCGGGTGGACAAGCACTCCAACCTGCACCTGATCATCGGCAAGGCCTCCTTCACGGAGACCCAGCTGGTGGACAACTACGCGGCGGTGCTCGACGAGGTGCTGCGGGCCAAGCCGTCCGCGGCCAAGGGCAAGTACCTCCGCAAGGTCATCCTCACCACCACGATGGGCCCGGGCGTTCCGGTCGACCCGAACCTGGTGAAGAACCTTACTGAGGACTCGGCCGAGGCCTGAGCCGACAGTTCGCTCCGCCGGGGCGCCGCCACCACTGTGGCGGCGCCCCGGCGCGTCTGTGTTGTGGCAGTCTCGGCCCATGCGGTTGGAGAACGTCTGGTTGCGGTACCACCGGCGTGGCCCGTGGGTGCTGCGGGGCGTGGACGCGCGGATCGGCCCGGGTGAGGTAGCAGTCGTGCTGGGCCGCAACGGGGTGGGCAAATCGACGCTTCTCCAGGTGGCCGCCGGCGTGCTCCGGCCGGGCCGGGGCCGCGTCGCCGACCGACCCGCCCGGGTGGGCTGGGTGCCGGAACGCTTCCCTGCCGACCAGCCCTTCACAGTGGCCCGCTACCTGACCGGCATGGCACGGATGGCCGGCCTGGGCCGGGCGGCCGCCGACGAGGCGGTGACGGCCTGGGCGCAACGGCTCGGGCTGGGCGCGATGCAGACGGTGCGACTTCCGGAGCTGTCCAAGGGCACCGCGCAGAAGGTGGGCCTCGCCCAGGCGATGCTGCGACGGCCGGGCCTGCTGGTCCTCGACGAACCGTGGGAGGGCCTGGACGCCGCGACACGCGAGCTGGTTCCCGAGCTGATCGACGAGGTGCTGGCCGGCGGCGGCAGCGTCCTGGTCAGTGACCACCGGGGGGAGACGGTCCGGCTGCCGGGCGCGCGACGATGGTTGGTGGCCGACGGCTCGCTGACCGAGGAGACGCCGCCTGCAGACGAGACGTTCGCTGTGGTCGAGGTCGCGGTGCCGGCCGCGCGGGTCGCCGGCACCGTCGCCCGGTTGCGCGCCGACGGCCACCAGATTCTTCGGGTACGCGCCGACACCTCCATCGCCACAGCCCAGCTCCAACCCGCTGTGCCAGCGATCCGACCGGCTGCTGGGTCGGCATCCGAGCAGCCCGGCGGCGCCACTGCAGTGGTCGAGCCGGCGGCGGGGGAGGCGCAGTGAACGCCCTGGTCCGGCTGCGGCTTGCCGGCTTCCTGCGTACCGGGCGGGCGTTGGCACCGCTGCTCGCCGGCCTCGTCGCGCTCGGCATCCTGTACGGCGGCGGCCGGGCCCAGCCGGCGGAGGCGTACGGCGTCTCGGCCGTGGTGCTCTTTCCGGTGCTCGCCTGGCAGACCAAGATCCTGCTGGACATCGAGCCGGACGTGCAGCGCCGCCTCGCCCAGGTGACGGTAGGGGTGGCCCGGGAGCGGACGGCTGGGCTGCTCGCTGCAGGTGTCACGGCGCTTGTGGCGGTGTCCGTGGCGCTTGTCTTTCCGTGGCTGGTGGGCGGGGTCACCGGTCCGGCCGATCCGGGGGACCGGTCACTGCTGGCCGGGCTCACGCTGGGGCTGTGGGCGCACCTGCTGGTCGTACCGTCGGCGGTTGCCCTTGGCGCGCTGGCCAGCCGGGCGTCGGTGGGCGGCGCCGCGTACGGCGTCGCGGTGCTTGCCGTCGGTGGCGTCGGCGCGGTGGTGCTCGGGCTGAGCGATTCGGTGTTCCCCTGGCTGGCGCCGCCGATCATGGCCGCGGCCCGGACGACCGCTGGCGACGCCGCCGCGCTCACACTTGTCGGACTTACCGTGTGGGCGTTGGCCTGGAGTGCCGCGGCCGTCGGCGGTTACCTGTGGCGGCGGCGGGCGCAGGGCTGACCGCGCCAGAGTGCAGGTGACCCGGCTCACCGGGGGCGATTTGGCGCTGGTGGGACAGGGCGCGTACTCTTCAAACGTCATCCGTGTTGTCACGGATGAGGAACCACCCAGAGACCGCTGGTCACCGTGCTCCGGCACGGTCGAAGGTCCCGCGACACGGGCGACCCGCGTAGGGCGGCAAGCGTAACTCGGCAGTGAGCATGGTCCGCCGACCGTGTCGATCCGCCGGCCCTCGCCCCGTGCGCCCTGCGCCGGGGTTTTTTCGTTGTCGCCGCCTCCGCCTGACGTCCGGCTTCGGACGGTACGGGGATCAGCCTCGAGTAACGAGAGAGGAGGGACATGGCGGACAAGCCGATCCGGGCCGACAAGGCCACGGCCGTCGCTGAGCTGACCGAGAGCTTCCGCAGCGCGGGCGCTACCGTGCTGACCGAGTACCGGGGTCTGACGGTCTCCCAGCTCACCCAGCTGCGGCGCTCGCTCGGTGCCGAGACCAGCTACACGGTCGCGAAGAACACGCTGGCGAAGCGTGCTGCGACGGACGCAGGCATCACCGGCCTCGACGAGCTGTTCTCCGGTCCTACCGCGCTGACTTTCGTTTCGGGCGACGTCGTCGAGGCGGCGAAGGGGCTTCGTGACTTCGCGAAGGCCAACCCGAAGCTCGTCATCAAGGGCGGTGTCTTCGAGGGCAAGGCCATTTCCGCGGCCGAGGTCACGAAGCTTGCCGACCTGGAGTCCCGTGAGGTGCTGCTGGCCAAGCTGGCCGGCGCGATGAAGGGCAACCTGAGCAAGGCCGCGGCCCTGTTCCAGGCTCCGCTCTCCAAGGCCGCCCGCGCGGCGGCCGCCCTGGCGGACAAGAAGCGCGAGCAGGAGGGCGCCGAGGCGGCCTGAGGCCCCGCGGCGCACCCACGTTCTTAGACAACCTTTAGAAAGGACGCCAGATATGGCGAAGCTCAGCACCGACGAGCTGCTCGACGCGTTCAAGGAGATGACGCTGATCGAGCTCTCTGAGTTCGTGAAGCAGTTCGAGGACACCTTCGAGGTCACCGCTGCGGCTCCGGTCGCCGTGGCCGCCGCCGGTGGGGCTCCGGCCGCCGCCGAGGCCGAGCCGGAGAAGGACGAGTTCGACGTCGTCCTCGAGGCTGACGGTGGCAAGAAGATCCAGGTCATCAAGGTCGTGCGCGAGCTGACCGGCCTGGGCCTCAAGGAGGCCAAGGACGCGGTCGAGTCCGCGCCGAAGGCCATCCTGGAGAAGGTCAACAAGGAGACCGCCGAGAAGGCCAAGGCCAAGCTCGAGGGCGAAGGCGCCAAGGTCACCCTCAAGTGACCTGAGCTCCACTAGCGTGCGTTCCGGTTCGTGAGCCGGGGCGCCATCGCGTCACGGCGGGCGGTGATCCGACAGGGATCGCCGCCCGCCGTGTTGGTGTACCGGTGTGACAGCTGCCTTGAGCTGGGCGCCGATCGGGGTCGCCGACCATCCGGACGAGCGTCGACGGTCGCCCTCAGGTGGGAAAGAGAGGACGACCCGGATACCGGGCCTTGACGCGGCCCCGGCCTGCCAGGCACGCTGACACCAGCAAGACACCGCGCTTGCGACGGCCACGATGTGGGTATGTCAGCGGCGGCACCATCGCCGCAGCAACATCCCGAGCGGCCCGACGGGAACGTTGCGTTCCGAGCGGCCCGGCAGCCCCGGTTTTCCGGGGGCCAGGGCGCGTTCCGCAACGACCTGCGGGTTGGGCTGGACAGCGGTTAGCCTCTCGGCTACACTGCTAGTTTGCGCTGCCTTCCGACTAGACCCCTGCTCGGAAATGTCCGGTTATGGATATTTCTGGTGGGGTCATTGGAGTGCACGCGTACCAGCCGTTCTGCAGCACCGGTCCTCGGAAGGACGCATCTTGGCAGCTTCCCGCCCTGCGAAGACCAGTCGTACGTCGAGCGCATTCGCTCCCCGCCGAGTTTCATTCGGCAGGATCACCGAACACCTCGAGGTCCCCAACCTCCTCGCCATTCAGAACGAGTCCTTCGACTGGCTCGTCGGCAACGAGGGTTGGCAGGGCCGGTCGGCGGACGACCCGCACGCACGCTCGGGTCTCGCGGAGATCCTTGAAGAGATCAGTCCCATTGAGGACTTCTCCGGCACCATGTCGCTGTCCTTCTCAGCGCCGCGCTTCGACGAGGTCAAGGCCTCGATCGAGGAGTGCAAGGAGAAGGACCTGACCTACTGCGCTCCGCTGTTCGTGACCGCGGAGTTCACCAACAACACCACCGGCGAGATCAAGAGCCAGACGGTGTTCATGGGTGACTTCCCGATGATGACGCCCAAGGGCACCTTCGTCATCAACGGCACCGAGCGCGTCGTCGTCAGCCAGCTCGTCCGGTCCCCGGGCGTGTACTTCGACAAGCAGCCGGACAAGACCTCCGACCGTGACCTCTCCAGCGTCAAGGTCATCCCGAGTCGGGGTGCCTGGCTGGAGTTCGACATCGACAAGCGCGACACGGTCGGCGTACGTATCGACCGTAAGCGCCGGCAGGCCGTCACCGTCCTGCTCAAGGCCATCGGATGGTCGGCCGAGCGGATCCGTGAGCGGTTCGGCTGGTCCGAGCTGATGATGACCACGCTCGAGAAGGACCACATCGCCGGCCAGGATGAGGCCCTGCTAGACATCTACCGCAAGCTGCGCCCTGGCGAGCCGCCGACGCGCGAGAACGCCCAGACCCTGCTCGACAACCTCTTCTTCAACCCGAAGAGGTACGACGTCGCCAAGGTCGGGCGCTACAAGTTCAACAAGAAGCTCGAAGTCGACGTGCCGATCACCACCGGCACGCTGACCGAGGACGACATCGTCGCCACCGTGGAGTACCTGTGCCGGCTGCACGCCGGCGAGGACGGCTACGAGGCCGACGACATCGACCACTTCGGCAACCGTCGTCTGCGGACCGTGGGCGAGCTGATCCAGAACCAGGTTCGGGTCGGCCTGTCCCGGATGGAGCGGGTCGTCCGTGAGCGGATGACCACGCAGGACGTCGAGGCGATCACCCCGCAGACCCTGATCAACATCCGCCCGGTGGTGGCGGCGATCAAGGAGTTCTTCGGGACGTCGCAGCTGTCCCAGTTCATGGACCAGACCAACCCGCTGGCGGGCCTGACCCACCGGCGCCGGCTGAGCGCGCTCGGCCCGGGTGGTCTGTCCCGGGAGCGGGCCGGCTTCGAGGTCCGCGACGTGCACCCGTCCCACTATGGCCGGATGTGCCCGATCGAGACGCCGGAAGGCCCGAACATCGGCCTGATCGGCGCGCTGTCCACCTTCGCCCGGGTCAACCCGTTCGGCTTCATCGAGACGCCGTACCGGAAGGTCGTCGACGGTCGGGTCACCGACCAGATCGACTACCTGACCGCGGACGAGGAGGACCGGTTCGTCAAGGCCCAGGCCAACGCGCCGCTGAAGGCCGACGGCACGTTCGCCGAGGACCGGGTCCTGTGTCGCCGTAAGGGCGGCGAGACCGAGGACGTCGTCCCCAGCGCCGTCGACTACATGGACGTCTCGCCCCGGCAGATGACCTCCGTGGCGACCGCCATGATCCCGTTCCTCGAGCACGACGACGCCAACCGGGCACTGATGGGCGCGAACATGCAGCGCCAGGCTGTGCCGCTGGTCAAGGCCGAGGCGCCGCTCGTGGGTACGGGCATGGAGTACCGGGCCGCGGTCGACGCTGGCGACGTGGTGGTCGCCGAGGTCGGCGGTGTGATCGAGGATCTCTGCGCCGACTACGTCACCATCCACCAGGACGACGGCCACCGCCGGACGTACCTGCTGCACAAGTTCCGCCGCTCCAACGCCGGCTCCTGCGTCAACCAGAAGCCGGTGGTCTTCGAGGGCGACCGCGTCGAGGCCGGTCAGGTCATCGCCGACGGGCCGTGCACCGACGAAGGCGAGATGGCGCTCGGGCGCAACCTGCTCGTGGCGTTCATGTGCTGGGAGGGCCACAACTACGAGGACGCGATCATCCTGTCGCAGCGCCTCGTGCAGCAGGACGTGCTCACCTCGATCCACATCGAGGAGCACGAGGTCGACGCCCGGGACACCAAGCTCGGCCCGGAGGAGATCACCCGCGACATCCCGAACGTCAGCGAGGAAATGCTCGCCGACCTCGACGAGCGCGGCATCATCCGGATCGGCGCCGAGGTAGTCCCCGGCGACATCCTGGTCGGCAAGGTCACGCCCAAGGGCGAGACCGAGCTGACCCCGGAGGAGCGGCTGCTCCGCGCGATCTTCGGTGAGAAGGCGCGTGAGGTTCGGGACACCTCGCTGAAGGTGCCGCACGGCGAGACCGGCACGGTCATCGGTGTGCGCACGTTCTCCCGCGAGGACGGCGACGAGTTGCCGCCGGGTGTCAACGAGCTGGTCCGGGTCTACGTCGCCCAGAAGCGCAAGATCCAGGACGGCGACAAGCTCGCCGGCCGCCACGGCAACAAGGGCGTCATCTCGAAGATCCTGCCGATCGAGGACATGCCGTTCCTGGAGGACGGCACCCCCGTCGACATCGTGCTCAACCCGCTGGGTGTGCCGAGCCGGATGAACATCGGCCAGGTGCTGGAGACGCACCTCGGCTGGGTGGCCAAGACCGGTTGGAAGGTCGAGGGCGACGACACGGAGTGGAAGCGGCAGCTGCGCTCGATCGACGCGCACGAGTCCGAGGGTGACACGAATGTGGCCACCCCGGTCTTCGACGGTGCCCGCGAGGCCGAGATCTCGGGCCTGCTGGCGTCGACGCTGCCCAACCGTGACGGCAACCAGCTGATCGGTTCCAGTGGCAAGGCGCAGCTGTACGACGGCCGCTCCGGTGAGCCGCTGCCGGACCCGATCGCGGTTGGCTACATCTACATCCTGAAGCTCAACCACCTGGTCGACGACAAGATCCACGCTCGGTCGACCGGCCCGTACTCGATGATCACGCAGCAGCCGCTGGGTGGTAAGGCGCAGTTCGGTGGTCAGCGTTTCGGTGAGATGGAGTGCTGGGCGATGCAGGCGTACGGCGCTGCCTATGCCCTGCAGGAGTTGCTCACGATCAAGTCCGACGACGTTCTCGGCCGGGTGAAGGTCTACGAGGCCATCGTCAAGGGCGAGAACATCCCGGAGCCGGGCATCC
Source organism: Micromonospora sp. NRRL B-16802 (assembly GCF_001279555.1). NCBI lineage: Bacteria > Bacillati > Actinomycetota > Actinomycetes > Micromonosporales > Micromonosporaceae > Micromonospora > Micromonospora sp. NRRL B-16802. The sequence goes on along the minus strand of NZ_LGEB01000053.1, from coordinate 75,880 downwards.
CGGAGTCGTTCAAGGTGCTGCTCAAGGAGCTGCAGTCGCTGTGCCTCAACGTTGAGGTGCTGTCCAGCGACGGTGTGGCCCTGGAGATGCGCGAGACCGACGACGAGGTGTTCCGGGCCGCCGAGGAGCTGGGCATCGACCTGTCCCGGCGCGAGCCGAGCTCGGTCGAAGAGGTGTAAGTGGTGAGGGTTGGGGGCCGACCGACCCGCTCTGGGCGGTCAAGCTTGATCCCGACGCAGGTCGGACGGCCCCCAACCTCGCCCATGATCTAGCTGTAAAGACGACGACATAGGGGACATAGTGCTCGACGTCAACTTCTTCGACGAGCTGCGCATTGGTCTCGCCACCGCCGACGACATCCGTCAGTGGTCGCACGGCGAGGTCAAGAAGCCTGAGACCATCAACTACCGCACCCTGAAGCCGGAAAAGGACGGGCTCTTCTGCGAGAAGATCTTCGGTCCGCAGCGGGACTGGGAGTGCTACTGCGGTAAGTACAAGCGCGTCCGGTTCAAGGGCATCATCTGTGAGCGCTGCGGCGTCGAGGTGACCCGCTCCAAGGTCCGTCGTGAGCGGATGGGGCACATCGAGCTCGCCGCTCCGGTGACCCACATCTGGTACTTCAAGGGCGTGCCGAGCCGGCTGGGTTACCTGCTGGACCTCGCCCCCAAGGATCTCGAAAAGATCATCTACTTCGCCTCGTACGTCGTGACGAGCGTTGACGCCGAGTCGCGTCACCGTGACCTCTCGACCATCGAGAACGAGATCCTCGCCGAGAAGCGGCAGTCCGAGAACAGCCGCGACTCGGAGATCGAGAAGCGGGCCGCCAAGCTCGAGGCCGACCTGGCCGAGCTGGAGGCCGAGGGTGCCAAGGCGGACGTCCGGCGCAAGGTCAAGGAGGGCGGAGAGCGCGAGATGCGCCAGATCCGCGACCGGGCCCAGCGCGAGATCGACCGCCTGGACGAGGTCCTGGACACCTTCCGCAAGCTGGAGCCGAAGCAGCTGGTCACCGACGAGCTGCTCTACCGCGAGCTGCGCGACCGTTTCGGTGAGTACTTCACCGGCTCGATGGGCGCCGAGGCGATCAAGGCGCTGGTCCAGAACATGGACCTCGACGCCGAGGCCGAGAGCCTGCGCGAGACCATCCGCTCCGGCAAGGGCCAGCGGAAGATCCGGGCGCTCAAGCGGCTCAAGGTCGTGGCGGCGTTCCTGAACACCCGCAACTCGCCGCTCGGCATGGTGCTGGACTGCGTCCCGGTCATCCCGCCGGACCTGCGCCCGATGGTGCAGCTCGACGGTGGCCGCTTCGCGACCTCGGACCTGAACGACCTGTACCGCCGCGTGATCAACCGGAACAACCGCCTCAAGCGACTGATCGACCTCGGCGCGCCCGAGATCATCGTCAACAACGAGAAGCGGATGCTCCAGGAGGCCGTCGACGCGCTGTTCGACAACGGCCGTCGCGGTCGGCCGGTCACCGGTCCGGGTAACCGTCCCCTCAAGTCGCTGTCCGACATGCTCAAGGGCAAGCAGGGCCGGTTCCGCCAGAACCTGCTGGGCAAGCGCGTCGACTACTCCGGCCGTTCGGTCATCGTCGTCGGCCCGAAGCTCAAGCTGCACCAGTGCGGTCTGCCCAAGCAGATGGCGCTGGAGCTGTTCAAGCCGTTCGTCATGAAGCGGCTGGTCGACCTCAACCACGCGCAGAACATCAAGTCCGCCAAGCGGATGGTCGAGCGTCAGCGCCCGGTCGTGTGGGACGTGCTGGAAGAGGTCATCGGCGAGCACCCCGTGCTGCTCAACCGGGCGCCGACCCTGCACCGTCTGGGCATCCAGGCCTTCGAGCCGCAGCTGGTCGAGGGCAAGGCCATCCAGATCCACCCGCTGGTCTGCACCGCGTTCAACGCGGACTTCGACGGTGACCAGATGGCGGTGCACGTGCCGCTGTCCGCCGAGGCCCAGGCCGAGGCACGGATCCTGATGCTGTCGTCGAACAACATCCTCAAGCCGGCCGACGGCAAGCCGGTCACCATGCCCACCCAGGACATGGTCATCGGTCTCTACCACCTCACCCACCGCACCGCCGGTGAGAAGGTGGGTGAGGGCCGGTCGTTCAGTTCGGACGCCGAGGCGCGGATGGCATTCGACAACCGCGAGTTGCACCTGCAGGCGCTCGTGAAGATCCGCCTGCGTGGCGTGACCGAGGTCGACAACGGCGCCGGTGCCGAGCCGTGGACCGCCCCGGAGGGCTGGGTCGAGGGTGACCCGCTGACCGTGGAGACCACGCTGGGCCGGGTGCTGTTCAACGAGACGCTGCCGCAGGGCTACCGCTTCGTGAACTACGAGATCCGCAAGGGTCAGCTCTCCGCGATCGTCAACGACCTCGCCGAGCGCTTCCCCAAGGTGGCCCTCGCGGCCACTCTGGACGGGCTCAAGGAGGCCGGTTTCCACTGGGCCACCTGGTCCGGCGTGACGATCGGCATGGAGGACGTCATCGCTCCGCCGCGCAAGGCGGAGATCCTGGCGAAGTACGAGAAGGAAGCCGACCGGATCGACAAGCAGTACCAGCGTGGTCTGATGACCGCCGAGGAACGTCGCGGCGAGCTCATCGAGATCTGGACCAAGGCGACCAACGAGGTCGCCAAGGAGATGGACACCGCGCTGCCGCAGGAGAACCCACTGTGGAAGATGATCAACTCGGGTGCCCGCGGTAACCTGCTCCAGCTCCGGCAGATCGCGGCGATCCGTGGTCTGGTGGCCAACCCCAAGGGCGAGATCATCCCGCGGCCGATCAAGGCCAGCTACCGGGAGGGTCTGTCCGTGCTGGAGTACTTCATCTCCACGCACGGTGCCCGTAAGGGTCTCGCCGACACCGCGCTGCGGACCGCCGACTCGGGTTACCTGACCCGTCGTCTGGTGGACGTCTCCCAGGACGTGATCATCCGCGAGGAGGACTGCGGCACCGACCGGGCGATCCCGATGCAGATCGGCGAGCGCCTGGAGGACGGCCGGCTTGTCGTGCACGAGCACGCCGAGACCAGCGTGCACGCCCGTACCCTGGCCGACGACATCAAGGGGCCGGACGGCACCGTCGTCGCCGAGCGGGGTCAGGACATCAACTCCATCGGCGTCGACAAGATCGTCGCCGCTGGCGTGGAGACGGTCCGGGTGCGCAGCGTTCTCACCTGCGAGTCGAAGCTGGGTGTCTGCGGTGCCTGCTACGGGCGGTCGCTGCCGACGGGCAAGAGCGTGGACGTCGGCGAGGCGGTCGGCATCATCGCCGCCCAGTCGATCGGTGAGCCCGGTACGCAGCTGACGATGCGTACCTTCCACACCGGTGGCGTCGCGGGTGAGGACATCACCCAGGGTCTGCCGCGTGTCCAGGAAATCTTCGAGGCCCGGGTCCCGAAGGGTAAGGCGCCCATCGCCGACACCCCCGGCCGGATCCGCATCGAGGACGGCGAGCGCTCGCGGAAGATCATCGTGGTGCCGGACGACGGCAGCGAGGAGATCGTCTACGACAAGATCTCCAAGCGGGTGCGTCTGCGTACCCACGACGGTGGTCACGTCGCGGTCGGCGAGAAGCTCACCGAAGGCACCATCGACCCGCACGAGCTTCTGCGGATCATGGGTCCGCGGGCGGTCCAGGTCCACCTGACCAGTGAGGTCCAGGAGGTCTACCGCTCGCAGGGCGTGCTCATCCACGACAAGCACATCGAGATCATCATTCGCCAGATGCTCAAGCGGGTGACGGTCATCGACTCCGGCTCGACGGAGTTCCTGCCGGGTGTGCTTGTCGACCGGGCGCTGTTCGAGTCGGAGAACCGCCGGCTCGTGTCGGAGGGTGGCGAGCCCGCCGCCGGCCGTCCGGTGCTGATGGGTATCACCAAGGCATCGCTGGCCACCGACTCCTGGCTCTCCGCGGCCTCCTTCCAGGAGACCACCCGGGTGCTGACCGACGCTGCGATCAACTCGCGCAGCGACTCGCTGGTCGGCCTCAAGGAGAACGTGATCATCGGTAAGCTCATCCCGGCCGGTACGGGCATCAGCAAGTACCGCAACGTCCGGGTGGAGCCGACCGAGGAGGCCAAGGCGAAGGTCTACTCGATGACCGGTTACCCGGAGACTGACTACGGGTTCGGGCCGGCCAGCGGGCAGGCTGTGCCGCTGGACGACTTCGACTTCGGGTCGTACCGCTAAGCACCCGTACCGACGAGGCCCCCGGCACCTGCCGGGGGCCTCGTCGTGTCCGGACCGCCCCGGCCACGGGCGGGGTTCGGCATGATGGAGGCATGACGACAGCACCCGGGCAGGTGCCCGTCGCGTTTCAGGGCGTGCGCCACCCGCTGGATCCCGATCCGGCCCGCGCCACGAAGGCACGGGCGGTATTCGCGTTGGGGCTGCTCGGCATGCTCACCGGCCTGTTCATCGGCGGGGTGGTGCCGGCGACGGTGGCACTCCAGTTGGCGCGGCAGGCTCGCCGGGAGGCGTACTCCTCGGGGGGTTTCCTCACCGGTGGCGCCTGGTTGCGGCGCGGAGAGCGGATGGCGTGGATCGGCCTGGTGCTGGTCGCGGTCAGCGTGGTCGCCGCCGTGGTGATCGGCGTGGTCCGGTTGGCGGACATGCCGTTCGGCCATGACTACCCGGCGAACATGGACTGATTCGGCCGCGATCGCGTCGGCGCGGGCGGCGTCGCGCCCGGCCGGTAGCCTGGCCGGTGTCCGCCGTGCGGCGGTGGTGGCCCTGTCGACAGGAGGACCTCGTGACGGAACCGGCGCGGCCCCCGGCGGACGAGCCGGCCGGGCATCCTGGCGCGCCGGCCTCCGGCCCGGCCCCGTCCGAGCCGAGTGGCTGGGCACGACCCGACCCGGCCGACCAGCCAGGCGCCTCCGCGGCCTCTCCCGATTCGGGTACGTCGCCGGCGCCCTCACCCGACCGCGCGTCGGCCGGGAACGAGTCGTCCCCGCCCGCCTGGGGCGATGCGCCACGTTCGTCACCACCGTCCGGGTGGGGCGAGCCGCCTCTCTCGTCGCCGCCTTCGGTTTGGGGCGACGCGCCCCGTTCGGCGCCGGTGTCCGGTTGGGGTGCGCCCGCGCCAGGTTGGGGTGCCCCTCCCGCCGGCTGGGCTACGGCCCCCGGCTCCGGCCAACCCGACCCGGGTTCCGGTGCCTCGACACGGCCGGGGTGGGGTCCGCCGTCGTCCGAGCCAGGTGCGCCACAAGGGTGGGCGCAGCCGCCGGCATCCGGCGCGCCGCAAGGTTGGGCGCAGCCGCAGTCCGGGCCTGGTGGGCCGCAGGGGTGGGCGCAGGCGCCGGCATCCGGTGAGCCGCAAGGTTGGGCGCAGCCTGGGCCTGGTGGGCCGCAGGGTTGGTCGCCGCCGTCCGGGCCCGGTGCGCCGCAGGGGTGGGCGCAAGCTCCGGGCTCTGGTGGGCCGCAGGGGTGGGGGCAGCCGCAGTCGGGTGGGCCGGGGTGGGGGATGGCGCCCGCTCGGCCGGTGCCGCCGCCCAGTGATGATCAGCGCCGGCCGCCGAAGCGGGTGGAGGCGGTGTCCGGCACGCCGTTCGGTGTGGTGCACCTGGACGTGCCGCCGGTCACCTCCGGGCTGGCCATCGGCGCGCTCGTCGCGGGGATCGCGTCGATCCTGATCTCGCTGCTGGTGCTCTGCTTCGGGGTGGCGTTCGTCAACGACGGCGGGGCCTGGGCGTCCGGTGCGTTCACAGTGGTCGGGGTGCTGGCGGGGGTGGCGGCGATCGTCGCCGGCCTGCTCGGCCAGCGCCAGATCCGGCGGCCGACCGAGCCACCTGCGGTGCGGTTCACCGGCCGAGGGCTGGCGGTGGCCGGGATCAGCTGCGGGGCTGTGGGGGCGCTGCTCAGCCTCCTCGGACTGGGTCTGGCGCTGCTGCTCACCTTCGCGTGAGGGCGGCGACCGGGCCACGTGAGGACGGTCACCGACGCGAGCTTCGTCGCAGCTCTCGGACCAGGTCTGCGGTGCCTGGTCCGGGGGCGACGGGTGGTGCGGCGGGCAAGCCGGTACACTTGTATTCGTAGGTGCCCTTCGCGGGCGACGAGGCAGGACGAGATCCGGCCGGCGAGCGTGAGACGTTCGCCGGGCCATTCCGTTTTGACCTGGGCGGCTGTGGTAGGTACTCTTTCCCCTTGTGCCCGGGCGTGCCCGGGCAACTCGTGCGTGCGCTGGATCTGATAGTCCGGGCGGCGGCACGACAAGCCAGAGATCCGGGGCGGGGCGACCCGCGTGCCGGTGACAAACCCCGGTACGCCGCGAAAGCGTCCGCACCGGGACCGTGAGTGGGGCGACACGCCCGACCGCGGGTACCGGGGCCTCCGCAAGGCGGCCCTGGTCGGAATGTAGGAGAGCCGGTCATCAGGCCGGCTAACGAGCAGACGGCGCGGCCGCGACAGCGCGGCCGAAGGGAGCGGAGAAACCCGGTGCCCACGATCCAGCAGCTGGTCCGAAAGGGCCGCCAGGCTAAGACGAGCAAGACCAAGACCCCGGCGCTGAAGGGTTCCCCTCAGCGGCGCGGCGTGTGCACCCGCGTGTACACCACCACCCCCAAGAAGCCGAACTCAGCGCTGCGCAAGGTCGCTCGTGTGAAGCTCAGCAGCCAGATCGAGGTGACCGCCTACATCCCGGGCGTCGGTCACAACCTGCAGGAGCACTCGATCGTGCTCGTTCGCGGCGGCCGGGTGAAGGACCTCCCCGGCGTGCGTTACAAGATCGTCCGCGGCTCGCTGGACACCCAGGGTGTCCGCAACCGCAAGCAGGCGCGCAGCCGTTACGGCGCGAAGAAGGAGAAGAGCTGACATGCCGCGTAAAGGACCCGCTCCGCGGCGGCCGCTGGTCGCTGACCCGGTGTACAACTCGCCGCTGGTCACCCAGCTGGTAAACAAGATCCTGCTGCGCGGCAAGCGCCAGCTCGCCGAATCGATCGTGTACGCGGCCCTCGAGGGCTGCCGCGAGAAGTCCGGCACCGACCCGGTCGTCACCCTCAAGCGGGCGATGGACAACGTCAAGCCGACCCTCGAGGTGCGCAGCCGTCGTGTCGGTGGCGCCACCTACCAGGTTCCGGTCGAGGTTCGTCCGACCCGGGCGACCACCCTGGGTCTGCGCTGGCTGGTGACGTACTCCCGCGCCCGCCGCGAGAAGACCATGGTCGAGCGGCTGATGAACGAGCTGCTGGACGCGAGCAACGGCCTCGGTGCCGCCGTCAAGCGGCGCGAGGACACGCACAAGATGGCCGAGTCGAACAAGGCCTTCGCGCACTACCGCTGGTAACACCCTGGTTCCGGCGTCCCACGGACGCCGGAACCGCCACCAGTTGAGTCGAGACGACGATAAGTAGGGATTGAAGTGGCCGCCGCAGACGCGCTCGCCAACGTACGCAATATCGGCATCATGGCGCACATCGATGCCGGTAAGACCACTACCACCGAGCGAATCCTGTTCTACACCGGCATCACCTACAAGATCGGTGAAGTCCACGAGGGCGCTGCCGTCATGGACTGGATGGAGCAGGAGCAGGAGCGCGGTATCACGATCACTTCCGCCGCCACGAAGTGCGAGTGGAAGGGCCACACGATCCAGATCATCGACACGCCCGGCCACGTCGACTTCACGGTCGAGGTGGAGCGGTCGCTGCGGGTGCTGGACGGTGCGGTCGCGGTGTACGACGGCGTGGCCGGTGTCGAGCCGCAGACGGAGAACGTCTGGCGGCAGGCGGACAAGTACGACGTCCCCCGGATGTGCTTCGTCAACAAGCTCGACCGGACCGGTGCCGACTTCTTCCGCTGCGTGCAGATGATGATCGACCGGCTGAACGCCACCCCGCTGGTGCTGCAGATCCCGATCGGTGCCGAGGCCGACTTCATCGGTGTCGTCGACCTGGTCGAGATGCGCGCCCTGACCTGGCGCGGCGAGACCCAGAAGGGTGAGGACTACGCGGTCGAGGACATCCCGGCCGACCTCGCCGACTCGGCCGCTGAGTGGCGCGAGAAGCTGATGGAGACCCTCGCCGACGTCGACGACGCGGTGATGGAGAAGTACCTCGAAGGCGAGGAGATCTCCACCGACGAGATCCGGGCCGCCATCCGCCGCGCGACCATCGGTGGCAAGGCCAACCCGGTCCTCACGGGCACCGCCTTCAAGAACAAGGGCATCCAGCCGATGCTGGACGCCGTCGTGGCGTACCTGCCGTCGCCGCTGGACATCCCGGCGATCGAGGGCACGGCGACCGACGGCGAGACGCCGTTGCAGCGCCAGCCCTCCACCAAGGAGCCGTTCTCCGGCCTGGCCTTCAAGATCCAGACCGACAAGCACCTTGGCAAGCTCACCTACGTCCGGATCTACTCGGGCGTGGTCGAGACCGGCACCCAGGTGGTCAACTCCACCAAGGACCGCAAGGAGCGCATCGGCAAGATCTACCAGATGCACGCCAACAAGCGGGAAGAGCGCGGCTCGGCCCACGCTGGCGACATCATCGCGGTGCAGGGTCTCAAGCAGACCACCACCGGTGACACGCTGTGCGACCCGGCGAACCCGGTCATCCTGGAGTCGATGACGTTCCCGGAGCCGGTCATCGAGGTCGCCATCGAGCCGAAGACCAAGGCCGACCAGGAGAAGCTCAGCACCGCCATCCAGCGGCTCGCTGAGGAGGACCCGACCTTCCGCGTCAAGCTGGACGAGGAGACCGGTCAGACGGTCATCGCCGGCATGGGCGAGCTGCACCTGGACATCCTGGTCGACCGGATGCGCCGCGAGTTCAACGTCGAGGCGAACATCGGTAAGCCGCAGGTGGCGTACCGCGAGACGATCCGCCGCAAGGTGGACAAGATCGAGTACACCCACAAGAAGCAGACCGGTGGTTCCGGCCAGTACGCCCGCGTGATCGTGAGCGTCGAGCCGCTGCCGCTTGACAACGACTCGCCGACCTACGAGTTCGCAAACGCCGTCACCGGTGGTCGCATCCCGCGGGAGTTCATCCCGTCGGTCGATGCCGGTGCTCAGGACGCCATGCAGTACGGCATCCTGGCGGGCTTCCCGCTCGTCGGTGTGAAGCTGACGCTGCTGGACGGCCAGTACCACGAGGTCGACTCCTCGGAAATGGCATTCAAGATCGCCGGCTCGATGGTGATGAAGGAGGCGGCCCGCAAGGCCGACCCCGCACTCCTTGAGCCGATGATGGCCGTTGAGGTCACCACTCCTGAGGAGAACATGGGTGACGTCATCGGCGACCTCAACTCCCGCCGGGGCATCATCCAGGCGATGGAGGAGCGCAGCGGCGCCCGCATCGTGAAGGCTCTGGTGCCGTTGTCGGAGATGTTCGGCTACGTCGGCGACCTGCGGTCGAAGACCCAGGGCCGGGCTAGCTACAGCATGCAGTTCGACTCCTACGCCGAGGTTCCGCAGAGCGTCGCGAAGGAGATCATCGCCAAGGCAACGGGCGAGTAACTTCCCCGAGCAGGTGATTCGTGGTCGGTCGCGGGTGGTTCACCCGCCCGCGGCCACCACGATCGGATCGCGTGAGACCGGGCCTGTAGGCTTCATCGCCGCAGAACCCACAAAAGCTCTCCGGCCGCCAGGCCGGAAAGGCTGTCGACAGAGTCCTAAGCGCCGACCGGCGCGCCGGGCGTACGAACCAAGAAGTCCACAGGAGGACACCAGTGGCGAAGGCGAAGTTCGAGCGGACTAAGCCGCACGTCAACATCGGCACCATTGGTCACATCGACCACGGTAAGACGACGCTGACGGCGGCCATCACGAAGGTCCTGCACGACCAGTACCCCGACCTGAACCCCTACACGCCGTTCGACGAGATCGACAAGGCGCCGGAGGAGAAGGCCCGCGGTATCACGATCTCGATCGCGCACGTCGAGTACCAGACCGAGGCGCGGCACTACGCGCACGTCGACTGCCCCGGCCACGCGGACTACATCAAGAACATGATCACCGGTGCCGCGCAGATGGACGGCGCGATCCTGGTGGTCGCGGCGACCGACGGCCCGATGCCGCAGACCCGCGAGCACGTGCTGCTGGCCCGTCAGGTTGGCGTGCCGTACATCGTCGTGGCGCTCAACAAGAGCGACATGGTCGATGACGAGGAGCTCCTGGAGCTCGTCGAGCTCGAGGTGCGCGAGCTGCTCTCCTCGCAGGAGTACCCGGGTGACGACCTTCCGGTCGTCCAGGTCTCCGCGCTGAAGGCGCTCGAGGGCGACCCGGTCTGGACCGAGAAGCTGCTCGAGCTGATGACCGCAGTCGACACCGCGATTCCGCAGCCGGAGCGCGAGACTGAGAAGCCGTTCCTCATGCCCGTCGAGGACGTGTTCACGATCACCGGTCGTGGCACGGTCGTCACCGGTCGTGTCGAGCGCGGCGTGCTGCTCCCGAACGAGGACGTCGAGGTTGTCGGCATCCGCGAGAAGGGCTTCAAGACCAAGGTCACCGCGATCGAGATGTTCCGGAAGACCCTGGACGACGCGCGCGCAGGCGAGAACGTCGGTCTCCTGCTGCGTGGCACCAAGCGCGAGGACGTCGAGCGCGGCATGGTGGTCATCAAGCCGGGCACCACGACCCCGCACACGGAGTTCGAGGCGACGGTCTACATCCTCTCCAAGGAGGAGGGCGGCCGGCACACCCCGTTCTTCCAGAACTACCGTCCGCAGTTCTACTTCCGGACCACGGACGTCACCGGTGTCGTCACCCTCCCCGAGGGCACCGAGATGGTCATGCCGGGTGACAACACCACCATGTCGGTGAAGCTGATCCAGCCCATCGCCATGGAGGAGAACCTCAAGTTCGCGATCCGCGAGGGTGGCCGCACCGTCGGCGCCGGGTTCGTCACCAAGATCATGAAGTGAACTAGGTAACCCCGATTAGACCCGCCGCCGGTCGTGCGGCATACTAGTCAGGTTGCGTAACGACAGTTCGTCGCCTGTGTTCGGCCTTCGCTGAACCTCCGGGTGGCGAGACAGTCGAGCGTGGGGTGGTTGGCGGCCCAGTCGCCAACCACCCTCGCACGGCGTTCAGGTCGCGGTAATGCGATCGGCGCCTTGACCCACCGCGCGGTCAGCACCACTCCGGAACCACGGGGCGGAGCCCGGCCCGAGGGCGCGACACGCCCGACCGCGGGGGTCGGCGAAGTGGGCCTGTGCCAGCCGGTACAGGCGCCCGCAACACAGCGGCATCGAGAGAAGGAACAGAAGCCACCATGGCGGGACAGAAGATCCGCATCCGGCTCAAGGCCTATGACCACGAGGTCGTCGACTCCTCGGCTCGGAAGATCGTCGAGACGGTGACGCGCACCGGGGCGCAGGTCGCGGGCCCGGTGCCGCTGCCCACGGAGATCAACCGTTTCTGCGTTATCCGCTCGCCGCACAAGTACAAGGACTCGCGCGAGCACTTCGAGATGCGCACGCACAAGCGGCTGATCGACATCATCGACCCGACCCCGAAGACGGTCGACTCGCTCATGCGCCTCGACCTGCCGGCTGGCGTCGACATCGAGATCAAGCTGTAGGGACCGGACAAATGGACAGGCAAGTCAAGGGGATCCTGGGCGCCAAGCTCGGCATGACCCAGGTCTGGGACAACAACAAGGTTGTTCCCGTGACCGTGGTCGAGGCCGGCCCGTGCGTCATCAGCCAGGTTCGTAGCGCCGAGAAGGACGGTTACTCAGCGGTCCAGCTGGCGTACGGCACGATCGACCCGCGCAAGGTCAAGAAGCCGATCAGCGGCCACTACGCCAAGGCGGACGTGGCGCCGCGCCGGCACATCGTCGAGCTGCGCACCACTGACGCTGGGGAATACTCGCTCGGCCAGGAGGTCACGGTCGAGGAGTTCCCGGCCGGCGTCACGATCGACGTCACCGGAAAGACCAAGGGCAAGGGCTACGCCGGCCCGATGAAGCGGCACGGCTTCCACGGTCTGCGCGCCAGCCACGGTGTCGAGCGCAAGCACCGCTCGCCCGGTTCCATCGGCGCCTGCGCCACCCCGGGTCGTGTCTTCAAGGGCACCCGGATGGCCGGCCGCATGGGTGGCGTGCGCTACACCGTGCAGAACCTCACCGTCCAGGCGGTCGACACCGAGAACAACCTGCTGCTCGTCCGCGGTGCCATTCCTGGCCCCAAGGGCGCGCTGGTTCTGGTCCGTACCGCGGCGAAGAGCAAGGTCAAGAAGGGCGGTGCGGCCAAGTGACCACCGTTGACGTGCGCACCGTCGAAGGCAGCACCAGCGGCTCCGTCGAGCTGCCGGCTGACATCTTCGACGTGCAGGCCAACGTCGCGCTGATGCACCAGGTCGTGGTGGCCCAGCTCGCGGCGGCCCGACAGGGCACGCACAAGACCAAGACCCGCGGCGAGGTCGCCGGCGGCGGCAAGAAGCCGTACAAGCAGAAGGGCACCGGTCGCGCCCGGCAGGGCTCGATCCGCGCACCGCAGTTCGCCGGCGGTGGCGTGGTACACGGTCCCGTTCCGCGTGACTACAGCCAGCGGACCCCGAAGAAGATGAAGGCCGCCGCGCTGCGCGGTGCCCTCTCCGACCGGGCCCGCGCCGGGCAGGTACACGTTGTCGAGGCGTTCGTCTCGGGCGAGAAGCCGTCGACGAAGGCGGCCCTTGCCACGCTGACCAAGCTCACCGAGGCCCGTCGGGTTCTCGTCGTGCTGAGCAGCACCGACGAGCTGAACTGGGTGTCGCTGCGCAACGAGCCGCGGGTGCACCTGATCGAGTCCGGCCAGCTGAACACGTACGACGTGCTGGTGGCCGACGACGTGGTCTTCACCAAGGACGCCCTGGACGAGTTCCTGGGCGTGCCCGCCGAGACCACCGAGGAGGGTGGCAAGTGAGCACGATCGCCGACCCGCGCGACATCATCGTGGCGCCGGTCGTCTCGGAGAAGAGCTACAGCGAGCTGAACCGGAACTGGTACACCTTCCTGGTGCACCCGGACGCGAACAAGACCGAGATCAAGATCGCTATCCAGCAGATCTTCAACGTCCGCGTCCTGACGGTCAACACGCTCAACCGCCAAGGGAAGCGCAAGCGCACCAAGACCGGCTTCGGTCAGCGCAAGGCGACCAAGCGGGCGATCGTGAAGCTGGCTGACGGTGACCGTATCGAGGCCTTCGGCGGCCCGGTCAGCTGAGGGGTGTAGACAATGGCTATCCGTAAGTACAAGCCGACGACGCCGGGCCGACGTGGCTCCAGCGTTGCCGACTTCGCCGAGATCACCCGGTCCACGCCGGAGAAGTCGCTGCTGGCTCCGTTGCCGAAGAAGGGCGGGCGTAACGCCCACGGCCGGATCACCACGCGGCACCACGGTGGCGGTCACAAGCGCCAGTACCGTCTGATCGACTTCAAGCGGGTCGACAAGGACGGCGTGCCGGCGAAGGTCGCTCACATCGAGTACGACCCGAACCGCACGGCGCGTATCGCGCTGCTGCACTACGCCGACGGCGAGAAGCGGTACATCCTCGCGCCGAAGGACATGAAGCAGGGCGACCGCGTCGAGTCCGGTCCGGGCGCCGACATCAAGCCGGGTAACAACCTGCCGCTGCGCAACATCCCGGTCGGTACCACGATCCACAACGTGGAGCTGCGTCCGGGTGGCGGGGCCAAGCTCGCCCGCTCCGCCGGCGTCGGCATCCAGCTGCTCGGCCGTGAGGGCGCGTACGCGACCCTGCGTATGCCGTCCGGCGAGATCCGGCGTGTGGACGTGCGCTGCCGCGCAAGCGTCGGCGAGATCGGCAACGCCGACCAGTCGAACATCAACTGGGGTAAGGCCGGCCGTATGCGGTGGAAGGGCAAGCGCCCGACCGTCCGTGGTGTCGCCATGAACCCGGTCGACCACCCGCACGGTGGTGGTGAGGGTAAGACCTCTGGTGGTCGCCACCCGGTCAACCCGCAGGGTAAGCCCGAGGGCCGCACCCGCCGTAAGGGCCAGCCGAGTGACCGGCTGATCGTCCGCCGTCGCTACGCCACGCGTAAGCGCGGCTGAGGGAGATAAGACATGCCTCGCAGCCTGAAGAAGGGCCCGTTCGTAGACGACCACCTGCTCAAGAAGGTGGAAGTTCAGAACGACAAGGGCTCGAAGAACGTGATCAAGACCTGGTCGCGGCGCTCGACGATCATCCCCGAGATGCTGGGGCACACGATCGCCGTGCACGACGGACGCAAGCACGTCCCGGTGTTCGTGACCGAGGCGATGGTCGGGCACAAGCTCGGCGAGTTCGCGCTGACCCGCACGTTCAAGGGTCACGAGAAGGACGACCGGAAGAGCCGTCGGCGCTGACGCCGCGGGCATACGGATAGAGGGAACAAGGGGTTACAGCGATGCCAGGAAAGGGCGACGCTCCGGTGCTTCCGGGCGCGCGGGCGGTTGCGCGGCACGTGCGCATCTCGCCGATGAAGGCGCGCCGGGTGGTCAACCTCGTCCGCGGCCTGCCCGCGAAGGAGGCTCTCACGGTGCTGCAGTTCGCGCCGCAGGCTGCGAGCGAGCAGGTGTACAAGGTGCTCGCTAGCGCGATCGCCAACGCGGAGAACAACGAGCGGCTGGACCCCGGCGCGCTGCTCGTCAGCGAGGCGTTCGTGGACGAGGGCCCGACGATGAAGCGGTTCCAGCCGCGGGCGCAGGGCCGGGCGTACCGGATCCGCAAGCGCACCTGCCACATCACCGTGGTGGTCGAAGCGGTTGCGCCGGCAGCGCCGAGGAAGGCCGCGGCGAAGAAGGCCGCCCCGGCCACGGAGGCCGCACCGGCCGAAGCGCAGAGCAAGACGGAGGACGCCGAGTAATGGGTCAGAAGGTTCACCCCACTGGGTTCCGGCTCGGCATCTCGACCGACTGGAAGTCCCGCTGGTTCGCGGACAAGCTCTACAAGGACTACATCGGCGAGGATGTCAAGATCCGCCGGATGATGTCCAAGGGCCTCGAGCGTGCCGGCATTTCCAAGGTCGACATCGAGCGCACCCGCGACCGCGTCCGGGTCGACATCCACACCGCCCGGCCGGGCATTGTCATCGGCCGTAAGGGTGCGGAGGCCGACCGGATCCGCGGCGAGCTGGAGAAGCTCACCGGCAAGCAGGTGCAGCTGAACATCATCGAGGTGAAGAACCCCGAGTCGGACGCACAGCTCGTCGCGCAGGGCGTGGCCGAGCAGCTGTCCAGCCGGGTCAGCTTCCGTCGGGCGATGCGCAAGGCCATGCAGTCGGCCATGAAGAACCCGGTCTGCAAGGGCATCCGGGTTCAGGTCTCGGGTCGCCTCGGCGGCGCCGAGATGAGCCGGACCGAGTTCTACCGTGAGGGCCGGGTTCCGCTGCACACGCTGCGGGCCAACATCGAGTACGGCTTCTTCGAGGCCCGTACCACGTTCGGTCGGATCGGTGTGAAGGTCTGGATCTACAAGGGTGACGCCGTCCCGGGCCGGGAGGCTCCGGCCGAGGCCGGTCCGTCCCGTCCGCGTCGTGGTGAGCGCGGCGACCGTCCCGAGCGTCCGCGCCGTGGCCGGTCGGGTTCGTCCGGCACCACGGCTGGTGGCACCGAGGCCGGTCGGGCTGCTGCGACCACCATCGCGCAGCAGGCCGAGACGCCGAGCGGCGAGCCGGTCGACAGCGCTGCTGTCGCCGCCGCTGCTGCTCCGGCAGAAACGCAGCAGGAGGGCTGACAGATGCTGATGCCGCGCAAGCCCCCGAAGGGCTTCCGCAAGCCGCACCACCCGGACCGCAGTGGCGCGTCCAAGGGTGGTAACCGGGTGGTGTTCGGCGAGTTCGGGATCCAGGCTCTCGAGCCGGCGTACGTGACGAACCGACAGATCGAGTCGGCACGTATCGCGATGACTCGCCACATCAAGCGTGGTGGCAAGGTCTGGATCACGATCTTCCCGGACCAGGCCCTCACCAAGAAGCCCGCCGAGACCCGGATGGGTTCCGGTAAGGGCTCGCCGGAGTGGTGGGTTGCCAACGTCAAGCCGGGGCGGGTTCTCTTCGAGATGTCCTTCCCCAACGAGCAGACCGCGCGAGAGGCCATGCGTCGCGCGATCCACAAGCTCCCGATGAAGTGCCGCATTGTTACGCGCGAAGTGGGTGAATCCTGATGGCAGCGGGCGTTAAGGCGACCGAGCTGCGTGAGCTCTCCGAGGAGGAGCTGGTCACGAAGCTGCGGGAGGCCAAGGCGGAGCTGTTCAACCTCCGCGTGCAGGCCGCAACCGGGCAGCTGGACAACAACCGGCGGTTGCAGGTCATCCGTCGGGAGATCGCCCGGATCTACACGATCATGCGCGAGCGCGAGCTGGGGCTCTCGGCCGCGCCGACTGAGGTGACTGCATCATGACCGAGAACACCACCACTGACGCCACCCGCGCGCGCCGCAAGGTTCGCGAGGGCCTGGTGGTCAGCGACAAGATGGACAAGACCGTCGTTGTCGAGGTCGAGGACCGGGTTCGGCACGCGCTGTACGGCAAGATCATGCGCCGTACGAGCAAGCTGAAGGTGCACGACGAGCAGAACGCCGCTGGCACCGGCGACCGGGTCCTGATCATGGAGACCCGGCCGCTGAGCGCCACCAAGCGTTGGCGGATCGTGGAGATCCTGGAAAAGGCCAAGTAGCGAAGGCTCGAGCTCGCCCGGCGTTGCGTCGGGCGTTGGTTCCGCCAGGCTCCGGCCGCCATGGCGGCCGGAGAACCGGCAGACATAGGAGATAGACGTGATTCAGCAGGAGTCGCGACTGCGCGTCGCCGACAACACGGGTGCTCGGGAGATCCTGTGCATCCGGGTTCTCGGTGGCTCCGGTCGGCGCTACGCGAGTATCGGCGACGTCATCGTGGCCACCGTCAAGGACGCGATCCCGGGTGCCGGTGTCAAGAAGGGCGACGTCGTCAAGGCGGTCATCGTCCGCACCGCCAAGGAGAAGCGGCGTCCGGACGGCTCGTACATCCGCTTCGACGAGAACGCCGCCGTCATCATCAAGGACGGTGGGGACCCGCGCGGTACCCGCATCTTCGGCCCGGTGGGTCGGGAGCTGCGGGACAAGCGGTTCATGAAGATTATTTCCCTCGCGCCGGAGGTGTTGTGACCGTGAAGGTCAAGAAGGGCGACACGGTCGTCGTCATCGCCGGCAAGGACAAGGGTGCCAAGGGCAAGGTCATCGCGGCCTACCCGCGGCAGGACAAGGTCCTGGTCGAGGGCGTGAACCGGGTCAAGAAGCACACCCGCATCAGCACCACCCAGCGTGGCGCCAAGACCGGCGGCATCGTCACCCAGGAGGCCCCGATCCACGTCTCGAACGTGCAGGTCCTGGACTCCGACGGCAAGCCGACGCGCGTCGGTTACCGGATCGACGACAACGGCCAGAAGGTCCGCATCGCGCGTAGCACCGGTAAGGACCTGTGATGACCACGGCTACCGAAAAGACCATGCCGCGCCTCAAGGAGCGGTACCGCAACGAGATCGTGGCCCAGCTGCGTGAGCAGAACAGCTACGGCAACCCCATGCAGGTGCCGCGGCTGGTCAAGATCGTCGTCAACATG
This sequence comes from Micromonospora sp. NRRL B-16802, assembly GCF_001279555.1. Taxonomy (NCBI): domain Bacteria; kingdom Bacillati; phylum Actinomycetota; class Actinomycetes; order Micromonosporales; family Micromonosporaceae; genus Micromonospora; species Micromonospora sp. NRRL B-16802. The sequence goes on along the minus strand of NZ_LGEB01000053.1, from coordinate 58,357 downwards.
GGTGTCGGCGAGGCTGCTCGCGACGCCAAGCTGATCGACGGCGCGGTCCGCGACCTCGCCACGATCACCGGCCAGAAGCCGCAGGTGCGGCGGGCGACCAAGTCCATCGCGCAGTTCAAGCTCCGCGAGGGCATGCCGATCGGCGCGAAGGTCACCCTTCGCGGTGACCGGATGTGGGAGTTCCTGGACCGGCTGCTGTCCATCGCGCTGCCGCGTATCCGCGACTTCCGCGGTCTGGACGGGCGCAAGCTCGACGGGCACGGCAACTACACGTTCGGTCTGACCGAGCAGTCGGTGTTCCACGAGATCGATCAGGACAAGATCGATCGCCAGCGGGGCATGGACATCACGGTGGTCACCACCGCCACGACCGACGACGAGGGCCGGGCGCTGCTCAAGCTCCTGGGCTTCCCGTTCAAGGAGAACTGAGATGGCCAAGAAGGCGCTGATCATCAAGGCGGCCGCGAAGCCGAAGTTCTCGGTTCGCGCGTACACCCGCTGCCAGCGGTGCGGGCGTCCGAAGGCGGTCTACCGCAAGTTCGGGCTGTGCCGGGTCTGCATCCGGGAGATGGCCCACCGCGGTGAGCTGCCGGGTGTGTCCAAGGCTTCCTGGTAAGGGTGACCGCGTCCCGGCTGCCGGCCGGGAACTCCTGCACCGTTTAGGTATTGCTCTTCGCCGTAGGCCCGGGGCTGGTGCCCCGGGAACCCCGGCGAGAAAGGCTGACGAAATCCATGACGATGACCGACCCGATCGCAGACATGCTCACGCGTCTGCGTAACGCCAACCAGGCGTACCACGATCAGGTGAAGATGCCCTACTCCAAGATCAAGGCGAACATCGCCGAGGTCTTGAAGGCAGAGGGTTACATCGCCACCTGGTCGGTCGAGGAGCCCGAAGAGGGTGCCGTCGGCAAGCGACTGGTCGTCGAGCTGAAGTACGGCCAGAACCGGGAGCGGAGCCTGGCCGGCATCAAGCGCGTGTCCAAGCCCGGTCTCCGGGTTTACGCCAAGTCGGACGGGCTCCCGCGGGTGCTCGGCGGGCTGGGCGTGGCGATCATTTCGACGTCCCAGGGGCTGCTCACCGACCGGCAGGCCCGCAAGCGGAGCGTTGGCGGGGAAGTCCTCGCCTTCGTCTGGTAACGGGAGACAGGTAGAAATGTCGCGAATTGGACGTAAGTCGATCCCGGTACCGTCCGGCGTCGATATCACGATCGACGGGCAGACCGTCAAGGTCAAGGGCCCGAAGGGCGAGCTCCAGCACACCATCGCCGAGCCGATCACGGTCGAGCGTGGCGAGGACGGGCAGCTGAGCGTCAACCGCCCGAACGACGAGCGCAAGGCCAAGGAACTGCACGGCCTGAGCCGTACGCTGGTGGCCAACATGATCGTCGGCGTGACCGAGGGCTACCGCAAGAGCCTGGAGATCGCAGGCACCGGTTACCGGGTCACCGCCAAGGGTTCGGACCTCGAGTTCGCGCTCGGGTTCTCGCACCCGGTGCTCGTTCCGGCGCCGGCGGGTATCACCTTCACTGTGGAGCGGCCGACCCTGTTCCACGTGGCCGGCATCGACAAGCAGCAGGTCGGTGAGGTCGCCGCCAACATCCGGAAGATCCGCCCGCCGGAGCCCTACAAGGGCAAGGGCGTCAAGTACCAGGGCGAGGTCATCCGCCGCAAGGCCGGAAAGGCAGGTAAGAAGTGAGCGCCACGCTGCTCAAGCGCCGCCGCGGCGTCGCCGCCAAGCGCGCCGTTGGGCGTGCGCGTCGGCACTTCCGCGTCCGCAAGAACGTCAGCGGTACGGCCGAGCGTCCGCGCCTGGTCGTCACCCGTTCGCTGCGCCACATGGTCGCCCAGATCGTCGACGACACCAAGGGTCACACCCTGGCGTCGGCGTCGACCCTGGACGCCTCGCTGCGCGGTGCGGAGGGCGACAAGAGCGCCCTCGCCGGCAAGGTGGGCGCCCTGCTCGCCGAGCGGGCCAAGGCCGCCGGCGTCTCCAAGGTCGTCTTCGACCGCGGTGGCAACCGGTACGCGGGGCGAGTCGCCGCGCTTGCCGACGCCGCCCGCGAAGCCGGGCTCGAGTTCTAACAACCCCGTCACGAGAGATAAGGAAGGCTGCTGATGCCAGGTCAACAGCGCCGTGGCGGCGGGTCCGGTGGCAACGAGGGTGGTCGCCGCGACAACCGCCGTGAGGGCGGCCGCGGAAACGCGCCCGTCGAGAAGACCCCGCACCTTGAGCGGGTCGTCGCGATCAACCGCGTCGCCAAGGTCGTGAAGGGTGGTCGTCGCTTCAGCTTCACCGCCCTGGTGATCGTGGGCGACGGCGACGGCACGGTCGGCGTGGGCTACGGAAAGGCCAAGGAGGTGCCCGCGGCCATCGCCAAGGGCGTCGAGGAGGCCAAGAAGCACTTCTTCAAGGTGCCGCGTATCGGCCAGTCGATTCCGCACCCGGTGACGGGTGAGGACGCCGCTGGTGTGGTGCTGCTCAAGCCGGCCTCGGCCGGTACGGGTGTCATCGCCGGTGGTCCGGTGCGTGCCGTGCTGGAGTGCGCCGGGATCCACGACGTGCTCTCCAAGAGCCTCGGCTCGTCGAACCCGATCAACATCGTGCACGCCACCGTGGCGGCTCTGCGGGGGCTCGAGTCCCCGGAGCAGGTCGCTGCGCGTCGTGGTCTGCCGGTCGAGGACGTCGCGCCGGCCGCCATGCTGGCGTCGCGTGCGGGGGTGGCTCGCTGATGGCACGTCTGAAGGTCACCCAGCTCCGGTCCGGCATCGGGACCAAGCAGAACCAGCGTGATTCGCTGCGTTCGCTCGGTCTCAAGCGGATCAACGACGTGGTGGTCAAGGAAGACCGGCCCGAGATCCGTGGCATGATCTTCACGGTCAACCACCTCGTGAAGGTCGAGGAGGTCGAGTAATGACGATCAAGGTGCACCACCTGCGCCCGGCGCCTGGTTCCAAGACCGCGAAGACCCGTGTGGGTCGCGGTGAGGGTTCCAAGGGCAAGACCGCTGGTCGCGGTACCAAGGGTTCCAAGGCCCGCAAGAACATCTCGGCGGCGTTCGAGGGTGGGCAGATGCCCATCCACATGCGCCTGCCGAAGATGAAGGGCTTCAAGAACAAGTTCAAGGTGGTCTTCCAGGTGGTCAACCTGGACCGGCTCGCCGAGCTGTTCCCGAACGGCGGCCAGGTTGGCCCGCTGGAGCTGGTCGAGGCTGGGGCGGTCCGCAAGGGCCACCCGGTCAAGGTCCTCGGCACCGGGGATCTCGGCGGGGTGGCGCTCCAGGTGTCGGCGCACGCGTTCAGCGCGTCGGCCAAGGAGAAGATCGCCGCTGCCGGTGGCTCCGCCACCGAGCTGTAGGGACGTAAGAGACATGGCGCCCGTCCGGTTGTGAGCAACTGGACGGGCGCCATGGTCTGCCTGGGCGCGTGTGCGCCCGGTAATATCGGAATCGGTTTATGTAGCCGGGCGCATCTGCCCGGAGGGGGATAGGGCTGTTAGAGTCCCATCCCAGCCATGGAATCCGGGCACTCGCCCGGATCCACCCCGACCCGCCAGGGATCACCGGCGGCCCGCCTCGCGCAGGAGGAAGAAGTTGCTGTCCGCCTTTCTCAGTGCGTTCCGTACGCCTGACCTGCGCAAGAAGCTGCTGTTCACAGTAGGCATCATCGCGGTCTACCGACTGGGCGCCACGCTGCCCAGCCCGGGCGTCTCGTACGGCAACGTGCAGAAGTGCCTCGACACCCTCCAGGGTGAGTCGACGGGTGTGCTGAACCTGCTCAACCTCTTCTCCGGCGGAGCGCTGCTACAGCTCTCGGTCTTCGCGCTGGGCATCATGCCCTACATCACAGCGTCGATCATCCTGCAGCTGCTGACCGTCGTGATTCCGCGCCTGGAGCAGCTCCGCAAGGAGGGCCAGGCCGGCCAGGCGAAGATCACCCAGTACACCCGCTACCTGACTCTCGGTCTGGGTGTGCTTCAGGCTTCGGCGTTCGTGGCGCTGGCCCGTTCCGGCCAGCTCTTCCAGAACCGCTGCGACCAGTTCCCGATCATCCCCACCGGCACTGGCATCCCGGACTGGCTGACCCTGACCATCCTGGTGATGACGATGACCGCCGGTACCGGCATGGTCATGTGGCTCGGCGAGCTGATCACCGACCGGGGCGTCGGCAACGGCATGTCCGTCCTGATCTTCACCTCGATCGCGGCGCGGCTGCCCAGCGAGGGCTGGCAGATCAAGACCAGCAAGGGCTGGGACATGTTCGCCCTGGTCATCGCGCTGGTCCTGGTGGTCATCACCGCGGTCACCTTCATCGAGCAGGCGCAGCGCCGGATCCCGGTGCAGTACGCCAAGCGGATGATCGGCCGGCGGATGTACGGCGGCACCTCGACCTACATCCCGCTGAAGGTCAACCAGGCCGGTGTCATCCCGGTCATCTTCGGCTCGTCGCTGCTCTACCTGCCGCAGTTGGCGCTGCAGTTCTTCGATCAGACCGACCCGGGCAAAACCCAGGCGTGGATCCAGAACAACCTGGTCAACCCGAGTAGCCCGATCTACATCGCGGTCTACTTCCTGATGATCATCTTCTTCACGTACTTCTACGTCTCGATCACGTTCAACCCGACCGAGGTCGCGGACAACATGAAGAAGTACGGCGGCTTCGTGCCGGGCATCCGCCCCGGTAAGCCGACCGCCGACTACCTGGACTTCATCCTCAGTCGGATCACTCTGCCGGGCGCTCTGTACCTGGGTGTCATCTCCATCCTGCCGAACTTCTTCTTCATCTGGCTGGACAACCAGCAGTACCAGAACTTCCCGTTCGGCGGCACCGCTGTGCTCATCATGGTCGGCGTCGGTCTGGAGACCGTGAAGCAGATCGAGAGCCAACTCATGCAGCGGAACTACGAAGGGTTCCTGCGGTAGATGAGACTCGTTCTGGTTGGCCCGCCGGGAGCGGGCAAAGGCACGCAGGCCGAGTTCATCGCCGCCCACCTCTCGGTGCCGAAGATCTCGACCGGTGACATCTTCCGATCGAACGTCACCCAGGGCACGCCGCTCGGGGTCGAGGCGAAGCGTTACATGGATGCCGGTGAGCTGGTCCCGGACGAGGTGACCATCAACATGGTCCGGGACCGGCTGGCCGAGCCCGACGCCAGCGAGGGCTTCCTGCTCGACGGCTTTCCGCGGACCACTCCGCAGGCCGCCGCTCTGGACAAGCTCCTCGCCGACCTGGGCACCGCGCTGGACCTGGTCCTGGAGCTTGTGGTCGACGACGACGAGGTGATCCGGCGGCTGTCCGGCCGGCGCACCTGCCGGGGCTGCGGCAAGATCTGGCACGTCGAGTTCGACGCCACCACCCGGCCGGACGTCTGTGACCGTTGTGGCGCCGAGCTGTTCCAGCGGGACGACGACAAGCCGGAGACGATCGCCACCCGCCTGCGGGAGTACGGCGAGAAGACCGCGCCGCTTGTCGACTACTACGGCGCCCAGGGCAAGCTGGTCGGGATCGACGCCACCGGGCCGGTGGAGGACGTCACCACCCGGGCCATCGACGCCCTGCGGTCGTACGGCGGCTGAGGTCCGGCCGCATCACGGCGGATAGAGTGCGAACAGCGGGGTACGCATGACGTGCCCCGCTGAACGGCCACGAAAGGTAAACGCTCCATGCGTCGTCCCCAGCTGGATATCCAGCTGAAGACCCCTGACCAGATCGAGAAGATGCGGGCCGCCGGGCTGGTGGTCGCCGAGGCCCTGCGCCGCATGCGCGAGGCGGTTGCCCCCGGGGTGACCACCGCCGATCTGGACGCCATCGCCGAGTCGACGATCCGCGAGGCGGGCGGCGTCCCGTCGTTCAAGGGCTACCACGGCTTCCCGGCGTCGATCTGCTCCTCGGTGAACGAGCAGGTCGTGCACGCCATCCCCTCTGGAGAGCAGGTGCTCGCCGACGGTGACCTGATCTCGATCGACTGCGGTGCCGTGCTTGATGGTTGGCACGGCGACGCCGCCATCACAGTGGGCGTCGGCGACGTCGACCCGGCGCTGCTGCGGATGGCCGAGGTGGCCGAGGACGCGATGTGGGCCGGTATCGCTGCCGCCGCACGGGGTGCGGCCAGCGGGAAGGGCCGCCTCACCGACATCTCGCACGCTGTGGAGAGCGCGGTCCGCAAGGGCGGCAGGTACGGCATCGTCGACGGGTACGGCGGGCACGGCATCGGCACCGAGATGCACCAGGACCCGCACGTGCTCAACCACGGCCGACCGGGCAAGGGTCCACGCCTGGTCCCCGGTATGGCGCTTGCCATCGAGCCCATGATCACCATGGCGTCGCCGCGTACCGTCGAATTGGCCGACGGTTGGACGGTCGTCACCCGGGACGGGTCGGTCGCGGCGCACGTCGAGCATTCGATGGCGCTGTTGCCGGACGGCGTCTGGGTGCTCACGGCCTTCGACGGCGGCCGGACCCGTCTGGGCGACCTGGTGACGGCCCGCCAACCGGCAGTCTCGGCAGCCTCCTAGACCCCGCACCGCTCTGGCGCGCCGGGCGTCAGGGGGTCGGACGGGTGAGACGGTTTTTGTTTCCGGGTGGCATGCTTGCCGGCATGGACGGGCGCGACGGGATGCGAGCGGCGGACGCGGATCGCGAGGCGGTGGCCGAGCGTTTGCGGGCCGCCCTCGGCGAGGGTCGACTCGACCTGCACGAGTACGACGAGCGGGTGCAGAACGCGTACGCGGCGCGCACGTACGCCGACTTGGATGCCCTGCTGGTCGACCTGCCCCCGGTGGCGCCCGCCGAGCGCTCCGCTGTGGTGCCGGCCAGCCTGCCCGCCGAGCCGCCGAGCGTGGTGGTGGGCGACCAGCCGGTGGCAGGTGGCGTCACCGCCCGCTGGCTGGCCGAGGTGTGGCTGCCCTACCTCCAGGTGATCGGCATCGTGGTGGCCGTGTGGGGCGTCACGTCGATGCTCAGCGGCGAGCTGCTCTACTTCTGGCCGGCCTGGGTGGCCGGGCCGTGGGGTGCGGTGCTGGCGGTTCGCACTGTCACCGGGTTGGCCGGGGGAGAGCCGCGACGCCGGGCGATCGAGCGGGAGCGCCGACGGGAGCGCAAGCGCCTGAAGCGTGAGCGGCGGCGCGAGTTGCGCGCCGGTGAATCGGACGAACGAGACGATCCCTCGCCTGCGAGCTGACCACCAGCGGCCGCTTTGGGAGATCATCGGGTCTCCGGGAGGCGGGGTCGTACCCGACACGGTGCTCGGGTGCCGGCCGGTTTGGCGACGGCGTGCAGGCCGGCGTACACTTTCTGTTCGGCGCACAGCGTCCACTCCGGCATGCCCACCCTGCGCTTCGGTGGGAGCTGGAGCCGCGGCTGGCGCGGGCATCTGATCTTGGTCAGTTCCCGTGTAAGACGTTGTGGGCCGCCCGGAGCAATCGACGTCAGGACAGCGGAGGACATGCCGAAAAAAGACGGAGCCATCGAGATCGAGGGTCGAGTCATCGAGCCCCTGCCGAACGCAATGTTCCGGGTGGAGCTCGCGAACGGCCATAAGGTGCTGGCTCACATCAGCGGCAAGATGCGGCAGCACTACATCCGCATCCTGCCGGAGGACCGGGTCGTCGTCGAACTCTCGCCGTACGACCTGACCCGCGGGCGCATCGTCTACCGCTACAAGTAGTCCTGACGACGGCCGGGAAGTCCCGTGTCCGTCTTCGACGTCCGGTCTCGCGCCTCGCGCGTCCCCGGGCCAGATGGGAAGTAAGGCAACCGTGAAGGTCAAGCCGAGCGTCAAGAGGATCTGCAACAAGTGCCGGGTAATCCGCCGGCACGGCCGGGTCATGGTCATCTGCACCGACCCGCGCCACAAGCAGCGCCAGGGCTGATCTCAGCCCGTCCGGCCGGACACGGCCGGGTGGCGTTGGCCCAGGCAGATCCTCAGCGACACACAAGACACATGCTCGTCCCAGCCGCGAGCGGTACGTGAAGACGTACTCCTTTCGTGGCTGACCCCCGGTCGGAGGCCGGGGCCCGCTCGGGCAGCGACCGATCCCGGTCGCCGGCGCTTACAGCGTCGGAAAGACGGGACGGCCGGTAGCGGGGTGGGACGGGTCCACACCTCCGCCACACATCACGAGGAGTACGCCCGCACATGGCACGTCTAGTCGGCGTGGATCTCCCCCGCGAGAAGCGGATGGAAATCGCGCTCACCTACATCTTCGGGGTCGGTCGCACCCGCGCCCTGGAGACACTCGCCGCCACCGGCATCTCGCCGGACAAGCGCGCTCGGGACCTCACGGACGAGGAGCTCGTGCAGCTCCGCGACCACATCGAGGGCAACTACAAGGTTGAAGGCGACCTGCGCCGCGAGGTCGCCGCTGACATCCGCCGCAAGGTCGAGATCGGCTGCTACGCCGGCATCCGGCACCGCCGGGGCCTGCCCGTGCGTGGCCAGCGGACCAAGACCAATGCACGGACCCGCAAGGGCCCGAAGCGGACCGTCGCCGGCAAGAAGAAGCCCGGCAAGAAGTAATAGGAGCGCACAGACTTATGCCACCGAAGGCTCGTGCCGGAGCCGCTGTAAAGAAGGTCCGGCGCAAGGAACGCAAGAACGTCGCCCACGGGCAGGCGCACATCAAGAGCACGTTCAACAACACCATCGTGTCCATCACGGACCCGACCGGTGCGGTCATCTCCTGGGCCTCCGCTGGCCAGGTGGGCTTCAAGGGCTCCCGCAAGTCGACTCCGTTCGCCGCGCAGCTGGCCGCCGAGGCCGCCGCGCGTCGCGCCATGGAGCACGGCATGCGCAAGGTCGACGTGTTTGTCAAGGGCCCCGGCTCCGGCCGGGAGACCGCCATCCGTTCGCTGCAGGCCGTGGGCCTCGAGGTCGGCCAGATCGCCGACGTCACCCCGCAGCCGCACAACGGGTGCCGTCCGCCTAAGCGTCGTCGGGTCTGAGAGGTAGAGAGAGATGGCTCGTTACACCGGTGCAGACTGCCGCCGTTGCCGGCGGGAGAAGATGAAGCTGTTCCTCAAGGGCAGCAAGTGCGATGGTCCGAAGTGCCCGTTCGAGTCCCGGCCGTTCCCGCCCGGGCAGCACGGCCGCGGCCGCACCAAGGAGACGGAGTACCTGCTCCAGCTCCGTGAGAAGCAGAAGGCCCGTCGTGTCTACGGCGTGCTGGAGAAGCAGTTCCGCGGTTACTACGAGGAAGCCGTTGGCAAGCAGGCCAAGACCGGTGAGGTCCTCCTGCAGATCCTCGAGTCGCGGCTGGACAACGTCGTTTACCGGGCCGGCTACGCCCACTCGCGGGACATGGCCCGCCAGCTGGTCAAGCACGGTCACTTCACGGTGAACGGCAAGAAGGTCGACATCCCGTCGTACCGCGTCAAGGAGCACGACATCATCGAGGTTCGGGGCAAGAGCAAGGAGCTCACCCCGTTCGTCGTCGCGCAGGCTCAGGCCGGCTCGAAGACGGTTCCGGCGTGGCTTGAGGCCATCCCGAGCCAGATGAAGGTGCTCGTGCACTCCCTCCCGGCCCGGCAGGTCATCGACACGCAGGTCCAGGAGCAGCTGATCGTCGAGCTCTACTCCAAGTAGTCCGAGCTCGTGCGGTGGCCCGCCCTTCGGGGCGGGCCACCGGAACGGTTTGTGTCGTGGACGTCAAATAGCGGGCGTCCCGGAAGAGAAGAGAAAAGATGCTCATCAGCCAGCGACCCTCCCTCTCCGAGGAGTCGATCAACGAGACCCGGTCGCGGTTCGCCATCGAGCCGCTGGAGCCGGGCTTCGGCTACACCCTGGGCAACTCGCTGCGGCGCACGCTGCTGTCGTCGATCCCGGGTGCGGCGGTCACCTCGATCAAGATCGACGGCGTGCTGCACGAGTTCACCACGATCCCCGGTGTCAAGGAGGACGTGGTCGAGCTCGTCATGAACATCAAGGAGCTGTGCGTCAGCTCCGAGCACGACGAGCCGGTCAGCATGTACCTGCGCAAGCAGGGTCCGGGCGACGTCACCGCGGGCGACATCCAGCCCCCGGCCGGCGTCTCGGTGCACAACCCGGACCTGAAGCTCGCCACCCTCAACGGCAAGGGCCGGCTCGACATGGAGCTGACCGTCGAGCGGGGCCGGGGCTACGTGACGGCTGCGCAGAACAAGCAGTCCGGCGCCGAGATCGGCCGGATCCCTGTCGACTCGATCTACTCGCCGGTGCTGAAGGTGACGTACCGCGTCGAGGCGACCCGTGTCGAGCAGCGCACCGACTTCGACCGGCTGATCATCGACGTCGAGACCAAGCCGTCGATGGGTCCGCGTACGGCCCTGGCGTCGGCCGGTTCGACGCTTGTGGAGCTGTTCGGTCTGGCTCGGGAGCTTGACGAGACCGCCGAGGGCATCGACATCGGGCCGTCCCCGCAGGACGCTCAGCTGGCGGCGGACCTCGCCCTGCCGATCGAGGAGCTGGACCTCACCGTCCGCTCCTACAACTGCCTCAAGCGCGAGGGCATCAACTCCGTTGGTGAGCTCATCGGGCGTACCGAGGCCGACCTCCTCGACATCCGCAACTTCGGTCAGAAGTCGATCGACGAGGTCAAGATGAAGCTCGCCGGGATGGGTCTTGGGCTGAAGGACTCGGCCCCGAACTTCGACCCGGCGAACGTCGTGGACACCTTCGGCGAGGCCGACTACGACACCGACGACTACCGCGAGACCGAGCAGCTCTAGTCCGCGCTGCCGCCACAACTGAGGAGCACCAAAAATGCCCACGCCCACCAAGGGCCCCCGCCTCGGCGGCAGCCCCTCGCACGAGCGGCTGATGCTGGCGAACCTGGCCACCGCGCTGTTCCAGCACGGCAAGATCCAGACCACCGAGACGAAGGCCCGGCGGCTGCGCCCGCTGGCCGAGCAGCTCATCACCAAGGCCAAGCGCGGTGACCTCGCCTCGCGGCGGCGGGTGCTGGGTGTCGTCAAGGACAAGGACGTTGTCTACGCCCTGTTCGACCAGATCGCGCCCCGGTACTCCAACCGCCCCGGCGGTTACACCCGGATCGTGAAGACCGGTCCCCGCAAGGGCGACAACGCGCCGATGGCGATCATCGAGCTGGTCGAGGAGCTTCAGGTCGCCGAGCCCAAGGTGAACAAGAAGACCGCGGCCCGCAAGGCTGCGCAGCAGGACAAGGTCGAGGCGCTCGCTCCGGCCGACGAGGCCCCGAAGTCGGCTCCGGCCGACCAGGACTCCGAGGCGCCGGTGTCGGCGTCCGGTGACACCGACGCCGCCCGCGAGGACAGCGACGAGGCCACCGAGAACAAGGCCTGATCAAGGGCAACGTCGGGCCCGGCACCCCCATCGGGGTGCCGGGCCCGACCCATGACAGGAGGTACGAGGTGGACGAGCGGATCCGGCTGCGGCTGGACGTCTCGTACGACGGTGCGGACTTCTCCGGCTGGGCTGCCCAGCCGACCCGGCGCACCGTCGCCGGGGTGCTCGTCGAGACCCTGGACCTGGTCCTCGGCGCCGGCACGGCAACCGGATTGACGGTGGCCGGGCGGACCGACGCGGGGGTGCACGCCACAGGTCAGGTCTGCCACCTCGACCTTCCCGTCGACGTGTGGCGGCAGCACGAGGGACGGCTGCTGCGTCGGTTGGCACGGCTGCTTCCCACCGACGTGCGGGTGACGGCGATGACCGAGGTGCCCGCCGACTTCGACGCCCGCTTCTCGGCCACCTTCCGGCGCTACGAGTACCGGGTCACCGACGCGGCCTTCGGTGCCGAGCCGCTGCGCCGGCACGAGGTGTTGGCCTGGCCGAGGCCGCTGGATCTGGCCGCGCTCAACGCGGCGGCGGCCGGCCTGGTGGGAGAGCACGACTTCGCCGCGTACTGCCGGCGCAAGGAGAACGCGACGACGCTGCGCGAGGTGACCCGGCTGGACTGGCGCCGGGAGCCGGACGGCATCCTGGTCGCCACCGTGCAGGCGGACGCGTTCTGCCAGGCGATGGTGCGCAGCCTGGTGGGGGCGATGCTGGTGGCCGGGGACGGCCGCCGCCCGGTCGAGTGGCCGGGCAGTCTGCTGACCCGCCAGGAACGCTCCAGCGAGGTGACTGTGGCGCCCGCGCACGGGTTGACACTGGTGGCGGTCGGTTACCCGGCCGACCCGACCGAGTACGCCCGCCGCGCCGACCTCACCCGCCGCCTGCGTGTCGCCGCCGAAGCCTCGGCGCCGGTCGAAGGCTGACCAAACGACGACGGGTGTGCCACCGGTCGGCGGCACACCCGTCAAACGGGCTCGCGTCAGTCGCCCGGCAACTCGTCGTCGTCGCCGCTCTGGCTGCCGCTGCCCTCGGTGGGCGCCGGCGTCGGCTGTACGGCCATCGCGGTGTCGGCCCGGCGTTGCAGCACGCCCCGGCTGAGGTGCACCTCGATCATGTCGAACAGCACCTCCCGGATCTTGGCGTCGCCGGACTTCACGGCGGCCCCGTCGGCGCGGACCACCAGGGCGTACGCCAGGTAGTGCCCGCGGACCTGCCAACCGACCCGCGCCGGTGCGCTTGTCAGCGCGTCGGTGCCGTCGTCGTCGCCGGTGGTCAGACCCCGGAAGCGGCCCTGCCGTTCGTCGAGCAGTTGCCGGAGCCGGTCGCGGGTCCGTTCCGCGCTGACCTTGTCGGTGAGGTTGAACAGGCCCGTGGTGACCAGGTGGTCGCCGCTCGGGGATCGCAAGGTGGCCCGTACGACCTGGTTGCAGCCGAGGCGGACCAGCAGGTCGGCCACCTCGCCGGTGGCGGCGACGGCGCAACTGCCGCTGGACTGCGTCTTGAGCACCTGGTAGGCGGTCTGGCCGTCGGCGAGCTTCAGCTCCTTGCCGGGAAAGAGTTCCTTGGCGGTGAGCGGGGCCTGGTCGGTGTCCCGGGAGTCGAGGTCCTGTCGCTGGGCGGGGGTGGGCGCGGCGGCGTTCGGCTGGAGCGTCGGGGTGGTCTGGGGCTCCTGGTTGCGGTCCGCCAGCAGAGCGGCGGCGCCCAGGCCGCAGAGGGCGAGCAGGACCAGGACGGCGGCACCGCCGACGACCGCCTGCCAGAGTCGTCCGCCGCTGCGTCGGGTGGACGGATCCACCGGCTGGGCGGAGGTGTAGACCTGACCGAGCGGCGGGCTGGCCGGGGTGGCGGCGCGGGCGGCCGGTGGTGGTTGCGTCGAGGGCAGCATCAACTGGTTCGGCCGGGGCAGCGACGGGGCCGGAAAGCGCGACGGGGAAGGCCCGGCCGCCGGCGGTGGCCCGGCACCGAGCGCGGGCAGGTCGGACCCGGGCTCCGGGTACTCCTCGAATGCGTCCTCATCGGACTCGTACCGATACACCATGTTGCCCAGAGTAGGAGCCATTGTCCCTTTAGGGGCAATAATGGGGAATGTGCATGTGGGCCGTGTCGTGAGCATGCCGAGCCGGTGCGAGAATTGCCGACGTGACCGGTGACCACTACTTCAGCGCTCAACCCGCAAGCGAAGCCCCGGCGCGCGAGGTCGAGTTCACCGTCGCCGACCGCGACTACCGGCTCGGCTCGGCCGGCGGGGTCTTCTCCGCCAGCCGCCTCGACCCCGGCACCGCCGTACTCCTGCGCAAGGCAGACCTTCCCGCCGCCGACACCACAGGTGACCTGCTCGACCTCGGCTGCGGGTTCGGCCCGATCGCCTGCGTGCTCGCCGACCTGGCACCGGCGAGCACCGTCTGGGCGGTCGACGTCAACGCCCGCGCCCGCGAACTCACCGAAGCCAACGCGGCCCGGGTTAACGCCGCCGACCGGGTCCTGGTCCGCGCGCCGGACGACGTGCCGGCGGAGGTTCGATTCGCCCAGCTCTGGTCCAACCCACCCATCCGGATCGGCAAGGACGACCTGCACGAGTTGTTGCGGCGCTGGCTTCCCCGGCTCGCTCCGGACGGCGTCGGCTGGCTTGTCGTCGCCCGCCACCTCGGCGGCGACTCGCTGCACCGCTGGCTCACCGACGAGGGCTGGCAGGTCGAGCGGTACGCCAGCCAGAAGGGGTTCCGGGTGCTGCGGGTCGCCCGGTAATTGGATGTCCCCCCGGCCCGCGCTGGGGCAGTATCCCGGCGTGGGATACGTGGACGTGGCAGCGGTCGGGCACATCCTGCCCGACGGTCGGGAACTCTTCGCCGACGTGTCGTTCCGGGTCGGTGAGGGCAGCAAGGTCGCCCTTGTCGGGCCGAACGGCGCGGGAAAGACGACGCTGCTGAGGATGGTCGCCGGTGACCTGCCGGTGCGTACCGGCGCCGTCGCGCGCGCCGGCGGGCTGGGCGTGATGCGCCAGTTCATCGGCATGATCGGCGACGAGACGACACTCGCCGACCTGGCGCTGTCGCTCGCCCCGCCACTGCTGCGCGACGCCGGCCGCCGGCTCGCCGAGACCGAGGAGGCCATGCGGGCGGCCGAGGTCCGCGGCAAGTTCAGCAGCGCCGCAGGCAAGGCACAGTTGGCGTACGCCGACGCGCTGGGCGCCTGGGGCGAAGCCGGCGGCTACGACGCCGAGGTGCTCTTCGACACCGTCGCCACCATCGTGCTCGACAAGCCCTGGGACGCAGTCCGGGACCGGCCGGTGCGCACCCTCTCCGGCGGGCAGCAGAAGCGCTTCGCGTTGGAGTTGCTGCTGCGCGGCCCGGACGAGGTGCTGCTGCTCGACGAACCGGACAACTTCCTCGACGTACCCGGCAAACGCTGGCTGGAGGCGCGGCTGCGCGAGTCGGTCAAATCGGTGCTCTACGTCTCGCACGACCGGGAACTGCTGGCACAGACCGCCGACCGGGTGGTCGCCGTGGAGGGTGGCAGCGCCTGGGTGCACCCGGGCGGCTTCGCCAGCTGGCACGAGGCCCGGACGAACCGGCACGCACGCCTCGACGAGCTGCGTCGACGCTGGGACGAGGAACACCAGAAGCTGCGCGAGCTGATGCTGATGTACAAGCAGAAGGCGGCGTACAACGACGGGTTGGCCTCGCGCTACCAGGCCGCGCAGACCCGGTTGCGCAAGTTCGAGGAGGCCGGGCCGCCGCCCGTACCCCCGAAGGACCAGGACATCCGGATGCGGCTGACCGGCGGACGGACCGGCAAGCGCGCGGTCATCTGCGACCAACTGGAGCTCGACGGCCTGACGTTCCCCTTCGACCTGGAGATCTGGTACGGCGATCGGGTGGCGGTGCTCGGTGCCAACGGCACCGGCAAGTCGCACTTCCTGCGGCTGCTGGCCCGGGGCGGCACCGATCCCGACCCGGCCAACGGGCCGGTCGACGGTGCGGGCGCGCTCGCCCCGGTGGCGCACGAGGGCACTGCCCGGCTGGGTGCCCGGGTCCGCCCCGGGCACTTCTCCCAGACACACGACCGGCCGGAGCTGACGGACAGGACGCTTGTCGAGATCCTGTGGCGGGGCGACGAGCACCGCACCGGGATGGACCGGCACGCGGCGATGGGGGTGCTCAGCCGCTACGAACTGGCCGCGCAGGGCGATCAGCGCTTCGGCACTCTCTCCGGCGGGCAGCAGGCCCGATTCCTGGTGCTGCTGCTGGAGCTGTCCGGGGCGACCCTGCTGCTGCTCGACGAACCCACCGACAACCTCGACCTGGCCAGCGCGGAGGCACTGGAGGCGGGCCTGAACGCCTTTGAGGGGACGGTGGTGGCCGTCACCCACGACCGCTGGTTCACCCGCTCGTTCGACCGGTTCGTGCTGTTCCGGGGCGACAGCGAGGTGGTGGAGACCCCGGAGCCGGTCTGGGACGTGGGCTGAGAGCGAAGGAAGGGCCCCTTACTAACGCCAGGCGTTAGTAAGGGGCCCTTCCTTCGCTGGGCATAGGGTGGATCTCGTGACTGAGATGACCTATCGCCGGCTGGGCGACTCCGGGCTCGTGGTGTCCGTCGTCGGCATCGGCTGCAACAACTTCGGCCGCAAGCTCGACCTCGACGGCACCCGCGCGGTGGTGGACGCCGCCCTGGACGCCGGGATCACCCTTTTCGACACCGCCGACATCTACGGCGAGCCGCAGGGCAGCTCCGAGGAACTGCTCGGGCAGGCCCTCAAGGGTCGTCGCGACGACGTCGTGGTGGCCACCAAGTTCGGCATGGACATGAACGGCCTCAACGGGCCGGACTTCGGTGCCCGGGGCGCGCGGCGCTACATCGCCCGCGCAGTGGAGGCGTCGCTGCGCCGGCTCGGCACCGACCACATCGACCTCTACCAGATGCACGAGCCCGACCCGGGCACCCCGATCGACGAGACCCTCGCCGCTCTCGACGACCTGGTCCGCGACGGCAAGGTGCGCTACCTGGGCAACTCCAACTTCTCCGGGTGGCAGATCGCCGACGCCGACTGGGTGGCCTCGTCCAACGGTCGGTCCCGCTTCATCAGCGCGCAGAACCACTACAACCTGCTGGAGCGCTCGGTCGAGGCCGAGGTGATCCCCGCCTGCGAGCGGTTCGGCCTCGGCATGCTGCCGTTCTTCCCGCTCGCCAACGGCCTGCTCACCGGCAAGTACAAGCGCAGTGAGCAGCCTCCTGCGGGCAGTCGGCTCTCCGGCGGTGGCCGGTACGCCGAGCGCCTCGCCGCGGCCAACTGGGACACCATCGAGGCGCTTGAGGCGTACGCCGCCGAGCGGGGTCTGACGATGCTCCAGGTGGCGATCGGCGGGCTGGCCGCCCAGCCGGCGGTGACCTCTGTGATCGCCGGTGCCACCACGCCCGAGCAGGTGCACGCCAACGCCGCGGCCGGCACGTGGGAGCCCAGCGACGAGGACCTGGCGGCGCTGCGCGCCATCGGCTGATCCCGAACGTCCGAACGCGGCATGACTCGCGTTCCCTGAAGTCGGGGTGGTCCGGGGCCGGAACACCCCGACTTGGCCGATCAGTCGTTCTGGGTGCCGGTGCGGCGGCGACCGAACAGCATCGCCACACCCATCGCGGCGGCGGTGAGCACCAGGCCGGCAGCCGCGATCGGCCACCAACCGCCACCCGCCCCACTGCCGGCGGCACGGTTCGTGTCCGCCGTCACGGCCACCGGCGCGGGAGCCGGCGCGGTCTGTGCCACCTTCGCCTGGATGTCGGCGGTCGCCTTGCCGGGATTCGGTGCCGGAGCGGTCACCGTCACCCGCCACTTACCGGGGGAGAGCAGAGGGCCGCTGCTGTAGAAGCCCTGCCCCTCGGGTGCCGGCTCCAGTTGCACCGGGCCGATCCGCTGCCCGTCCGGACCAGTGCCGGTGAGGACCAACCGCACCGGCTTGTCCAGCCGGTGCCCGTCGCTGTAGGTGGCCTGGATGGTCACCCCTTCGGCGCCGTCACCGGCGACCTCAAGCTTCAGCTTGCCGGTGTGCGCCGCCGCAGGGGCGGTGGAGAGCAGCGCCAGGACCAACCCGACGACCACGGCGGTGAACACCGCACGGATACGAGTCACGGACGTCTCCTCACTGAGCTGAGGAGGCCCCTCCCCGACACCGAGGTGTCGGGAAGGGGCCTCGGATGGATCAGAGCTGGCGACCCGGAGCGAGCCGCGTGACGTCGTCACCCAGTCGCCCGGCACCCTTTACGGGCTTGCCCTTGTTCGCCTTGACCCCGGCGTTGCTGGCCGGCGTTCCGCCCAGCCGCACCGTCATGGCATCGGCGTCGCGGACCAGCACGTCCCGGATCTCCGCCTCGGTCACCAACTTGGTGTCCGCGGCGAGCTTCCGGAAGGCGTCAAGCTCCTTGAGCGCCTTGTTGTCGTTGCCGGCCGCCTCAGCCTTGCGGACGGCGTCGAGCTTCTTCGTCAGATCCTTGTGGGCCTTGGCCGAGAGCCGCCCCGTCGCCTTGAACCGGTCCAGCAGGTTCTGCATGTCCCGGAACGAGGTGGTGACGAAGAACCGGACCGCTGAGGTGGTCTTGTTGCCCGCCTTGTCGGTCGCGGTGACGGTCAGCTCGTGCAGGCCGAGCGGCAGCTCGTACATGGCCTGCAAGGTGCCGCTGGCGTACGCCTTGCCGTCCAGCGTGCCGACCACGGACGCGATGCCCGAGGTCGGGTCGACGGCCTGCCAGGACACCCGTACGTCCTGGCTGTCCCCGTAGAGCTGACCGTCGGCGATGCCGGACACCAGCAGCGTCGGCTTGGTGCCGTCGATGCGCAGCACCGCCGACTTCAGCGTCTCGGCGTTGCCAGCCTTGTCGGTCGAGCGGAACAGCAGCTCGTGCTGCCCGTCACCGGTCACCTCGATCGGCTCCGAGTACGGCGTCCACGCGCCACCGTCGAGCGACCACTCCACCGACTTGACCCCGGAACCGGCGTCGGTCGAGGTCAGCACGACCGGGATGGTCCCGTTGTGCCAGCCTTCGTCGTTCGCCGGAGCGAACGTCGCCGAGGTCACCGGTGCCGTGGCGTCGATCTTGACCGCAACGGTCTTGGCCGACTCCACGTTGCCCGCCTGGTCCGTCGAGCGGAACCGCAGCTCGTGCTCGCCGTCACCGCTTACCGTCACCGGCTCGGTGTAGGGCGTCCACGCGGTGGCACCGTCCAGCTGGTACGACGTACCGGCCAGGCCGCTGCCACCGGCCTCGTCGGCGGCGGTCAGCGTGACCGTCACCGGGCCGGTGTACCACCCCTCGGTGGGAGTGCCCGACACCGCCGCCGTCGTCACCGGGGCGGTCTCGTCGACCGCCCTGGTGCTGAGCCGGAAGTAGTCGAACGAGGCCGTCTTCGACGCCGTCTGGTTGGCGCCGAGGGTGAACAGACCGACCTTCGGGGTGGCCCCGACCGCGCTGTTCGTCAACGACTCCAACGCCGTCCAGGTCGTCCCGTCGGCCGAGTACGACGCCGTGAACGTGTCGCCGCTGCGGGCCAGCCGCAGGTGCCACACGGCATCGGTCAGGTTGCCCGCCTCCGGCTGCGGGTTCTGGACCGTCCCACCGATCTCGCTGCGGAACTCGATCCGCCGCGTCACCGCCTGGCCGGCCTGGTTGTCCGCGATGAAGTCGAACTTCAGGTAGTTGTCGTCGTCCGCCTGCACGATCAGACCGGCCTGCTGGTACTGCTCGTTCAGCAGGCTGCCGTCGACCTTCGTCTCCAGGGTCCAGTCGCCCGAGGGCGCGGTCTGGAGGATGAAGTTCTTCGGCCCGGTGTTGTCGGTGCCGTAGATGTCACCGTTCGGCACGTCGATCCGCAGCGCGCCACCGGTCACCCGGTAACCCGCCGGGTCTTCCCGCAGGATCGCGTCCCAGCGGCACTTGTCCAGCGTGCTGCCGGTGAACTCGTCCGACGGGTCGACCGGCCCAGCCGGGGCGTCCGGCGTGACCTGGAACGAATCGAAGGCCGCGTCGACCACAGGTGCCTCGGTGCCACCGTTGAGCGCGAAGACCCCGATCCGCGGGTTGGTGATCCCGGCCAGGTCGGCCGACCGGCCGACCGGGGTGAACGTCTGCCCGTCAGCCGAGGCGGCGGCGGTCAGGTTCGTCCCGTCACTGGTGATCCGCAGGTACACGGTGTCACCCGCCGGCGCTGCGGCGCTGTCGGCAGACTCGTTGCGAGGCGTGCCGGCCGTCTCCCGGATGAACTCCACCCGACGGCTGCCGTTGTAGAGCAGGTCCACCTTGGCGTAGTTGTCGTCGTCGCCGTAGACCAGCAGGCCGGCCTGCTGGTAGTTGGCAGTCACCGGCAAGGTGACCTTGGTGGTCATCTCCCAGGCACCGGTCGGCGCCGCCTGGAGCACCAGGTTCGTGGCGTCGTTGCGGGCGCCGTAGAGGTCGCCCACGCCGGTCGGCAGCCGCAGCGCGCCGCCGCTGACCGAGTAGAGCTGGTTCTCCCGGACCACGGTCCAGCGGTCCTTGTCGAGGCTGGTGCCGTTGAAGTCGTCCGAACGCGCCCCGAAGCAGGACGTGTCCGGAGCGTCCACCCGCACCGGCACCGTGGCGTAGGACTTGGCACCCTTGCTGTCGGTCACCGTGAGGGTGGCCGTGAACGTGCCAGGGCTGGTGTAGGTGTGGCTGGCGTCCAGGGTGGACGCCGATCCGCCGTCACCGAAGTCCCAGGCGTACGTCAGCGGGGTGTCGCCCTCGGCATCGGTCGCCGTGCCGTCGAAGGCGACGGTGACCGGCGCGGTGCCGGTCGCCGGGGTGGCGGTGGCGGTGACCACCGGCGGCGCGTTCTCGGTGACGCCGCGCCCGACGAAGTCCATCCAGTTGACGTTGAACAGCGAGCCCGTCCCGCCGTTCGGGTCGCGGGCAAGGAAGAACAGCGAGCCGCTCGCGGCACCGGTGACCGGCGCGCTCACGTCCGTGTACGTCTGCCACGCGCCGGTCGCCGGCACTGTGGCAGTGGCGACCACCGGTCCGTCGACAGCGCCCGCACGGACCTCGATCCGACCGCCAGCGGCGGCCGACGCGGCCCGGAACCGGATTTCGCTGATGTTCGTCAGGTCCGCCGGGGCCACCGACCACCAGTCGCCGTCCTCGATGAACCCGATGTTCTGACCGCCACCGGCGGTGTCGGAGCCGGTCTCCCGCTGCACGCCGGCGTCTCCGCCGCCCGTGCTCACCGGCGCGCGGCCGGTCGCGGTGAAGTACTCGGCCTGCTTGCGCTTCGGCTGGAGGATCTCGATCGCCCGGCCGGTGAGCGCGCCGGAGCCGCCGTTGCCGCCCTTGTCGGTGTAGGTGGCCTCGAAGACCGCGAAGACGTTCGCCTCGGCGCCGTGCCCGGAGGCGAGCGACGTCTGGACGGTGCCGGTGCAGCCGGTGTGCTGCTCCAACGGGTGGGCGTGCTCGTCGTGACCGAGCAGCACCTGCAACTGCACCTCGTCGCAGTCGATCTGCCCGTCCTCCGGGTCCGTGACCTTGATCGTGTAGCGGACCTGGTCACCCCAGTCGAAGAAGCCGCCGTCCGGCGGGAACTCGATGGTCACCGTCGGAGCGGTGTTGCCCACGGTGACCGGCACGTTGGCCACCGCGGTACGGCCCTTCGGGTTGGTCACTGTGAGCTGGGCGGTGTAGTCGCCAGCCGTCGCGTACGTGTGCGTCGGGTTCGCCTCGGTGGAGGTCTGCCCGTCGCCGAAGGCCCAGGCGTAGGTGAGCGTGCCGCCGTCCGGGTCGCGGGACCCGGCGCTGGAGAAGGTGACGGTCAGCGGTGCCGGACCCGAGGTCGGGGTGGCCGACGCCGCCGCGATGGGTGCGCGGTCCCCGGCGGTGTAGTCGATCCGGTAGACGCCGGAGTTGTCGTTGTTGCCACCGAAACCGCTGCCCCACTCGATCAGGTACAGCGCGCCGTCCGGACCGAACTCGAAGTCCATCGGCCGGATCATGCTCATGCCGGTGAGCAACTGGTTGATGTCCACCAACGACTTGCCGTCGGCGCTCATCTGCATCGTGTACATCTTGTTCTGGTTCCACTCGCCGAGCAGCGCCTTGCCGTCGTAGTACGCCGGCCACTTCCGCGTCGAGTTGAGGTCCGCGTCGTACCGGTAGACCGGGCCGCCCATCGGGGCGCCGCCGCCGCCGATCTCCGGGTACCGCGAGTCACCGGCGTAGCCGTAGTCGACGGTGGCCGGAACGACAGGCGGGAGGTTGGTCAGGCCTGTGTTGTTCGGCGAGTTGTTCACCGGCGCCGCGCAGTCGAACTTCGCTCCGCTCGGGCCGGACGGGAACGTGTAGTCGTTGTACGCCTCGTTCGTACCCGTGCAGTACGGCCAGCCGTAGTTGCCGGGGGTGACGACGTTCCACTCGACCAGACCACGGGGGCCACGGTTCGGGTTGTCCGCGTTGGCGTCCGGCCCGTAGTCCGCCACGTACAGCGTGTTGGTCTTGGGGTCGGTGCCGATCCGGAACGGGTTGCGGAAGCCCATCGCGTAGATCTCCGGGCGGGTCTTCTCGGTGCCCGGTGCGAAGAGGTTGCCGGCCGGGATGGTGTACGTCCCGTCGTCCTCCGGGTGGATCCGGATCACCTTGCCGCGCAGGTCGTTGGTGTTGCCGGAGGTGCGCTGCGCGTCGTAGTCCTGACGGCCCGGCCGCTCGTCGATAGGCGTGTACGCGCTCGACTCGAACGGGTTGGTGTTGTCACCGGTGGCCAGGTACAGGTTGCCGTCACCGTCGAAGGTCATGCTGCCGCCCGCGTGGCAGCAGGTGTTGCGCTGCGTGTCGACCCGCAGCACCTGCTTCTCGCTGGCCGGGTTGATGGTGTCGCCGGTCACAGTGAACCGGGACAGCAGGTTGCGGGTGACGTTGTCGTTCGGGGCGTAGTAGAGATACACCCAGTTGTTTGTGGCGAAGTCCGGGTCGAGCCGGATGCCGATCAGGCCGTCCTCGTTGCCGGTGAAGACGTCGAGGTCGATGGCGGTGACGGTGTTGCCGGTGTCCGGCTTGATGATCTGGACCCGACCGTCGCGCTCGATGTAGAAGACCCGCCCGTCCGGGGCGATGTCCAGCTCCATCGGGTTGCTGGTGTTGCTGTCGAGCGTGATCTTCTCGAAGTTGGAGGTCTTCGAGGCGCCGCAGTCGGCGTCGACGACGCCGGCAGCCGTCTGGATGCCACCGAGCAGGTGGCTGAGGAACTCCGGCTCGGCGAACGACTCACGCGTGTGCCCGCCCCCGGTGTACCAGGAACGGCCGCCGTCGAAGTCCTGACACCAGGCCGTCGGGTGGTCGGCGCCCATCGCGCCGGCGCCCGGGTTGTAGCTCTTCTCGTCCAGGCTGGCCAGCACGTGCACGTCCGGCCGGGGGTTGGTCTGGAAGTTGTACCACTCGTCGAAGCGGGACCAGCGGTCCGGCAGCTCCGCGGTGGACGGGTGGGCGTGGTCCTCCACCTTGACGGTGGCCTGCTGGTTCGCCGGGTGGTTGGCGAAGTACGCGCCGACCAGGTCGCCGTACCAGGCCCAGCTGTACTCGGTGTCCGAGGCGGCGTGGATGCCGACGTATCCGCCGCCGGCCTGCACGTACCGCTCGAACGCCGCCTGCTGTTCGGCGTTGAGGACGTCGCCGGTGGTGGAGAGCCAGATCACCGCCTTGTACTTGGCGAGGTTGGCGTCGTTGAACGCCGCGCCGTCCTCAGTGGTGTCCACCGTGAACCCGTTCGTCGCGCCGAGCTGCTGGATGGCGGCGACGCCGGTGGGGATGGAGTCGTGCCGGAATCCGGCGGTCTTGGAGAAGACCAGGACCGAGAAGGGATCGGCGGCGGCGGCCTTCGGTGCCTTCGGCACCACCTGGCTGACGGGTGTGACTGCCTGCGCGTCGTTCGGGGGGACCTGCGCGGGGGCCTTGGCTGCCTGTGCGGGCAGGGAGAACAGAGTCGTCGAGACGAGGGCCAGGGAGAGCAGGGTTGCGGTTAGTGGTACGCGGGCACGACGAGATCGTGACACGCCGCCTCCTATGTCGCGGTGGACAGGAATTGCGGGGGGCGGCTCGCCGAAGACCGTCCCAGATGGAGCCGGGTGGGGCACCGTGCCAGGGTGCCCGCGCCGGCATTTTTGTCGAATCGCTGAACAAATTAATTCCGTTGGATCTATGTCGGGCAAGATGCCGGCGGGTAACGG
This sequence comes from Micromonospora sp. NRRL B-16802, assembly GCF_001279555.1. Classification (NCBI taxonomy): domain Bacteria; kingdom Bacillati; phylum Actinomycetota; class Actinomycetes; order Micromonosporales; family Micromonosporaceae; genus Micromonospora; species Micromonospora sp. NRRL B-16802. The sequence continues at coordinate 34,858 of NZ_LGEB01000053.1, read as the reverse complement.
TTCTGCAACGGCGGGCGACATTCCTGGCAGGACCGGGATGAAGCGCCCGACGGATCCCGCCATCTGAGCCGGGGCATCCCGCCCTTGGCACGTCCACAGAACTGTCGTACGGTGATGTGCAAGTAACCCACGGGAGCCCGGTGTACCGGGCTGAGAGGGGGGCTGAAGCCCCCGACCGTCGAACCTGATCCGGGTAATGCCGGCGCAGGGAGGAGAGTTGCCGTGCCGTCCCTCGGTCGACTGCATCTGATCACCGACACCCGCCCCGGGCAGGACCCCCTCACAGTGGTCCACGCCGCCCTCACCGCGGCCCGCGCCGACCTGGTCGTCCAGGTGCGCGTGGAGGACTCCGCCACCGACCGTGAGGCGTACGACCTGGCCCGCCGGGTCCTCGCGCTCTGCGCGCCGTACCAGGCGACGTGCCTGGTGAACGACCGCCTGCACGTGGCGCTCGCGGTGGGAGCCGCCGGTGGTCACGTCGGTGCCGACGACCTGCCGGTCGCCGCCGGACGCCGGGTGCTCGGCCCCACAGGCGTGCTGGGCGCCACCGCCCGGGCACCGGAAACAGCGACCGCGGCCATCGCGGCGGGCGCCGACTACCTGGGCGTCGGCCCGTGCCACGCCACCACCACCAAGACCGGGCTGCCGGACCCGATCGGCCCCGCAGGGGTACGCGCCGTCGTCGACGCCGTCGACGTACCCGTCATCGCGATCGGCGGGGTGACCGCCGCCCGGGTGCCGGCACTGCGGGACGCCGGGGCGTACGGGGTGGCTGTCGTCGGCGCGGTCTCCGCAGCCGCCGATCCCGCTCAGGCCACCGCCGAGCTGCTGCGGGCGCTGACGTGCTGACCGGCCGGTCCCCGTCAACGGAATCCGTCGAGCGGGCCCGGCCGGACGTGGCGGTGATCGGCGCCGGGCCGATCGGGTTGGCGATCGCCTGGCGGTGCGCCGTGCGCGGCCTGCGGGTGGCGCTGCACGACCCGGCACCCGGGTCGGGCGCATCCGCGGTGGCCGCCGGGATGCTCGCCCCGGTCTCCGAGGCGTACTTCGGCGAGCGGCAGCTCACCGACCTGCTGGTGGCCTCCGCCGCCCGCTGGCCCGCGTTCGCCGCCGAGCTGACCGAGGCGACAGGCGCCGACCTCGGCTATCGGACCGACGGCACACTGCTTGTCGGGTTGACCGGCGACGACCTGGCCGAGGCACGCCGGCTGTGGGCGTACCAACAGGGGTTGGGGTTGCCGGTGACAGCGCTGCGCCCCACCGAGCTGCGTCACCACGAGCCGGCGCTCGCGCCACGGGTGCGCGGCGGCGCGCTCGCGCCCACCGACCACCAGGTCGACCCACGGATGCTGGTGCCGGCGCTGCGGACGGCCGCGCAGCGGGCCGGCGTGGCCCTCGTGCCGCGCGCCGTCGACAGTCTGTCCGACGTGGACGCCGACCTCGTCGTGGTCGCCGCCGGCTGCGGCTCCGCCGCACTCACCGGCCTGCCCGTGCGGCCGGTGAAGGGCCAGATCCTCCGGCTACGCGCGCCCGGCGGCGTCGCGCCGGGCTTCCGGCACGTGATCCGGGGGTACGCCGACGGGGAGCCCGTCTACCTGGTGCCCCGCACCGACGGTGAGGTGGTGCTCGGCGCGACAGTCGAGGAGCGCTCCGACACGGGCGTCACCGCCGGTGCCGTGCAGCGGCTGCTGCGCGCCGGGGTCGACCTGCTGCCCGAGCTGGCCGAGTACGACCTCGTCGAGGCCGTCGCCGGCCTGCGCCCCGGCACCCCTGACAACGCGCCGATCCTCGGGCCGCTGCCCGGACGGCCCGACGTGCTCGCCGCCACCGGTCACCACCGGCACGGCATCGTGCTCACCCCGATCACCGCCGACCTGATCGCCGACCTGGTGGTCACCGGTGTGCCCGACCCGCTGCTCGCGCCCTTCGGAGCGGACCGGTTCGACACCCCGGACCGCCGAGGACGCGTTGCCGGCGGGGTGCGCGTTCCCGCCGGAGCGGTCGGTGTGGGCGCGGTGGGCGGATTCGAACCGACGATGGAGGAGGACCGGTGGAGTTGACGGTGAACGGGGCCGGCCGCAGCGTGGCCGGCGGTACGTCGGTGGCCGACCTCGTCGGCGACATCGCCGGGCAGCACCGCGGGGTGGCGGTGGCTGTCAACGGCGAGGTGGTGCCCCGGACCGGCTGGCCGGCGACGGAGCTGCGCGACGGCGACCGCGTCGAGGTGCTCACCGCCGCGCAGGGCGGGTGAGCGGCGTGCCGTTCGAACTGGGCGGGGTCACGTTCACCTCGCGGTTGATCCTCGGCACCGGCGGCGCCGCGAACCTGCACGTGCTGGAGCAGGCGATCCGGGCCTCCGGCACCGAGCTGGTCACAGTGGCGTTGCGCCGCGTGGACACCGCACCGGGCACCGCCGGTGGGCTGCTGGACCTGTTGGAGCGGTGCGACGTACGCCTGCTGCCGAACACCGCCGGCTGCTACACCGCTACCGAGGCGGTGAAGGTGGCCCGGCTGGCCCGGGACGCTTTCGACACCGACTGGATCAAGCTTGAGGTGATCGGCGACGAGCGGACCCTGTTGCCCGACGGGGTGGAGTTGCTCCGCGCCGCCGAGGAACTCGTCGCCGACGGCTTCACAGTGCTGCCGTACACGAGCGACGACCCGGTGCTCGCCCGCCGGCTCGCCGACGTGGGCTGCGCCGCAGTGATGCCCGCCGGCTCGCCGATCGGGTCCGGGCTCGGCATCGGAAACCCGCACCACATCCGGCTGATCCGGCAGAGCGTGGACGTGCCCGTCATCCTCGACGCCGGCATCGGCACCGCGTCCGACGCGGCCCTGGCCATGGAGCTGGGCTGCGACGGTGTCCTGCTGGCCAGCGCTGTCACCCGGGCCGCCGACCCGGTGGCGATGGCGACGGCGATGCGGTACGCGGTCGAGGCGGGCCGCCTTGCCGCCGGAGCGGGCCGGATAGCCCGCCGCCTGCACGCCCTGCCCTCCACCTCGGACGAGGGAAGACCCGACCTGTGACCCCCCACCCGCTCGCCGCTGATCACCCACGTGTAGATCTTGGAAGCGAACTGCCCCTCAAGGGGCCGAATCCTTCCAAGATCTCGGCGGGGAGCCTGCCGTCGGGTGTCGTGCTGCTCACCGATCGGCTTGTCGCGTCGGGACCACTCGACCTTGTTGTCGCTCGGGCGGTGGCCGGGGGAGTGCGGTGGGTCGTCCTGCGGGAGAAGGACCTGCCTCGCGTCGAGCGCGTCGCCCTCGCCGGCGACCTGCGCGCGATCCTCGCCGACGTCGGCGGAACCCTCATCGTGGCCGGTCCCGACCCGCTCGACGGTGACGCCGTCCACCTGCCCGCCGCCGGCCCGTACCCGCCACCGACCCACACCCTCGTCGGCCGCTCCTGCCACGACTGTGCCGAACTGGCCCGGCTGACCACCGAGCACTACGCCACCGTCTCGCCCGTCCATCCGACCAGGACGAAGCCGGGCTACGGCCCGCCGCTCGGTATCGCAGGGCTGCGGGATCTGATCCAGGCCAGTCCCGTGCCCGTGTTGGCGCTGGGGGGAGTGGAGACCCCGGACCAGGTGGCCGCGTGCGTTCGGGCGGGAGCCGCCGGAGTGGCGGTGCTGGGCGCGCTCATGCGAGCAGATGACCCCACCGGAACAGCCGCGACCCTGACCAGGGCCTTCAACGAGGCGGTCACGCCAGGCCCGGTCCCCACGCGGCTCTCAACAGCGACCGAAGAGGCGAGATGACCCCGCGCACAGTCCTCACCATCGCCGGCTCCGACTCGGGCGGCGGCGCCGGCATCCAGGCCGACCTCAAGGTCTTCGCGGCGCTCGGCGCGTACGGCACAAGCGTCCTCACGGCGGTCACCGCGCAGAACACCCAGGGTGTCGACGCCGTACTGCCGCTGCCACCGCGCACGATCACCGAGCAGATGGACAGCGTGCTCGCCGACTTCACGGTGAGCGCTGTCAAGACGGGAATGCTCGGCACACCCGCCGTCGCCGACGCGGTGGCGCAGGCTGCCCGCGACGGCCGGTTGCCACAGCTCGTCGTCGATCCGGTGCTCGTCGCCACGAGTGGCCACCGGCTCGGCGTGGTGGAGGCGGTGGAGCGGCTGCTGCCGTACGCCAGGGTGGCGACGCCTAACTGCGCGGAGGCCGCGGCGATCACCGGACGCCCTGTGGACGACGTGGCCGCGATGGTCGTGGCGGCCGAGGCCCTCGCGGCCGGCGGCCCGGAACACGTCGTCGTCACCGGCGGCGACCTGGACGGCGACGAGGCGGTCGACGTGCTGTGCGGCGGTGGCGTCACCACAGTGCTGCGCGGGCCGCGGGTGGACACCCGGCACACCCACGGCACCGGGTGCTCGTTCTCGGCGGCGATCGCCGTGCGGCTCGCATTCGGCGATCCGGTGCCGGCGGCGGTCGGGACCGCAAAGGAGTACGTGCTCCGCGCGCTGACCGGCGGGCGGGGTTGGGAGCTGGGTGCTGGCCGCGGGCCGCTTGATCACTTCGGCTGGTCCGCTTGATCACACGGGAGGCTGTCATGCAGGCACGAGGCAAGGTGTACGTCGAAGGGGCACGCCCCGATGTCCGGGTGCCGTTCGCCGAGGTGACGCTTACCGGTGATCACCCGCCGGTGCGCCTCTACGACACGTCCGGCCCCGGTTCCGACCCGGAGGTGGGGCTTCCGCCGCTGCGCGGGCCGTGGATCGCCGAGCGCGGTGACGTGGCGCCGGTGCGGGGCGCGGGCACGCCGCTCGCCGGGGCGGACGGTCGCCGGCCCACCCAGCTCGCGTACGCGCGGGCCGGGGTGGTGACGCCGGAGATGGAGTTCGTGGCGATCCGGGAGAACGTCGACGCGGAACTGGTCCGCGCCGAGATCGCCGCAGGCCGGGCGGTGCTGCCGCTGAACGTCAACCACCCGGAGTGCGAGCCGGCGATCATCGGCAAGGCGTTCCTGGTGAAGGTGAACGCCAACATCGGCACCTCGGCGGTCAGCTCGTCGGTGGCCGAGGAGGTGGAGAAGCTCACCTGGGCCACCCGCTGGGGCGCGGACACAGTGATGGACCTGTCCACCGGCAAGCGGATCCACGAGACCCGCGAGGCGATCGTGCGGAACTCGCCGGTGCCGATCGGCACTGTTCCGATCTACCAGGCGCTGGAGAAGGTCGGCGGCGACCCGGTGAAGCTGAGCTGGGAGGTCTTCCGTGAGACCGTCATCGAGCAGGCCGAGCAGGGCGTGGACTACATGACAGTGCACGCGGGCGTGCTGCTGCCGTACGTGCCGTTGGCCGTGGACCGGGTCACCGGGATCGTCTCCCGGGGCGGCTCGATCATGGCGGCGTGGTGCCTGGCCCACCACGAGGAGAACTTCCTCTACACGAACTTCGCCGAGCTGTGCCAGATCCTGGCGCGCTACGACGTGACGTTCTCCCTCGGTGACGGGTTGCGCCCGGGCTCGATCGCCGACGCCAACGACGAGGCGCAGTTCGCCGAGCTGCGTACCCTCGGCGAGCTGACGACCGTCGCCTGGGAACGCGACGTACAGGTGATGATCGAGGGTCCGGGGCACGTACCCATGCACAAGATCAAGGAGAACGTGGATCTCCAGCAGGAGTGGTGCCACGAGGCGCCGTTCTACACGCTCGGCCCGCTGACCACTGACATCGCGCCCGCGTACGACCACATCACCTCGGCCATCGGCGCCGCCATGATCGGCATGTTCGGCACCGCGATGCTCTGCTACGTCACCCCGAAGGAGCACCTCGGTCTGCCCGACCGGGACGACGTCAAGGCCGGCGTGATCGCGTACAAGATCGCGGCCCACGCGGCGGACCTGGCCAAGGGCCACCCGGGCGCGCAGGCGTGGGACGACGCGCTGTCGAAGGCGCGGTTCGAGTTCCGCTGGGAGGACCAGTTCAACCTCTCACTGGACCCGGAGACGGCGCGCTCGTACCACGACGCGACGCTGCCCGCCGAGCCGGCGAAGACGGCGCACTTCTGCTCAATGTGCGGCCCGAAGTTCTGCTCCATGAAGATCACCCAGGAACTCAAGGAGTACGCGGCACGCGGCATGAAGGACAAGTCGGAGGAGTTCGTCTCCGGCGGTGGGCGGGTGTACCTCCCATTGGCCTGATCGGCTCAGTCGCGGTGGTGGCGGCCGGTGGAGCGCAGGGAGCGCCGGCCGTCCTCCTGCTCCGGGTCGTTGTCCGCGACGGGCTTGCCGAGACCGGCGACCCAGTCGACAAACTCCTCGTCCTGCGTGGGCAGCGGGTCCGCCGCAGCCGTCCCGGGCCGCTTCTCCGCCTCGGCCCGGGACCGGCCGCGCCGGAACAGGCTGCCGAGCCGTTCGCGCCGGCTGGGCTGCTCCGCGTCGCCGTTGGACGTCCGGGCGTCGCCGATTGTCGGCCCGTCCGTGGTGCCGGGCTGCTCCGGCACCGCAGCGGCCGCGCCTGGTCCGGCCGAGGCTGTCGTCTCGAAGGCGGTGTCCCGGTCGGAGTCGTCAGTGACCCTTGCGGCCTGGCCGGGAGTCCGGGGGACTGCCGTCGAACCAGGCTGCGAATCCGCCGGGCCGGACTGTGAATCCGTCGGGCCGGTGCGGCGGGCCGTTTTGAAGGCGTCCCAGCTGCTGACCCGGCTCAGGTCCGGCAGCGGTGCCCGGTGCCGGGGCCGGGGCGTCCACCCGGTCGACTCCTCGGGGGTTCCCGACGTGCTTGGAGCAGGCGTTGCGGTGTCACCGACCTGATGTGACGTTGTCCACGCGGAGGTCACCGGCCAGGCCGGCGGAGCCGGCGTCCAGCGGTCGGCCTCCGGATCTGCGGCGGCCGGCGTGCCGAACAGCGAGCCGCCGGCAGCAGCTTCGGTCGCGGGCTGGTCGGCGCGGCCCACGTTGGACGCGTCGGCGATCGCGGGCTCGCTCGTCGGCCCGGCTGCGGCGTCCGGCTGCGCTGCCGTCCCTGTGGCGGAGGTGCCTGCGGTAGCACTGGTGGTGGAAACGGTCATGGCCCGCTGACCCTTCCGGCCGGTCGTGCTGGCCCGGCCCGCCTTGTCGTGGGTCGGCGTGGCCTGGCTCTCGCCGGCCGGGCGAGCGTCGGCCTCTTCGCCGGGGCGAGCGTTGCCTTCCTCGGCCAGGGCGTCGGCGCTGATGCTCTCGGTCACCTTGGCGGACCGGGCGGACCTGCGGGCGCGGCTGGCAGCCGGTGCCGCCGCGACAGCCGGTCCGTCCTGCGTGGCGCTCTCGGTGACGCCCGCCCCCGGCTCATCGGAAGCAGATGGGACATCGTCCGAGGCTCGGGAGCGGGACGCCCGCACGGTCGAGTCCGACGCGCTGCCGCCGGCCGGGCCAGCGGCGGCACTGCCGTCGGTGGCGTCGGGCGCTGCGGCCTTCGGGGTGCCGGACGTCGCGACCTCGGTGCCGGAAGCGGCGGCCTCGGTGGTGCTTGTCGCGGCGACCTTCGGCTTGCGGGTCCGACGCGGCTTGGGGGCCGGCCCGTCGCCCGCACTCCCGGTGGTCGCGCTCGCACCCGTCGCATCCGTGCCGGCTGTGCCCGCGCTCGTCGAGACCGCGCCCACGCCCGCCGTACCTGTGCCAGTGCCTGTTTCGGCACCTGCGCTGCCAGTGGTCCGGCCGCCTGTCAGCGCCCGGTCGCCGGTCGACTGGGCCGCGTCCCTCGTGGCCGTCGCCGGGCTGGCGGTGAGGCCGCCGCCATCGGCCATGCCGTCCACTGGGCCCGCGTCTCCAGTGCGGATCGTGTCTTCGATGCGGCCTGTGGCGCTGATACGGCCGGCCGGGACGCTGGACGTCGAGGTGGTGCCGGTCGAGCCGATGATCTCGGTGGTGGCCGTTCCGGCCGGCTCGGGGAGGTCGTCGCCTGCCGTACCGGTTGGTGGGGAAACCTCGGTCGACACGCCCGTCCGCTCCGGGTTGGTGGTGGCTGGCCCGTACTGACCGCTGGCCGTGGTCGTCGGCCAGTCCCAGTGGGCGGGGACGGTGCGTACGGCGGCGATGTCGTCGGTGACGCGCGGGCCCGGAGGGGCTCCGGCCAGCTCGGCGCCGACGGTGGTCGGGCCGGTGGGTGCTGTGGTGTCGCCGTCGCCTGCCGGATCTGCCGATGTCGCCGGCGTGGTGCCCGGCAGCGCCGGGCCGACGGCGAGCGGGCGCAGGATGTCGGTGGGCTCGATCGCCTGTCGACCGGTGGCGCTGCCGGCAGCGCTGGGCCAGCGCAACAGGGCGGCGGCAGCGGCTCCGAGCGCGCCGGCTAGGACCGCGATCAACGCGCCGTAGTAGGGGGTTGCCTGGTAGCGGTCCACGGCGTCGCCGGGGCCGGCGGTCAGGTAGGCGAACGCCACGAGGACCGGACCGGCCACCCCTGTCGCGCCGCTGACCAGCGGGACCTGGCCGCGAGAGCGAGCGAGAGCGGCTGTCGCCGCTCCCGCGAGCAGCGCCACGATGGGCAGCAGGAGGAGCGCCAGCCGTTGCGCTGCGGCGTCGTCCAGCCAGCTCGGTTCGAGTACGCCGAGTCGGACCGTTGGCAGCGGGCCGACAGTGCCGAGTGACGGCAGGACGGAGATCAGCGCCAGGAGCCAGACCGCACCGGCCACGGCCGCCATGTTCCAGCCCAGTTCGGGCCGGAGCAGGACGGCGATCGCCGCACCGGCTCCGATCACCGCGCCGAGCACGGCGCAGATGCCGACCGCCCAGACCGGGTCGACGGAGATCAGCTCGGCGGCCCGTGCGGGCTGCATGCAGAGCGGGGCGACCACCGTGGCGCCGAGGGCGGCGGCACCACCGGTGGCCAGTTGCCGGCCGGTGCTGGCTGCCGGGGCGTCCCGGCGGGCCAGGCGACCGGTCAGGACGGCGCCGGCAACTGCCGCGTTCGCGGCGAACCAGCCGACCCACACGAGCTGGGCCGGCCACTGGTTGACGGTCGTGCCGGTGAACGCGCCGGTGAGTCGGACGATGCCGAAGCCGTACGCGACGCCGAGCTGGCCCGCTCCGGCCAGCACGCTCACCCCGAGCGCCGTGAGCAGGAGCTTGCCCCAGGTCCGATAGGCCATGTCGGGCACGTTACGCACCCGGTACACCCGATCGCCACCGGCGCGCCGCGCGGCGCGCCGAGGCGCGCCACGGCGGGTCTACTTGAGTTCGACCAGCCGAGCCAGGTATGTCGTGTCCCCGACATTGGTGAGCATATGCACCGCTCCGGGGTCGCGGTAGACGACTCCGCCGGTGGGTTCGTCCGCGTCGATCCGGGTGCCGTCGATGGTCTGCACGATGTTCTTGGCGCCCTGGACGGCGATCACCAGGTAGGGGTGGTCGTGCCGGTGCAGGGGCTGCCGCTCGCCCGGTTCGAGCCGGATGTGCCACACCCGGACCCTGTCGTTCTCGTACACGATCTCCTGGCCCACCGGCCCGAGCTCGGTTGCGTCGATCGTTTCGCTCATCGTGCACCGTCCAGTTGCGGGAGCACCTCGGCGGCGATCAGCTCGAGGTGGTCGAGGTCAGAGAGGTCGGTCATGCGCAGGTGCACCCGGGTGGTGCCGATCTCGGCGAACTCACCGATCCGCTGCACGAGCTGTGCGGGCGAGCCGACCACCGGGTCCTCCGGCGGCAGCGCGCTCTTCTCGTGCAGTGGCGCGGCCCGCCGCTGTGCCTCCGCGTCGGTACGCCCGATGGCCACCACGATCCCTGCCGACAGCACCAGCGGCGGACGCCCCGACTCGGCACGGGCGGTACGAGCGCACGCCTCGCGTACGCGGTCGTACGCGCCGGAGGTCTCCGCCACGGACTTGAAGGGCATGTTGAACTCGGTCGCGTAGCGGGCGGCCAGGTCGGGGGTGCGCTTGGGGCCGCGTCCGCCCACGATGATCGGCGGGCCGGGCACCTGCACGGGCTTGGGCAGGGCGGGCGCGTCGACCAGCTGGTAGTGGTCGCCGGTGAAGCTGTACGTCTCGCCCAGCGGGGTGGACCACAGGCCGGTGAGCACCTCAAGCTGCTCGGCAAGCCGGTCGAAGCGCTCGCCGACGGCCGGGAACGGGATGCCGTACGAGGTGTGTTCGCGGGCGTACCAGCCGGCGCCGATGCCCAGCTCGATCCGGCCACCGCTCATCTGGTCGACCTGCGCGACCATCACCGCCAGCGGGCCGGGCAGGCGGAACGTCGCCGACGTCACAAGGGTGCCGAGGCGGATCCGCTCGGTCTCGCGGGCCAGCGCGGCGAGGGTCAGCCAGGCGTCCGTGGGGCCGGGCAGACCCGGGTCGTCGCCCATCGCCTGGTAGTGGTCGGCGCGGAGGAAACCCTCGTAGCCGGCGGCCTCGACGAGGCGGGCGAACCGCAGTTGGTCGTCGTAGCTGGCGCCCCGGTGCGGCTCGGTGAACACCGACACCCGCATTGTCATCGTCCTTCCGCGCCGGCTGCGGCCGGCTGGTCGCGTTCCATCAACAGTTCGTGCAGGTCTGCGCTGACCTGGGCCACGTCGGCGAGGTGGGCGTTGCGGCCCAGGGTGCGGGGTCGGGGGATGTTCACCTCGACGATCTTGCGGATCCGTCCGGGGCGAGGGCTCAGCACGACCACCCGGTCGGCGAGCAGGACCGCTTCGTCGATCGAGTGGGTGACGAAGACGATCGTGGGCTTGTTCTCCATGTGCACGCGCTGGAGCTCTCCGGAGAGTTCCTCGCGGGTGAGCGCGTCAAGCGCCGAGAACGGCTCGTCCATCAGCATCACCCGGGGGTCGCCGATCAGCGACCGGCACAGCGACACCCGCTGCTGCATGCCGCCGGAAAGCTCGTGCGGCAGCCGCTTCTCGAACCCGGCCAGCCCGGCCACGTCGAGCAGTTGCTGGGCCCGCTCGCGGTGCTTGGCGCGGCTCCAGCCGAAGATCTCCACCGGCAGCAGGACGTTGTCGAGCACTGAGCGCCAGGGCAGCAGGGCTGGCTTCTGGAACAGCATGGCGATGTCGCGGCGGGGCCTGGTGATCGGCGTACCGGCCACTGTGATCTCGCCGGCGGTCAGCGGGAGCAGCCCGGCGATCAGCCGCAGCAGCGTGGACTTGCCGCAGCCGGAGCGCCCGAGGATGGCGACGAACTCACCCTCGGCGACGTCGAGGTCGATGCCGCGCAGCGCCTCCACACGGCCGGACCGGCCCTCGAAGGTACGCGACACCCCGGACAGTCGGATCATCTCCGGCGGACCTCCGCTGAGTGGACGGTCAGGAATCCGACAAAGGCTAGCGGTCGCGTCTTGGTATCGCACCGTCCGGGGTGGTCGTCATGTTGTTTCCGTTCCGCAACCCGATATGCCTGGCGTCGCAACTGTGGGTTTCTCGTACGCTGTGCCCGCGAAGAGTCCCCTCACGATGGCGGTGCCCGGCTTCTACCCCTCCTGCCGGTTCCGTCGCGACAACCCCTCCGTGGCCTGCGGCCCCGGTCGGAAAGGACATGGTGCTACTGATGAGAAGGCTGACCCGTACGGTCGCTACGGCCGCGTTGGCCACTGCCCTCGCCCTCGTCTCCGCCTGCAGTAGCGGGTCGGACTCGTCGGACGACGCCAAGGGCGGCAACGGCGGGACGCTGGAGAAGGTGACCTACCTCACCTCCTTCGGCAACTTCGGCCGCGACTCCTACGCCTGGGTGGCGAAGGAGAAGGGCTTCTTCAAGGACGCCGGGTTCGACGTCGAGATCAAGGCTGGTCAGGGCACCGGCGGCGTGATCCAGACCGTCGTCGGCGGCCAGGCCGACTTCGGGCCGATCGACCTCACCGGCGGTCTGCTCCAGCTCGGCAACGGGCAGGCGAAGGACTTCGTGGCGGTGGCCGCGATCCAGCAGCGCACGATGGCCGCCATCGCCACCGTCGAGGGCAAGAACATCAACTCTCCGAAGGACCTCGAGGGCAAGAAGCTTGCCGACACGCCCGGCTCGGTGGTCCGCAACCTGTTCCCGACGTACGCCCGGCTCGCCGGTGTGGACGTCAACAAGGTGACCTGGGTCAACGGTGAGGCGCAGGCGCTGATCGGCACGCTTGCCAACGGTTCGGTGGACGGCATCGGCCAGTTCGTCGTCGGCCAGCCGACCATCGAGGCGGTGTCCAAGAAGAAGGCCGTCATGCTGCCGTACAGCAACGTGATGCAGGACCTCTACGGCAACGTGCTGATCACCTCCTCGAAGATCGCCAAGGAGAAGCCCGACATGGTGAAGCGCTTCACCGCGGCGCTGCTCAAGGGCCTGGAGTACAGCCTGGCGAACTCCAAGGAGGCCGGCGAGATCCTGAAGAAGAACGTCGACGCCGCCAACCCGGCCGCCGCCGCCGCGGAGCTGGACCTGATGGCCGCCTACGTCCGCTCGGGCAACTCCGGCACCGCGATCGGCACGCTGGACAGCGGCCGCGTCGCGAAGAGCATCGCGATCCTGCAGGGCGCCGGCGCGCTCAAGCAGAACATCACCCCCGAGCAGATCATCGACTTCAGCCTCGCGCCGAAGGCCTGATCGTTCGGTCGTCACCAGGGGGTACGTCGCGCCGGCTTCGGTGCGACGTACCCCCGTCGCTCGTCGGCCCCACGGGCCTTCGAATATCGAGGAGGAAAGATGGCCGACGTCCGGTCAGCGGAGCCGGCGGTGACGGCGGCCCCATCCCCGGGCACCGGGCCGGTGGCTGGGTCGACGGGTCGGGGCTCCGGCCTACGTGCCGGGACCGGAGCGGCGTTGCTGCCCGTGGCCGGCCTCCTGATCGCCCTGGCGGTGTGGTGGCTGATCGCCCGGCTGGAGCTGGTGCACCCGGCCGCGCTGCCGCCGCCGGGGGACGTGCTCACCGCGTTCGTCGACAAGCCCGCCCAGATGCTGGAGCACACCTGGGCCACGTTGCTGGAGATCCTGATCGGCTTCGCCCTCTCGGCGGTGGCCGGTGTCCTGATCGGACTCTCCCTGGCCAGCTCCCGCACCGTGGAGCAGATGTTCACGCCGCTGCTTGTCGCGGTGAACGCCGTACCCAAGATCACGTTGGGTCCGCTGCTTGTGGTGGCGCTCGGGTGGGGTCAGAAGCCGATCCTGACCATGGTGTTCCTGCTCTGCTTCTTTCCGATCGTGCTCTCCACGGCGACCGGGCTGACCACCACGCCTGCCGACCTGGCCGAGCTGGTCCGCTCCTGGAACGCCTCCCGCTGGCAGGCGTTCCGCAAGGTACGGTTCCCGGCCGCGCTGCCGCAGATCTTCGTCGGGCTCAAGGTGGCAATGCCGCTGGCCGCGATCGGCGCGGTGATCGGTGAGTTCCAGGCCGGCGAGGACGGCCTGGGCTACGTGATCCTCCAGTACGCGGGTGTCGGCGACACCGCCACGGCCTGGGCGGCGATCATGCTGGTGGCGCTGGTGAGCATCCTGCTCTACTCGGCGCTGCTGCTCGTCGAGCGGATCGCCCTGCCCTGGGTCCGCGAAACAACAAGCAGCCACTGACGCGGACGCAAGATCAATATCTGATAACGCGAAGGGCCGGCCCCAACCAGGGGGCCGGCCCTTCCGTTCGACCGCTGCCGCGCAAGCAGGTGTGGCCTACCGTGCCCGGCGCAGGGATCAAGCCTGACCGCCCGGAGCCGGGCACGGTAGGCCACACCCCACCCGGCACACGACGAGAGCAAAGCCGGACGACAAGAACCAAGGAGGCCCGAAGCGCCTACCCCGCCAACCGCCAGCGGCCGTTGCGGGCGACAAGCGTGGTGAGCGCCTGCGGCATCAGGCCGGAGTGGTTGTCGGGCGTCATCCTGATGGGGCCGGACAGGCCGTCCATCTGGGACGTCTCCAGCACGTCACGGATGCCGTCGCGGTCGACCTGGCCGATCGGGCCGCCGGCACGCTGTTCGGCGTCAGCGATGAGCTGGATCGCGTCGGCGGCGAAGGACGAGGATCCGTTGTATCCGCCGAAGCGCGCCGTGTAGTCCTGGAACCACTGGCGTCGGGCCGCCTTCGCCGGTGTGGTGGCGATCACGTCGTCGATCACCATGGTCTGGGTGAAGATCAACGTGGCTCGTTCGGTGGCCCGGGCCGCCGCGCCGAGGAAGAGGTCGCCGGCCGCTGCGGCGTCGAAGAAGAGCGCCCCCCGGAAGCCGACCTGCTGGGCGCTGGTGGCGGTGAGGGCTGCCTGCTCCGGCGGCGTCCAGACGATCAGGGCGTCGGGCTTGAGCCGGTTGAGCTTGCCGACCTGCTGGCCGACCTCCGTGTCGGTGGTCTTCACCGACTCCTCACCGGCGGCCTTGATGTTGGCCTTTGTCAGTTCGCGGCGCAGCGCGACCACGCCCTCCCGGCCGTAATCGTCGTCGCTGTAGAGCAGGCCGACCTTGCGGATGTTCTTGCGGCGCAGTTCGGAGGTGAGCGCGGCGGCGCTGTCGGCGGCGTTCGGGCCGAGCTTGAACACGTAACGTCGCTGGGCGACCGGGCTGGCGATCGCCCCGGAAGCGGCTAGCGCAATGGTGGGAATCCGCTTCTCGTTGATGACGCCGACCGCGCCGACAGCGCATTCGTTGCAGCCACCCATGATGATGGCGCTGACCCGGGAATCGCTGCTGAAGTCGGCGATGTTGCGCAGTGACTCGGCGGCGTCGGAACGGTTGTCCTTCACCTTCAGCTCGATCTTCCGGTCATTCAGTGCTCCGGAGGAGTTCAACTGGTCTCTCTTGAGTTCCAGTGCGCGCTGGTATGCCCGGCCGACGGGTGCGGCGGCGCCGGACAGTTCGAGGTCGGCGGCGATCACGATCGGACTCGTGTCCCGCTCCGCTCCGCCGAACTGGCAGCCGGTGAGCGTGGTGGCCACTACGGCCGATGCGAGCGCCGCGATGGTCGCGGAGCGGATGGGGCTCAACTCAGTCCTCCAGGTGCGGGCGCGGGCGCTGCCCGGTCACCGCCGCTAATCCGTCCTCAGTGGAGGACGGGATCTCCTCTGCCGTACGGTGTGTGCGCGAAGCGTGCAAAACCTTGCCAATGGCTGGCGCTGTGGTCAAGCGCGGACCCCGGTCGCATTTTCGGGACGGCCATCCCACATGCTGGGGTAGCGCAATGTTTGCAAAAGCTCACTTTGCATACACGCGTGACCACTCTGGAGTTACATGCCCTGTTCAGGGGCTTGCGGAAATGAAGGTATCAGTTGACCGGATCACGGGTTCCGCGCCGTCCGACCCTTTCCTACCGCCCTGCGGCTTCCCAAACAGGATCTTCTCTGATGAAATCGCGGCCGTGCCGCGCGTGGTCCCCTCCGCTTACGGCATGGTTCGGCGGGTCAAGCGGGGAAGAAACGACGGAGGCGATGTCGTGAGCACCGGACCGACGACCCTGCCCGCGCCCGGCGACGCCGCTGGGCGTACGCGCCGGAGGCTGCCGAGACTGCGGGACGCCCGGATCCGGTCCAAACTGGCGCTGATCCTGGTCGTTCCGGTGGCCGCGGTGATCGCGCTGGCCACCGTCCGGCTCATCTCGGTGGGCGAGGGCGCCTTCGACGCCACCCGGGCGCGGTCGCTCACCGCGCTCTCCATCGACGTCAGCGCGCTGACCCAGGACCTCCACGCCGAGCGGATGGCCGCAGCCGCCTACCTGGCCGCTCCGCAGCAGCCGGCCGACGCCTACAACCTGCGGGTGCGGCAGACGCAGCAGCGGGCGGACGAGTACCGCGCCGAGCGCGCCCGGATCGGCGAGGTGCCGGCGGCGCTGCAGGGCCGGCTCAAGGCCATCGACGACCACCTGTCCACATTGGACGGCACCCGCCAGGAGGTGTTGGACCGCCGGCAGATGGCGGTCGCCGAGGCGGTGCTGCGCTACGGCGTCATCCTCACCGACCTGGTCGCCTACGGTGACGGGCTGGCTCAGCTGCCCGGCGACGAAGGCCTCTCGGACAGCCGCCGGGCGGTCGCCGCGTTTGCCCGCGCCAAGGCGGCCGTCGCCGAGGAGGAGGCGGTCGCCTTCTCGGCGCTTACCGCCGGCCAGCTCGACCCGGAGCAGTTCTCGTCCTTCGTGGCAACGTTGACCAGCCAGCAGGAGGCCCTTGTCGCCTTCTCGCTCGCCGCCGACCCCACGCAGCGGGCCCTTGTCAACAACACCGTCTCCGGTGACGCGGTCGGCCTGGCCGATCGGGTGGCGAGCGACATCACCCGCTCGGTCGGGCAGCGCCCACTGGTGAGCGCCCAGGACGCCACCGCCGCCATCGGCGCCGTGAACGACCTGATGCGCTGGGCCGAGATCCAACTTCAGGACCGACTGCTCGCGCAGGCCGACGAGGCGCGTGCGGCAGTCATCCGGCAGGCAGTGGTCGAGTCGATCCTGGTGCTGCTCACCCTCATCATCGCCGTCTCGCTGGCCGTGGTGCTGGCCCGCTCGCTCAACCACTCGCTGCGCCGCCTCCGCGAAGGTGCGCTCTCGGTGGCCAACCACGACCTGCCCGACGCCGTGCAGCGCCTGCAGAACATGGGCAGCGTCGGTGACGGCGGGGTGGAGGAGATCGTCCGGCAGGTCCGGGACCCCATCCAGCTCAACACCCGTGACGAGGTCGGCCAGGTGGCGTTGGCCTTCAACGTCGTCCACCGTGAGGCGGTACGGGTCGCGGCCGAGCAGGCAGCGCTGCGTACCAGCGTCTCGGCGATGTTCCTCAACCTGGCCCGCCGCAGTCAGACCCTCGTCGACCGGATGATCGGCGAGCTGGACGCGATCGAGCGCGGCGAGGAGGACCCGAAGCGGCTGGCGCAGCTCTTCGAGCTGGACCACCTGGCCACCCGAATGCGCCGCAACGACGAGAACCTGCTGGTCCTGGCCGGCGCGGACTCCGCCGTACCGCGCCGCGACGACGCGCTTGTCGTGGACGTCCTGCGCGCCGCCCAGTCCGAGGTGGAGCTGTACAACCGCATCGAGTTCGGCACCGTCGACACCGACATCTCGGTGGCCGCGCACGCCGTCAACGACGTGGTACGGCTCGTCGCCGAACTGCTCGACAACGCCACCCGGTTCTCGCCGCCGAACACCACTGTCGTCGCCGACGGTCGCCGCATCCGCGACTATGTGCTGATCCAGATCGAGGACCGTGGTCTCGGCCTCAGTGACGAGCAGCTCGAATCGCTCAACCGGCGGTTGGCCGCGCCACCGAGCGTGGACGTCGCCGCGTTCCGCCTGATGGGTCTCGCCGTGGTGAGCCGGCTCGCCGCCCGCTACAGCATCCGGGTGGAGCTGCGCCGCAACGTCGAGGGCGGCACCGTCGCCCAGGTGACCCTGCCCGCCGCAACAGTGGTGCTGCCCACCAACCGGGGCCGCGATCAGGTGCTCACCCGGCCGCGCCAGCCGATGGCAGTCGAGCAGACGCCGCTCACCCCTGTGGGCCACGCCGAGTCGTACGCCGGAGCCACCACCTCGGCCCCGACGTTGCCCGACCAGTGGCGGACCAGCGCGCCGGCACCGGCACAGTGGCAGTCTCCGCTCGACACGCGGGACACCACTCCTGCCGTGCAGGCCGGTGGCTACGCCGGAGCACGCCCGACGGCACCGCCCGCAGCACCGCCCGCCGCCCCGCTTCCGCCGGCCCGGCCCGCGTACAGCAATGGCGCGGGCGCCTCGATGGGCAGCCCGACAGTGGCGTACCCGACCATCGCCCCGCTGCCCCGGCGCAGCGCGACGGCCGACCCCGCCGACGGTCGGAACGCGCCGGTGCTGCCGGTCGGACCGGTTGCCGGCCCCGGTGCCGTCGCGCCGCCCGCCGCCCCACCAGCTCCGCCGGTCGCGCCGCCGACGCCACCCGCCCCGGTGACCAACCGGCCCGACTTCCCGGCCGAGGCACCGATCTTCCGGGAGATGGAGGCGGTCTGGTTCCGGTCACACGGGGACGACGCCACCGCGATCTTCACCCGGCCGCAGTTCGACACGCCGCCGGCACCCGCCGACGCCAGCCTGGCCAACGCCGGGATGCGTGCGAGCACCGCAGGCCAGTCGGCCGCCGCGTCCGCGCCGACGGTGACACCGGCCCGGCCGCCGCTGCCGACGCGTACCCCGGGTAGCTCCGGCGACGGCACCGGAACGGTAGGCGGGGGGAGCATGGACGGGTTCGGCAGCGGAAGCAACAGCGGCCGCGACGCCGCGCCGTCGACGCCACCACCGTCGTACACGCCGCCGCCGGCCGCCCGGCCGGTGCCGGCAGCGGCCACCCCTCCGCCCCCGCCCCCCGCCCCCGACCCGGACGCCTGGCGGACCGCGGCGGACGAGGGTTGGTCCCGCGCCAGCCGGGCCGCCGAGCCGGCGCCGGCGGGCACCACCCGCTCGGGTCTGCCCAAGCGGGTGCCGCAGGCGCAGCTCGTGCCGGGCGGCATCGAACCCAAGGGCGGCCGGGACCGCAGCCGGCGGACCCCCGATGAAGTACGCGGCCTGCTGTCGGCCTACCACCGCGGCGTGCAGCGCGGCCGGTCGGCCGGCACGGACCTGAACAGCACCTCGACCAAGGAGAGCCGATGAACAGGCCAGCTGCCATGCAGGACATGGGTTGGCTGCTCACCAACTTCGCCGACAGCGTGGCGGGGATCGCCCACGTGGTGGCGGTGTCCGCCGACGGGCTGCTGCTCGCCTCCTCCCGGGACCTGCCGGGAGACCGGGCGGACCAGCTCGCCGCCATCACCTCCGGCGTGGTGAGCCTGACCGAGGGCGCGGCGCGGATGTTCAGCGCGGGCGGGGTGTTGCAGACCGTCATCGAGATGGACAGCGGCTACCTGTTCCTCATGTCGATCAGCGACGGCTCGTCGATGGCCGTGCTCGCGGCGCGCAGTTGCGACGTGGGCCAGGTGGGCTACGAGATGGCGCTGCTGGTGGAGCGGGTGGGTGCCGCGCTGGTGCCGCTGCCGCGAGACGCGGTGCGCTCGTAGCGCCGATACCGGACGCGGACCGCGTGCCGGAACAGGGATGGGAGGCGGTGTGCGCCGACTCCGCGACGACGAGGAGGTGATCGGGGATGGACCAACGACGCGCTGACCCGCGCGGCGCTCTGGTACGTCCGTACGCGGTCACCCGTGGTCGTACCGAGCCCCGGCAGGACATCGCCCTCGAGGCGGTCCTCACGGCCTCTCCCACCCAGGTTGCCGAGTCCCGCTTCGCGGGGCACGACAAGCACCGCATCGCCACGGTCTGCGAGGGCCGGGCGCAGTCGCTGGCGGAGATCGCCGCGTACACCCGGATGCCGCTCGGCGTCGCCCGGGTGCTGGTCGCCGACATGGTGGCCGAGAGCCTGCTGACGTTACACACTGCTGCTCCCGCCGAGGGGTTCGAGGAGCGGATGGAACTGCTTGGAAGGGTGCTAAGTGGACTTCGCAGGCTATGACCCCGCTGGGGGGCGGCCGGGCCGGGGAATCGTCTCCGCGAAGATCGTTGTCGCGGGCGGGTTCGGCGTCGGTAAGACGACCCTTGTCGGTTCGATCTCCGAGATCCAACCGCTGACGACCGAGGCGGTGATGACCGCGGCCGGTGTCGGCATCGACGATCCGTCCAAGGTGCCGGGCAAGGAGACCACAACGGTCGCCATGGACTTCGGCCGTATCACGATGGCCCAGGACCTGATCCTGTACCTCTTCGGTACACCGGGTCAGACCCGCTTCTGGTTCATGTGGGACGAGATCATCCGGGGTGCGGTGGGTGCCGCGGTGCTCGTGGACACCCGGCGGATCACCGACGCGTTCGCCCCGCTCGACTACTTCGAGAACCGCAACCTGCCGTACGTGGTGGCGCTCAACCACTTCGACGGCGCTCCCCAGTACGAGCTGGACGAGGTCCGCGAGGCGTTGGCCATCTCGCCGCAGGTGCCGCTGGTGATGACCGACGCCCGGCACCGGGACTCGGTCAAGCAGGTGCTGGTGACCGTTGTCGAGCACGCCATGCTCCGGTTGCAGGCCGAGCACGGCCGCGGGTTCCCCACGCCGGTCGGCTGAGAAGTCCCGGCCGGCCGGCGTACACCGGCCGGCCGGACAGCTCAGTCGACCCGGAGCCGGTAGCCGCGTTTGACCACTGTCTGCACCACACGTGGCGCGCGCAGGCCGGCCCGCAGCCGGGCCACCGCCATCTCCACGGCGTGCTCGTCCGCGCCCCGGGGCAGGGTCCGCAGCAGCGCCGTACGCGACAGCACCCGTCCGGGGGACTGGGCCAGCGCCCGCAGCACCGCCATCGGCGCGGGCGCCAGGGGACGCAGCTCGCCGTCGATCACCGCTGCGTGCCCGCGCAGGGTGAGCAGGTGACCGCCGGCCTTGAACGTGACGGTCCGGCGGGGCAGCTCGTCGACGATTGTCCGCACCAGCGCGCCCAGCCGGGCCCGTCCCGGCGCGCTCACCGGCACCCCGTGCCGCAGCAGGGGTTCGGCGGTCACCGCGCCGACGCAGCTGGCGAGCACGTCGCTGCGGAACGCGGACACCACCGCGTCGGTACGGTCGCCGGCCGCCCGCAGCAGCGCCTCGGCCGCAGGCGCCGAAGTGAACGTCACCGCGTCCACAAGCCGGCCGGCGATCAGGTCGATGAGCCGGTGCAGCGGCGCCAGGTCGGTGGGCGGCGCCCAGCGGTAGACCGGAACCTCGATCACAGTGGCGCCGGCCGCCTCCAGCGCGAGTGTGCACTCCGGCTGGCGCTCCCCGTGCAACTGCATGGCGATCACCTGCCCGGCCACACCGCGCCGACGCAGGTGGTCGACCACCTCGTCGCAGCTCTCCGAATCCGGTGACCACTGGTCGTGCAGCCCTGCCGCCCGGATCGCGCCACGTGCCTTCGGGCCCCGCGCCACCACGTACGAGCGGCCCAGCACCGAGCGCAGCGGCTCCGCCAGCCCCCAACCTTCGGCCGCCTCCAACCACCCGCGCATGCCGATCCCGGTGTTGGCCATCAGGATGTCCGGCGGCTGGTCCAGGCAGGCGCGCGTCGCCTCGCGCAACTCGGTGTCGTCGGACAGCGGAACGATCCGCAGCGCCGGGGCGAGCACCACCCGGGCGCCCCGACGTTCGAGCAGCGCGGCCAACTCGTCGCGCCGCCGGTCGGCGGTCACTCCGATCGTGAAGCCGGCCAGTTCCTCCCGCATCAGTCCTCCCGTCGCAGCCGCACCTCGACCAGCCCGTCACGGCAGCGAGCGTCGTGCCGGGTCACGGCCACCCCGGGCAGATCGAGGCAGGCGCCGCTGCGCAGGTCGTACACCTGCTTGTGCAGCGGCGAGGCGACAGTCGGCACCCCGGCGCGGCTGCCCACGATGCCCCGGGACAGCACGTACGCGCCGGACACCGGATCGCGGTTGTCGATCGCGAACAGCCCGTCGGCGGTGCGGAAGAGGGCGACCTGAACGCCGTCGACAAGGGCGGCCACGCCCCGGTCGGGGTCCAGCCGGTCGAGGGGGCAGACCACTGTCCACTCCAGTGTGCTGTGCTGGCTCATCGCCGTACCTCCGGAAGGCCGAGCGTCACCGGCTGCCGGCGCTGACCGTGCGCCGGCACCGGTTGGCCGCGTTCCTGCGTGAAGGTGATCGACGGGTCGGGCACGTCGGGCGCGTTGACGAAGGAGGTGTAGCGGCGCAGCCGGTCCGGGTCGTTCAGCACGTCGCGCCACTCGTCGGAGTACGTGGTCACGTGCCGGGCCATCGCCGCGTCGAGGTCGGCGCACAGGCCCAGGGAGTCGTCGACGATCACCGAGCGCAGGTGGTCGAGGCCGCCGTCCATCGACTCGATCCAGCCGGCGGTGCGTTGCAGCCGGTCGGCGGTACGGATGTAGTAGATGAGGAACCTGTCGATGAGGGTGATCAGCTCATCGGTCGACAGGTCGGTGGCGAACAGGTCGGCGTGCCGGGGCCGGAAACCGCCGTTGCCACCGACGTAGAGGTTCCAGCCGGTCTCGGTGGCGATGATGCCGAAGTCCTTGCTGCGCGCCTCGGCGCACTCGCGGGCGCAGCCGGACACCGCCGACTTGAGTTTGTGCGGGGCGCGCAGCCCGCGGTAACGCAACTCCAGTGCCACGGCCAGGCCCACCGAGTCCTGCACCCCGTACCGGCACCAGGTTTCACCGACGCAGGACTTCACTGTGCGCAGCGCCTTGCCGTACGCGTGGCCGGACTCGAAGCCGGCGTCCACAAGTCGCCGCCAGATCAGCGGCAACTGCTCCACCCGTGCGCCGAACAGGTCGATCCGCTGCCCGCCGGTGATCTTCGTGTAGAGCTGGAAGTCCCGGGCGACCTCACCGATCACGATCAGCTTCTCCGGGGTGATCTCGCCGCCGGGGATCCGGGGCACCACCGAGTAGCTGCCGTCGCGTTGCAGGTTGGCAAGGAAGTGGTCGTTCGTGTCCTGCAACGACGCCTGCTCACCGTCGAGCACGTGCCCGTTGCCCAGCGAGGCGAGGATCGACGCCACCACCGGCTTGCAGATGTCGCAGCCGCGCCCCCGGCCGTGCTCGGCGACCAGCCGGGAGAACGTGCGGATGCCGCGTACCCGAACGATCTCGAACAGGTCCCGCCGGCCGACGTCGAAGTGCTCGCACAACGCGGCGGACTGCGCCACCCCGGCCGCGTCCAGCAGTTGCTTGAGCATCGGCACGCAGGACCCGCAGCTCGTGCCGGCTCTGGTGCACGCCTTCAACGCTGGCACGTCCGCGCAGCCGTCGGCGATTGCGGCGTCCACGTCGCCACGGGTCACCGCGTTGCAGGAGCAGACCTGCGCGGTGGCGGGCAGCGCTCCGGCGTCCGCGCCGCCGCCGTCCGGTGCGAGCAACGCAAGCGGCGCGGCCGGCAGCGGGCCGCCCACACTGGCCCGCAACGTCGGGTACGCGCTGGCGTCACCCACAAGCACCCCGCCCAGCAGGGTGTGCGCGTCGTCGGACAGGACCAGCTTCGCGTAGACCCGGGTGGCCGGATCGGTGAACGTGACGTCCAGGCAGCCCTCGGTGGTGCCGTGCGCGTCGCCGAACGAGGCCACGTCCACGCCGAGCAGCTTCAGCTTCGTGGCGGTGTCCGCGCCCGGGAATGTCGCCGCGCCACCGACCAGCCGGTCGGCCACCACCTCGGCCGTCGCGTACCCGGGGGCGACAAGACCGTGACAGGTGCCGTCGACCGCCGCGCACTCACCGACAGCCCAGATCCGCTCGTCGGCGCTGCGGCAGGTCGCGTCGACGAGCACCCCGCCGCGCGGGCCGCGTGGCAGGTCGGCGGCCCGCGCCAGCTCGTCACGCGGTCGGATGCCGGCGGCCACCACCACCAGGTCGGCGTCGACAGTACGGCCGTCGGAGAGCTCCAGGGCGGCGACAGCGCCGTCCGCCCCGGCCCGGATCGCCGTGGTGCCCACCCCGAGGTGGGTACGCACACCCAACTCCTCGACGTACCGGCGGAGCATCGCCGCGCCGGCCTGGTCGACCTGCACCGGCATGAGGCGGGGCGCGAACTCGACAACGTCGGTGCTCAGGCCCAGCAGTCGCAGGGCGTTCGCCGCCTCCAGCCCGAGCAGCCCACCGCCGATCACCGCGCCGACCCGCCGGCCCTGCGCGTACGCCCGGATCGCCGCCAGGTCGTCAAGGGTGCGGTAGACGAAGACCCCGGGCAGGTCGGCGCCGGGCACCGGAGGCACGAACGGGTACGAACCGGTGGCCAGCACCAGCGCGTCATAGGGGTACTCGCCGTCGACGGTGGTCACCACCCGCCGGTCACGGTCGATGGCGGTGGCCGGCTCGCCGAGACGCAGCCGTACCCCGTCGTGCGGGGTGTGCACGTTGAGTTCGTCCTCGCCCACCCCGTCGAAGAACGCCGAGAGCCGCACCCTGTCGTACGCCGGACGCCGCTCCTCGGCCAGCACTGTCACCCGCCAGCGCCCCCGGGGATCGCGGGCGCGAAGCGCGTCGACGAACCGTTGCCCCACCATGCCGTTGCCGATGACGACCAGGTCACCGCCGCTCATCGCGTCACCTCCACCGATTCCGCTTGGGACAGCCAGTCGACGATGCCGGCGACGGCGTCCCGGCACCCCCCGCATCCGGTGCCGGCGCGGGTGGACGCCACCACCGCGTCGACAGTTCGCGCACCGGCCCGCCAGCACCGCACAAGCGTTCCCTTGGTGACGGCGTTGCACTGGCAGACGACTGCGGCGTCCGGCATGAGCGCAGGTGTTGCGGCCGGAGCCGTGGCGCCGCCGCCGAGCGCTCGGCCCAGCAGCAGCGCCCGCCGGTCGGCCGGCACCGGGTGGCCACGGTCGAAGAGCTGGATCACCGTGCCGACTGCCGGGTTGTCGCCCAGCAGGATCGCGCCGGTAAGCCGCTCGTCGTGGATCCGCAGCCGCGCGTAC
Organism: Micromonospora sp. NRRL B-16802; assembly: GCF_001279555.1. Classification (NCBI taxonomy): domain Bacteria; kingdom Bacillati; phylum Actinomycetota; class Actinomycetes; order Micromonosporales; family Micromonosporaceae; genus Micromonospora; species Micromonospora sp. NRRL B-16802. The sequence continues at coordinate 10,563 of NZ_LGEB01000053.1, read as the reverse complement.
GTGCCCCGGGCCGGATCGGCGAAGGTCAGCACCTCGCCCGGCCCGACGCCCACCGGGTCACCCATGGCCGCCAGGTCGATCCCGGCCGCCTTGAGTCGGGTCACCACCGGCCGGGGCCGGTAGCGGGCCAGCGGGTCGGTTCCGGTCAGCACGTCGGCGAGCACCCGGGCCTGCGACCAGGCGGGTGCGACGAGCCCGGTGAGTACACCGTCGTGCTCGGCGCAGTCGCCGATCGCCGAGACGCGCCGGTCGTTGGTGCGCAGCCTGTCGTCCACCACCACGCCGCGTCGCACTGTCAGCCCGGCGGCCGTCGCGAGGGCGGTGTCGGGGCGTACACCGCAGCAGAGCACCAGCAGGTCGGCGGTGAGCGTCCGGCCGTCGGCCAGGTCGAGGCGGACATGGTCGGCGTCCGCTTCGACCCCGGTCGCCGGCACCGCGAGCTCGACTGTGACGCCGAGCCCTGCGAGCGTGCCGGCGAGCACCGCGCTGGCCGCCGTGTCGAGTTGCCGTTCCATCAGGTGCTCTCTCGGGTGCACCACTGTGGTGACCAACCCTCGGGTGGCGAGCCCTCGGGCGGCCTCCAGGCCGAGCAGCCCACCGCCGAGCACGATTGCGGTGCCGGCGCCGTCGGCCACGGCGAGGATCCGGCGGCAGTCGTCAAGGGTCCGGAACGGGACCACACGGTCCGGCAGGTGGGCCGGGTCGAGGCCGGGCAGCGCCGGCAGCACCGGCCGGCTGCCGGTGGCAAGCACCAGATGGTCGTAGGAGATGCGTTCGCCGTCGGCGGTCTGGACCTCGCGGCCCGACCGGTCCACAGCGGTCACCCGCACGCCGGTACGCCTGTCGATGCCGTGCCCGGCGGCCTCGGTCAACTCCACGTCCGGCTCGCCGATCCGACCCGCCAGCAGGGTGGAGAGCATGATCCGGTTGTACGCACGATGCGGTTCCGCCCCGAGCACCGTGACCTTCCGGTCGCCCGCACGGGTGTGCAGTTCGCTCGCGAGACGGGCACCGGCCATCCCGTTGCCGACGATCACGACGCGGCCGCTCATGCCTTCTCCACCCGGACCGCGCAGATCTTGAACTCGGGCATCCCGGAGATCGGGTCCACCGCGTCGTTTGTCACCGAGTTGGCCCGGGCCGCACCGGGCCAGTGGAACGGCGCGAAGACAGTGTCCGGCCGGATCCCCGGGCTGAGCCGGGCCGGGGCGTGCAGCTCACCTCGGCGCGAGGTCACCCGCACTCTGTCGCCGTCGTCGATGCCCAACCGGGCGGCCAGGTCGGGGTGCAGCTCGACGAAAGCCTCACCGGCGGCCCGGCGCAGCGCGTCGACCCTGCGGGTCTGGGTGCCGGACTGATACTGCGCCAGCACCCGACCGGTGGTGAAGTGCAGCGGGTACGCGTCGCAGACCTCCTCGGCGGCCGGCCGGTGGTCCACGGGATGGAAGCGGGCACGGCCGTCCGGGGTGCCGAACCGGTCGGCGAAGAGTCGCGGCGTGTCCGGCCCGTCCTCGGTGGGGCAGGGCCAGAAGACGCCGTCGGCGGCGTCGATCCGTTCCCAACTGATACCGGCGTAGTCGGCGGTTCCGCCCGCCGAGGCGCGGCGTAACTCGGCGAACACGGCGGCCGGGTCGCTCGGAAACCGCGTCGCCGCGGCGGTCGGGCCGGTGCCCGTTTCCTCCGCAGCTGACAGCCGGGCCGCGAGGTCGGCGATGATGGCCAGGTCGGTGCGGACGTCCGGCGGGGGTGGACGCAGCGCGCGCCGGCGCAGGACCCGACCCTCCAGGTTGGTCATGGTGCCGTCCTCCTCGGCCCACTGCGCGGTGGGCAGCACCACGTCGGCCAGCGCGGCCGTCTCGGAGAGCAGCAGGTCGGCGACGACAAGCAGGTCGAGGTCGCGCAGTCGGCCCTCGATCCTGCTCGCGCGGGGAGCGGAGACCACCGGGTTCGAGCCGAACACCAGCAGCGCCCGGGGGCCGCCGGGAGTACCGAGGGAGTCGAGCAGTTGCAGGGCCGGCACGCCGGGACCGGGCAGGTCGTCGGCCGGTACGCCCCAGACCCCCGCCACGTGCTCCCGGGCCGCCGGGTCGTCGATCCGCCGGTAGCCGGGGAGCTGGTCGGCCTTCTGCCCGTGCTCACGCCCGCCCTGGCCGTTGCCCTGGCCGGTGAGGCAGCCGTACCCGGAGCCCTCCCGGCCGGGCAGACCGAGGGCGAGGGCCAGATTGACGTACGCGGTGACAGTGTCGACGCCCTTGGCATGCTGTTCGGCACCGCGAGCGGTCAGGATGATCACCCGTCCGCCGGTGCCCAACGCGCGGGCGGTGGCCTCCAGGTCGGCCACCGGAACACCGGAGAGTTGTTCGGCGCGGGCCGGCCACCAGGCGGCGACGCTGCGGCGAACCGCGTCGAAGCCGGCCGTGCGGTCGGCGACGTACGCCTTGTCGACCCAGCCCTCGGTGAGCACGATGTGCAGCAGCGAGTTGGCAACCGCGAGATCGGTGCCGGGCAGTGGTTGCAGGTGCAGGTCGGCCTGACGGGCGGTGGCGGTGAGCCGGGGGTCGACGACGATCAGCCGGCCGCCGCCGCGTCGCTGCTCGGTCAGCCAGCGCATCAGCGGCGGCATGGTCTCCGCCGGGTTCGCGCCGACCAGCAGCAGGGTGTCGGCGCGGCCGAGGTCGGCCAGCGGAAAGGGCAGCCCTCTGTCCACGCCGAAGGCGCGCATCCCGGCCGCCGCCGCCGAGGACATGCAGAACCGTCCGTTGTAGTCGATGTGCCGCGTGCGCAGCGCGACGCGGGCGAACTTTCCCAGCGCGTACGCCTTCTCGTTGGTGAGCCCACCGCCGCCGAAGACGGCGACGGCGTCCCGGCCGGCGCTGGCCTGGATGGCGCGGATGCCGGTGACGATCCGGCCCAGCGCGTCGTCCCAGCTCGCGGGGCGCAGGTCGCCGGTGGCCGGGTCGCGTAGCAGCGGACTGGTCAGCCGCTCCGGATGGTCGAGCAGCTCGGCGGCGGTCCAGCCCTTCTGGCAGAGGCCGCCCCGGTTGGTGGGGAACTGGCGGGGGAGCACCGTCACTCCGTCGTCGTCCTCCTGCAGTGTCATCCCACACTGGAGTGCGCAGTACGGGCAGTGTGTGGCTGCCTCCCGGGGCGTCCGCCCCGGTCGAGTTGCCGACCATGCACCGTCTGTCATGTCGGGAAAGCGTGCCGCCGGGCGGTTTCGCGTCGGCGTCCCTTCTGTTTCGGTCCTGTCAAGTACGGCTCACACCGCACGGGGGCATCGGACGTGACGGCTGGGTCCTGACCGCCGACCTGCCGGCCGCCCCACGGAAGGTGTTCGGCGGGTGTCCCACGTTGCGGTAATGGGTACGCGAACCGACCTCGGGAAGCCTATTATTTGGGAAAGTTGTCTCAAAAGCTGGGAGACGCGATGAGTGTGGCAGAAGCGTTCGACGCGGTGGCCGGCACCTACGACGAGGCGCGCCGCAGGCTGGTGCCCTGCTTCGATGCCTTCTACGGCACCGCCGTCCAGGTGGCCGCGCCACCATTGCGCGCCGCGCTGGCCGCCGGCCGTACCCCAGAGGTGTTGGACCTGGGCGCCGGCACCGGCCTGCTCTCGCTCCTGCTCGCCGCCGCGGTGCCGGGAGTGCGGCTGACCCTGGTGGACGCCGCGCCGGCAATGCTGTCCCGCGCCGCCGACCAGTTGCGCGCCCGCGCAGTGCCGCACCGGACCGTCCGGGCCGACCTGGCCGACGAACTGCCGGCCGGACGGTACGACGCCGTGGTCAGCGCGCTGGCGATCCACCACCTGGACGACGACGGCAAGCGCGGGCTCTACCGGCGGGCTGCCGCCGCGCTGGCACCCGGCGGGGTCTTCGTCAACGCCGAGCAGGTGGCCGGGCCGACCCCCGCCCTGGACCGGCGCTACGACGAGGTGTGGACGGCGCGGATCACCGAGCTGGGCTCGTCTCCCGACGAGATCGCCGGCTCCCGGGAGCGGATGCGGCACGACCGGCCCGCCACCGCCGCCGACCAGTGCCGGTGGCTCGAAGAGGCGGGTCTGGTCGACGTCGACTGTTTCTTCAAGGAGTGGCGCTTCGCTGTGTTCGGCGGCCGGGCCCGGTGAATTGCGCCTTTCGGCCGCCAGTGGCAAGCCGCCGGTTGTGCGGATGACTGATGGTCATACCGCTGGGTAGTCTCATCGGCATGACTGCCAAGGTGACGTTGTCGTTCACGGACGAGACAATCGAGGACGCTCGACGCTTCGCCAAGCGTGAAGGGCTGTCGCTCTCGGCGTGGATGGACCAGGCCGCCCGGGAAAAGGCGCTGCGCGAGGTCTTCACCGCGCACGCCGCCGCAGTGGGCCGCGCCAGCCTCGACCTGGAGTCCGCAGCCCTCGCCGACGCCCGCGAGGCAGGCATGGTCAACGACCTCCTCGCCGACGGACGGCCGCGTGCTGCGTAGGGGTGAGGTCTGGCGCATCGAGGGCGCCCGGGAACGCCTCGGCCTGGTGATCAGCTCAGACGTCTACAACTCCACCGACGTGCCCATCGTGATCGTCGTCGAGGTTGTCGAGGAGTCGCTGCTGCGGGATTCCCCGCTCGCCGTCTCCATGGGCCGGTACGTGGTGATGCCCGACCGGATCTCGTCACCCATGAAGAAGTGGTTCACCAGTTGCGTGGACGTCGCCGACACCGACACCATGCTGCGGGTCGGCCGCGCGCTGCGCATCCTCCAGCAACTCTGACCGCGCTCACCATCGTCGTCGCCCCGTGGTGCGGTCCCCGTATCCCGGCCGACCCGCGACGGGCACTGCCGGGTAATCCGGTGTTCCTAGCGTTCCTCCCTGTCACATCGACGAGGAGGAGCCGCCGTGAGCACGCTCACCAGCACCGCAGTCACCGCCGGCGCACCGGCCGCCACCGCGACCCGGCACCGGCTCGACGACTGGAGACCCGAGGACCCCGAATTCTGGCGGACCACTGGCGCGCCGATCGCCCGACGGAACCTCTGGGTGTCGATCTTCGCCGAGCACGTCGGTTTCTCCGTGTGGAGCCTCTGGTCGGTGACAGTGCTCTTCCTCGGCCCCGCGTACGGCATCGACCCGGCCGGCAAGTTCCTGCTCACCGCCGTACCCGCCGCGCTGGGCGCGGTGCTCCGGCTTCCGTACACGCTGGCGGTTGCCCGCTTCGGCGGCCGGCGCTGGACGATCATCAGCGCACTGCTGCTGCTCGTACCGACGGTGCCGATGGCGGTGCTGCTGGAACCCGGGGTGTCCTACGGCACGCTCATGGTGCTCGCCTGCCTCACCGGGGTCGGCGGCGGCAACTTCGCCTCCTCGATGGCGAACATCAACCTGTTCTACCCGTCCCGGCTCAAGGGGCGGGCCCTCGGGCTCAACGCGGGCGGCGGCAACCTGGGCGTACCCGCTGTGCAGTTGGTCGGGCTCGCGGTCCTCGCGACCGCCGGTGCCGCGTACCCCCGGCTGGTCCCGGCGGTCTACCTGCCGCTGATCGTGCTGGCCGCGCTGGCGGCGGCCCGCTGGTTGGACACCGTGCCCGGCGCGCGCAACGAGCCCGGCGCGCTGCGCGAGGCCGCGCGCGATCCGCACACCTGGGTCATGTCCCTGCTGTACGTCGGCACGTTCGGCTCGTTCATCGGATTCGGCTTCGCCTTCGGTCAGGTGCTGCAACTCCAGTTCGCCGAGCGGTTCCCCACGCCCGTCGACGCGGCCTGGCTGACCTTCCTCGGCCCGCTCGTGGGTTCGCTGATCCGGCCACTGGGCGGGCACCTCGCCGACCGGTTGGGCGGCGCTCGGGTGACCTTCTGGAACTTCGTGGCGATGGCAGCCGGCGCCAGCACCGTGCTGTACGCGGCCCGGGAACGCTCCTTCGGGCTCTACCTGACCGGGTTCATCGCCCTCTTCGTGTTCTCCGGCATCGGCAACGGCTCCACCTACAAGATGATCCCGGCGATCTTCCGGGCCCGGGCTGCGGACGCGGTGGTAGCCGGGCGCGACCCGGAGGCCGCGGCACGGTGGGCGCGGCGGATGACCGGCTCGCTGATCGGCATCGCCGGTGCCGTCGGCGCCTCCGGTGGGGTGCTCGTCAACATCTCGTTCCGCCAGTCGTTCCTCGGCTCCGGCAACGCCGACGCCGCCTACCTGGTCTTCATCGGCTGGTACGCGCTCTGTTTCGCAGTCACCTGGGTCGTCTACCGTCGTCCACGTGCCGGGCAGCTCGCCGGAGTGTGAGCTGAACCACGGCCGGCGCGTCGGCGCGCGGGACCGCACCCCCGTTTTGACCTGCGGACGGGGCGCCGGGTATCGTTGCCTGCTGTTGTACGACATCCAGAGGCGTGCCCTATCAGGTACGCTTGGTCGTTCGTGCGCGCTGGTCCGGCCTGCAAGATCTGGTCACCTCGGCGCGCGACCCCAGACCGACGACGAGACAAGGTAGACCTGTGCGTACGTACAGCCCGAAGCCGGGTGAGATCGAGCGTCAGTGGCACGTCATCGACGCCTCTGATGTCGTGCTGGGCCGCCTGGCCACCCACGCCGCCACGTTGCTGCGTGGTAAGCACAAGCCGACTTTCGCGCCGCACGTCGACACGGGCGACTTCGTCGTCATCGTGAACGCGGGCAAGGTTGCGCTGACCGGCAACAAGCGCCAGACCAAGGTCGCTTACCGCCACTCCGGTTACCCGGGTGGCCTGAAGCAGATCGGCTACGACGAGCTGCTGACCAAGCGCCCGGAGCGGGCCATCGAGCTCGCTGTGAAGGGAATGCTCCCGCACAACAAGCTCGGCCGTCAGCTGATCAAGAAGCTGAAGGTCTACGCCGGTGCCGAGCACCCGCACCTCGCGCAGCAGCCGGTGCCGTTCGAGATCAAGCAGATCGCGCAGTGAGCGCGGGCGAAGGAAGCAGCATGACCGACATCACCGAGACCGAGGTCGCCCCGGAAGCCCCTGAGGCCACCGAGGCGCCGGCGCCCGTCGCCCGCGCGCCTCGTGGTGACCGGCCGATCCAGACCGTGGGCCGCCGCAAGGAGGCCATCGTCCGGGTCCGTATCGTCCCGGGCACCGGCAAGATCACGTGCAACGGCCAGGACCTCGAGGCGTACTTCCCGAGCAAGGTGCACCAGCAGCTCATCAAGGACCCGCTGGTCACCGCCGAGAAGCTCGAGCAGTTCGACGTCATCGCCAACCTGCGTGGCGGCGGCACCACCGGCCAGGCCGGTGCGCTCCGGCTGGGCATCGCCCGCGCGTTGATCATCAACGAGCCCGACGACCGCCCGGCCCTCAAGAAGGCCGGCTTCCTCACCCGGGACGCCCGGGTCAAGGAGAGCAAGAAGTACGGCCTCAAGAAGGCCCGTAAGGCTCCCCAGTACTCGAAGCGCTGATCTTTCCCAGCGCGTTGTACTTCTGACGGACGGCCGGTCCGCCTCCCCTCGAAACGGGGGAGGTGGACCGGCCGTTCCGCTTTCTCCTCATCAGCAGTGCTCATCGGAGGTTGGCGGGTATGGGTCGGTTGTTCGGCACGGACGGCGTACGCGGGCGGGCGAACGCGGATCTCACACCCGAGTTGGCGCTCGCGCTCGCCGTGGCCGCTGCGCACACGCTCGCCGAGACGGATCGCAGCCATCCGCCGCTCGCCGTCGTCGGCCGCGACACCCGGGCCAGCGGCGAGATGCTGGAAGCCGCCGTCGTGGCAGGGCTCACCAGTGCCGGCGCGAACGTGGTGCGGGTGGGCGTGCTGCCCACCCCGGCCGTGGCGTTCCTCACCGCCGAGGCCAAGGCCGACCTCGGGGTGATGCTGTCCGCGTCACACAACCCGATGCCGGACAACGGCATCAAGCTCTTCGCCGCCGGTGGCCACAAGTTGCCCGACGAGATCGAGATGCGGATCGAGGCGGCCGTCGAGACGAACGCCACCACCGCCTGGGACCGGCCGACAGGCGCCGGCGTCGGTCGCGTGCACGACCTGCTCGACGGAGCGGACCACTACGTCCAACACCTGGTCGGCACCCTGCCGCACCGGCTCGACGGGATCAAGGTCGTCGTCGACTGCGCAAACGGCGCCGCCGCCGAGGTCGCCCCCGTCGCCTACCGGGAGGCCGGCGCCGAGGTCATCGCCATCCACGCCGAGCCCGACGGGCTCAACATCAACGACGACTGCGGCTCCAACCACATCGAGGCGCTGCGCGAAGCCGTTGTCGAGCACGGCGCCCACCTGGGCATCGCCCACGACGGCGACGCCGACCGCTGCCTGGCGGTCACCGCCGACGGTGACGAGGTCGACGGCGACCAGGTGATGGCGATCCTCGCGCTTGCCATGCGGGAGGCCGGCACGCTCACCCAGGACACCCTGGTGGCCACCGTGATGAGCAACCTCGGCCTGCGACTCGCGATGTCCGCGCAGGGCATCCGGCTGATCGAGACCAAGGTCGGCGACCGGTACGTCCTGGAGGAGCTACGCGCCTCCGGCCTGGCGCTCGGCGGCGAGCAGAGCGGGCACATCGTCATGCCCGCGCACGCCACCACGGGCGACGGCGTCCTCACCGGTCTGCACCTGATGGCCCGCATGGCAGCCACCGGCCAGTCCCTTGCCGAACTGGCGTCCGTGATCACCAAGCTGCCCCAGGTGCTCATCAACGTGCCCGTCGGCGACCGGACCGTCGGCGCCAACGCGCCGGCCGTCCGCGCCGAGGTCGAACGGGCCGAGGCGCAGCTGGGCGAGACCGGTCGGGTGCTGCTGCGCCCCTCGGGCACCGAGCCGCTGGTCCGCGTCATGGTCGAGGCGGCCACCGAGGCGACGGCGCGGTCCGTGGCCGAGCGCATCGCGGATCTCGTCCGCACCGCCAGCCCCGCTAGCTAGGAGCGCACCCACGGCCGTGCCCCGGCCGGCCCGTTCTCGGCCTGGGCTGGCTCGGCCTGGGCTGGCTCGGCCTGGGCTGGCTCGGCCTGGGCTGGCTCGGCCTGGGCTGGCTCGGCCTGGGCTGGCTCGGCCTGGCCTGGCCTGGCTCGGCCTGGCTCGGCCTGGCCTGGCCTGGCTCGGCCTGGGCTGGCTCGGCCTGGGCTGGCCGGCTGGTTCGGCCTGGCTGGGCTGATTCAGGGCTGGCCGAGCTGGTTCGGGTCAGCGGGCCGGGGTCAGCGCGCGTAGCCGGTTGACCGCCTCGGTCAGCACCTCCGGACGCTTGCAGAAGGCGAACCGCACCAGCCGCCGGCCTGCCTCGACGTCGTCGTAGAAGACCTGCGTCGGCACCGCCACCACGCCACAGCGCTCCGGCAGCGATCGGCAGAACTCCACCCCGTCCGAGCCGCCGAGCGGCGTGATGTCGGCGGTGACGAAGTACGTCCCCTCCGGCACCAGCACCTCGAACCCGGCGTCGGTCAGGCCACCCACGAGTTGGTCACGTTGCTGTTGGAGCCCGTCGCGGAAGCCGGTGAAGTAGTCGTCCGGAAGCGCCAGGGCCACGGCGACGGCCGGTTGCAGCGGGGAGGCGTTCACGAAGGTGAGGAACTGCTTCACCCGCAGCACGGCCGACACGAGGGCGGCCGGACCACTGGCCCAGCCGACCTTCCAGCCCGTGCAGGAGAAGGTCTTGCCGGCCGAGGAGATCCGCAACGTCCGCTCGCGCATCCCCGGCAGGGTGGCCAGCGGCACGTGTGCGCTCGACGCGTCGCTGAACACCAGGTGCTCGTACACCTCGTCGGTGACCGCGTACGCGTCGAACTCCTGGCACAGCTCGGCGACAAGCGCCAGCTCGGCCGGCGTGAACACCTTGCCGGTCGGGTTGTGCGGCGAGTTGAGCAGCACGAGGCGGGTGCGCGGGCCGAACGCCGCGCGCAGCGCCGCCGGGTCGAAGGCGTACCGGCCGCCGTCGACGGGACGCAACGTGACCGGCCGCCGGACCGCGCCGGCCAGGGCGATCGATGCGGCGTACGAGTCGTAGTACGGCTCGAAGCACACCACCTCGTCGCCCGGCTCGCAGAGAGCGAGGATGCTCGCCGCCACCGCCTCCGTCGCGCCCGCCGTGATCACGATCTCGCCGTCGGGGTCGTACTCCAGATCGTGGAACCGCCGCTGGTGGGCCGCGACCGCCGCACGGAGGGCGGGGATTCCCGGACCGGGCGGGTACTGGTTCTGCCCGGTGCGGAGCGCCTCAGCAGCGGCGGCCAGCATCTCCGGTGGGCCGTCGGTGTCCGGGAAGCCCTGGCCCAGATTGACTGCCCCGGTACGCACGGCGAGAGCGGACATCTCAGCGAAGATCGTCGTGCCGAACGGCCGCATCCGGGCCACCAGCGGGTCGACATCGGTGCTCGTCACCTGCGCCAGCCTACGGCCACCCCAGTCTCCCCGATACAAGAGAGATTGGGCACGGCCTGCCCGGCAAACCCAGCCCAGCCCAGCCCACAACTCGTCCCAGGCCCGGCTTGCCCTCGTCCCCGGCCGCCCAGATCGACTCCCGGTCCCGCCCAGCTCCGCCCGGTCCCGCCCAGCTCCGCCCGGTCCCGCCCAGCTCCGCCCGGTCCCGCCGAGCTACACCCCCGGCCCTGTCCCGGTCC